>CAZNNO010000038.1:0-36069 GCA_964574435.1 uncultured Opitutaceae bacterium
CACGGCTTTACGGATCTTTTCAGCTGCTCCGCCTCATAATCGATTCCGGTGCGTTCTCAGTCCGCTCGAAGGGCGACAATCGGGTCGACTCTTGCCGCGCGCCACGCCGGCAGCCAGCAGGCCAGCGCGGCGGCCGCTCCGACCGCTGCCGTCCCAGCCAGCAGCGAAAGCGCGCCGAGCGGGTCAACCCCCCAGATCAGGGAGCGAAGCATGGAGGCCAGGGCGAGCGAGCCCGCGATTCCGGCGGCGAGCCCGATGAGCACCCAGCCGAAGCCCTGCTTGAAGACCAGCTTCAGGATGCTGCGGCGCTCCGCCCCAACGGCCAGCCGTACACCTATCTCGCGGGTGCGCTGAAGTACGTGGTACGAAAGGGTGCCATAAAGGCCGACGGCCACCAGCCCTAGGGCCGCGGCCATGAAGAAGTCGACAACTCCGGCGACGAGGCGCTCCGCCTGTGTGGCCTCATGGACCACGTCCCTAAGGGTGCGGATGTGGGCAAGCGGAAGGTCCGGGTCCAAAGTCGCAAGCTCGCGGCGCAGCAGCGGCGCGAGCTGCGCAGCCGGATTGGCCGACCGCACCAATAGGAAGATCCTCTGGCCCCATGCCCGGTCGGGCGTCCAGTACATCTCGGGTATTGGATCCATCTTCGCGCCCCACTGCCTCACGTTTTCGGCGACTCCGACTACGCGGGCGTGGAACCACGCCTTCGGTGCGTCCGGTCGGATGATCTTGCCGATCGGGTCCTGTCCCGGCCAGCACTTCTCGGCGAGGGCGCGGTTCACGACGACGCCGATGGCGTCCTCGCCGGCGTCCTCGATTCCAAGCGTGCGCCCGCGGAGCACCCGGATTCCGGCGGCGTCGAAATACCTCGGGGTGACGCCGGAAATCTCCGCCAGGGTGCGCTGGGCCGAGGAATCGAACGCCTCGTCGTTGACGAGGATGTTCATGTTGCTGGCGCCCTCGAGCGGGAGGTTTGTCGTGGTGCCGGCGGCGACGACGCCGGGCAGCGCCGCCGCACATTCCGTCATCTGGATCGTGAAGCGCGTGCGCTCCTCGGTCTTCTCGTACTTGCTTCCCTGCAGATTGACCTCGGCTGAGAGTACGTGCTCGGTGGAGAGACCCTCGTTTGCCGTGAGCAGCTTCATGTAGCTCCGGGAGAAGAGTGCGGCGGCGTTTGCAAGGGTGAATGCAATGGCTACCTGCGCGATGATAAGGCCGCGGAGCAGATTGTGGCGGGTCTTGGAGCCAGCTATGCTCCGGCCGTCGCCGCGTATCAGGTCCGCGACGGAGAGCCTCAGGGACGCGAGGGCGGGCGGAAGGCCTGCAAAAAGCGTGGTCAGGACAATGGCGGCGGCAACAAAGCCGAGGACACGGACGTCGAACACCATGGCTGCCCTGCGCGTATCGGTGATCGGGGCGACGGCCGCCAGTATGCGGATGCCGTAGGCCGCGATCAAGATTCCAGCGACGGCTCCCCAGATTGCTAGGATTAGGCTCTCGGTAAGGACCAGCCTGAGAATCCGTGCGCCCGAGGCCCCCATCGCGACGCGGATCCCGAACTCGCCCTGGCGGCGCGCGCCGCGGGCGAGGAGCATGCTTGCGACGTTGGCGCAGGCCACGAGCATCACGAGGACGACGGCGCAGAAGAGCATCCAGACTGAGGGGGCGATGAAGCGGCTCCCTCCGAAACCCTGGCTCATCGACGCGTGGAACCCGTCGAACTTACGGACTTCGGCCTCCGTGGCGTTGATAGGAGCTCCCCTGAGGATGCGCTCGCAAACCACCGACGTCGCTCGCGATGACGTTGGGTGAGGACCTTCCCTGGACGGATGCCTTCATCGAGGAACCGCAGCTGGTTTATGAGATCTTCGAGGCTCAATTCATTAAGCGCCTGAAATCGTAGTCGAAATGTTGGGCCCTTAGGTCCGTGCCAAATACCAACCTGGCTACCCATTCCGCATCTGGAACGAGCCAAGGGGACGGGCGTTCACGCGTTCACACCCTAGCAATCGGAGCTAATGCGGCGCCGGCCGCTCCGGCACTTCCGATGGTTGTTGCATTATGACTTCGAGCGCGATCACGAAGCCGAAGACGACCGTAAAGAAGTCGATCGTCAAAGCTGTGATGTAGGCTGCGGCGCTGTATTGGAGGCCCTCTAAAACGTAGCCAAGCATCGCCAGTGTCACAGCGGAGCCGAATACAACGAAGACCGCGAATATTGCGGGCGGCGGTCCTTCGCCGGCCACCTTGCGGCGTCGGTGCGGATAGGTGACCTGAAGAGACAGCATCGGCAGTGCGAAAAGCACACCAGAGTCCCGCCAAATCCACTTTTCCTGAATGTCGTAGAGCGCAAATAGCGCCGGCAGCAGGGCTCCCGCCGTCAGTACGAAGATGTAGGTCATGACCGTTTTTGCTAGGTATCGGTCAAGCAGTGACAACCTCGCTCCAGTGGCCGGTCGGAGGGTCAACAAGAGCGCCGAGAACCCTGCGAACGTGATCATCAGGCCAGCAAGCATGTACAAAAATGTTTCACCCTTGAATTCCATGTTTTTGTTCCGTGGGCTTGCCTCGATGATGTGGACACCAACTCAGGCGGCTTTGATGTCCTTTGGTTGTAGTTTTATTTCGAGGGCCACTGGGGGGATCCGACCGGTCGAACTGCGGCGCCTCGTCGGGTCATAAAACGTCACGATGCGACCGAAGACGGCAAGCTCTGCGTGACGGCGGCTGGCAGGAATCGGCCCGCGAAGCCCTGTGTCGGACCTGAAGGTGCGCCATGAGGACCCCATCGACGCATTATCGTAACAGGTTGCGCCGCACCCAAGAAGATTTCACCGGATGACCCTCGTCGGCTTGTTACCCCACACAGCCTGAAAGCTTCCCTTGAACTTCCTCTTCCCATCCAGCGTTGCCAAATCATAACTTCCTGAAACCGAGGAATCTTTCTTCAGGGTCTTAAATGAAACCGAGCCCGCCAGACCTTCCGGAATTGATTTGTTGAGATCAGCTTGGAAGAGGGCGCGTCCGTCGCCCCTCAGGGGCCCTCCCCCAGCATCTTCCGTCCCTGAAAAATGTATGGTCTTCGGTTCCGGGTACTCCGGATAGCCCCAAATGCTTACGCGGATAAAGGGATGGGCGGCATCATCCACATGCCCCAGCGGGATTTCCAAGTCGTAGGCAGTGTCGTCCCACGGCGCAAAAGAGTAGTAGATTGTCGCCTGATCCACAGGCCCGACTGCCGGCGAATCTGCGGCATTGAGCCGTGATCCAGTGAGGCAAACAAGCAGCCATGCCAATCCGCTCATTACGAAAGCTCGATAGCTCATTGAATCCACCGCTGGCGGCAGCGGCATCGCTGAATTGGCGCGTAGTGGGGATCGGTGGGGATTTCGCATGGCAACTAGGGAATGGCGATCACCGATCGAGACGGCGTGAGATTGGATGATTGAATGGGTTCACTGAACTCGGTCAGCTGAGATTAAGGCTGCTTGCCGTACAGCAGGCTAAGGGTTTGGCGCGTGATCATTGCGACTTTCTGCTGTGGTGGCTTCTTCTAACTCCTGGTCAAAAAATCGGGAGACTAGTTCGGTCTTGCCGACTCGTCTTGATGCTGAAAGCCGAACAACAGCATTGTCCAGGTTGAGCAATGAGGCTAGCTTATCGTCGACCGGGTTATGCAAGGGGTTGGAAGGCTAATTGAAGGGTGGAGTGTCCTTGGTCTTACCGGTTTCCGGCTCCGCAGCAAGCAACCCTGCCTGTTGGCATGTGGAATCCAGGCGCCGCAAGATATCCAAGCGATGGGCGAGAATGGGGTGCGGGGAAGCCGGCGGCGAATTTAGGCGCCTGCCGTAGCGGCCGAATGCTCCTTCCGTACGATGGGCGCCACCCGGGTTCCGAGGAGCTCAATGGCGCGCATCATCTTGCTGTGCGAAATCGCTGCAACGGTCATCTGGAAACTGAGGCGCGAAATTCCGCCCAGGGCCTCATTCACGGCGAGAGCCTTCTCGGCGACTTCATCCGCGTCGCCGACCAGCAGGGCCCCTGCGGGGCTGCGCGCGCGGTCGAACTGGGCGCGGGTGGTTGGCGGCCAGCCGCGTTCCTTGCCAATTTCCGTGAACGCGCGGGAGTAGCCCGGAAAGAAGTCTTCCGCGGCCCGCTGGGAGGAGTCACCGAGAAAGCCGATGGAGTGGATGCCGACCTGCAGCTTATTGACATCGTGGCCGGCTCGAGCGCCGGCTTCACGATAAAGGTCAATCAGTGGCCGGAACCTGCGGTGTTCGCCGCCGATGATCGCGACCATCAGGGGAAGGCCCAGGGTGCCGGCGCGAACGAACGAACTTGGTGTGCCGCCTACTCCGAGCCAGATTGGAAGCGGGTTCTGCAGCGGTCGCGGATAGACGGCCAGCCCGTCGAGCGGAGGGCGGTGAAGCCCGGACCAGTGAACGTGCGTGCTCTCGCGAATCTTCAGAAGCAGATCGAGCTTTTCCGAAAACAGAGAATCATAGTCCTTGAGTTCCAGGCCAAACAAGGGAAAGGCTTCGGTGAAGGAACCGCGACCTGCCACGATTTCCGCCCGGCCCTGCGAAAGCAGGTCAAGGGTGGCGAACTCCTGGAAGACCCGGACAGGGTCGGCTGCGCTCAGCACCGTGACGGCGCTGGTCAGGCGGATGCGCTTGGTGCGCGACGCGGCTGCTGCGAGGATGACCGCGGGTGCAGAGTCAAGGTATTCTCGGCGGTGGTGCTCGCCGATGCCAAAGGCATCGAGGCCCACTTGATCGGCAAGCTCGATCTCCTCGATCAATTGACGCAGGCGCTCGGAAGGGCTGACGGTCGCTCCAGTCGGCGAGTCCGAAGCCGCGGCCGCAAAACTGTCGATGCCAATTTGCATTCAGGCGCTTATCCTTGCCGCAAATATCCCCGAGAAGGCGCGGCGCGCCCTGAAGAATACCGTTAGCCAGAGCGCAGCAGCCACAAGTGCCAGTGGCAGACCCTCGGGCGCCATCAGGCAATGAAACAGGAGGATGTTCACGATGATTGGCCCAAGCAATACCAAGGCCATGGAAACATAGCGGTTGACCAGCAAGAGCGCCCCGGCGATCGCCTGCAGGAGAAATACCGCGACGAGATAATGCGAGCTAAACAGGACGCCGAGGTATTGTCCGGCCAGACCCGGGGGCGGTGGCATGGGGATGAAATGCAGGAATCCATTCAAGCCGAATGTGAGGAAAAGCAGGCCGAGGAGTATCCGGGCAATGTTAGCAGTGATCTTCATTGGGTGTTCTTTTGATTGTTAAACGACATCTGATGGATAAACAACAATAGTAGTTTTTCTTTAAACGACAAGTGTTGTTTTGTTGATTTTCTCTGTTGGCGGGATATAAACAAGTTATGCCAATCTCAGATTGTGAGGTGCGCGATCCACGCATCCGCCGCACGCGAATTCTTCTTCAGGAGGCATTACATAAGCTGATGCGGAATAAGAGCTTTGACGATATCTCAGTCCAGGACATAACTGAAGCCGCCACGGTAAACCGGGCCACATTCTACGACCACTACACTGACAAATATGCCCTCCTTGATGCCATGGTCGCCGGAGGCTTCCATAAACTGCTCGACGAGCGAAAGGTCAGCTTTGATGGGTCCTGTGCTGCAGCCGCCGGCCCGATCGTCCTTGCCGCCTGCGACTACCTCCGCGAATGCCATTCGAGCCAGGATGCGTGTCGCAAGCACACCGCTTTTGAACCCCTGATCGAGGCGGCAATTATAAACGCGATTCGCCGTGTCCTCCTGGGTGGCGTAACTCGAGCGGCGTCCACGCCTGCTTTCCATCCGGAGATGATCGCGACCACGGCAAGCTGGGCGATCTACGGGGCCGTCAAGCAATGGTTCAACACCCCAGACCGCCCCCCTGCTGAAGCAATCGTTCCGATCATCCTCCGCCTGGTCATGCCCATCCTGGAGGGCGCGGGCCGCACCTCCAAGGCGGGCCAGATAGGCCCGCCCGGCAACTCCTGAGGTCGTTTTTCCGTGCGAGATATCGCAGGACCTGGCAACGGCCGCCGGACCGAGGCTTGCTCAGCGGCCGACGAGTTTCTGCAAATGCTCCGGGTAGCGCGCCCCTTGAAGCGTGATCCTATCGCAGGCTGCGTTGATTTCACGGAGGTCGGCCGGAGTCAGCTCGATGGAGGCCGCTCCGACGTTCTCGAGGAGGCGCGGCAGCTTTGTGGTGCCGGGAATCGGAACTATCCACGGCTTCTGCGCCAGCAACCAGGCGAGCGCGATCTGAGCCGGGGTCGCTCTCATGCGCCTGGCGATTGTGATTAGCATAGCGACCACGGCCTGGTTGTTCTTGCGGGCCTCGGGTGAAAATCGCGGGACGACATTCCGGAAGTCCGTGGCGTCGAACTTCGTGTTTTCGTCGATCTTGCCTGTCAAGAAGCCCTTGCCGAGAGGGCTGAACGGGACAAAGCCGATTCCAAGCTCCCCGAGGGTGGGGATGATCTCCGCTTCGGGCTCCCTCCAAAACAGGGAGTATTCGCTCTGAAGGGCGGCGACGGGTTAGATGGCGTGTGCGCGCCGGATTGTCGTCACTCCGGCCTCCGACAGCCCGAAATGCCCCACCTTGCCGGCTTCGATCAGCTCCTTCACCGCTCCGGCCGTTTCCTCGATCGGAACATCCGAATCGACGCGATGCTGATAGAGGAGGTCTATTACGTCGGTCCGAAGGCGCCTCAGCGAGGCCTCCGCGACCTCTTTGATATGGGCTGGCCGGCTGTCCAGGCCCTCCATCCGCTCTCCGTTCGGCCCGATCCTGAATCCGAATTTCGTGGCGATTTTCACGGTGCCCCGGAACGGGGCGAGGGCTTCGCCGACGAGCTCCTCGTTCTTGAAGGGGCCGTATATCTCCGCCGTGTCGAAAAAGGTGACACCGCTTTCAACGGCAGCTCGGATTACCGAGATCATTGCCTGCTTTTCGCCTGCCGGACCGTATCCGGAGCTCATGCCCATGCAGCCGAGGCCAATGGCCGAGACCTCCAGGCTGCTGTTTCCAAGTGTGCGGTGGTTCATTTGCTGGATCTCCCGTGGTTGATTGCGGCTCCAGCTTAGCACGTTCCAACGCGGGTGTCGCCCGCGCCTTTGGAACGATCGATGCGCCATGTGCGAGCCCTAGTCATCCAATCCCTTCCCAGCTAGAATCTTCCGCCTGCATTTTTCTATCCTCGACTCCCGGGTCTTTGATTGCTTGGCCGCGGAGAAGTAATAGATGTACCCTCGTTGCCGCCCGGGCGTCAGTGCATAGAATGCCGATTTCAAGGCAGGCTCGGCATCCAGTCTCTTTCTGAATTCATCGGGAACGGGCCTTGGATTCTTGTTTAGAACCACCTTCAAGCCGGCCCTTTCCGCTTCAACGGCCTCATTGATGTAGGCCTCCAGCGTTGGCTCCATCTCGACTACATCCCGAACATTGGTGAACCGGGCCTGGCGGGCGGCCTGAGTATGCTCCCCGATTCTCTTCAGGATGCCCTTGGGATCCTTTAGCAAGGCACCCTTGAAGAACATTAGCGCGCAGTATTCATTAAACCCCTGGATTAAAACCACGTTGCTTCCCTGGTACGTGTAACAGGGCTTGCCCCACTTCAGCGCTTCGGTCAGCCCGCAGCCGAGGCTGATCAATCTCAATCGCTCGGATTCCTTCCGCCACCTCCGTTCCTCGCTTATGTAGGCATCAACCTTGGGATTCATGTTTTTCATTTGCGCCTTGGGTGAATGGCGTTCTTGAGAGGGTTTTACCACGCCTGGCTGGCGGTGACCAAGGCGTGGTCCGGGCAGGCGATCGCTCTTGGCTCCCTTGGTCAATCCAGCCCTCCGACGACACGCTCCAGGCTGCCGGTGAACTTCTGCCAGCCATAGCTCGCGCCCTTGAAGTTGGCATCCTCTTGCGACCGGAAGCCGGATTGCTCCATGCGGACGTTTGTGCCGCCCTTGGAGGGTGTCAGCGTCCAAGCGACGACGCTCTTCATTCCCATGGAACCCCAAGTGTAGGAGAGTCGTGAATGCGCCTCCACCACCAAGACTTCACAGTCTATTACCCCATTCCAATTCGGCACAGGCGTGGCGCGGAAGCTGAACCGGTGGCCAACCACAGGCTGGAAGTCGTTCTTCATCAGCCACTCCTCAATGAGGGGGCCTTGCGTGAGCGCGCGCCAGATTTTCTCCGGGGGGTGGGGCATTTCCTTCTCAATGACGAGGCTACAGGCTGGGGCTGCTGGAGTGTTCATTTCTCGATTTTGTTTAACAGGGTTTCCAGACGATCAAATCGATCGCGCCAAAAGACGCCGTAATGGCTCATCCAGTCGACAAGCGGGACCAGGGCACGTGGCTGGGCGCTGTAATGAGTTTCGCGCCCATCGCGCCGATCGCGCACGAGCCTGGCGAGTTTGAGGACAGCCAGGTGTTTGGAGACGGCAGGCTGAGATACGCCTGCGCGGCGCGTGAGGCCGTGTACCGTCTGCTCTCCATCGCGGGCTATCCATTCAAAGATGGCCCGACGGGTGGGATCGGCGAGCGCCCTGAATAGATCGGCTGATACCGCCTGCATTCCCTAACCATAACCAACGGGTTATGGGTAAGGCAACCCAATTCCTCTAAGCTCACCCCTTGAATCAGGTCCAGAGCAGGTGTGGGACGCGGGATCCTGTTTCCGCCGGCCAATGCCGGGAGGGCCGACGGCGAGGATTTCGCGCCGCGCCTCGCCGTGGCCCACGGAGATGCGGGGAGAACGGAAAGCAGCACCCCGGGGTTTTCATCGGGGCCCCAGCATGGATCGCAGTCCGTGATTTCCGCCGACGTCAGGGCACGCACGTCGCCGCTCGACGAGTCCATGAGCCGGAGGTGGGTGACGGGGTTGTTCCTCTTGAGCTTGACCTCCTTGACGGTGAACACCAGCCGCGCACTGTCCGGCTACGCCAGGTATTTTGCGAGCGGGACCCAGTAGTGCCGGCTCCATCCCGCAAGGAGATGGTCGTACTCGCCCTCCGGAAAGCCGGTGTGGTCGAGGACCACCGTGGTTCCGGGGCCCTTCGGCTTGAGCTCAAACCTGGCAATTGAATAAATTCCAGGATCCCAATGGGTTGGCCGCCAGGCCTGCACCACCCGCTGCCCCGGGACAAGCTCCACGTTTCGACCTTCGATCAGCCCTCCGAAGAGCGAAATGGCGCCGCCTTCCCGCGGATCGATGACCGCGGGCAGTCCGGTGAAGGCTGCAAACTGCTTCGGATCGAGGAGTGCGCCGTAGATGCGCTGGGGGCCCGCCGTGAAGTCGATCTCCTGGTGGATCGAGGTGCGCTTCAGGTTCTCCGCCGAGGCCGGTGTGTCCTTCATGGCCGGCTCGGCATCGCCACGCGCCCTCGAAGCCGCGGCCAGGCTGCCGAGAGCCAGCGCCATTCCTGCGACGGCCTGCCTTCGCGTCATGGCGTCCGTCAACGCCCGCGGGTCCTTTATTGTCTTCATGGGTTGATTTGAATGTTCCCTGGCCGCTCGGGCTGATTGAAGCACGCGCCGAAAATATGATAAAGATAATGTTTTGGAAATCGTGTATAAGTCGCCACAGACACCCAGGCGCCACAACCAAGGAGCATCCATGCCTTACGCATCCGGCCACCGCGCCGAGACAAAAAGCAAGATCATCGACAGCGCCCGAAGGCTGTTCAACCGCCGGGGATTCGAGAACGTCTCCGTCACGCAGATAATGGCGGGCGCAGGCCTCACGCACGGCGGATTCTACAGTTACTTCAAGAGCAAGAGCGACCTCTACGCCGAGGTGCTGGACTGCTTCTTCACAAACCCGCAGTGGGAGCACTGCTGGGAGGGGGTGGAGGTGGACCTGTCAAAGGGCGACGTCGGTCCCCAGATAATCGAGGCCTACCTCTCCCGCCAGCATTTCGAGGATGTCGAGAATTCGTGTCCGATGGTCGCGCTGCCGACCGATGTTTCCCGCAGCGGAATCAGCGCCCGAGCCGCGTTTGAGACGGTGTTTCGGGCCATGGTCAGCGTCCTGGAGCGGAGCGTCGTGCCGAATGGCCGGCCCCGGCGTGCCACGGCACAGGCGGCAGCCGCGATGTGCATAGGAGGGATGATCGTTGCCAGAACCGTGGTTGACCGGAGGGTAGCGGACGAGCTGCGCGGCGCCTGCACAGCGGTCGCGCTGGAGCTTGGCGGATGGACGGCGAGGCGTGGCGGGCCCTCAAGGGGGGCTGGCCGCCGTGCGCCTGGCCGGCTTTAATGCGGGACTGGCGCCGCTCGGGGCCGGCGCACCGGGGGGCCGCCTTGCCGGAGGACGGAAGACTGCCGGCCCGTCAGGGGGTTGGGGTGATAGACGAGGTGTTGCGGCTTGGCGGCTTGAGGAATCACGGGCTCTCGGCCCGCCCGGTCTCCCCCCTCAGGATTCCCGCCTCCTTGAAATTGACGAGGGGATGGAGGTTCACATTGTCGGACTCGTCTTGCAGCGTCTGCGTGTCCTCGCCCCCTAAACCTCAAGAGCAAAGGAAATCATCATGACCGTCCTGCACGTCCTCTGGCTCCCCGTCCTGCTGTCGTCAGTGTTCACGTTCCTGGCGAGCTCCTTCATCCATGTGGTGCTGCCGTGGCACAAGAGTGACTATGTGAAGCTGCCGGAGCAGGACAAGGTGATGGAAGCCCTTCGCCCCTTCGCGATGCCGCCGGGCGACTACATGGTGCCCAATTGTTCGGGCTCCGCCGAGATGAAGTCGCCCGAGTTTGCCGAGAAATTGGCGAAGGGTCCGGTCATGGTGCTCTCCGTCCTCCCAAACGGGCCGTTTCAGATGGGGAAGAACCTTGCGCTGTGGTTTGTCTATCTGGTCGCGGTCAGCTACCTGGCCGGCTACACGGCTTGCCATGCGCTTCCTCTCGGCACGGGGTACAACAAGGTGTTCCGGATAGTCGGCGTGACCTCGTTCCTGGGCTACGGCGCAGCGCTGTGGCAGATGTCGATCTGGTACCGACGCTCCTGGAAAACGACGATCAAGGCCACCGTGGACGCGCTGATTTACGCAGGACTGACAGCCGGCACGTTCGGCTGGCTCTGGCCGGCTAGGTGATTCCTGGATCCCGCGGGATGCCTCCCATCGAGCGGATAGGGCGAAGGCCGCCGGCAGGCGTTCGCCCTTGTGCCGAAATGCCGGCCGGAGCATAAGGCGTTGGCAACCCGACTACCCCATCGCAGAACCCCATGATACTAGCGCGACTGATCCTACCGTGCCTGCTGGCGGCACCAATAGTAACGACTGCGGACCAGACCGAGAGCGCGCCTGGGGTCCCGGTGCCCGGCGCTTCCACCGCCCCGGCCCCCGAGTCGCCCGAGAAGCGGATCGACCGGATATTCAAGGAGTGGGATTCGACCACGTCGCCCGGCGCCGGGGTCGCGGTGATCCAGCACGGGAAGGTTGTCTTCGAGAAGGGATTCGGGATTGCGAACATGGAGTACGCCGTCCCGATCAGGCCCGACACCGTCTTCCATGTCGCATCGGTCTCCAAGCAGTTCACGGCCATGGCGGTGGTCCTGCTCGAATCTGACGGGAAGCTGTCCCTCGAGGACGATGTCCACAAGTACCTGCCCGAGCTGCCCGACTACGGCCAGAAGATCTCGATCCGAAACCTGCTGCAGCACACGAGCGGCATCCGCGATCAGTGGCAGACGCTGGCGCTCGCGGGCTGGAGCCTGGAGGATGTCATCACGCAGGATCAGATTCTCCGGATGCTCTTCCGGCAGAAAGAGCTGAATTTTCCGCCGGGGACGAAGCACCTTTATTCAAACGGGGGCTTCACGCTCCTGGCCGAGATCGTCACCCGGGTTTCGGGCAGGCCGTTCCCCGAATTCTGCGCGGAGCGAATCTTCGGACCCCTGGGGATGACGCACACGCATTTCCATCAGGATCTCACGCAGCTGGTGCCGGGTCGCGCCTACTCCTACCACGTCGACGGGAATGCCTTCGCGGCGTCTCCCCTCAACTACGCCACTGTCGGCGCGACCAGCCTCTTCACCACGGCCGGGGACCTCGTCAGGTGGCTGGACAATTTCCGCAACCCGCAGGTTGGCGGGACCTCGGCCGTCGGCCGGCTGCAGGAGGCCTGCGTACTGGCGGACGGGACCAGGATCGACTACGGCCTCGGCCTCGGGCTCGGGACGTACCGCGGCTTGCCGATCCTCTGGCACAACGGCGGCGACGCGGGCTTCCGAAGCGAGGTGCTGTGGTTCCCGAAGCAGGAGCTGGGCATCGCCGTGGTGAGCAACCTCGCGAGCTTCAACGCCGAGGAAAAGGCAAAGGAGGTGGCCGCCGTCTACATCGGCGGTCTGATGGCGCCGAAGGAGGCCAAGAGCGGGAACCCGGAGCCGAAGTACATAACGGCCGACCCGAAGGAACTCGAAAAATACGCGGGGACCTATCCCATCCCGAGCATCGGCCAGACCGTCACGGCCGTGGTCAAGGACGGCAAGCTCTGGGCCGCCGGCGAGATCGATCCCCCGCTCGAGCTGCGGCCCGTCGGGCCGGGCCATTTCTACATCAAGGAGCTCAAGGCGGACATCGTGCTGACCCCGAGGCCGGACGGGGGAATGGCCGCCAAGATCACCCAGCCCGGGGCCGTGAATGAGGCCGAGCGCATTCCGGCCGCCGAGGCGAAGGTGGAATCGGACCTCAGGCAGTACACCGGCGTCTACTGGAGCGAGGAGCTCGAGACCCAGTACACGATTTACCTCAGGGGCGGGGTCCTGGTCGGCATGCATGCCCGTCACGGCGAGTTCAGCCTCACCCCGACGTTCAGGGACCGCTTCAAGTCGTCGCTGTGGTTTGCCTCCGAATTCAGGTTTGTCCGCAATGCGGCCGGCGAGGTCTCAGGCGCCAGGCTCGGGGGAGGTCGCGTGACCGGGATACTCTTTGAACGCCGGCCGGGCGGCGTCCTTGAGCTCAAGGCGCCGGCGCCCGCCTCGGTGTCCGGCGACGCGCTGGCGGCCATCGTCGGCCGCTACAACTACAACGGGCCGATCCTCACGGTCACGCGGGAGGGAAACCGCGTTTACGCCCAGCTTGGCCTCCAGCAGAGGTACGAGATCTTCCCGAAATCCGAAACGGAGTTCTACTGGAAGGTCGTCGACGCCAGGGTCACCTTCGTCAAGGACTCCGGCGGCCGCGTCGTCAGCGCGACCCACAGCCAGAACGGGCAGGTATTCAGCGCCCCCCGGATCCCGGACGTCGCCGAGTACAGGCTCGGAGAGGAGCAGGTCGAGGCCCTCCTCGGCGACTACGATGCGGGGCCCTCGGTCACGATGACGATCAGCCGCGAGGGCGGCCGCCTGTACACCCGGCTGACGGGGCAGCCCAGGTTTGAGCTGGGTGCAACCTCGGCTACGGAGCTTTACCTCAAGCAGTACGACGTGCAGGTGAGGGTGATCAAGGACGCAAGCGGCAGGGTCACCAGCGTGATCTCGCATCAGCTCGGGGTGGACCACGAGTGGCCGAAGCTGGACAAGCCGAGGACGTGAGCCCGCCCTCAGGATTTCGGAGCCCGCCTTCGGCGGCTTGCCGGCTCCAAAAGGTGCGGTCCGGGCCCCTTCCCTGACAGCTCGTCCCAAGGGTTGCGCAGCGGGCACTCCTTCATCGAGAGGCACCCGCAGCCGATGCAGCCCGTGAGCTGGTCGCGAAGGCGCGACAGCCTCGCGATGCGTTCGTCGAGGTCGGCGTGCCAGCGCGCGGAGAGCTTCCTCCAGTCCTGGTCGGTCGGCGTGCGTCCCTTCGGGAGCGAGTCGAGCGCGGCCTTGATCGAGGCGAGTGGGATTCCGAGCCGCTGGGCGACCTTCACTATCGACACGCGGCGAAGCACCTCGCGGGGATAGCGGCGCTGGTTGCCCTGGTTCCGCCAGCTCGTTATCAGCCCCCTGGCCTCGTAGAAGTGGATCGCGGAGACCGCGACGCCGCAGCGCTTGGCCACCTCGCCGACCCCCAGCTCGTGATGAAACTGCACCGGTTGGATTTTTCCCATGATTCACCCTTGACCTCAAGTAAACTTGAGGTGTTACCGTGGCGTGGTTCCCGCAATTTTCAACACCATCCTCCCCGATGCCCAACGATTACCTGGTTGAGATTAATTTCGCGCCATTTGCCTCGCCGCCCGGCGGCTCTCAGGGAGCGCCCGGGTTGGGCCGGGGCTATGCCACGCAGCCCTTCCAAAGCTGGGCCGCCCTGTGAAATCATCCCCCTTCAATGATCCTTGTCGTCTCCACAAGCCTTAGGCCGGACAGCAACAGCCGGATTCTCGCGCGTGAGGCGCAGCGCATCCTCGAGGAGGACCGCCACGCCGTGTCGTACGCGGACCTGCGCGACTACCCGCTGCCGCTCTGCGACGGCGGGCCGTCCTACGACCACCCCAACGTCGCCCTGCTGGGGGGGCTCCTCGCGGGGGCCAGCGCGGTGCTGGTCGCCACTCCGATATACAACTACAGCGCGAACGCGGCCGTGAAGAACCTGATCGAGCTCACCGGCAGCGGCTGGGAGGGCAAGGCCGTCGGCTTCCTCTGCGCCGCCGGAGGCCTGGGCAGCTACATGTCGATCATGTCCCTGGCGAACGCCCTCATGCTGGACTTTCGCAGCGTGATCGTCCCGAGGTTCGTGTATGCCACGGGCGAGGCGTTCGTGGACGGGCGCATCGTCGACCCCGATGTGGAAAGGCGGGTTGCGGAACTGGCCCGCCTGGCAGCCCGACTCGGCGGATTTCTAAAGGCGGCATGACCGGCGCCAGCGAAGGGGGCTTACTAGGCATCGCCTGCCTCGACGAGCGACTTGAGCCTCGCAAGGGTCCGCTCCCACTGGCCGGAAACGAGGCTCAGGTAGTCCATTGCGTCCCCGATCGGGCCGGGGGTCAGCTCGAAGAGCGTCTCGCGGCCCCGGTGCGCCCCGCGGACGAGGTTCGCATCCTCAAGCACCCGCAGGTGCTTCGTGATCGCCTGCCGGGTGAGCCTCGAGCCCGTGGAGAGCTCAGAGATCGAGAGCGGCTCTCCTCGGCAGAGCCTCCCGACAAGGCGGAGGCGCGTCTCGTCGCCGAGCGCCGCGAAGACCGGGGCGTTCGAGCGGCCAACGCCGGTCCTAGGCCTTCGAGACATGGCGTTTGATGTTCTTCAGCTGCTCCGTCCACCCGCGGTCGTTCATCCGGAAGGCCTCGGGTCGGCGCCCGGGCGGCAGCTTCCCGAATCCCGATTCGGTCAGGGTGAGCAGGGTGCCCCCCGCGATCTCCTCCAGCCGGAACTCGACGAGGGTGGGGGCCTCCTTGGAATAGTCAGCCGAGGCGTCCGCGGCGTAGGGATGCCAGGTGAAGGAGAACAGCCTGCCGGGCTCCATTTTCTGGACGGTGGCCTCCCATCTGATGTGCTCGTACCCCGGGTAGGTGATGTGTCCGCGCGTGACCTTTCCCGGGACAAAGGGATTCTCGAGCTTGGCATGGAACCATTTGCCGAACTCGACGTGGTCCGAGAGCGCCCGCCAGACCCTGGAGACGGGCGCCTTGAGCTCTATCCGTTTTTCGATGCGGTTTGTCTTCATGATGCAACCTTTAGGTTGCATCATCGCGGGAGAATTTTATAAAGCAACCTTTTTGTTGCGCGTTTTGCCAAGGACGCCCGCGCGGCGCGCCTGTCACCCCTTCCCCCGGGGTCAGAACTTGAACGTGGTCCCGACCGCGAACTCGTTGCCGGACGTGTCCGTCGTGATGTTCGTCCCCGGCACGGCCCCGGCGGGATTGTACCAGGAGCTGGACTGCGTGTGGGAGAGGCCGCGCGTGTAGGAGATGTCAAGCGTCATGCCGGGCGCCAGCCTGACCGAGCTTCCGATCGATAGGTGCTGCGCGACGTCGAGCGGCGAACCGACGTTGTAGAAAGTCATGTCCGCTGGAATGGGGTCCGTGCAGTAGTTGTACCCCGCGCGCACGACGATGTCCTTCGTCAGGGAGTGCTGGATCCCCAGCTCGAACGTCCAGGAGTCCTGCCAGCCGAGGCCGGCTATCGAGCCATTGGCGCGGAAGCCGCTGTTGTCGAATCCGCTGGTCGAGCCGTAGGCGATGTACCCCAGGTCCGCGATGAGATGCGTCGTGTCGAGCAGCGCGTAGTTGACGCCGAGCTGTGCCGTCAGGGGGCGGTTCATCGTGAAGGTCACGCTGCGGTTACCGCCGTCGCCGTTGGAGACGTCCCACGAGTAGGTGTGGAACCACGTGGGTGTCGAAACCGAAAGGCCGAAGGAGAGGTCCTTGTCCGCCTCGTAGCGCAGGCCGCCCTGGGCCCCGAATCCCAGCTGGATGTCCTGCTGCTGGACCGTGGCGTAGGCGGGGGCCCCGTCCGCACCGATGTTTGGCTCGGCGAACGCGGCCGGCGTGAACAGGTTCCGGCCGATCGAGGGCGCGAGCGCGACCCCCCACGACCATCCCCCGGGGCTTACGCCCGCCAGGCCGAGCGGCAGGCGCACGACATAGAGGCTTGAGCGCACGTCGCCGAAGCCGCCGAACTGGCCGCCGAAGGGATTGCCGGCGGCGCCCGCCTGCGGGAAGAAGATCGGGTTTGTCGACGAGGTGGCGGCATGGAAGCTCAGGCCCGCCTCGCTGACCGCGCCCGCGAACCAGGCGAGGTCCGGCGCGGAGCCCTTCCAGGTGGTCATGAACGAGAGGTAGGGGACGCCGTTGATCGTCGAGTTCGACGAGCCGTTGAGGCCGAGGGCGTTTACGGAGCTGTTGACTTGCACGCTCGGGATGATGTCGCCGAAGACGACCGAGGCCGTGCGGTCGGCAAACAGGACCGCCGTGGCTGGATTCTTGTAGATGCTGCCAATGAGGTCCTGGTCATTGCCCGCCGTGGCGGCGCCGCCCAGCGAGGAATTGACGGCTCCAAAGCCCTGGACGAAGTAGCCGTCGGTCGCGATCGCAGGGGACGCAAGAGCGAGGCAGGTCGAGGCCAGACACGCGGCCCTGAGGAGGTGTTTTTGGGGTATCTTCACGGGGTTTGTTGGGGTTTGGGGTGACCAGACAAGAACCACCCGTCCCTCCCCGCGGGAGGGACTCGGAGGGAAACCAATCTGGATCTGAGGCATCCCGACTTTAGCGGCGCGGACATTCGGATGCGAACCCCAAAGAACCGGGGCGCTTGGAAAACAGCCGGATTAATATGGCCTAAAATCCGCGCCGGCGCCGGGCCGGCCCGGGGGGGCCTGGTGCCGCGCTGCCCGGGCGGATCGCCACCGGAGGGACTCTGTCCCCAATCGCGGCGTCTGCCGGCGTGCGCGCTTGAGCCCTGCCCCAGTGAGGGCCATGCTTGGGGCGTGACCCAGCCCAAATCCAGCGATCCCCTCCACGGCGTGACCCTGGAGAGGCTCCTGACCGAGCTCGTGGCGCACTATGGCTGGCGGGAGATGGGCCGCAGGGTGGCCATTCGGTGCTTCCTTTTCGACCCGAGCATCAAGTCCAGCCTGGCCTTCCTTCGCAGGACCCCCTGGGCCAGGTCGAAGGTCGAGGGGATGTACGTGAGCCTGAAGGCGCGCGGCTGAAAGAAATCCCCGAACCGCCGGCGGCGATGGCTGTCTGGGCTCCAACCGTTGAGCGCCCTGGCAGATGTCCTCCCCAGTTTTGATCAGCCTTGGACCGAGGTTGGAAGGGTCTATCGGCGCGTCTGCTTCCTTCGCTCCGAGGGGATGGTCCGGGAGGCGCTCCGCGTCGAGGAGACCGAGCTTGCCGCAGCGGTAGCCAGGGCCCGGGAGCCGTCCGCCTCGGATTCGGAGGCGGACGCGGTCCTGGCCGCGCTCAGGGCCCGCGAGGAGGAGCGTGTGAGGGACGCCATCGCGTTTGCCGAGGTCCTCGTGCCCCTGCTGGAGCACCGGCTCTCGCTTGGCGCCTCCGCGCGGGCCGCGGGCCCCGCTCCCGTTTCGAGGGCCGCCCGTGCGGCCGCGCCCGCTCAGACGCGCGGCATAGCCGACTTCATCGACGACATGCTCGCCCAGGAGCGCCTCGGCGCCCGCTGAACCCTTTCCGCAAAATCGCAACACGCCAATCCTCCAAAATGACCACTGCCACGATCGAAAAGCCGGCCCCCGCGCCCGCCCAGCAGCTCCCGGCCACCCAGCCCCCGTTTCGCGCGGGCCCGGCCAAGTCCGCCACACTCCTCATCGGCCTCGACCTCGGGACCAACAAGTCCTGCGTCCTCGCGGGACCCGCGGGCTCGACCGACATAACAGTCAGCAAGGTGGTTCCCTCGGTCGTCGGGTACGTGAAGGACGGGATCGTTGACGGGATAATAACCGGCAACGCCAGGATACTCTACGGGGAGGACGCGCTCAGCCAGATGCTTCACGTCGAGCTCGTGGCGCCCCTTGCCGAGGGCATCATCTCGCACCCGGAGGCGGCCCGCGACTTCATGCTGCACATCCGCCAGCTGGCGGACCCTTCGGGCCGAGCGGAGATCCGCGCCGTCGTGGGCGTTCCCGCGAACGCCGGAGAGCAGGCCCGGGAGGGGATCCGGCGCTCCGTGCAGGGCATCTTCTCGCGCATACTCCTGATTCCCGAGCCCTTTCTTGCGGCGCTCGGCTACCGCGACGATTCGCGCGTCAGGCAGTCCGGCTATGTCGATCCCGTGGTCAACTCGCTCTTCATCGACATCGGCGGCGGGACGAGCGACCTCTGCCTCGTCCAGGGCTATTTCCCGACCAGGGAGGACCAGATCAGCATCCCGTTTGCCGGCGACGCGATCGACGAGCTCCTGTTCAACGAGCTCGGCCGGACGTACCCCGGCAACGGGCTGTCGCGCATAACGGTCCGCGAGATCAAGGAGGCCCACTCCTACGTCGGCCCGAGCCGCAAGCCCCTCGACATCAAGGTCGTCATCGGCGGAAAGAGCCGCACGCTCGAGCTGGGCGACGCAATCGGCAACGCCTGCAACATGCTGATCGACAAGATCTATCCCGCACTCGCGACGCTGATCGCGTCGGCATCGTCCGACTCGGTCGTGACGCTCCTGCAGAACATCATTGTCACCGGGGGCGGCTCGCAGATCCGAGGCATCGACACGGTGCTCCAGAAGCGGCTGGCCGACGACGGCTACGAGTCCCCCAAGGTCCGCCTCGCCGGGCAGGACTTCCAGAGGTACGTGGCGATCGGCGCCCTCAAGGCCGCCCGGGCGGCACGCGAAAACCAGTGGCAGGTGCTTCTTTCCTAGCCTTCGCGGCTGCCCAGCGGTGCGAATCGGGCGGCGCTCAGGCGTCGACCCGGATGGGCAGGACAACGAAGGGCATGCTGGAGAGGAAGAAGCGGCGCTGCAGCGTGAAGACCGTGTGGTTGTGCAGCCACCGGGTGAGGTTCGTCTCATAGGTGAAGAGAAGCTGGCCCGCGAAGAACACCTGGTTCGGGTATTCGCTCGAGGCCTGCCGCGCCAGCTTCATCACCTCTCCCGTGATGTCATAGCCGATCGCCGTGTATGCCTTTGAACCGTAGCCGCGCGCCTGGGCGAAGCTGACATAGCGCTGCGCCTCGGCCTCGGTGTGGGCGCGCAGGGCCTCTATGTCCGCCGCGCCCTTGAAGTTGCCCGCGTCCACGGAGCCGACCTGGACGAACAGGAAGTTGCGGAACGTGTTCCCGAACATCCGCGGCACGTTGAGGATCGTGTGCAGGCCGAGGCCGTTGAAGCCGTTGACGAGGATCACGGCCGTTCGGGCCTTGGGATCGGCGGTCGTCTGGGCCGAGCGCAGGGTCTTCGACTCGAGCTCCGCCGCCTCGACGATGCTATCCAGCCGGTTGAGCTGCAGCCTGACGCCGTTGTAGTGGCGTTTGATGGCGAAGGCCGTGAAGACGAGGGCGCCCGTGACGAGCCACGTCGCCCAGCCGCCATCCTTGAACTTCACGAGCGTCAGGGACACGAGGATGGAGGCCGTCAGCACCAGGCCGAACCCGTTGATCGCGAGCTTGTGCCTCCAGCCGGACTCCGTTGCGCGCTCCTGCCACCAGTGGCGGACCATCCCGGCCTGCGAGAGCGAGAACGTGATGAAGACGTTGATCGAGTAGAAGATGACCAGGAGGTCCACCGAGCCGTGGGTCGCCCACATCATCAGGAACCCGGAGAGGCCCATGAGGAGGACGCCGTTGCGGGTCACGAGGCGCTCGCTCAGGTTGGCGAACTGTGCTGGGAACCACCGGTCGAGAGCCATGTTCGCCAGCACGCGCGGGCCGTCCAGGAACCCGGTCTGCGCGGCGATGATGAGCAGCGCCGCCTCGGAGAACAGCGTGACGATGACGAACACGCTCCCGGTCGAGTGGCCCCAGCCCGCGGTCATCTTCTCGAAGAGGACGGCGTTGAGGGTCTTGTCCGGGTTGATCTCGACGCTGTAGAGCTGGTAGGCGACCAGCAGCCCGGCGACGGTCAGGGCGAGGGAAACGCCCATGTAGACCATCGTGCGGCGCCCGGTCTTGACGCGGGGTTCGCGCAGGATCGGCAGGCCGTTGCTCACGGCCTCGATGCCCGTGTACGTGCCGGCGCCCATGCTGTAGCTCTTCAGGAGGAGCGCCATCAGGCCGAACCATCCGACGCTCGCGCTGACGGCGTGGATCTCGTGCGAGGTGGCGGCCGGGATCGCCACCAGCCCGGCGGAGTGGGTGACGAACGCGTAGGCGATGACGAAGAGGTGCGTCAGCACGAACACTGCGAAGATGGGGACCCAGATCAGCACGGACTCCTTCACGCCGCGCAGGTTGATGAGCGTCAGCCCGATAACGCAGGCGAGCTCGAAAGCCAGCTTGACCGTGAACCCGAAGATGAGCGTGTAATCCTGGACAGCCGGCGGGAAGAGGCTGAACAGGGCGTCGGCGCCGCTGGCGACGGATATGGTCACGGTCAGCACGTAGTCGATCAAGAGGGCGCACCCCGACACGACGCCGGTCGCCGGCGACAGGAGCTTGCTGGCCACCAGGTACCCGCCGCCGCCCGTCGGGAACAGCGAGATGATCTGCGAATAGCTCATGCATATCGCGAGGATCGTGACGACGCAGGCGAGCGCCACGAAGAGGCTCAGGTGCGTGTTGCCGCCCAGCGCCTTGAACGTCTCCTCCGGGCCGTAGCACGAGGACGAGAGCCCGTCGGCGCCGAGTCCCACCCACGCGAACACGGCGATAAGGGAGAGGCTGTGAAAAAGGTTCCTGTCGGTCAGCGATTTTTCGCGGCCGAATAGGATCGATTTAAGGGACATGAGTGGTGGTGTCGTCGAACGCCGCTGGAACCCGCCGGCCGCCCGCTGGACTTTGGGACGATGCAAGGCGAGGCGCGGCGGGCAAGATAGACGTGATAATGCCAGCCGCAACCGTTTCAGGGTTAGGGGTTAACGCGATTTTAATGATAAATTGATCTTTGGGCTGCCGCTTGACAGCCGAGGCCGAAGATAGCTATTTCCATGCCGCGTATGGAGGCAGCCCTAGAACAGCCGGTGCTCGTCCTGAACCGCCTCTGGCAGGCGGTGAACGTGATTGGCGCCCGCAGGGCCTTCGGGCTGCTGGCCCGGGGCCACGCCCACGTCGTCCACCAGCAGGAGGACGACTTCAGGATGTTCTCAATGATGGATTGGATCGACTTCTCTGCGGACAACCCCCCGGTCGTCGAGCTCGAGACGGTGCACACGCCGACCCGCACGATCCGCCTGCCGCGCGTCATACTGCTCACCTTCTTCGACAAGCTCCCCTGCAAGGAGCTCAAGCTGACGCGCAACAACGTGTTCGAGCGCGACAAGAACTCCTGCCAGTACTGCTCGCGGGTCTTCCCGCGCGAGCAGCTCAACCTGGACCACGTGATCCCCCGCGACTACGGCGGGAAGACCACCTGGGAGAACATCGTCTGCTCGTGCATCAAGTGCAATACGCGCAAGGCAAACCGGCTGCCGCACGAGGCCGCCATGCGGCTGATCCGCAAGCCCGCGCGGCCGAAGTGGAGGCCCGTCATATCCATGGTCCTTGGCACCCAGCACCGCGAGATATGGAAGGACTTCCTCGACATCGCCTACTGGAACGTCGAGCTGGAGGAGTGAGCGGCTAGCTCCGCGCGAGCGGGATGGTGATCCGGAGGGTCGTTCCGGCCGGGCTGGAGTCGACCAGCTGGATGTCCCCGTGGTGGCTCAGGAGCACCCGCTTGGCGATGGCGAGCCCGAGCCCGGTCCCGTCGGGGCGCCCGGTCAGGAAAGAGTCGAAGATCCGCCCCTTGATGGCGTCGGGGATGCCCGAACCCGTGTCCGCGAGGTCGAGCACCGCGTGGCCGCCGGCCTCCCGGGACTCCGCCGAGAGCACGATAAGGATCTCGCCGCCCCCCGGCATCGCCTGCATCGAATTGATCAGGAGGTTGAGCAGCACCTGCTGCAGCTGCCCCTTGTGGCCCTCGACGACGACCGACTGCGCCGGCGGCTCGAAGGTCACCCGGATGTTGCTCTGGGCCAGCTTGAGGCGCACGAGGACCAGGGTGTCCGCCACGATCTCGGCGACCTGGTGGCGGGAATGCAGGCTTGTGGGCGCCTTCGCGAAGCTGAGCACCCGGGTCACGATCGACTCCAGCTGGTCGAGCTTCTCCCCGATGACACGCATGTCGGTGCGCCTCGGGTCCCCCTCGGCGAAGTCGAGGCCCAGGCCGCCGTGGAGCAGCTTCAGCACCGTCAGGGGGTTCCTGATCTCGTGGGCGATTTCCGCGGCGAGCAGGCCGAGCATCGTCAGCCGCTCGTTCTTGCGCAGCGACTCCTCGCTCATGAACACGCGCGAGTAGAGGCGCGAGTTCTGGAGCGCCACGGCGCCCAGGCTCGCCAGCGCGCTGCACAGGCGCTTCTCGTCGTTGTCGAATATCCGTATCCGGTCCATGAATATGATAAGGACCGCCAGGACCTCGCCCTCGAACAGCATCGGCGTCGCTATGACCGAGCGGAGCCGGCCGTCGCGGGGCAGGTCGAGGAGGTCGTGGAACTCGGTCGACTGTATGTCGGCGAAGGAGACGGGCCTCCTCGTCCGGACCGCGGAAGCCGAGAGGCACAGGCGCAGGGGCAGGTCGCCCTCGGGCGCGAGTGTCCCCGGGTCCCCCCGGTACGAGACGAGGCGCACGCTCTCCGAGCCCGGCTCGAGGACGAACAGCGCGCAGGCCCTGGCCTGCAGCATGGCCGAGGCGTCGCGGGTCAGCGTGTCGAAGAGCTCGCGCTGCTCCAGCTTGCCGACGAGCGCCTGGCCCGTGGCGATCAGGGTCTCGAGCTGCCTGGCCTTCTCCCTGAGGTGGCGCAGCTCCCAGAGGCGCCTGAGGACGCGGGCCGCCTCGTCGGCAAGCTTGACCAGCCCGTCAAGGTCCGCGGCCGTGTACGAACCGACGCTGTCGCGGCTCAGGGCCAGGACGCCGAGAAGGTGGCCGTCGGCCAGCAGCATGGGCGCCGCCAGCTCGCAGCGCGTCTGGCCGCGGATCGGCCGGCTCCTCAGGTCGCCGGACGTGTCGGGCACCAGGACCGGCTTCGCGTGCCACGCGACCCAGCCCGGGATCCCCTGGCCGGGGCCGAACGAGCGGTCCGCATCCGCGGGCAGGCCGAGCGACGCCTCGACCTCGAGCCTGCCGGTCTCGGGGTTCTGGAACGCCACCACGCCGCCGTCCGAGCCGAGCGCGGCGGAGGCAATCGCCAGGATCTCGCGGGTGGCGACCGCGGGATCGTCGGTGCCCGAAGCGAGGGAGGCGATGGCGTGGAGCGCCCGCAGTTCCGCGTCTTCGTTCATGGCAACAGTCGTGCATGCGCGGGGAGCGCGCGCAAGGGATTATGGGACGCGGGGCCCGCCCTGGCCCGCGGCGCGCGGGGCCGCCTCAGGCGCTCTCGGCGACATGGGCCGGGGCGGGGGAGATCACCTCGGAGAGCGCCGTGCGCAGCTTCTGCAGCCTGTCCGGATCCTCGACGGGCTCGTGGTTCGCGCTCTCGATGTAAAAGGTGTCGATGGCGACGCCGCGCTCCGTCCCGATCCTCGCAAACGTGATGTCGAACCCAAAGTCAGAGATCGCCTTCGCGAGCCTGTAGAGGAGCCCGATCTGGTCCCTGGCCTGAACCTCGACGATCGTGCGCTGCATTGAGATCTCATGGTAGACGTCGACTGTCGGGGGAAAGGAGCTGTGGAGGGTCTCGCCGCCCTTCGAGTAGAGGTAGCGCGTCGCCGCGATCCGCTTGGCCTGGGCGAGTATGTCGGGGTAGAGGTCCGCGTTCGACATGAGCGAGGACTCGATGATCTTGGCGAAGGACTCCTGCGCGGCCGAGTTCTGGACTACGCCCCGTCCGGGCTCGACAACGTAGAAGGTGTCGATCGCGATGTGGTCGGTCCTGGAGATCACCTTCGCTCCGAGGATGTTCAGGCCCGCGACGCTGAAGGCCCCGGCAAGCTTGTAGAAGAGCCCGGCCCTGTCCCAGGTGACCACGTTGACCACGGTGAGCGAGCGGTTGAGGTCGTCCTTCCAGTCGATCACCGGCTTCAGGGAGCCGACGGAGTCCGTCGCCGTGATGGACTTCAGCAGCTTGTTCACCATCTGGATGTGGAGCGTTATCTCGCTCGCGTCCGTGAGGATGAAGTAACGGTCCGGCAGAAGGCTGAAATGGGCGGCGATCTCATCGTCGCTGATTCCGGGTATCCTCTTTGCGATAAGTTCCTGTTCGGTCATTTTGCGTTTTTCCTCGAAGCTTGCGTCAACCGCCGCCCCGAGCCTCAGGCGCTCCAGGGTATTGCGGTAAAGTGTAGTATGAAGGGTGTCCTTGTAGCTATTCCAAAGATCAGACGACGTGCCCCTGGCATCGCAGAAAGTATGGACGTAGAGGCACCTAAGGCGCTCCGGGTCGCCGACAAGCTCGGCAAAACTGGCTGATGTCTTGGGATCATCGACATCCCGCTTCTGCCAGAATCGTGCCATCGCGAGATGATTCTTGATAACAAATGAAACAAGTGAGCGGCCCCGTTCGGACACCCCCAGGCGCTCCATGGTCGGCCCCGCCAGCCGGACGCCGAATTCCGAGTGGTTCTTGATTCCCACGGCCTTGCCGATGTCGTGGAGGAGCAGCGTGAGGTAAACGAGGGCCTGGTCCTCCACCTCGTGCAGGACGCTGCGGTACTTGGTCTTGATCGGCTCGGCGTCCGTGAAGATCAGGTCGAGCTCGCGGATTGCATTAAGTGTATGAATATCAGCAGTATACCTATGATAGAACTCGTGCTGGACCAGGCAGGTCAGGGCATCGAATTCGGGGATGTACCCCCCGAGGACCCCGAGCTCGTGCATCTTCTGGAGCACCGGGAAGACCGCCCCGGACTCGGACAGGATGGCGCGGAAGGCCATGGCGGCGTCAGGCGACGTCAGGATGCCTGCCATGAGGGGCACCGATTCGCGGATGAGCTGCGCCAGATGGAAATCAAGCGTGCAGTCGAGCTGCTGGCAGTGCCGGAAAACCCGGATGAGGCGCGCCGGATCCTCCTTGAAGACCCCCGGGTCCTCGGCCGCCAGCTCATCTCCCCGGACGACAAAGCCGTCGACCCGCCTCGAGCGGCGCAGCCGCGCGATCTTCAGGGTCTCGCGGATGGGAACCTTCTGCCCGCTCGACTTGCGCCCGATGGCGAGGGCCAGCCTGCTCTCGATGGTCTTTGACGTCTGGTAGATCGTCTGCGCGCAGCGGTAGTAATCCTGCATGAACGCCTCCACGCGCGCGAGCAGGGCCGCCTGGGTGTAGCCCAGGTTGAGCGCGACCCGGGGCTGCGAGTCGAGGTTGAGGATGTCGCTTGGCCGGGCGCTCTGGAAATGCAGGTCGTTGCGCACGCGCAGGAGGAAATCGTAGGCCCTGCTGAAGTCCCCGACCTCGGCGGCGCTCAGGTTGCCGTCCGCCGAGAGCTCCTCCATGCGCGTGATGCCGAGCTTCACCCGGGCCATCCAGAGCGTGTTCTGGTAGTCCCGCAGGCCGCCGACCCCGTTCTTGATGTCGGGCTCCTGGTTGAAGACCGTGTTTCCGAACTTTGCGCGCCGGGCGGACTGGTCCTCGAGCCTCGCAAGGATGTAGCCCTTCGGGTTGTCGGTCGTGTAGAAGTTCCTGTAGGCGAGCAGGAAGGAGTCGCACAGCGCGGCCGAGCCGGCGACGTAGCGCGACTCGAGGAGCGCCGTCATCGTCTGTATCTCCTTCTCAGCCTGGGCGAACACCTCGTCGACCTTGCGGGTTGAGTGGCCGACCTTCAGTCCGCAGTCCCAGAGGGGATAGAGGACCTCCTGCGTCAGGTGGGCCTGGAAGGGCTCGACGACGGCTGGCTTCGACTTGGTGGGGTAGAGGAACATGACGTCGATGTCGCTCCAGGGCGCCAGCTCGCTTCGGCCGTACCCCCCAAGCGCCATCATGGAGACGGCCGCCGGGGTGGGCCCCCGGGTGCTCGCATACAGGGCGACCGCGTGGTCGAACAGGCGCGATATCAGCGCGTCAATGATCGCCGAGCGCCCGTGTTCCACCTCCAGCCCGGATGCCCCGAGGTCGTGGCGCGAGCGCAGGTCGGCCATGGCCTCCCGCAGGAACCCCTTGCACGCCGCTATCCGCTCGGCCCCGGTCGTCGTCCGGGTGAAGACGAGGTCCGAGCGGGCCTGCTCATCAAGGGTTTTGGGCATCTGGGACGCCCATTGAAAGCCGCGGGCGGCAGGATTCAATCCCCGATGCCGTGCACCCCGGACTTGCCTGATGCGGGGACGGACGGTTTGCTAGCGGGCCTTAATGCCCGAGATCACAAAGAGCTACGAACCGCGCGAGGTCGAAAAGAAGTGGTACGCCGCCTGGCTTGCGGCCGGCGCCTTCGCCGGGAGGGCCGATGCGGGGCGCGACCCGTATTGCATCGTGATGCCTCCGCCCAACGTCACGGGAGTCCTCACGATGGGCCATGTGCTCAACAACACGCTCCAGGACGTTCTCATCCGCAGGGCCCGCCTGGAGGGACGCTCGACCCTGTGGATTCCGGGGCTCGATCACGCTGGCATTGCGACGCAGACGGTGGTCGAGCGCGAGCTGCGCAAGCAGAAGAAGACCCGCCACGACCTCGGCCGCGAGAAGTTCGTCGAGCGGGTCTGGGACTGGAGGCGGGACAAGGGCGGGAGGATCCTCGAGCAGCTGCGCAGGCTGGGCGCCTCGTGCGACTGGGACAGGACCCAGTTCACGATGGACTCGGCGTATTCGCGGGCCGTGACGGGCGTCTTCATCGACCTTTTCCGCCGCGGCCGGATCTACCGCGGCAAGCGCATGGTCAACTGGTGCCCCGCGTCGCTGACCGCGCTCTCCGACGAGGAGGTTATCATGAAGCCCGTCAGCGGCACGCTCTACAAGGTTCGCTACGAGCTGGTCGGAGCCCCGGGGCAGTTCATCGAGGTCGCGACGACGCGGCCGGAGACCATTCCCGGCGACGTCGCGATCGCCGTCCATCCCGGCGACCCTCGCTATGCCGCCGTGGTCGGGCGCAGGGCGTGGCGTCCGCTCAACCGAACGGAGATCCCGGTGATAGCCGACTCTGCGGTGGACCCCAAATTCGGCTCGGGCGCCCTCAAGATCACGCCCGCCCACGACAAGGCGGACCACGAGATCGGCGCCCGCCACCAGCTCCCGGTCGTCGACATCCTCAACGCCGACGCGACGCTCAACGAGCTGGCCGGCCCCGAGCTCGCCGGGTTGGACCGGTTTGCGGCCCGCCGGAAGGCCGCGGAGCTGCTCCGGGCGAGCGGGGCCCTCGTCGGCGAGGAGGCCTACCAGAACAACGTGGGCTACTCCGAGCGGGCCGACGTGCCGATCGAGCCCCGCCTCACCTGGCAGTGGTGGCTGCGCTACCCCCGGGTCGAGGAGGCCAAGTCTGCCGTCAGCCAGGGGCTCATCCGCTTCCATCCCGAGCGCTGGGCCAAGGTCTACCTGCACTGGCTCGACAACATCCAGGACTGGTGCATCAGCCGGCAGCTCTGGTGGGGGCACAGGATCCCGGTCTGGTACCGCCGGGGGATCGACCGCGACCGCCTGGGCGAGGACGAGCTCAGGGACCCGGCGAAGGTGCATGTCTCAGTCGACGGGCCGCCCGATCCTGAAAACTGGGTCCAGGAGGACGACGTGCTCGACACCTGGGCCTCATCGTGGCTCTGGCCGCTCGCCACCCTGGGGTGGCCCGACCCGGGCGAGATGGCGAAGGCGGGCTTCAGCGCGTTCTACCCGACGAGCACGCTCGTCACCGGCCCCGACATCATCTTCTTCTGGGTTGCTCGCATGATCATGGCCGGACTCGAGTTCGCCCGGCCCGGCGAGCCGATCGAGCGGAGGATCCCGTTCAGGGACGTCTACTTCACCGGGATCATCCGCGACGCGCAGGGCCGCAAGATGTCCAAGTCCCTCGGCAACTCGCCCGATCCCCTCGACTTGATCGACACCTACGGGGCCGACGGGCTCCGCTTCGGGATAGTCTCGACGGCGCCCCAGGGGCAGGACATCCGCTTCCAGGAGGAGCGCATCGAGGGCGGCAAGAACTTCTGCAACAAGCTGTGGAACGCGTGCCGGTTCCGCCAGATGAGCGGGCCGGCTGGGGACAACTCCTCGGTCGGCGCGATCCTCTCGCGGGTCGCCCCGGCGAAGTTCGACGCCGACGACCACGCGATCCTCGCCCGGCTGCTGTCGACCACGCGGGACGTCGACCGGTGCTTTGCCGAGTTTGAGTTCAGCGCGGCGGCGCAGGCGCTCTACGGCTTTTTCTGGAACGACTTCTGCGACTGGTACGTCGAGGTGTCCAAGTCGAAGCTCCAGTCGGAGGAGACGAGGGCGAACTGCCTCGCCATCCAGGACCTGGTGCTTCGCCAGGCCCTCCTGCTGCTCCACCCGATCATCCCGTTCATAACGGAGGAGCTCTGGTCGCTCCTCGGCTACGCGGGGCCGCGCGGGGGGTTCGTGGTGGACGGCGTCATCGAGGATGCCTCGCGCTGCGCGACGGCGCTCGGGGTGCTCGGGGCGAGGCCCGACCCGGCCCAGGCGGCCGCCGTTGAGAGGATGAAGCAGTTTGTCTCAAGCGCCCGCGCCCTCAAGGCGGAGCACAACCTGGCAAGCCGCCGGGACGTCAAGTTCCGCCTGATCGCGGGCGACGCGGCGTGGGCGACCGTCGAGACAAACCTGGCGAAGCTCATCCGCATGGCCGGGGCCTCCGAGATCGCCCGCCGCGAGTCGGTCGAAGGGGCGCCGGCGACGGTCACGGTCCTCGGGACCCTCTACCTCGACCTTGCAAGCTCCGCTGACCCCGCGGCCGAGAGGGCCCGCGTCTCCCGGGAGATCGCCGCCCTCGCCAAGCACATCGCGGCGACCGAGGCGCGCCTGGCGAACCAGGCCTTCGTCGGCAAGGCCCCGCCCCAGGTCCTCGAGGGCGCCAGGAGGCAGCTCGCCGAGCAGAGGGCGAAGTCGGCCGAGCTCGAGCGCCTGCTCAGGTCGCTCGGCTGAGGCCGCCCCGGACATGAGCTCAGGCGCACAGATCCTCGCATTTGCCGGCAGCGCGCGGCGCGAGTCGCTCAACCGGAGGTTTCTGGCGGCCGCGGTGGAGGCCGTCCGCGAGGCCGGCAGCGAGGTGACGCTGGCGGACCTGGGCGAGCTCAGCCTGCCGATCTACAACGCCGACCTGGAGGAGCGCGAGGGACTCCCCGCGAACGCCGCCCGGCTGGCCGGGCTGATAGCCTCGCACCAGGGCCTCCTGGTCGCGTCCCCGGAATACAATTCCATGATCACCCCGCTCCTGAAGAACGCCATCGACTGGTGCAGCCGAGCCGACGACAACCCGTTCGAGGGGAAGGCAGCCGCCGTGATCTCGGCCTCCCCAGGCGCCCTGGGCGGCATTCGGTCGCTCCAGATGGCCCAGCAGCTCCTGCTGAAGCTCGGCTGCCACGTGGTGCCCGGCCAGTGCTTCCTGCCCGGCGCCCCCAAGGCCTTCGACGGGGAGGGGCGCCTCTCCGACCCGCGGGCGCGGAAGGCGGTGGCGCAGCTTGCGGCAAAGCTGGTCCAGGCCTGCGCCCGGCTTTCGGGCTGAGGAGTGCCCGCATCCCGCTGCAGTCTGCGGGCTTGCCCGACGGGCGCGCCATGCCCTTTAATTCACGCCCCATGAAGAAAGCCCTCATCACCGGCATCACGGGCCAGGACGGCTCCTATCTCGCCGAGCTCCTGCTCGCGAAGGGCTACGAGGTGCACGGGATCATCCGGCGGGCCTCCACCTTCAACACGAGCCGGATCGACCACCTCTACAGCGACCCCCACGTGAACGGCGTCAGGCTTTTCCTGCACTACGGGGACCTGGCCGATTCCGTGCAGATGGTGAAGCTCCTCTACGAGCTCCAGCCCGACGAGATCTACAACCTGGGTGCGCAGTCCCACGTGCGGGTGTCCTTTGACATCCCGGAATACACGGGCAACGTGGACGGCCTCGGGGCCCAGAGGATACTCGAGGCCATCCGCGAGGCCGGCCTCGCGAAGAAGGTCCGGTACTACCAGGCCTCGTCGTCCGAGATGTACGGAAAGGTCCAGGAGGTGCCCCAGACCGAGGAGACCCCGTTCTGGCCGAGGTCCCCCTACGGCTGCGCCAAGGCCTACGCCTATTACCTGACGGTCAACTACCGCGAGGGCTACGGCATTCACGCGAGCAACGGCATCCTCTTCAACCACGAGTCGCCCCGGCGCGGCGAAACCTTCGTCACGCGCAAGATAACGAGGGCCGCCACCCGCATCAAGGTGGGCCTCCAGGAGTCGCTCTACCTGGGCAACCTGGGCGCCCAGAGGGACTGGGGCTACGCAAAGGAGTACGTGGAGATGATGTGGCTCATGCTCCAGCAGGAGAAGCCGGACGACTACGTGGTCGCCACGAACGAGACCCACAGCGTGAGGGATTTCTGCGCCGAGGCGTTCGGGCTCCTCGGACTCGACTGGGAGAGGTTTGTCAGGCACGACCCGCGCTACGAGCGCCCAGCCGAGGTGGACCTGCTGATCGGAAGCCCGGCCAAGGCCGCGCGCCAGCTGGGCTGGAAGCCGACCGTGAGGTTCAGGGATCTCGTGAAGATAATGGTCGATCACGACCTCGACCTGGCGAAGCGCGAGTCGCAGATCGCAAAGCTTCCCCGGCCGTGACGAAGCTCTTCATAGCGGGGCACCAGGGGATGGTCGGCTCGGCGCTCGTGCGCCGGTTCCGAAACGAGCCCGGCTTCAGGCTCGTCCTCAGGGACCGCAGCCAGCTCGACCTGACGAGCCAGTCCGCCGTCCACGCCTTCCTGGCGGCCGAGAAGCCAGACGCCGCCATCATTGCGGCCGCGAAGGTCGGCGGGATCCACGCGAACAGCGCCTTCCCTGCGGATTTCCTGCACGAGAACCTCGCCATCGCCTCGAGCGCGATCCACGGGGCATGGGCGGCCGGGGTGGCGCGCCTGCTCTTCCTCGGGAGCTCCTGCATCTACCCGAAGCACGCGCCGCAGCCGATGACGGAGGACTGCCTGCTGACGGGCCCCCTCGAGCCCACGAACGAGGCCTACGCGATAGCGAAGATTGCCGGGCTCAAGCTCTGCCAGTACTACCGCAAGCAGCACGGCGTCGTGTTCCACTCGGCGATGCCGACCAACCTCTACGGCCCCGGCGACAACTACCACCCTAAGAACTCCCACGTCCTGCCGGCGCTCATCCGGCGCTTCCACGAGGCGGTGGAGTCGAGGACCCGGGAGGTCGTGGCCTGGGGCTCGGGCGCGCCGCGCAGGGAGTTCCTGCACGTGGACGACTTGGCGGACGCCTGCGCGTTCCTGCTGACGCAGGCCAGCCCACCCGACTGGATCAACGTCGGGACGGGCACCGACGTCACGATCAGGGAACTCACGCAGATCGTGGCCGAGGCGACGGGCTATAAGGGCAAGGTGACCTGGGACCCGTCGATGCCCGACGGCACCCCCCGCAAGCTCCTCGACGTCTCCAGGCTCTCGGCCCTCGGCTGGAAGGCCCGAACCGGCCTGCGCGAGGGCATCGCCTCCACCTACCAGAGCTTCCTGGCCGAGAAGGCGTCCGGCAGCCTGCGCCTTTAGGGCGACCGACCCGTGGCCGACGAGAAAACAGCTGGCCCGGCCGAGGTCGAGGACGCGGGCCCCAAGAAGTCGTTCTGGGGCCACCTGAACGACCTGCGCAGCGCGCTCGTCCGGTCGGCGATCGCGATCGGAGCCGCACTGATCCTGTGCCTCTTCCTGAGCCCCTGGCTCGTCGCGGTCCTCGAGGAGCCGATGCGGCACATGCACATGTTCGAGAAGGCGAAGCCCACGGTGACCCTCCTGATCGGCGACACGAGGCTCGGCCCCTACGAGGTGACCCGCGAGCAGTTCCCCGGCCTTCCCCCCGGCGACGCCCCGAATGTCGTGTTCCGGGTCGGCTCGGCGGCGATGGGCAAGGAGCAGGTGGCGACGCTGACCCTGCTGCCCCAAGAGGGCGGCTCGAAGCCCCTCGACATCACGCTTCACAACTTCAGCCCGGCGGAGGGCTTCATGGTGGCGTTCCACGTGGCTCTCTTCGCCGCGCTCGCCATAGCGTCGCCCTTCTGGATATTCTTCATGGGGGGATTCATCCTTCCAGCCCTCAACCTGAAGGAGCGCAGCGTCATCTTCAGCTGGCTCGGCTGGTCGACCTTCCTGTTCCTGACCGGCGTGCTGTCGACCTACTTCTTCCTGCTCCCGGTGGCGCTTCGGGCCGCCGTGCAGTACTCCAGGGTGCTCGGGTTCTCCGCGCAGGACTGGAGGGCCGAGGAGTACATCAATTTCGTCTGCAAGTTCATCTTCGGGATGGGCCTGGGATTCCAGTTCCCGCTGGTCGTGCTGTTCCTCGTGAAGATCGGAGTCCTCACCCACGCCCAGCTGACCAAGTTCCGGCGCCACGTCGCCGTGCTCTCGCTCATCCTCGGGGCGGTGCTGACGACGCCCGAGGTGGTGACGCAGGTCGCCATGGCCATTCCGCTGTACCTGCTGTACGAGGTCTGCATCTGGATCGCCTGGTACTGGGAGCGCAAGAAGCGCAAGGCGGAGGCCGCCCAGGCCTAGAGGACGCGCCATGACGAAGGATGCGCCCGGGCCATGACGGAGTTCGAGCACGCCCTCCTCCTTCTTCTGCTCGTCTCCGGCCTGAGTGTCGTGGGGCGCTGGCTGCCCTGGCCGCAGCTCATAACCTACCTGCTCGGCGGGGTCGGCGCGGCGTTCCTGCCCTGGCTGCCCCGCTTCGAGCTCGATCCCGGGTTCTTCTTCCTCTGCTTCCTGCCTCCGCTGATCTTCTCGGACGGCTGGCTGATGCCGATTCGCGAGCTCCTGCGCGCCAAGCGCCCGATCCTGCTGCTGGCGATAGGGCTGGTCATATTCACGACCGTGGCCGTGGGGCTGGTCGCCCACTGGCTCATTCCCGGACTTCCCCTCGCCATGGCGTTCGCGCTCGGGGCGATCGTGTCGCCCACCGACGCGGTCGCGGTCAACGCCGCCACGGAGCGCCTGCGGGTGCCCGCGCGGATGAGCACCATACTGAACGGGGAGAGCCTCATGAACGACGCCACCGGCCTCGTTGCGTTCAGGTTCGCGCTCGCGGCCGTCGTCGTCGGGAGCTTCTCGCCGGTCCGGATGGCGGGGGAGTTCGCGCTTCTTTCCCTCGGGGGTTTCGCCGTCGGGCTGGGGGTCGGCTACGGGATAGGCCGGCTGCGGGACGTCCTCCGGAGCCTCCATGCGAGCGACATGCTGATCGAGACCACGCTGTCCCTCATGACGCCCTACGCCGCCTATCTCCTGGCCGAGCACCTGCATGTGTCCGGCATCCTGTCCGTGGTCGCCGCCGGCCTCTATTCGGGCTGGCGGGACCCCGTGCGCATGGACGCCGAGGCCCGCCAGCACACCTTTGGCGCCTGGTCGCAGGTCATCTACTGGCTCAACGGCATCGCGTTCGTGCTGCTCGGCCTCCAGTTCCCGGGGATTCTCAGGGCCGTGAGCCACCAGTTCTCGGTGCCCTTCCTCCTGGCGCTGACGGCGGCCGTGTCGGGTACGGCCGTGGTCGCGCGCATTGTCTGGGTGTTCCCCGGCACCTACCTGCCGTTCCTCATCCCGAGCGTGCGCGCAACCGAGACTCCCGCCTCGCCGTCCGCGGTCCTCGTGGTCGGCTGGGCGGGGATGCGCGGCACGGTCACCCTTGCCGCCGCCCTATCCATACCGCTCGTGCTTCCCGACGGCTCGGCGTTTCCCGGGCGCGACATCGTCATATTCCTGGCCTTCGGGGTCATCGCGACGACGCTGCTCGTCCAGGGGACGACGCTCGAGGCGCTGATCCGCAGGCTGGGCATACGCGAGGACGAGGACCGGCCCCGCGAGGAGCACCTTGCCCGCATGACGGCGGTCGAGGCCGGTCTCGGGGCGCTCCGGGAGCTTGAGCCCGGCGCGACCTCGTCGGACCAGAACGCCGCGCTTGGACTGGTCATCGCCGAGTACGAGCAGCGCCTCTCGGTCCTGACGGCCGAGGGGGAGACGAGGAGGAGCGCCAGCCGGCGCAGGCACGCGGGCCACCGCTACCGCATGGTAGCCCTGAGGGCGGAGCGCCTCGCGCTGGACAACCTCTGGCGAAGCGGCGCGATCATCGACGAGGTCCACCGGCCTCTCCAGCAGCTTCTCGACCACGAGGAGTCGCTCCTGGCGGGCTCCGCTCCTCCTGCGGAGGAGTGACCGAGGGTCAGCGGTTGACCGCCTGCATGGCGCCGGCCTGGTAGCGGTCGCCCGAGGTCGAGCCCGGGGGCAGGACCGCGTCGATCCGGCTGAGGTCGCCCGCGGACAGGCGCACATCGAGCGCCCCGAGGTTCTCCTCGAGGAACCTGGCGCGCTTCGTGCCCGGTATCGGGACAACGTCCGAGCCCTGGGCGAGCACCCAGGCTAGCGCCAGCTGGCTGGGCGTGCAGGCCTTTGCCCTCGCAAGCTCCTCGACGCTCCTCACCAGCTCGAGGTTCCTCTCGAAGTTGCCGCCCGTGAAGCGCGGGTTGCTGCGGCGGTAGTCGCCGGCGGGCAGGTCCTCCGGGCTCCTGAACTGCCCCGTCAGGAACCCCCGGCCAAGAGGGCTGTAGGCGACAAAGCCGATTCCGAGCTCGCGGACCGTGCCGAGGATCTCGTCCTCCGGGTCGCGGCTCCAGAGCGAGTACTCCGTCTGCAGGGCGGCGATGGGATGGACCGCTGCGGCCCTGCGGATGGTCGCCGGGGCGGCCTCCGACATGCCGAGGTGGCGCACCTTTCCGGACCTCACGAGCTCCGCCATCGCCCCGATCGTCTCCTCGATCGGGACCTTGGGGTCGACGCGGTGCTGGTAGTAGAGGTCGATCACGTCGACCTTGAGCCTCAAAAGGCTGGCGTCGCAGCACTCCCGCACGTACTTCGCGTCGCCGCGGACGCCGAGGAATTCGCCGTTGGGCCCCCTCACGTTCGCGAACTTCGTCGCGAGCACGACGTTGGCGCGACGGCCCGCGATCGCCCGGCCGACGAGGGCCTCGTTGCGGCCCACGCCGTACATGTCGGCGGTGTCCAGGAAGTTTCCGCCCAGGTCCAGGTAGCGGTGGATCACGCGGATCGACTCGGCGTCGTTCATCTGCGCCGGGTCGTAGAACTCGCTCATGCCCATGCAGCCGAGCCCGATCGCCGACACGCGCAGCCCGCCGCCCAGTTTTCGCTCAATTAGGTTGGGATTCATCGTGGGGAACCCCAAACAATCGCACAGACTCGCGGGGGCGCAAGGCGCGGCGTGCGCGGGAGCGGGACGCCCGCCGCGCGGGCGGGGGTCTCCCGCTTGTCCGCTTGCGGTTGGCGCGGGACCGCGCTTAATTCGACCCCTCATCATGATCGCCCCCGAGACGCTAAACCACATAGAGAGCATCAAGAAGCGCGCAGGCCACCTGTGGAGGTTTCTTTGACGTCGACCAAAAGCGCCGGGAAATAGAGGCGATGGAGGCCCAGATGGGCGAGCC
>CAZNNO010000039.1:0-35169 GCA_964574435.1 uncultured Opitutaceae bacterium
CCTGGCCCCGGACGCGCTCGAATGCGGCCATGATCGCCATGTGCTGGCCGTAGTTCGCGTTGAAGTCGATGACGCGCGTGACCTCGGGGCGCGCCGAGAACTGAGCCTTGAGGAGCTCGAGCGAGCGGTCGGCGCTGCCGTCGTTCGTGAAGATCACCTCATACGCGCGGCCGAGGCCGTCGAGCACCGGGTAGAGCCTCGAGAAGAGGAGCGGGAGGTTGGGCTCCTCGTTGTAGACCGGGATGACGACGGAAAGGTCAGGGGCCGCGCTCATGCTTTTCGATGGGTTTCGAGGATTGAGGCCAGCGCGCGGACGACCCGAGCCACGTCGGAGCTGTCCATGGCGGGGAAGAGGGGAAGGGTCAGGATGTTGCGCCCAGCGTACTCCGCGTTCGGGAAGTCGCCGTCCTTCCAGCCCATCCGCCTGTAGAGCGCGAAGAGGTGGACCGCCGGGTAGTGGACGCCGGTGCCGATGCCCGCCGCCCGCATCGCCTCCATCACGTCGGCGCGCCGGACCTTCATCCCGGCCTCCGGAAGGACCACCTGGAACATGTGCCAGTTGCTGTCCGTGAAGTTCGCCACGGGAAGCCCGAGGCCGAGCGAGCGGACAGCGGGCCGCCCAAGCTCCTCGAAATAGGCGCGGGCGAGCTCGCGGCGCCTCGCCGTGAACTCCGCGAGGTGCGGCAGCTGGCCGAGCCCGATCCGCGCGGCGACATCCGTCATGTTGAATTTTCCCCCGACCACCTCGACATCCATCCCGTCGTGCCCGTTCCTCACGACTCCCTGGAGCCGGTACTGCTCCGCGAGCCGGGCCTCGCGCTCGTCGTTGAGGACCAGGCAGCCCCCCTCGGTCGTCGTGATGTTCTTGTTCGCGTGGAAGCTGACCGAGACGAAGTCCCCGAAGGAACCGATCCGCCTCCCCTTCCACGTGCTCCCGATGGACTGGGCCGCATCCTCCACGACCCGCAGGCCGTGCCTCGCCGCCAGCGCGTTCAGCCGGTCGCGGTCGACGGGGAGTCCGGCCAGGTCGACGGGGATGATCGCGCGGGTGCGCGGCGTGACCGCCTTCTCCGCGAGATCGAGGTCGATCGTTCGCGTGACCGGGTCGATGTCGACGAAGACCGGCCTGGCCCCGACCTCGAGGACCACGTTGCTCGTGGCCACCCACGTGAGCGGGGTGGTGATCACCTCGTCGCCCGGCTTCACGCCCGCTATCCGGAGCGCGATCTCCATCGTGCACGTTCCCGAGTTGAACGCGCGCACCGGGCGGCCCCCGAAGAGCTCCGAAAGCCTGGCCTCGAACTCCCGCACCCTGGGGCCGGAGGAGATCCAGCCCGAGCGCAGCACCTCGCCCACCCCGGCGATCGTCGCGTCGTCGATCGCCGGCCGGGTGAACGGCAGGAAAGGCTCGACAGCCTTTGCGGGGGTTGTTGCTGCTGGCGATGGCATTGCGGTGGGCATCCTGTCGGGCTGACAGCAAATCCTCAAGGCTGGTTGCTCAAAAGATAGTGGTGGGGGCCGGTCGCCAGGATGTGGTAGCGGAACCCGGGGTCCGCGAAGAGTTCCGACAGGTCCCTGATCCGCGCCACGGCGAACACCCGGCCGGACCCGGCCCATTGCCTGCGGAACTCGGCGTCGTCGATGAATCGGGCCTCCCTCTCGTTCGGGTCGAGGAACTGCAGCTCGAGCTCGTCGGTGTAATTGACGAGGCCGACGACGCTCTCCGAATAATACGTGTAGTCGTGGAAAAAGCCGTGGTAGTGGTAGACGCGGTCGCCCGGCCTGACGAGCCCCCGGGCCGCGACGGCGAGGCCCTTCGTGCTGCGGACGTCAATGATGGGCATCGCGAGAAGAAGGACGCCTATCAGGAAGACCAGGGTGGCGGTCATGGCGACGACCGCGCCGCGCGCCGCCCCGTCCGGGCTGCGCGGCACAAGGGCGCGAATCCCGCCGACGCACAGGATGGCCGCGATCACGTAGGCGTAGGGCCGAAGCTCGGCGGCCTGGGAGGCGTCCTTGATGAGACCGGGCTTCAGCACGGCGACGCACAGGGCCGCCGCCAGGAGGCCGCAGAGGAAGCAGAAGGACCTGAGCCCCAGGCGGATCCTCTGGAATGCGTCCGGGAGCGGAAGGGTCGCCGAGAGCCAGCGCCCCGACACCACGGCGATCGGCGGAAACACGGGAAGGATATAGGGGATCAGCTTCGACTTTGACGCGCTGAAGAAGAGGAATATGAAGGCGGGCCAGATCGCGAGGAACCAGGCCTCGGCGTTCTCCTTCCTTCGGGACCAGCCGCCGGCGAGCGCGTCGCGGAATGAACTCCACAGGAACCCGGTCCACGGGAAGAGCCCGAGGATCAGGACCGGGATGAAGAACCAGGCGGGCTGGTACCTCCCGTGTCCCTTGTCGAGATAGCGCTCCCAGTGCTCGTGGATGAAGTAGAAATGCGCCCATCCCGGGTTGCTCCTTGCCACGAGGATGTGCCACGGCACGGCCATTGCGGCAAAGAGGAGCAGGCCGCTCGGAAGATAGAGGGGCCGCAGGCGCCTCCACTGCCCGAGGAGCAGGAGCCAGAGGAACATGACAGCACCGGTGATCAGGAAGCCCATGAGCCCCTTGGTGAGGGTCGCAAGCGCCGCGCTGGCATAGAGCCCGTAGAAGAGCCACCTGCGGCCCCATCCCGGCTGCTCCCGAACCGCGAGGATGAAGCAGAACAGGGTGGCGCTCATCAGGACGGAAACGGCCATGTCGAGTCCAACCAAATGACCCAGAGCAAGATACAGGAGCGATGTGCCAAGGATCACCGAGGCCCAGAAACCCGCCTCGCGGCCATACAGCTTCCGGGCAGCAGCGTACGCGAGAAGGATCCCGCCCACCGCGAAAAGCGCAGGTGCCAGACGGACCGACCACTCGCTTGGGCCAAAGTACCGCTCACAGGCGGCCACGGCCCAATAGACAAGGGGGGGTTTCTCAAAATATGGAACGCCGTTCAGCCGCGGCGTCACCCAGTCGCCGCTGGCGACCATCTCGCGCGGGACCTCGGCATACCGCCCCTCATCCGGGTTGATGAGGGGCGCGCTTCCGAGTCTCCAAGCAAAGAGCGCGCCGAACATGAGCGCAAGCAGGAGCATGTCCCTCCCCCATGAAATCTCCGGGCTGGACGAGGGCTGGGCCGTTTGACTCACCCGGACGATCTAGGAGCTGCGGCCGTTTCACGCAAGTCTTGCGGGGCCATGGGGAAGGACCGTTGCGGGACGGGCGCGACCCCCGCCCGCCAGCTCACGGGGAAGCGCGCTGCTCGAGCGCCGCGAGCACCCCGGGGGCGACGTAGACCTTCCCCCAGCTTCTGCCGGTCGTCTCCCTGAGGAGCCCCTTCGCGGCAAGCTCGCGAACGAGGCGGGTGGCCGTGGGAGCGGAAATCCCCATCACCCTTCCCACGGTTGAGATGGTCAGGTAGGGATTGGTGAGGATCTGGTCCGCGAGGGCTCCGGACCCCTTGGTCTCATGCAGCAGGGATTCGCGCAGGTCGAGCAGCTGGCGGGCGCGCGCCGCCGCCTCGCGGGACGTCGCCTCGATCCCGGCGAGGAAGTACCGCACCCACGAGGCCCAGTCCCCGTGCGTGCGGACCCGCCTCAGGAGGTCGTAGTAATCCATCCGGTGGCGCTCGACAAAGTCCGACAGGTTGAGGAGCGGCTGCGACAGCCGGCCGCGCTCTATTAGAAAGAGCGTGATCAGCAGCCGCCCCACGCGGCCGTTGCCGTCCCGGAAGGGATGGATGGCCTCGAATTGCTCGTGGAGGAGCGCGCACTGGATCAGGTCCGGCATGGAATCCCTCTCGCCGAGGAAGCGCTCCCAGTCCGAGAGAAGCTCGGTCATCTCGTCGACGGGCGGCGGCACGTACGGGGCGTCGATCAGCGTTGTCCCCGCCGGCCCGATCCAGTTCTGCAGGCGCCGGAATTCCCCGGGGGCGGCCCTTTCCCCCCGAACCCCCTCCATGAGCTTGGCGTGCAGCTCCCTGACAAGGTGCAGCGACAGCGGGATCTCCCTCAGGCGCGCCACGCCGAATTCCAGCGCGGCGACATAGTTGTGAACCTCGCGCAGGTCGTCGGCCTTTTCGGACTTGGCGGCGGGTGTCGGGGTCGCCTCGTCCAGGAGCAGGTCCGACAGGCTGGATTGCGTGCCCTCGATCCGCGATGAAAGCACGGCCTCGCGCCGAACCAGGGGGCCGATCAGTATCTTCGGATTCGGGAGGATCCGGCCGATCCCCGAGAGTTCGCTCAAGGCGGCATCCGCCCGCGAAAGGTTGCGGACCAGATCCTGGTCGAACGCCAGTTTTGGCGGCATCGGGGCCGGGATAAACATATGATGGCCCGCAGGATGGCGGACCACCCGACCTGTCTCTGGGCTCTTAAAATCGCTGGGATTCACGTTATAAGACTCCCAAAATTATGACTACAAACGAGTCTTTTTCAAGCTACATTTAATAATAATTGTATTATTATTAAAAGATAAGCCGAGCTTTTAAAGAGCTCTTTCGATTCATTCCGGCCTTTTAACGCCAACCCACCCCCTCTAGATAACAAGGCGCATTCCGCGGCTTGCGCCAGGTTGGATCGGCTTGATTCGTCAAGCTGACATGCCGCGACCATCGCCCCTATGGCCTCCACGGCCCCGAATGGCCACGCCCCCTGAAGGAATCCAAAGATGGACCGGAGATCACAGGCGAAGGCAAAGCCCAGGATGTAAACCCGGCTCCGGGATTCCTGAGCATGGGAGACAAGCATCCCCGTCACAGCGACCAGCCCGAAAAGAGTCAGCCTGTTCATGCGCCGATGAACCCAGGCGCCACCCGGAAGCGCGGGCGAGTAAAACACGCGGGCGATCGACCGGTGGTTTTAATTTGAGCCGACCGGGCGCTTGCGGTCGAATCGCGCAATGCCCGTCGCCGCGACCAGGAACTTCGCCTTCATCTGCGGGCAGGACGACTTCCTCGTGGGCCGCATGGGGAGGAAGCGCTTCGATGAGCTCGCGGGAGACGCCGACGAATTCTCCCGCGAGGTCGTCAACGGCTTCGCCGCGAACGTCGAGGAGGTCGAGGTCGCGGTGAACAGCTTCCGCGAGGCCGTGCAAACGATCCCGATGTTCGGGGGCCGCCGGGTCGTCTGGCTGAAGGACGTCAATTTCCTGGCGGACACAGTCACGGGGAAGGCCGAGACGACCCTCAAGAGGGTCGAGGACCTCCAGCAGGTCCTCCAGTCCGTCAACCCCGAGGAGACTGCGGTCCTCATAACCGCGTCGCCGGTCGACCGGAGGCGCTCCTTCGCGAAATGGTGCGAGAAGAGCGCCGACTTCGCCCTGGCCGACGGCGGCGAGGACGCCGACGGACTCGGAGCCGTCGTGCAGGCGGAGGCCCGACTTGCCGGCGTCCAGTTCGGGCCCGGGGCCCTGGAGCTCCTTCTGGCCAAGATCGGCGCCAACACGAGGCTCCTGGTCGAGGAGGTCCACAAGCTTGCGGCGCACTCGGCCGACGGCGCCCTGATCGACGAGGCGAGCGTCGCCGAGCTGACCCCGAACGCCGCGCAGGGCGACTTCTTCGAGACGGCCGACGCGTTCTTCAGCGGGGACCTCCCGTGGACGCTTGCCGCCCTCAGGCGGCACTTCTTCGCCGGGGGCGACGCCCGGCCGGTCATAGCCGCCCTGCAGAACCGGAACCGGATCCTGATCCAGGTGCGGGCTCTGGCGGACGCGGGCGACGCGCGGGTCGGTCCGCGCGGCGTCGACGGCCTCCAGAAGGCCGCGGCGGAGCACGCCCCGAGGTTTGGCGAGGCTGCTGGCGTGAAGAGCTCCTTCAACGTCTTCACCCAGAACCCCTGGTACGTCGGCAAGCTCGCGGGCGCGGCCAAGCTTCCGCCGCTCAGGCGCCTTATCGACAACCAGAGGGAGTTCATCCAGGTGTTCGAGGAGATCATCCGCCGGCCGGATGCGCAGGAGGAGGTCCTGCGCGACATGGCGGTCCGCTGCCTCGCGGCCTAGAGGGATCGGCCGTCGCTTTTCCGGTGGCGTTCAGGCCCGGGGGCCGTTTACTGGGCGGTTTCCCGTGAACGAGCCGGCCGACACCCCATCCAGCGAGCCCGTACTCAACGTGCTCGCGGACCGCTACGCCTCGGCGGCCATGCGGGAGGTCTGGTCGCGGCGCGGAAAGGTCCTCCTTGAGCGGGATTTCTGGATAGCGGTCATGAAGGCCCAGCGGGACCTCGGCGTCCCGATCCCCGCCGAGGCGATAAAGGACTACGAGCGGGTCAAGGACCGCATCGACCTCGAGTCGATCGCAAAGCGTGAGCGCGTGACGCTCCACGACGTGAAGTCGCGGATCGAGGAATTCTCCGAGCTCGCAAAGCGCCAGTTCATCCACCTCGGCCTCACGAGCCGCGACCTGACCGAGAACGTCGAGCAGCTCCAGATCTTCCAGTCCATGAAGATCGTTCGCAAGAAGGCGGCGGCGGCCCTGCAGGCGCTCGCGCGCCGCGCCGAGGAGTACCGCGACCTGATGATCACGGGGCGCACGCACAACGTGCCCGCGCAGCCGACGACCCTCGGCAAGAGGATGTCGATGTTCGGCCAGGAGATGCTGATTGCGCTGGAGCGTCTTGAGGCGCTCATCGGCCGGTACCCGGTTCGCGGGCTGAAGGGGGCGGTCGGGACGCAGCTCGACCAGCTGACGCTCCTCGGCGGTCGCGCCGACAAGGTCGCGAGCCTCGAGAGCCGGGTCCTGAAGCACCTTGGAATCCCGGCGTCGCTCGGCAACGTGGGCCAGGTTTATCCGCGGGGCCTCGACTTCGAGGTGGTCTCCGTGCTGCACCAGGTCGGGGCCGCGGCGGCGAGCTTCGCCACGACGATGCGCCTCATGGCCGGGGCGGGCCTCCTGACCGAGGGTTTCCAGGAGGGCCAGGTCGGGTCTTCCGCGATGCCCCACAAGGCGAACGCCCGCAACTGCGAGCGCATCTGCGGGTTCTCGACAATCCTCGGCGGCTACGTGACCATGACAGGCTCCCTCGCCGGGGACCAGTGGAACGAGGGCGACATCTCCTGCTCCGTGGTCCGCAGGGTCGCTCTGCCGGACGCGTTCTTCGCGATTGACGGCAGCCTCGAGACGCTCCTGACCGTGCTCGACCAGATGGAGACGTTCCCGTCGGCGATAGCCGAGGAGAACCAGCGCAACCTTCCCTTCCTCGCGACCACCACGATCCTCATGGAGGCGGTGAAGCGCGGCGCCGGCCGGGAGACGGCGCACGAGGCGATAAAGGAGCATTCGCTCGCCGCCGTGAAGGCGATGCGCTCGGGGGTGGCCGGCCCCGACCTTCTTGAGCGGATGGCCGGCGACCGCAGGATCGGCCTCGGCAAGAAGGCCCTCCTTGCGATCCTCGCTGAAAGCTCGCGATTCGTGGGCGCGGCGCCCGACCAGGTCGACGTCTTCGTCGCGGAGGTTAAACCCCTTGTGAAGAGAGTGAAGGGCGCCGCGGAATACCGGCCGGCCAGGCTCCTGTAGGTTTGTTTTCGGCCCCGCAGAAGTTTTCAATTGCGCCCCCCATGGGGATGCGCTTGCTTGGACCTTCGCTGTCCTGATTACACCTCTCAATTTTTCACATGGCTGATCTCATAGGCAACATTTTGGTGGGCCAATCCGGCGGACCTACCTCCGTCATCAACGCAAGCCTGGCTGGCATCGTGTCAGAGGCGCTCAACCATGAATCCATCGAGGAGATCTATGGCGGCCTGAACGGCGTGCTCGGCATCCTCCAGGAGGACATCGTCGACCTCGCGTCCGAGTCCCAGCAGCAGATCCGGGCCCTGCGCCACACGCCGGGAGCCGCGCTTGGCACGTGCCGCTACAAGCTGAAGAAGCAGCAGGATTTCGAGCGGGTGCTCGAGGTCTTCAAGGCCCACAATATCCGCTATTTCTTCTACATAGGCGGAAACGACTCGCAGGACACGGCGGACAAGATCTCCAAGCTGGCCCAGGAGCAGGGATACGAGCTGCGGGTGATCGGCGTGCCGAAGACGATCGACAACGACCTGACCGGCACGGACCACTGCCCGGGATACGGGAGCGTGATCAAGTACCTCTCGACGACCATCCGTGAGATCGCCTGCGACAACGAGGCGATGGGCCAGGGCGACCTCGTCTCGATCGTCGAGGTGATGGGGCGCGGCGCCGGCTGGATCGCCGCGGGCACGGCGCTCGCGAAGCGCCGGGACCACCCCCACGACGCCCCGCACCTGATCCTGCTGCCCGAGGTCCCGTTCAACCAGGAGAAGGTCCTCGAGGACGTCCGGCGGGTGCTCAAGCGCGAACGCTACTGCATGATCGTCGTGGCCGAGGGGCTGGTCGACGCCGACGGCAACTATCTTGCGGCCGATTCCGCCACCGACGCCTTCGGGCACGCCAAGCTTGGCGGCGCGGGCGAGGCCCTCGGCGAGATCATCGAGACGGGGATCCCGAACGCGAAGGTCCGCGTCGCCCGCCCGGGCCTCATCCAGCGCGCGGCCGCTCACTGCGCCTCGAAGACCGACGTGGACGAGGCCTACCTTGCCGGGCAGGCCGCAGTCCGAGCGGCGATCGCGGGCGAGACCGACAAGATGGTCACCCTGGTGCGCGGCGAGACCGAGCACTACACGGTCGAGACCGGCCTCGCCCCCCTGAGCGAGATCGCGAACGGCACCAAGAAGCTCCCGCGCGAGTGGATCAACGAGGACCTGGTCAGCATGAACTTTCAGTTCCTGCGCTACGCGCAGCCCCTGATCCAGGGAGAGGTCACCCTGCCGCACGACGCAGGCGTGCCGGTCTACGCGCGGCTCGACAAGGTCCGGGTCGACAAGGTCCTTCCCGCCTACGAGGTCTGATTCAGCCTCTTGGAGGCGACGAACGGCTCCTCGCTGAGGCCGGGCGCGCGCCTGCCCGCGAGGAGGAGCCACCAGACGCGGGCGTTCGCGGCCACGATGACCGCGACGAGGATCAGGAACGCTCCCGTGACCCCCGCGTCCACGTGGTCGTTGAAGGCCTGGCGCGGCGTTGAGGCAGCGGACGCCGCGCTCAGGAAGCCGAGCCTCGGGTCTGCGCTGAAGATCTTCATCCAGCCCGCCGTCATAGTCACGGCGAGGAGCCAGGCGAGGGGCAGAAGCGTAGCCCAGACGTGGCGGGCCTTCCCCATCTTGATGAGCACCGTCGTCCCGAGGGCCAGCGCGATGACGGCCAGCAGCTGGTTTGCGACGCCGAATATCGGCCAGAGCGAGTTGATGCCGCCCATGGGGTCGACGATACCCTGGTAGAGGAACCATCCCCAGGCGCCCACAAAGACGGCGGTCGCCCCGATGTTGCCGACGGCCGAGCGGGTGTCCCCAAGCGGGCGCCACAGGAGCCCAAGCAGGTCCTGGACAAGGAAGCGGCCGATGCGGGTTCCGGCGTCGATCGTCGTCAGGATGAACATCGCCTCGAACATGATCGCAAAGTGGTACCAGACCGCGAGCGCCGCCCCGCTGTGGAGGACCCCTGCCAGCATCTGGGCCATGCCGAGCGCAAACGTGGGCGCACCCCCCGCGCGGCCCACCATCGTCTTCTCGCCGATGCTGGAGGCCAGGCCGGCCATGTCCGCGGGCGTGACGGCGAAGCCGAGCGCGGTGATGTGCCGGGTCACGGCCGCCACGTCGCCCTTCACGTTGATCGCGAAATACTCGCCCGGCGCCAGGGAGCAAGCCGCGATCATGGCCATCACGCCGACGCACATCTCGGTCAGCATCGCGCCGTAGCCGATAACCCGGATGTCGCCCTCGCGCGCGATCAGCTTGGGCGTCGTCCCCGACGAGACCACGGCATGGAAGCCCGAGACGGCGGCGCAGGCGATCGTTATGAAGCAGAACGGAAACACGGGGCCCGCGAAAACGGGGCCGGAGCCGTCGATGAAGCGGGTCACGGCGGGCATCCTCAGGTGGGGCCCGAGGACAACGATCGCGACCCCGAGCGCCGCGATCGTGCCGATCTTCATGTAGGTGCTCAGGTAGTCGCGCGGCGCGAGCAGGAGCCAGACCGGGACGATCGAGGCCACGAGCCCGTAGCCCATGATCCACCAGGCCAGCGTCGTGCCCCGGAGCGTGAGCAGGCCCTCGAGGGCGGTCCCCCCGATGAACTGTCCGCCCCAGACGGCGGCGAGAAGCCCGGCGATCCCCGCGGCGGTCGTGACGCCGAGGCGGGCCCGGTCGTGCCCCCCGCTTCGCAGCGCAAAGCCCATCGCGAGCGCGATCGGCATCGTCGCCGCGATCGTGAAGATCCCCCAGGGCGACTCGGAGAGCGCGTTGACGACGACCAGGGCAAGGACGGCGAGCAGAATGACCGATATCGCCGTGATGCTGACCAGCGCGACCAGCCCCGCAAACGGCCCCACCTCGTCGCTCACCATCTGGCCCAGGGACTTGCCCCGCCTGCGGACGGAGCAGAAAAGGACGATGCTGTCGTGGACGGCGCCGCCGAAGACGGCCCCTATCAGGATCCACAGGAGCCCGGGCAGGTATCCAAACTGGGCAGCAAGCACCGGCCCCACGAGGGGACCCGGGCCGGCTATGGCCGCAAAATGGTGCCCGAAGACAACCCAGCGGTTCGTCCTCACAAAATCCCTCCCGTCGAATTGGGTCTCCGAGGGGGTCGCCCGCGTCTCGTCCAGAGTCAGGACGCGCGCCATCAGCCAGGCCGAGTGAAACCGGTAGGCGACCGCAAACGCGCAGGCGGCCGCGACGACCATCCAGAGGGCGCTCAGCTCCTCCCCGCGGGACCATGCCAGGACGCCCACGCTTGCGGCGCCGGCCGCGGATACGGCCGTCCAGCCGAGAAGGCGCATCGACTTCCTGAAGGCGCTGGGGGCCGCTTGTGTCATGGGGGACGGCGTGGGGAAAGCGCGCAAAGCTGGCGAAACAGCAGGCGCCCTGCAAGCGCGGGCGGCAACTTGTTGGTTTGCCTCCCCGGAGCGCCGTATCCCATGGTGGCGGGGTTCCCAGGCGATACCGCACGAACCCAATAATGGCCCACAACGCCAACGAGACGCCCCCGCGCCGGCTGCGCCTGCCCGCGGCGGCCGCGGCTGCCGTGCTCTGGTCGGCGTTCCTTTTCCTCCTGTACCGCATGCCGCCCAACGGGCACGAGCAGGGTACGGCATTCCAGTTCGTGGGGCGTTTTCATCCGCTGATGGTCCACATCCCGATCGCCCTGCTGGTCCTCGTGCCCGTGATGGAGCTGGCTGGCCGTCGTCCCGCATGGGCCCACCTGCGTCCCGCGGCTGGCTGGCTGCTCTCGCTTGCAGCGATCGCCGCCTTGGCGACCGCGCTCGACGGCTGGCTTCTCGCGTGGAGCGGCGGCTACCGGGGCCGCGACGTGACGGACCACATGTGGGCCGCCGCGTGGCTCGTGACTGCCTGCGGGGCGGCGGCCGCCGCGAGGCGCGCGGGCAGTCCGCGCGCGCTTTACGCCGTCCTTCTCGCACTGGCCGTCTCGATCATGGTCCGGACGGCGCACACGGGCGGCGTGATCACCCACGGCGAAGGCTACCTGACCGACAAGATGCCCGGCCGAATGCGGGCCTGGTTCGGCATGCCTCCGGTTGCACCAAAGGCGGCCGAGGCCGCCGCCTCCTCCCAGCCTGTTCGCGCCGGCCCCGGGAGCGCGGAGCCGTCGAATCCCGCCTTCTACCCAGCGCACATCGCCCCACTCTTCAGCCGGAGCTGCGTCTCCTGCCACGGGCCCAAGAAGCACAAGGGAGGCCTGCGGATGGATTCCTACGAGCAGCTGATGCGCGGGGGCGAGGACGGGCGCGTCGTCGTTCCCGGCAACCCCAAATCGAGCGACATCATCCGCAGGCTCCGCCTGCCGCCAAGCGACGACGACTCGATGCCGAGCGACGGCGAGAATCCCTTCACCCAGGAGGAGATACAGATGCTGGAGCATTGGATCGCCGCCGGCGCAAAAGGCGGGTGAGCGCTTGCGGCTGCGGCCGGTCCCGCCACACTGCCCTTTCCCAGCCGTCGACTGATGAAGCGCCCCCTCAAGCCCCTGCTCCTCGCGGCCCTTGCGCTGTCCCCGGCGTTTCCCGCTTCGCTGGGGGCCCAGGTCGCCGCCTCGCTGGTGGCGGCGGACGCTTCCATCCGCCCCGGGGCGCCGTTCACGGTTGCCCTGCGCCTTGTGCACCAGCCGCACTGGCACACCTATTGGGTGAATCCGGGCACGGGCCTGCCCACAACACTCAAGTGGGCGCTTCCCGACGGCTGGAAGGCGGGCGACATTCAATGGCCGGTCCCTTCGCTCCTTTCCGACAGCCGTGGGAACGTCATCGGCAACGGGTACGACGGCGACATACTCCTGCCCGTGACGATCACGCCGGCGGCCGACCTGAAGGCGGGCGCGACCACCGAGCTCCGGGTCTCGGCTGAATGGCTCATGTGCCAGGACGAGTGCGTGCCAGGCAGCGCGAAGCTGACGCTTTCGCTTGCGGCCTCTGCGGGCGACCCGAAGCCCGACCCCGTGTGGGGAGCCCGGATCCGAGCCGTCCTGGCGCAGCTTCCCGCCACGGACCCGGCGTGGGCCGTCGCGGCAACGCGGGACGGGAAGAACGCCACGCTCAGGGTCGAGCCGGCCGGCCGGCCGGCCGGTTCCGCGCCCGCGCCCGACGGCCTGCATTTCTTCTCGGAGGACGGGGCCGTTGCGACCGACCTGCCCCAGGCCGCCGTCTCCGACGGAAAGGGCGGCTTCACGCTCACGCTCCCCTTCTCGCCCGACGGTCCCAGGGAGCCGAAACGGCTGGTGGGCGTTCTCGCATCGAAGCAGGGCTGGCGGGCCGACGGCTCCCTTCGGGGTCTGCGGATCGACGTGGCCTTCGGGGCGGCCCCCGTGGCGGGCGCAGGCGCCCCGGGCCAAACCGCCTCGGGCGGGTTCATCGGCACACTCGCCCTCGCCTTCGTCGGCGGGCTGATCCTAAACCTGATGCCCTGTGTCTTTCCCGTCCTCGGGATCAAGATCCTCGGGTTCGTGAACCAGGCAGGAGCCGACCGCCGGAAGGTCACCCTCCACGGCCTCGTGTTCACGGCCGGCGTGGTCCTCTCGTTCTGGGTCCTCGCGGGGATGCTCGCCGTGCTCCGGGCCGGCGGCAGCCAGCTCGGCTGGGGCTTCCAGCTGCAGTCCCCGGTGTTCGTGTTCGGACTTGCCGCGGCAATGCTCGCCTTTGCGCTCAACATGAGCGGCGTCTTTGAGTTCGGGCTTACGGCCACCGGGATCGGCTCGCAGCTGCAGTCAAAGTCGGGCCTTGCCGGCTCGTTCCTAACGGGGGCCCTGGCCACGGTCGCAGCGACCCCGTGCGCGGCGCCCTTCCTCGCGCCGGCCCTCGGCGCGGCGCTGGCCCTGTCAACGGCCGAGTCGTTCACGATATTCACAGTCATAGCGCTGGGCCTTTCCGCGCCCTACCTCCTTCTCTCGGCGTTCCCGGCAGCCGTAAAAATCCTGCCGAGGCCCGGGTCGTGGATGGAGACGTTCAAGCAGGCCATGGCATTCCCGCTCTACGCGACGGTGGCCTACCTCGTCTGGGTCCTCGCAGGCCAGGTTCCGGAGGCCGGGCTACTCTCGGCCCTCTTCGGGCTTGTCCTCGTTGCCATGGGCGTCTGGTTCTACGGCCGCTGGAACGCCCCCGGCGCCTCGCCCGGGCGGGCGCGCTTCGGGACCGTTGCGTGCCTCGTCCTGCTGGCCGCGGGAGCCTGGGCCGGATGGCCGACCGCCGCCGCGCCGACCGACATCGTCTGGGAGAAATGGAGCCCCGAGGCGGTGGACAAGCTCCTGTCCGATAACCGCACCGTCTATGTGGATTTCACGGCCCGGTGGTGCGCCACCTGCCAGGCGAACAAGCGCCTCGTGTTCCATTCGGACGATGTTCTGAGGGCCTTCCGCGAAAGGCATATCGCGACCCTGAGGGGGGATTGGACGAACAAGGACCCCCAGATCACGGCCGAGCTCGCAAAGTACCACCGCGCGGCCGTGCCGTTCAACCTGATCTGGATCCCCGGCCGCACCGATCCCGTGATCCTGCCCGAGCTCCTGACGCCCTCGGTGGTGCTGGACGCGCTCCCCAAATAGGGGGATCCGGAAGTGTGGAGAAAATCACCCTAGTTCTTAAATTGTCGCCAAAGTTTTAAAACGATCACCTAAGAATTTAAGAATCCGGGTGGCTCATTGAGGTGACCCTGGTTATTGCGTGGCTGCTGCGGCACCTCAAACCACGGCCTGGGTATCCAGGTGATCGGCCCAGGATCGGCACCGCGAACTCGGGGGCTATCTGGTCCTGGGCACGGACGCAGCCAACCGGCCATTGAATCCCGATGACACGGCGGTCGGCACCCTGCAGGGCGCGAAGTACGAGGGCCTCGACAACAGCCCCATGTACGACGACGCCCCCTTCCACGCCGGTACGAACAGGATGCACTTTGCCGACGTGGGTACAATGGGCCTGTATGTCGCCGACTGCAGGGCGCTGGCCGAGATCGCGGGCATCCTCGGAAGGCACCGGGAAGCGCAGGAACTGCGTGCGCGGGGCGAGCGCTACAACGCAAGGCTCCAGGCCCTGTGGGACGAGAAGGTGGGGATGTTCCCCAATAGGAATCTCGACACCGGGAAATCCAGCACGCGCCTGTCCCCCACAAACTTCTATCCCCTGGTGGGCGGGACAGCGACCCCCATGCAGGCCGATCGCATGGTCAGGGAGCATCTGCTCAACCCGCAGGAGTTCTGGGGTGACTGGGTGATCCCCTCAATAGCCCGGTCCGACCCGGCATTCCGCGACCAGGACTATTGGCGAGGGCGAATCTGGGGGCCCATGAACTATCTGGTTTACCTGGGGCTGCTGAACTACGACCAGCCCGAGGCGCGTAGGCAGCTGGCTCAAAAGTCGCTCGCGCTGTTTGACAAAGAGTGGAGCGGGAAGGGCCATGTTCACGAAAATTACAACGCCATCACCGGGTCGGGGGACGACGTGAGCAGCAGCGACCGCTTCTACCATTGGGGCGCCCTGCTGGCGCTGATCGGCTACCTGGAAGGCGGAAAAACCGGGCGGGCTGCGCCGACGCCGATTCTGGACCGCTAGGGCTGTTGCGGTCCGGCAATCCCACCCCGGACCAGGGCGCGGCCCGCCCGAGGCGGTCCCCGGTGGGCGCCCATGGGCCCCGGATTCCGCCGCAAACGCACAGCCGCGGGTAGGTGAACACCCTACGGCTTCACGCCGAAAGTAGTTTGTGTCGCCGGCAAATGGCAGGACGCTAGTGTGGTGAGCTACAACGGCGCCAACTCGAATCCTCCGGCAACGGCCCTTCCCAAGTGCCCCACGGGCATCCAGGGTCTCGACGAGATAACCAGCGGCGGATTTCCAAGGGGGCGGCCCACCCTGGTTTGCGGCGGCGCGGGCTGCGGCAAGACGCTCCTGGGCGCGGAGTTTCTCGTCCGCGGCGCGACGCGGTTCGGCGAGCCGGGCGTGCTGATGTCCTTCGAGGAGACCGAGTCGGAGCTCGAGGCCAACGTTGCGTCGCTCGGGTTTGACCTCTCCAGCCTTGTCCGGAAAGGGAAAATCGCGCTCGACTACGTCCACATTGAGCCGAGCGAGATCCAGGAGAACGGCGAGTACGACCTGGAAGGTCTGTTTGTGCGGCTCAACCATGCGATCGATTCAATTGGCGCCAAGCGCGTTGTCCTTGACACCCTTGAAGCGCTGTTCTCCGGCCTGCGAAACGAGGCGATCGTGCGCGCGGAGCTTCGCCGCCTGTTCAGCTGGCTCAAGGCCAAGGGCGTCACCGCCGTGATCACGGCCGAGCGCGGACGCGACCAGCTGACGCGCAACGGCCTTGAGGAATACGTCTCCGACTGCGTCGTCCTCCTCGAGCACCGCGTCTACGACCAGATCGCCACGCGCAACCTGCGGATCGTGAAGTACCGCGGCTCGCTGCACGGCACCAACGAATTCCCGTTCCTGATCGGCAGCGACGGCATAAGCGTGCTGCCCATCACCTCACTGGGCCTGAACCACAAGATCTCGGCCAAGAGGATAGCCACCGGCATTCCGCGACTTGACGCCATGCTCGGCGGAAAGGGCTTCTTCCGCGGCAGCAGCATCCTGCTCACGGGCACCCCCGGCACCGGCAAGACGATCGTCGCCGCGAACTTCGCAAACGCCGCGTGCCAGCGCGGGGAGCGCACGCTCTTCTTCTCATTTGAGGAGTCGCCCAACCAGATCATCCGCAACATGCACTCCATCGGGTTGCGCCTGGATCCTTTCGTGAAGCGCGGCCTGCTCCGCTTTCACGCCGCCCGGCCGTCCCTCTACGGACTCGAGATGCACCTGGCGACGATGTTCAAGGAGATCGAATCGTTCAAGCCGCTTGTCGTCATCGTGGACCCGATCACAAGTCTCATGGATGTGGGAACCCCCTCCGAATGCAGGGGGATGGTGACCCGGCTTGTGGATTATCTCAAGGCTGGCCAGGTAACGACCCTCTTCACCAGCCTCACCCAGGGCGGCCACGCGCTGCAGCAGAGCGAGGCGGCAATGTCCTCCCTCATGGACTCGTGGCTCCTCCTGCAGGACATCGAGGGCAATGGCGAGCGCAACCGGGTGCTCTACGTGCTCAAGGCTCGGGGCATGGCCCACTCGAACCAGGTGCGCGAGTTCCTGATCTCAGGCCACGGGATCGATCTCATCGACGCCTACATCGGCCCGAGCGGCGTCCTCACCGGCTCGGCGCGCGCGGCTCAGGCCGCCCGGGAGAAGGCCGCGGCGCTCGCCAGCCAGCAGGACGCGGCCCGCCGCAAGCGCGAGCTGCAGCGCAAGGGCGCAGGCCTTGATCGGACAATCCGCGGGCTGCGCTCCGAGCACGAGGCAGCCTCGGAGGAACTCCGTCAGATCGACGCGCAGGTCGGAACGCGCATGCGTCTCCTGACCACCGATCGGACCGAGCTCGGCCGCCTGCGCCAGGCGGACCTGAAGGTTGCGGCCGTCGCGCACGGCAGAAATGGAAAATCAAGGGGGGCGTCATGAAGGACAGGAAGGCAGCACGAGCCAAGCCGGTCCAGCGCCGCAAGCGCGCCAAGCTCTGGCAGCTGCGTCTCTACGTGACCGACCAGACGCCAAAATCAAAGATGGCGTTCACGAACCTGAAGAGGATCTGCGAGATCCACCTCAAGGGGCGCTACCTCATCACGGTCATAGACCTTCTCAAGCATCCCCACCTCGCCAAAGGCGACCAAATCCTGGCTATCCCCACGCTGGTGCGCAGGTTGCCAAGCCCAATCCGGACAATCATCGGCAATCTCTCGGACATCGAGAATGTGCTCATCGGCCTGGATCTGCGCAGCGCGCCTGTCCCAGGCTGATCCGCTGAAAAAATCCAAGAATAGCCGTTCTGTTCAGGCCTTCGATAAGGCGCTGTCCGAGGGGCCGGAGGATCAGGTTTTTTTGCGGCTTTACCTGGCCGGAGCAACCGACCGGTCACGCGTGGCGCTCAAGCGCGTTCTCCAGCAATGCGGTGCGGAGCCAAAGGGAAGATGCAAGCTGGAGGTGATCGATGTCTTCCAGAAGCCGGAAATGGCGCGAAAGAACCAGATCGTCGCCACCCCCACTCTCATCAGGCACCTGCCCCTTCCCGTCCGCCGGTTGATAGGCGACCTGTCGGACATCAGCAGCCTATACGCGGGGTTCCGCCCGCAGGCGACGCGCAAAGCCGCAACGTGAACATGATCCGGAGACGACATGCCTCCCGCGAGGACCTGATTGGCGCGGTCGCCGAGCTCCAAATCCGCCTCTCCGAGGCGAACGAGACGCTTCGCGCGATACGCAGCGGCGAGGTGGATGCCGTCGTCGTTCCAGGAAAACGCGGCCCGCAGGTGTTCACGCTGGACGGCGCCGAGCACGCCTACCGGGTGCTGATCGAGTCCATGAACGAAGGGGCTCTTACGCTCAACGCCAAAAAGACGATCTTTTACGCCAACAAGTGCTTCGCCAGGATGGTGGGTGCCCCGCTGGAGAAGGTCATAGGCGTTCCCCTTAGACGCTTTCTCTCGGCGGAGGACCATGAGGCGCTCGGGCCGCTCCTCAAGCGCCGCGAGAAATCGGGCTCCAAGGTCCAGGCGCTGTTGATCCCGGGCGCCGGGCCAGGAATTCCCGTGCAGCTCTCGATCCGCCCGCTGGCCGAGAACGGCAATAAGGGGGCGACCATCGGCATGGTGGTGACCGACCTGACCGAGGCGCACCGGGCGAAGGAGATGCTGAGGACCCTGACGCACAGGATCGTGACGATGCAGGAGGAAGAGCGCGGGCGCGTCGCTTTCGAATTGCACGACAACATCACCCAGCTGATCTGCGCCGTTCTGTTTCGAAGCCAGGCGCTGGCCGACAGCCTCTCCCCCCGCGACGGAATCTCCAAGAGGGAGGCGCTGAAGCTTCGTGAGATGCTGGGAAAGACCGCCCTGGAGGTGGAGAGGATCTCCCACAACCTGGGGCCGCACGTGCTGGATCACCTTGGCCTGCCCACGGCCCTGAGGGAGGTCGGCGCCGAGTTCGAGGACCGCACCGGCGTGGCGGTCAAGCTGGCATGCGTGAACCTTGCGGTGCGGCTGCCCGCCGACACTGAACTGGCGCTCTACCGGATCCTCCAGGAGGCCCTGAGGAACGTCGAGAAGCACGCATCCGCCCGCAAGGTCACCGTGTGCCTGAGCCAGGACCATGGATTTGTCAGGCTCGAGATCAAGGACGACGGGATAGGGTTCAACTCGGAAAATCACCCATCGGGTCGAAGGGGAAAGGGGGGCCTCGGACTGCTCAGCATGCGCGAGCGGGCGAGCTATGTGGGCGGCGCGCTGACGATCGATTCCCGGCTCCGCGCGGGAACAAGGATAGAGGTCCTCGTCCCCAGGGGGCCACAGGCCCGGAAGCCCGGCAGTTCCGCGCCCGGCCTCTGACGACGGGGGTGGGAGCCTTCCGGACGGTCATCAGCCGGGCCGCGCATGCCAGACCCATCCGGATCGCCGCCGCATGCCCGATGCTGCCGAGATCCATGGCGCGCGGGCTGGACGGTTCACGGGGATTTCGGGGCGCCCATCGGGAAGGGCGGCGGTGTCTCCCCGCTGCGATAGAAGATGACGCGCGCCCTTTCGAGGGTCATTAGGCCGCTGTGCATCATCTCCTGCAGGACCGGCAGGAAGGCGTTGATCCTCTCCTCGCTGTCAACGATCTCGATCACGACCGGCAGGTCGTCGGAGAGGCGGATTATCTTGGTGGTGTGCAGTCGGCTCGATTTTCCGAAGCCCATGCTGGCGCGCAGCACGGTGGCGCCCGCAAGGTGGCACTCGCGCGCCTTGAGCACGATCGCCTCGTAGAGCGGCTGGTGGTGCCAGCGGACGGATTCGCCAATCATGATGCGCAGGAGCAGGGATTCTTGGGGTATTTCCATTGTCGGGTGGGCTGGTCCGATTTTTCGGCGCAGCGGAGGTTCAGCCGGCCTGGATCGCCGCGTGGAGGGGCACGGCTGCGCCAGCTTGGGGCCGCCGCCATCCGCGAGTCGGGGGAACCTTGGTTCCAGGCCTTCTGTGGCGCCTCTGGGCGCTGACGTGATTGGCTGGCACAGGTCTTGGGCAGGCGGTTTTCGAGTCCCGGGAACGGAAGGCAGAATCCCCTGCCGAGGGCCAGGTTACCATCGAGCCCCGCCGCCGCAAACGAAAAGCCCTCACAGCCGTTCTCGAACCCGACAAGGACGCGGTCAGCCCGCCCAAGGCGGGGGGCGTCGCCGCCCCTAAGGCCGGCAGGGACACCGACGCTCCCGGATGCTCACATCTGGAGCGCGCGCGGGTGCGGCTTCGCGGGGGGCGGGGGCGGCCAATCGATGCGCGAGCCAAGCGGCGCCTGGGCACTCAGTTGGCCGAGGATGAAGCCCGTGACGAACGCCAGCATGGCAATAACCACATACGCGCCCAACCGCAACGGATCCTCGGCCGCCAGCCTTTCCATCCCCGGGTTGGCGGGCGCCCGCGAAACCGCCCGCTCCTCGGTTGCGGCGCTCATGTCAGGCCGGGTTGAGGGATGGCGTCGTCCGACTCGTGGCCCAGCGGCAGCGTGTAGCCCAGCCGCCCCGACCCCCGGATGAGGTTTTCCGCCCCGCGCACCTCCAGCTTTCGGCGCAAACGGGCGACAAAGACCTGCAGCTCATGGATCTTGGACCCTGAATCCGTGCCCCAGATGGACCGGACGAGCCGCTGGCATGGGACTATCTTGCCCGCATGGCGTGCGAGGATGTGCAGGATCGCCTCCTCGGTCGCCGCGAGCCTGAGTGGACGGCCGTTCACCGTGATTCGGTGGGTCGCCATGTCCATCGTCAGGCCCCCGCTCACGAGCAGGGGTCCGTCGTCCACGGGCGGCTCGCACCGCAGGAGCACCCGAAGCCGGGCGACCAGTTCCTCCGGGGCAAACGGCTTCACCATGTAGTCGTTCGCTCCGGCGTCGAGCGCGCGGACCTTGTCCGGCGTGCCTGCGCGCACGGAGAGGATCAGGACCGGCGCCCCGCTCCATTCCCTCAGGGCGCGGAGCACCGTCATTCCGTCCGCGTCCGGCAGGTCCAGCTCCAGGATGAACGCCTCCGGCCGGCTCCTGACCCCCTCGGCGAGGCCGTCCGCGCCATTGCGCCTCCACAGCACCCGGTAGCGCTCGCCCTCCAGGAGGACCCGCAGCAGCCGCCCTATCCCGGGATCATGGTCCATGATGAGCACTTTGGGATGAGTCTTCAAGGGCCTGAAAACTCCGTGGTCAGCACCGTCTCCGAATCACGGGGACGGCCCGGGCTAGCCGGACTTCCCCGTGTCGGCCGAATCCAGGGCGAGGTTGAGCAGCAGGACATTGACTCTCGCCTCGCCGATAAAGCCCAGCTGCGGCGGCTCGACGAATTTCTCCACGAGCGCCCGCACCCGGTCCTCTCCCATCCCCCTGGCGCCGGCGACTCGAGCCACCTGGAAGCGCGCGGCCTCCGGGCTGATGTGCGGGTCGAGGCCGCTGGCCGACGCATAGACGAGATCGGCGGGGACCGGCGCGCCGTCCGGGAGCTTCCCGGCGTCCCTGAGCGCCTTGGCGTTTGCGCGCACGTTGGTCTGGAGCTGCGCGCTGGTCGGCCCGAGGTTGCTCCCGCTGCCGGCGTTGAGGCCCGTGGGACCCGTGCCATAGGTCGCGGCCGACGGCCGCGGCCAGAAATACTTCGGGCCCTGGAACTGTTGGGCCATCAGCTCCGAGCCGACGAGCTTGCCGTCGCGCATGACGAGGCTTCCCTCGGCCTGGTGCTTGAATGCAAGCTGGGCGATCGCGGTTATGGCGACGGGATAGAGCATTCCCGTGACCACGGTCCAAACGAGGGTCTGTCGAATTGCCTGTGTGATGAGTTTTATCATGGCGGTTTCCTTCCAGGGGGCGGACGGCTCAGGGCGCCAGGCGCGTTGCGACCAGGATGAGGTCGATCAGCTTGATGAACACGAAGGGCACAAGGACGCCTCCCACCCCGTAGATGAGCATGTTCTTGCGCAGGATCACCTTGGCGCCGAGCGGCTGGTACTTGACGCCGCGCAGCGCCAGCGGGATGAGCGCGACGATGATGAGCGCGTTGAAGATCACCGCGCTCAGGATCGCGCTCTGCGGCGAGTGCAGGAACATGATGTTGTAGGCCTGCAGCGGGCCGAAGCCCCCCTTCTCAGTGGCGTAGAGCAGGCCGAACATCGCCGGCAGGATCGCGAAGTACTTCGAGACGTCGTTGGCGATGCTGAAGGTCGTGAGCGCGCCGCGGGTCATGAGGAGCTGCTTCCCTATCTCCACGACCTCAATCAGCTTCGTCGGGTTGCTGTCCAGGTCCACCATGTTTCCCGCCTCGCGCGCGGCCTGGGTGCCCGTGTTCATGGCCACGCCCACATCGGCCTGCGCGAGAGAGGGGGCGTCGTTGGTGCCGTCGCCGATCATCGCGATCAGCTTGCCGCCCTCCTGCTCCTTGCGGATCCGCGCGAGCTTGTCCTCCGGCTTCGCCTGCGCGATGAAGTCGTCCACGCCGGCCTCTGCGGCGATCGCCGCGGCCGTGAGGGGATTGTCGCCCGTTATCATGACTGTGCGGATGCCCATTGCCCGGAGCTGCTGGAAACGCTCCTTGATCCCCCCTTTGACGACGTCCTTGAGCAGGATGACGCCCAGCACCTTCCTGTTCTCCGCAACGACAAGCGGCGTGCCGCCGTCGCGCGCGATCTTCTCGACCACCGCGGTGACCTCGTCGGGATAGGCGCCCCCCTGCGAGGCGACCCACGCCCTCACGCTCTCGAAGGCGCCCTTCCGAATCTGGCGGCCCTCGAAGTCGACGCCGCTCATGCGCGTCTGCGCCGTGAACGGCACGAATGTGGCCTGCGGCTCGGCCACCTCGCGGCCGCGCATGTTGAATTCATCCTTGGCGAGGGAGACGATGCTCCGGCCCTCCGGCGTCTCGTCGGCCAGGGAGGCGAGCTGCGCCGCGTCGGCGAGCGCCTTCAGGTCGACTCCGGGCGCGGGAATGAACTCGGTCGCCATGCGGTTGCCGAGCGTGATGGTTCCTGTCTTGTCGAGGAGGAGCACGTCGACGTCGCCGGCCGCCTCCACGGCGCGCCCGGAGGTCGCGAGGACGTTTCGGCGCATCAGGCGGTCGATGCCCGCTATGCCAATCGCGCTCAGGAGCCCGCCGATCGTCGTCGGGATCAGGCAGACGATCAGCGACAGCAGGACGGGCAGCGACGTAAGGACGACGCCGGTCTGGCCCGCCGCCTTCTCGTTGTAGATCGCCAGAGGCGGCAGCACGAGAACGACGACGATGAAGAGCGCCGTAAGGCTGATGAGCACGATGTTGAGCGCGATCTCGTTCGGCGTCAGCTGGCGCCGCGCGCCCTCAATCATCGATATCATCCTGTCGAGAAACGAGTTGCCCTCCTCCGCGGTCACGCGGATGACGATCCGATCGCTCGTGACGCGCGTCCCGCCGGTGACCGCGCTGCGGTCCCCGCCGCTCTCCCGGATGACGGGGGCCGACTCCCCGGTGATGGCCGACTCGTCGACCGTGGCAATCCCCTCCACAACCTCCCCGTCCGCGCCGATCAGGTCGCCCGCCGTGCAGACGATCAGGTCGCCGATCTTCAGGTCGCTGCTCGAGACCGCCACCTCCCTGCCGTTGGCCAGCCGCTTCGCCATCGTCTTCGTCCGCATCTTGCGCAGTTCGTCCGCGTGCGCCTTCCCCCTGCCCTCCGCCATCGCCTCGGCGAAATTTGCAAAGAGGCAGGTGAACCACAGCCAGATGCAGATCTGCAGGTTGAAGCTAGAGAAGTCGACGAACAGCCAGACGGTTGTCAGGATCGAGCCGACCCACACGACGAACATGACGAGGTTCTTGATCTCGTCGCGCGGGTTAAGCTTCTTGAACGAGCCGAGGATCGCCTGGCGGACAAGCGACGAGTAATCGATCTTTAAGGTGGTGCTCATGGTCCGAAATTATTGCCGCGTCAGAAGGTGCGCCCGGCGAGCATCAGGCCGTGCTCCACAAGCGGCCCGAGGCAGAGCGCGGGGAAGAATGTGAGGGCCGCGACGATGATGATCACGCCGGTCAGGGTGAGCCCGAACGTCCAGCCGTGCACGGGAAGCGTTCCGGCCGAGGGCTCGACGGTCTTCTTCGACGCCAAACGGCCGACGATGGCGAGCGCCGCGGCGATCGGCGCAAAGCGGCCGATGATGATCGCTATGCCGAGCATCACGTCATACCAGGGCACGTTCGCGTTCAGGCCGGCAAAGGCGCTCCCGTTGTTGTTCGCGGCCTCGCCGAAGGCGTAGAGCACCTCGCTCAGCCCGTGGGGGCCGGCGTTGTTCATGCTCGCGACGCCCGCGGGCAGGACGACCGAGATGCCCGTGGGGATGAGGCACGCCGCGTTCGGAACAAGCACCCCGATGACGGCCCACGTCGCCTCCCAGGCGCCGAGCTTCTTGCCGAGGTACTCAGGCGTTCGCCCGATCATGAGCCCCGCGATGAACACCGTGATCAGGACATGGAACAGCATGCAGTAGACGCCGCAGCCGATCCCGCCGAAGAGCATCTCCCCGATGAGGATGTTCCACATCGGCATCATTCCGGCGATCGGCATCCAGCTGTCGTGCATGGAGTCGACCGAGCCGTTGTCGATGGCCGTGCATGAGACCCCCCAGAGGACGCTGTTCATGACGCCGAACCGCTGCTCCTTGCCCTCCATGTTGGGCAGGATGTTGTCGACGACGGGATTCGGCCGCGTCTCCGCATACCAGGCCACGCCGAACGACAGCAGATAGAGGCCGAGCATGACCGAGAACAGGCACCAGGCGTGGCGCCTGTTGCCGATCAGCAGGCCGAACATGTAGACCTGGGCCATCGGCACCACGATGATCGCCAGCATCTCGAGGAAGCCCGACAGCGGCGTGGGATTCTCGAGCGGGTGCGCGCTGTTCACGCCGTACCAGCCGCCGCCGTTGGTGAAAAGCTGCTTGCACGACTCGAAGGACGCGACGGGGCCCACCGGGATCGGCTGGGTCTCCACCTTCTGGTCCACCATGACCGGCTGGTCGACCATGACGGGCTTGCCGTCGGCCCCGACCACGGCCTTGCCCTTGTCATCCACCTTCGGCACCGACGTCGTCACCGGGTTGCCCTTTTCGTCGGTCTTCTGCACCTGGGCTGTGTAGGACTCGACGAGGTTTGCCGTCGGGTACTCCTTCCAGGTCTGCGGCACCCCCTGCCACGCGAGGGGGATCGCCCAGAGGACCGAGAGCGGGATCACTATGTAGAGGATGCAGCGGGTCATATCGACCCAGAAGCTGCCGATTGTCTTCACGGTGGCGCGCGCGAGCGCGCGTCCGACGGCCACGAGGACCGCGAGCCCGGCCGCGCCGCTCACGAACTGGTGCACCGAAAGGCCGAGGGTCTGCGACAGGTAGCTCATGACCGCCTCGCCCGAATAGGACTGCCAGTCGGCGTTGCAGGTGAAGCTCCACGCCGTGTTGAACGCGAGGTGCCACGAGAGGTTGTCCATGGCCTGCGGATTGAGCGGCAGCCATTTCTGGGTCATCAGCATCGCCATCAGCGACGCGAAGCCGACGCAGGTCATGGCGACCACGGCCCACAGGTACCGGGTCCACGGCATCTCCTCGTTCGGGTCGATGCCGGTCACCCGGTATACGAGCCTCTCGATCGGAAGGAGGAGGGGGCTCAGGAGCGTCTTCTCCCCGATGAAGACCCGGTACATGTACCGGCCGAGCATCGGGGTGAAGGCGATTCCCAGGCCGAAGAAGAGGACAATCTGCAGTATTTCAGTTGGTTTCATGGCGCAGTTCCTGTCGCTGCGCCACTATAGGGAATCCCCGGCCGCCCCTGTTAATTAATTATGGGCCCATATACGTTAAATGGGCATCAAGATTTCCGGGGCGACTTCGGCGTCGCCGTGATGAGGGAAATTCCCGGCCGCAGCCGCAATCCACGGCGCGATCGCGTTGCGCGATAACCACATTCGCCTCGGCCCCGACGAAGGGCCGCGCGCGCGGGATGCCGGCACAGGCCGCGTTAACGGCGCGCTAATTCCGGGCGCGGCTGGAGCCCAAGGCGGCCGCCTCAAGGGCTAACGCGCCTCCAGCACGCGCGCAAATGCGCTCGTATCGATGTTTCCGCCGGTGAACACAACCCCGACGCGCTTTCCCCTCACCGACTCGCGCTCGCTCAGTATCGCGGCGAGACCCGCGCCGGCCGCGCCCTCGGCCACGTTGTGGGTGTCGGAGAAGTAGGCGCGCATCGCCGCCTCGACCTCTTCATCGGAGACGCGCACGATGCGCTCGACGCCCTGGAGAATGTGCTCGAGCGCCTCGCCGCTCGGCGTCGAGCACGCCATCCCGTCGGCGATCCTCGTCGACGAGGCGAACGCCACGGGCCGCCGCGCCTCGAAAGACAGGGCGATGGCCGGAGCCCGCTCCGAAGCGACTCCCACGATCCTCGTCGGCAGCCCGAGCGCGTCGCGGGCGGCAGCGACGGCGCAGGCGCCCGAGCCCATTCCGATGGAAACATAGACCCGGTCGAGCGCGGGCGCCTTCCGCAGGAAGTCGACCATCGACACGGCGTTGCCCCAGACGAGGTCGCGGTGAAACGAGGGAACCCAGTGCAGCCGCCGGTCGGCCGCCAGCCCTTCCGAGTGGACAAGCGCCTCCTGGAAGTCCTCGCCGTGCTCGAGCAGCTCGGCGCCCAGGCCCCTCATCGCGCGGTTTTTCTCCGCGCTGTTTCCACGCGGGACAACGATCGTCGCCGAAAGTCCGCACCTGGCGGCGGCGAAGGCAACCGCCTGGCCGAAGTTCCCGCGCGTCGCCGCGACGACGCCGCGGACGCCGGGTTCCCGAACGAGGAGCTGGTTCACGTAGTTGAGCGCCCCACGGATCTTGAACGAGCCTATGGCCGTGTGGTTCTCATGCTTGACCCAGAGCTCGCATCCCGCCCGCTCGTTGAGGAGCGGCCAGGAGAACTGGGGGGTCGCGGGCACGGCGCAGGTGATCGCGGCCGTGATCGACTCGATTTCAGGCAGGCCTGGAAGCGCACGCATGCCAAAGCGTGCTTCCGCCGGGGCGCCCTGTCAGCGCCAAAACCCGGCGTGCACCGCGGCAGCCTCCTCCTCCAGGAGGGGCCCGATCACCGCGACCGGATGCTGGCCGCTCGCAAAAACCCTCCGGCAGGAGAGGGACAGGGTCGGATTCTCCGGGTGGCTGCCGGTGAGCCCGAGCAGCCTCCCCTCGGAGAGGGCGTAGACGACCCGGCCAATCCGGCACCAGTAGATGGCGCCAGCGCACATGCAGCAGGGCTCCGCGCTCGAATAGAGCGTGCACTGGGCGAGACGGGAGGCTGGAAGCAGGCGCGCCGCATGGGAGGCTGCGATGAGCTCGGCGTGCTGCGTCGGGTCGCCGTCGGGCGGAAGCGCGTTGTTGCCCGCCTCGGCCACGGCGCGTCCGTCCCCGTCGACGACAATCGAGCCAAACGGGTGCCTGCCGGCGGCCCTTGCCTCCCCCGCGAGCCGGAAGGTCCTGCGGAGCCAGTCAAGGTCCCCCGGGGAAGCTGTATTATGCTCGGTCGCCATGGGTTGCGTCTCCCGGCGTCAACCGCCTTGGGCGCAGGCGGCGCCGGAAAGGGCGGCCAGGCCGGCCGCCGGGCGAACCAGTCTCCGGCGCGCCGTCCCGCCGCGCGGGCCGACCATGACGCAGAAATAAGGGCCAAAAGATGCGTTAATATGGGCAAATCAAGCGGAGCCAGATCGGGCATCAAGCGGCAAAATCGGTCCCATGCGAGAATGTTGGATCCGCGCGCTTGCCGCCAACCGTCGGAAGATACACCGGCGTTGGGAGGCTCTTTTGAGGCTGGAGCGCGCCGACACGCCGATAGCGGACCCGGACAACCTCGTGCACATGATTGATTGGACGCTCGACAAGGTCTTTGCGGAGCTTCGCAGCCACAAGGCGTGCAGCACGGCGACCCTGCCCCCGACCATCGCGACGCTCCAGGCAAAGTGCTACTGCGGGCTCAATCCCTTCTTCAAGCACTTCATGGCCGGCGAGCAGGCCCTGCTCGAGGCCCTTGTCCTTGCGCAGTCCGAGGAGCCGTCGCCCGACGCGTCGCTGCGCGACGCGGCAGTCACGGAGCTCTACCTTGTCACCCACGCGCTCGCCAAGTGCGAGGTCGAGGCCTTCTGCTCGCTCTGCCAGCACCGGCCGCGCCAGAAGGCGCGCTCGACCATGGCGGGCGTGACCGAGGCCAGCTGAGGCCCCGGCGTCAGGCCGGGGGATGCACGCGTTCGCGGTAGGCCGAGGGAGCCTCGCCGGCGACGCGCCGGAAGACGCGGTTGAACTGGGAAAGCGACTGGAACCCGGCCTCGAAGGCCGCCTCGCTGACGCGCTTGTGGGGGTTCAGGAGGAGGTTCTTGACCTTCTCGACGCGCACGCGGGCCAGGTAGTCGGTGAAGGTCATGCCCGTCGACCTCTTGAATGTCTTGCAGAAGTAGAAGGCGCTCATGTTGACGGCCTTCGCCACGTCGCCCAAGGCGACCTCGTCGGCGTGGTGCTCCGCGATGAACACCCGGGCCCTCGCAACCGCCGGCGACTCGGCGGACTCGTTGCTGACCATGAGCTGGTTGCCCAGTCCGGAGAGGTGCTGCGCAAAGACTGAAAGCAGCCGAAGCACGGACTCCAGCTGCTTCCTGGTGACCACCCGGGACTGGAAATAGGCCTCCTCCAGGCGCTTGAGGTCCACGTCCGTGCCCCACTTGAGCAGGGAGCGCGTGGTCTTCGCGAACATCTTTTGGGTGGGCTTGTGCAGCAGGATCTGGCCCGTGTTCAGGAAGGCGATGAGGTTCTCGCCGACGCGCACCGGAACGGCGGAATCGCACAGGCCGGCGAAGCACTTGAGCGTCTTTGGCTCGAGCTTGGCCTGGTCCTCGATCTTGCGCTGGAGCTGGAGGCACGCCGCGCACGAGTGGTTGCTCTTCGCCATGAGCATGCAGAAGGGATTCTCGTTCGGGTCGCCGTGATGGGGCAGGTCGAAGGCCTCCACCGGGCGCAGGCTGATGGGGAGCCCGGTCGTCTCGCGGAACGCACCCTCGTAGTCGCGGTATATCTGCGAACGCTTCAACTGGTCCACCAGCGAGCGACTCTCGGCGGACCGTGTTTTCTCAATGCGCATGGCCCTAGCAATCTAGTTCGTGCCCGCGCAGGAGCAACCGCGAAGTCGAGAGGCCACCGGGGCTCCCGGCCACGCCGCAAGCCCTTAGGGAGGAACACCCTCCCCTGCCCCTGGGCGATTTCTTCGGTTGACGCCCGAGTAAAAGTGGCGACCTTCTGGGCCGGATGCCCCTGACACGACAATTCCGCACCACCCTGCTCGCGCGAGCTACCGCGCTGCTGGCGGTCGCGCTTGTCCTGGCCCTCTCGGTGTTCGCCGCAAGCCCCGGGCTCCACGAGCTGCTTCACGGGCATGAGCGAGCCGCAGGCGCCGTGCACCACGACGCAAGCCCCGCCAGCCACCCGCAGGACGCGGACGGCGATGACGGGTGCGTCGTCACCCTCTTTGCACAGGGCGTCGTTCTCGCGCTGGCGTTCGCCGCACTGGCCTTCACGGGCCAGACGCTGCACCTGGCGGATTTCTGGATCTCCGACAGGGTTGTCCCTGAGGATCCGCGCTTCCTGCACCTGCCCACGCAGGCTCCTCCCGCGGCACTGGGCTGATCCGCGGACGGCGGTAGCGCCCCACCCAAGGGTGCGGCTTTGCCCCGCCAGCCGGCGTTGAACGATCAGCTGAACCGGGCTCCGCGCGGCCGATGTCTTCGGCCGCACCCGCGCACCCGCGCGCCGCGCCGCCCGACCGCGCAACCACAACTGTCGTCACTTCATGATCTTCAGAAAACTACTCCTTCCAGCTCTATTCAGCATGGCCGTCCCCCTGGCCCGCAGCCAGTCCGGGCCCGCGCCCGACCCGGAGCGCGCCCCTGCATCCACCTCCGACTCAAGGGCGACCGAGCTCGACCCGATCGTCGTCACGGGCGAGCTCGACGACACGCGCGGGCTCATTCAGCCGAGCCTCGGCGCGACCTCGTTCATCATGGACTCGCAGCAGATCCTCAACCTGCCGCAGGGCGCCGACGCGCCCTTCAACCAGGTGCTCCTGCGGGCGCCCGGCGTCGCCGAGGATTCCGCGGCCAATGGGGACCTCCATGTCCGCGGTGAGCACGCCAACCTGCAGTACCGCATCAACGACGTGCTGCTGCCGGAGGGTATCACGGGATTCGGCCTCGAGCTCGACCCGCGCTTTGTCCAGAGCATGCAGCTGATCACGGGGTCGCTGCCGGCGCAGTACGGCTTCCGGACAGCCGGCATCGTGGACATCCAGACGAAGACCGGCGCCTTTGACCAGGGAGGCGAGGTGTCGGTCTACGGCGGCAGCTATGACACCGTGCGCCCCAGCTTCGAGCTCGGAGGATCCAAGGGAAACCTGAGCTACTTCACCGACGGCAGCTACGACCAGAACTCGATCGGCATCGAGAACCCGACCCCCAGCGCAACGCCGGTCCACGACGACTCGACCCAATACAAGGAGTTCACGTACCTCTCCTACATCCTGGACCGGACGAGCCGGCTGACATTCATGGGCAGCGCCTCCTACAGCGACTTCCAGGTTCCCGACACGCCCGGCCTGACGGCGGGAACCTCGCCGGACGGAAAGCCCTGGCTGCCCATTGTTTTCGATTCCGCAAAGCTGAACGAGAACCAGAACGAGCAGAACTACTACGGCGTCGTCACCTATCAAAAGGCGGCGGGCGACCTGAACTTCCAGATCTCGGCGTTCGGCCGCGACAGCAGCGTCCACTTCACACCGGATCCGGTCGGCGACCTCTACTTCAACGGCGCGGCGAGCGACGTCGAGCGGACGCTCTATTCCGGCGGCGTCCAGGGCGACGGCAGCTTCGGGCTCGGCGACAGGCACACGCTGCGCGCGGGCTTCTCGTACCTGGACGAGTCGGTGGACGCCGACTCGGTCTCGACCGTGTTCCCGGTCGACACGGAGGGCAACCCGACGGGCCCTGCGTTCCCGATCACGGACGACGCGACGCTGCACGGCCAGTTTGCAGGAGCCTACCTGCAGGACGAATGGAAGCTCGTCCCCGGGCTGACGCTCAACTACGGCGCGAGGTTCGACGACTTCGACTCGTCCTTCGACGACGAGCACCAGCTGAGCCCGCGCGCCAACCTGATCTACCAGCCGACGGACTCGACGACGCTGCACGCGGGGTATGCGCGCTACTTCACGCCGCCGCCGGTTGAGAGCGTCCCCGGGAGCACCGTGCTTGAGTTCAACGGCACCTCGAACGCCTCACCGGTCACGCAGGACGACCCCGTGAAGGCCGAACGCGCAAACTATCTGGACGCCGGCATCACGCAGAAGCTCGGCCAGGGTTTCCAGGTGGGGCTGGACGGCTATTACAAACGCGCCCAGAACCAGCTCGACGACGGGCTCTTTGGGCAGACGCTCATCCTTTCGGCGTTCAACTACGCCCTTGGCGAGGTCTACGGGCTCGAGTTCAGCGGTTCCTACTCGCACGGGGGGTTCACGACCTACCTCAACATGGCCCACTCGGTGGCGAAGGGCGAGGACTGGTCCTCGTCGGAGTTCCTGTTCGACGCCGCCGATCTCGCCTACGTGAAGGACCACTGGATCTTCCTCGACCACGACCAGGCCCTAACCATCTCCTACGGGGCCGACTACGTCTGGAAGGGGAGCCGGGGCGACACCCGTGTCTACGTGGACACGCTTTACGGCTCCGGCCTCAGGACCGACATCACCGCCCCCGATGGTGCGAACATACCCAACGGCGGGACCGTCCCCTCCTACTATTCCGTCAGCGTCGGCGGCGAGCGCAGCTTCAGGATCGACCGGCACCACCTATGGAAGGTCCGCCTCGACGTCATCAACATCACCGACAACGTCTATGAGCTTCGCAACGGCTCGGGCGTCGGCGTCAACGCGGCCCAGTACGGCATGCGGCGGGGCTTCTTCGGAAGCGCCTCCTACGTGTTCTGATCGGCCTGTGCCGGGACTATCCGAGGGCGAATTCAAGCAGCGGCTTGATCTCGCCGGATTCCGCGACCCTCATGGCCTCGAGGTAGCGCGCCCGCGCGCCCCTCGGGTCGGAACCCGCCGAAAGCGAGCCCCAGGTCAGCGGCCTCTCGCCGTTGGCCGCGACGACTATGTCGGCGACGAGGCGCGCGTGGCGCCCATTTCCAGTGTGCCAGGGATGCATCGCATAGAGCCGGCTGTGAAGCCTCACCGCGGCCTCAGGGACGGAATACGTCGAGAACCGAAGCCAGCCCTCCGCGTCGTCGAAAAACATGCCGACGCCCTCCGCTATCCTGCCTGGCTCCCATCCGGGGTAGCGCCCGGTCGTGCGGTACCGTCCGGCGCCGCGCCAGATCCCGCCGAACATTCGCCGGTGCAGCTCCCGGGCGAACGCCTCCGTCAGGAGATCGCCCCGCCGCAGCCCCGCTCCCCGCATCGCCCAAACGCGGGCCGCGTTGATCCGCCCACGCTCAAGCTCGTTCAGCTGGGACCGCGTCGAGAGGCTGGGCAGCAGCATAGCCTGCTCCTCAGGCGAGATCGGGGCGTCGGCCGCGGGCTCAGTCGCCATCTTCTCTTGGGCTCCGCCCCCGGAGCGCCATCGAATGCTCCGTTGCCCTGAGGTGCATGGCGGCGGGATCGTTCAGCTGGGCGAGCTCCGCATAGGATCGGGCCAGCGCCTCGCGGGGCACGACAAAGTAGACCAGTTCGCACCCCATCGCCTCCGCCGCCCTTTGCATCGACATGACGCTTATCGATCCCCGCTCCTCGGCGGCCTCAAGCTGCGCGTAGGACTGGCGCTTCACACCGATCTTGGAAGCCACGTCATTCTGGGTCAGGCCGATTGCCTCGCGCACGGCCCGAAGCCAGCCGCGCGCGGGTTTCGCTGCGGCCGGCCTCACGGCGTTCAAGGCATCGATTCGAGCCTGGAGCCCCCTGAGGATGATCTCTTTGATTTCGGCGTTAATTAAGTCTTTAAACTGCCTTTAATCAATTAAAGCAAGCCAAACATTGCCCAATTGCTTAAAAAGCAGTTTTTATACATCCATTAGGAAACCCTACTGACTTCAGCCTGACCCCGTGCCACCGGGCTCGCCTGCACCATCACGTTTGCCAGGGTGATAAGCCCGCCGCCGATCATGAGCGACCAGGTCGCATGCTCATTCCGATACTGGATCCCGGCCCACCGCGCCAGCATGCCCGGCAGGAACAGCACAAAGAGCGAGGTGAAGAGGGGTTCGACGCAATAGACAAGCCCCGCCTCGGTGGCCGAGATCGAGGGCTGCCACCGGTTCATGATCGAGAACGCGCCAACGGTGCAGAAAAGGGTGAGCACAAGGGTGAGGCCGACCCAAATGGGCGATCCCCAGGGAGCCGCGAGCGCCTGCGCGCGCGGGGCCGCCGCTGCCGCGAGCAGAAGAAAGGCGGCCCCCTGAAACGAGAACAGCACGAGCGTGACCGGTGCGGGGCGGTTGCCCGCGTATCTCCCGCTCCCCACGATGAGGATCTGGCCCATGAAGAACAGGGAGCAGAGCAGGGTCTCCCATTCGCCGCGGCCAAGCCTCAGCGCCCGCCAGTCGAAGTGGCCCAGGATTCCAACCCCCGCCAGAACGAGGATGCAGCCGAGCCAGACGATCGCACCCGGGCCGCGCCGATGGCGAAGCGCGAGCCATGCCGGTATGAGGATCGCAGAAAACTGCGTCAGGAACGCCGACGTGGAGGCCTGAGTGAACTGCATGCCGTCCGTCTGGAACAAGGTTCCTGCCGACGCAAAGACGCCGATGGCGACACCCTGCTTGATCTCCTTCGCTGTCGCGAACCCGCTCCCGCGCCCGCGAAGGAGGAGCAACACCAGCGCCGCCAGGAGGAACCGAGGCGCAAGGGTGGCCGCCGTGAGGTACCAGGTGCCGGCCTCCGGGACGAGCACCCGGTTGAGGGACTCGATCGTTTTGATCAGGGGAAAGCTCAGGCCCCAGTAGAAGTTCGCCAGCACAAGCATAACGATGGCGCGCCTGTGCTGGGGATAGGGTGCTTGGGACATGGCCGCTCCGGGTGTCGAGTGAACCGTCAAGGATGCCGGTCACCCGCCCTCCCGCCAAGTGGGAACCGCCGGAAGGGATTTTCCGGGGGGCACCGAGACATCTCGACATCGGGCGCCCCGGCGGCCACTTCTCAAAAAGCTTACCCCCTCAAAATGGCGAAGACGACCGACGACACGAGGATGTCGAAGAAGGCCTACGAGGCGCGGCTGCCCGATGTCCGCGCCGCGCTGGTCAGGATGCAGGTGGAGCTCAAGTCCGCTAGATTCCCGGTCATCCTCGTGATCGGGGGGGTCGAGGCATCCGGGAAGGGCGACGTCGTCAACATACTGAACGGATGGCTCGATCCGCGCGGCTTCGAGACGTTCGCGTTCCACGAGCCCACGGACGAGGAGAGGGAGCGCCCCGCGATGTGGCGCTACTGGCGGACGCTTCCCCCGAACGGGCGCATGGCGATCTACGCAGGCGGCTGGCATGCCGACGCGATGGGCCAGGATCCGCGCACCGCGCGCGAGCTCGCGCAGTTCGACGCCATGCTCCGCAGGATCTCCTGGTTCGAGGGGCAGCTGGCGGCGGGCGGCGCCCTGATCGTGAAGATCTGGCTGCACCTCTCCAAGTCCGCCCAAAGGGCCCGCCTGCGGGACATCGAGTCGGACCCTCGGACCGCCTGGCGCATCAGCCCGGAGGACTGGAAGAGCCAGCGGGACTATGACAGGCTCGCGCGCCTCGCCGAGCGGATGCGCAGCGCGACCCACCAGCCCGGCGCGCCGTGGTACATCATCGGCGCCGAGGATCCGCGCTCACGCAACCTCGCGATCGCGGACGTCCTGCTCTCGCGCTTCCGGATCCACGTGCGCGCCCGGGGCAGGGCCGCGCCGGCGGGCGGCAGCCGGCGCAGGAGGATCGTCCCCCTGCGCCCCGCAGGTCTCCGCCGCCTGCTCTCGCTGCCGCTCGACAGCAAGCTTTCGCAGGCCTCGTACGAGAAGAAGCGGGACAAGTGGCTCGGCCGGCTCAACAAGGTCGTGCGGGCCGCCGCGCAGGAGCGCAGGTCCGTAGTCTGGGTCTTTGAGGGCTGGGACGCGGCCGGCAAGGGAGGGGCCATCCGCAGGATCACCGACGCCATAGACGCCCGCGACTTCAGGGTGATACCTGTCTCAAAGCCGACGGACGAGGAGAAGGCCCACCATTACCTCTGGCGGTTCTGGAGGCACGTCCCCAGGGCCGGGCTGATCACGATCTACGACCGCTCGTGGTACGGTCGCGTGCTCGTCGAGCGCCTCGAGGGGTTCGCGACGGAGCCCGAGTGGAGGAGGGCCTACCGGGAGCTCAACGAGTTCGAGCTGGAGCTCGCCGAGCACGGGGTCATCGTCCTCAAGTTCTGGCT
>CAZNNO010000040.1:0-34725 GCA_964574435.1 uncultured Opitutaceae bacterium
ACTGGCTCATGAGGTCCATGAGGAGCGCGGACTTCCCGGCGCCGTTCACGCCGACAACCACCGAGTGCTGCGGGGTCCCGTTCGCAGTCAGCAGCCTGATTCCGACGACGCTCTGGCCAGGGCTGTCGTAGAGGGCCTGGGCCCCCTCCAGGTGTCCCGTGAACGTGGACGAGATCGGCATCAGGTCGGCGAGGTTGTGGTTCTCCACGTAGATGTCCCATCCCCGGTAGGTGCCCCCGAGGTTCCCGGGGATTGTCTCGTAGAAGAGGTGGCGCGCCTGGGCGCAGTTGTTGACCTGCATGAACTCCGCGCCGTCGACACCCTGGAGCGCGGTGCGCATCGCGAGCGACTTTGCAGCGATTCCTTCAGGCGTGTCGGCCCAGACCCGGACAACGAAGAGGAGGTTGAACGGGATCGTGACCGATGAAAGCAGGGATTCGATCCGGGCGTGGCGCAGGCGGATGTCGCTCTCCACTCCGGCCGCGCGGCGGTCCGAGAGGAAGGCGCTGAGCTCGTCGATCTCCCGGCGCAGGCGGTCGATCTCCCCTCCGACCGGCAGCGGATGGACGACGAGCGTTATCGCCGCGCCCCTGTTGACCGCATCGAGTATCGGGATCAGCATCCCCGGCCTCGTGCCCCGGGGCAGCTCGCGCATCACGAAGATCGCGTGGAAGTTTCCGTCGAAATGCAGGAGGTTGCCGCGCTCGCCGCCCCCGCCGGAGGCAAACGCGTCCAGGTCGCTCCTGAGGCAGTTGGCCCTGACGGACCGGCTCGCGTCGAGTCCCAGGCCCCGGCCGTCCGCATCCGCCGAGAAGAGCCGGCCCAGGCTCGGGTTCAGGAAACGCCTCAGGTGCGCGGCGTGCGCGCCGTCGTCCATGGGCGTCCAGCGTCCGAGCGGGTGGATCATCGCCAGCATGCGCAGCTGCGCGTCCAGGCCCGCCGCGGCCTGCCGCAGGTAGGCCTCGCACGCGGCAACCGAGCGCACGTCGCGCGCGGTCAGCCCGTCGCTCCTCCTGCCGAGGTAGACGTGCACGCGCTCGCGCCGCAGGCTCCCCTCGTCCATGCGCTGCGCGTAGTAGGCGCGCCGGACGGCGCGGGTCCTCTCGCACCAGGGCGACCTGGGCCCTCTGCCGGCGCAATAGGCGTCTAGCGCCGCCCCATAGTCATCCTCGACGGTCCACTGGACCTGGAGCGACGCCGAGGGACCGGGCACCGCCAGGAGGTGGGCGTTCTGGCGGCGAAGGTCGAGGATTGTGCGGTTGTCAGCGCTTCGCAGGTCGGGAACCTCGACCCGTGCGCCCCGCGAGAGGCACGTGCGCGCGTCGAGCGCCGCCCCCCACCAGAGCATGTCGCGCTCGAACCATCCGACTGGAAAGGTGCGGGCCATCGCGGGGGGCTCAGGTTGCGCTGTCCGGAGCGCCCGCCGAAACCAGCGGGTGGCGCAGGTCGCGGGGGCGCCCGGGCCCCGACGCCGCCGTGGCATCGAGCGTCAACCGCGGGACGATCGGCAAGAGGGCCCAGGGCGGGTCGGTGAAATCGAGCCTGAGGTCGAGTAGCGTTGCGCAGAGGTCGCCCTTGAAATGCGGAGGACGGCCGACGACCAGCAGGCGCAGGTACCCGAATCCCGCGGCCAGGGGAAGGGCGGCGACGGCCGTCCTCGAAAGCCAATGCATCCCCCCGCCTCCTCCTCCGACGAAATACTCAAGCGCGAGGGCTATGCTGAGGACAAGCCCCGCAAAGAGCGGCCAGAGGTCGTTGAACCCGACCCCGTCAAACCCCAGGTACCCCACCCTGGCCCTCCTTCCCGTGTTGCTCGGGGTGTACGGAAGCGAGGGTTCGTCCGATTCAGGCAGCATGGCTTTCGGGTCCGTCGGCCGCTCACCAGGCGGGAAGGCTGCCCAGCGTCCAAACCGGGCTGATGATGCCTATCCTTATCGAGAACCAGTAGACGCCGGCCGAGATCGCCGGAATCCCGATCGCCCAGGCCGCCTCCTCCAGCTTGTCCTGCTTGTCCTGAGCCCGGTAGGCGCGCTGCGCGTGCTTGATCCCCTGCCAGACGGACCCGGCGAGGCCGAGCGTGAAAAGCCAGCCGAGCACGTCGGTTGCCTGGAACGCGGAGGCTAGCACCGCGGAGATTCTGATTGGGCTCATGATTTTAGACATGTCTTATTTCATGTGTTAATCAAGCGGAATCTCGCAAGCCGCTCAGATCGCCCGGCGCCCGACGGAGCGTCGCCCTAGTCGCCGCGCATCAGGCGCCACTCGGTGTACGATAAATCCCCCGCCCCGGCCTGCCTCCTGCGGACCTCCCTCACCGAGAAGCCCGCACCGCGGTAGGGCGCTAGCAGCGCCTCGCAGGTCGGGTCGCTGTGGTGCGTCTCGAGAAAAAGGGCTGTCTTGCGCGGCAGGTGCCTGACAACCTGGGGAAGGAGCTCGAGCTCGGCCCCCTCGACATCGAGCTTGCAGACGAGGCTTGCGGGCGCTTGCGCGGACAGCCACCGCGGGAAGTCGACGCACGGCACGAGATGCGAGGCCTGTGGGTCGCCCTCACCGAGGCGGCCGCCCATTCCCGAGCCGGAAAAGGGCACGACGCCGTCCCGCACGTGGACGGCCGCCGCGTTCAGCTCCACCCTCCTGCTCAGGATCTCCAGCTGGGCCCGCAGCATCGGCAGGTTGTCGGGATTCGCCTCGAAGCAGACCAGCCGGGCGGCCGGGAAATGTCCGGCCGCCAACGCGGAAAAGTAGCCGCAGAAGGCGCCGCAGTCGACCACGAGCTCGGGCGCGAACCTCACCGCCGACAGATCATAGATGACATCGAGGAAAAGCTCGTCGAAGACGTCGATCTGGAAGGGACAATCAAGGCCAACCCGCACTCGTTCCCCGCGCGCGGGCGCGATCCTCGGGGCGATCGCCCGCCGGCAGTCGGTGGCCGCGCGGGCCGCGAGCCTCGACAACGGCACGCGGTTGCGCACAAGCCCGAGAAGCAGGAGCTCGCGGCGGTCGGCGGGCTGCCAGGCGAGGCGCGGATACTTCGCCACGTCCTGGATCTTGCGCCGGATTCGCCCTAGGAGCTTCACGGGTGCAGGCGGCGCGGGCTTCCGTGTCAGGCGGCCGGGCCCGCGTCAGGAAATCCCAGCTCGCCCAGGAACCGCCGCGCCATGGCGGCCGGAGAATAGTTGGCGACCGCCCACCGGCGTCCCTCGGCGGCAACGCGCTCCAATGCGCCGGGTTCCCCGGCTATCCGGTCGATGAGGTCTCCCGGGCGGTCGAGGTTCACCCCGAAGTAATGCCGGTCCTTCTCGGGCATGACCGGAAGCAGCGCCCCGTAGCGATCCAGGTCGATGTTGAACACCGCGCACCCCGCCGCAAGCGACTCCCAGAAGCGCCAGCTGTCCCACTGGACAATGCGCTCCGGCCGCGGGTCGATGAGCGCCAGCATGTCAAAGAAGGCCCGCTTGAGCTTCGCCTTGTTGCCGCCCACGAGGTACTGCGAAGGGTTGCGCCACGGCATCGGAGGAATGAGGTCCCCGCAGAAGCAGGAGACCGCCTGGCTCCGGCCCAGGCGCTCGTAGTAGCTCCGGGAGTGCCTGTGGTTGGTCTGCTCCCACATGAGCCGGTCGTAGGCGCCGCCGGGCGCGACTGAAAGGTCGTCGCGGGATGCGTCCAGCCGGAGGATCCGCGCGACGACCGGGTCGAATTTCTCGTTCGAGCGAATGCGGGCGGTGTGCGGGTATTTGTGCGACGCGCCGAAATTCACGAGGATGGTGCGAAGGCGCTCGGCGAACGGCGGGGCGCCGGCTGTCATCTCAAGCATCCGCTTCGACAGGCCGAGCACCCACGGGCGGAGGTTGTCGGGGCGCCAGGCGCGCCGGCAGTACTTTGTGCGGAAGATGACGTCAAAGCGGCGGAACCCCGGCTCCCAGGAGACGGTTCGCAGGCCGTCATTCGTGTCCATGTAGACGGTCCTGTACCGCCGGCCAGGCTTGAACAGGCCATCCGGCACCGGCTTGCGGATCGGTCTCGGCACGTCCAGCAGCACCCAATTGAACCAGGTGTACGGCAGCACGACAATGTCGCAGTCGTCCGGCCGAACGTCGGGAGTGTGGCGGAACAGGAAGTCGCCCTCCCCGGTCGACTGCCGCCAGTAGTCGGCGCTCGCGTAGTACGGTATGCCCAGGTCCCGCAGCCCCTCGGCGATGACGATGATGTCGTCCTGGAGGTTGGTCGGCTCCGGGCAGCAGTAAAAGTAGACGCGCGGCTGGCTCATGGCTGCGCGCCGATTTCGCGCGCGGCGCGCGCGCGGCCGGCCGCCTTCGCCCGCGCGGCGGCCCCGTGGGGCCCGCCTCGCAGGCGGCCCAGGACCCGGCCCAGGGCCGCGCGGACCCCGCGCCGCTCCGAAGGAAGGGTCCCGTGGAGGACCCAGTGGTGAAGCCACTCCGAGTACGCGTGGCCCTCGATCGCGCGAAGCAGGTAGGATTCCTCGCAGCGCTCGGGCGGGATCAGGTGGCGCAGGCTCAGCTGCGCAAACACCCCCTTCCCAAATCCGAGGCCGCACCCGAAATAGGCGATGTCCGTGTCCCCTCCATAGGTCAGGCTTTCGCCGCTAAGATCGAGCTTCATCCGCCTCGGGTCGCGGGAGCAGTGCGCGCGGTACGCTTCGGCAAGCTGGCGCCGCACGCACATGCCGGCTCCCCAGGGCGTGGAGGCGTCGTGGCCCGGATCGTTTGACCAGACGGCCCCGGAGCAGACGCGCTCCGTGAGGTAGCCGCGCCAGCTCGGGGGCGGCGGGACGCACCCGGGCTCGAAAACAAGCTCGACGCTGCCGCTCCACGACAGGAGGTGCGGGTGGTCCCTGGCGATTTCCCTGGCGGCGGCGACATAGTCGGACGCGAGTACGTTGTCGTCGTCCACAAGAATGATGACGTCGCCGCGCGAGGCGGCAAAGCCCGACAGGCGCGCCGCTGTCAGTCCAAGCCGCGGCTCGTCGACGACCCGAAAATCCGCCGGAGCGCAGTCCGCGAGGAAGGAGGCGTCGGGGAACCGCGTGGAGGCATTGTTTACGAGAATTGTCTCAAAGGGCAGCGCCCCCGCCGACTGCGCCCTGAGGCCCAGCAGGGTCTGCCGAAGGTGGCCCGGATCGGGGTTGTGGGCGGGGATGACGACCGAGAAGAGGGATGGGGAATTCACCATGCTATTTCCAGCTCTTTGACCAGAGCCGCCGCAACAGAATGTGCAGGGCGACCGAAAGGACGATGGCAAAGGCGAGCCCGAGCGCCATCCCAAGCGCCAGGGCGGGCGCGTTGCCCTCCCACCCCAGCTGCCGCAGGAAATGGACCGCATAGTCCCGCATCAGGGGCTGATGGAGCAGATAAAGCTCGTAGGAGACCGTTCCCGCGCCCGCAAGGGCCGCGATGGCGGAGCGGCCGATCGCCAGGCGCGCCAGCGGGGCCCGCAGGGCGCAGTAGAGGAGGCACAGGCCCAGCGCGGCGGCCGGGTAGGCAAGGACCACGAGCCCGCGGAACGCCGCAAAGCAGAGCATCACGATCGCGGCCATGTCCCACGCGGAGATCCGGACCGCCGCCCCCGGGAACTGGAGCATACGGGCGGCAGACGCCCCGACGAAGAACGAGAAGAAGCGCAGCGGCAGGTGCCACAGGCCGACCTCGTTGCCGGACAGCTTGTAGGCCGCGGCGAGGGCGAGGGCACCGGCTGCGCCGAGCGCGAGCAGCCGCACGGCGCCCGTTGTCCCCCGCGCGAGATAGAAGGCGGGATAGACGAGAGCCAGTATCGAGATAAACCAGAACGAGTCGTTGATCGAGAGAAAGTATTCGGGGCGGCCAAGGACCAGGCCGTGGATTCCGAGCACGTGGCAGGCCACGTCCGCCCCGCTCCAATCCCGCCGCAGGATAAAATGGCCGGCCACCAGGAAGAGGAGGAGGGCGAGCCAGTAACCGGGGACGAGCCTCGCCAGCCTGCGACGTGCAAACTGCCAGGGCCCCTGCGCAGCCCCGGCCACGCTAAGAGAGAAGCCGGAGACGATCAGGAAAATGTCGACCCCAACGTCCCCGCGCAGGTCGTTCCGGTAGTTGAGAACCCCGAAGGCGTGATAGGCCAAGACCATCAGCAGCGCGAGGCCCCTCAGCTCGTCCAGCTGGGGTATCCTCGAGCCCGACGAGAGTGCGCGGACCAGCGCGGGGTTCGGGGAAAACTCGCCTGCGGACACAGGGGTCAGTTGTACCATGTGCGAAGGAGCTCGAGGGTATGGCGGTTCGACGCCTGGGCGGAGACGAAAACGCCGAGGAGGAGGACAAAGAGCAGCGGCAGGCGCAGGCGCGGCCAGGCCCCGCCTGGCCCGCGCTCCGCAGCCAGGACGAGCCACAGCGCCGTGGCCGCCGCGACGCCCCAATAGTAGCTGCCGAAGCTGTAGACGTACGGGTAGAACCGGTGGTGCGCGTTCTCCTGGAATTTCTGCGTCAACGAGGGGATCACGTTCGGCAGCGCCGCGGCAAGCAGCAGGAACACCACCACGGGCGCGGACGGGGCGCCGGAGGAGCCCGCCTGCCGCGCAAGCCCGGCGCCCGCCACCGACGCAGCCAGGGCCAGCGCGAGGCCCGCCGCGGGGACCGAGCCGAGGATCCCCAGGACCTGCCCCGCACTCTTCCAAAGCGGGCCAACCGTGGGATAGGGCGCCGCGCGGTTGACCAGCAGCTCGAATCCCGGCGCCGACGCGAGGGTCTGGCGCATCCAGGAAGTTGCCGCGCCGACGGGCTTGAGCGCCAGCACGGTGCCGTCGTACCCGGTGGAATACAGGTGCCTGAACCCGACGTAGACCCCGACGTAAGCGGCCGAGACGAAGAGGACGGGAAGGTTCGCCCGGATCAGGGCGCCGGCCGGGCGGCCGGTGCGCGCGGCCCAGCTTATCGCGGGGTAGAGCACGGTGAAGGCGATGAAGTTCTCGTGCCAGAGCAGCGCAAGCAGGTGCAGGCCCGCCGCGCAGAGCAGCCACCTCCCGGAGGAGCGCTCGATGCCCGTGAGGAAGCAATGCAGCGCCCCGAGCAGGGCCATGCCGCCGGCCGCGTAGGCCGGGTAGGAGAGCACAGGGTACGGCACCGCGGGCAGGTGCAGGGCCGACATGGCGACCATCGTGCACAGCCATCCCGCCGCCTCGTTGCGGCAGAGGCGCGCCAGCAGCCAGCCGGCCAGCGCGAACTGGACGAAGAGCGCGGCCGCCCGCGCCGACGCGAAGCGCACGGGATCATGGACCGCGTAGACCGCGTAAGGCAGCCTGTAGGAGCCCGCGGCGAAGTAGAACCTGCCCTGCTGCTCGCTCCAGTCGTCGAGGAACCGGTCGAGCCCCCTGCCCTCGGGTTGCGAGAAGACGGCCTGCAGCCTGACATCGTCCGTGTTCGCCAGCCGCACGCTCCGAGTCATCGCGACAAAATTGACCAGCAGCGCCGCAAGCAGCAGAGAAGCGACCCACCTCCACCGCGAGGTCAGCCGGTGCGGCATCGGGACGTCGAGCTGAGCGGGGGGCGCCCCGCGCCCCTTCCCCCGCGCCGGGCGCGGCGCGGGGCGGCGGCATGCGGATTCGACCCAGGGCCTAATTGGTGCGGGCGGCGAGAGTCGAACTCGCTTCTCATGCTTGGGAAGCACACATAATAGCCGGTATACTACGCCCGCAAAGATCGCGGATAAGGAAAATGGAATCGGCTGCCTCGGCAATCACGAATATGAGCGGCGCCCGTCAAGCGCGCTCTTGAGGGTGACCGAGTCGGCGTAGAGCACGCCGCCGCCGCTCGGCAGGCCGAATCCGATGCGGGTGATCTTCACCTGGCGCCCGGCCGCCTCCACCTGCTCCGTGAGGAAGTGGCAGGTCGCCTCGCCTTCGACGTCATTGGAGAGGGCGAGTATGAGCTCGTTCACCTCGCCGGCCGCGACGCGCCTCAGGATCGACGACAGATTCAGGTCGTCCGGCCCGACGCCGTGGAGCGGCGACAGCTTTCCATGCAGGACATGGTAGCTGCCCCTGTAGGCGCCGCTGCGCTCAAACGCCACGAGGTCGGGGACCTGCTCGACCACGCAGACGCAGCTGGCAGCGCGCCTCGGGTCCGCGCAGACGGCGCAGAGCTCGCCCTCGGCGATGTTGCCGCAGCGGCTGCAGCAGCGGACCGCTCTCGCCGCCTCCTGGAGCGCGGCCACCAGCTCGGGCAGCCGGGAGGGCTTCTCGACAAGCAGGTTGAGCGCTATCCTCTCGGACGATCGAAACCCGAGGCCGGGGAGCTCCTTCAGCTTCTTCTGGAGCTTTTCAAAGGCGGGCGTCATGGGATCTGCCGAGGCGCCCTCAGAGGAGGCCCGGCATCTGGAAGGCCGAGGTCACCTTCTGCATCTCGGCGTCGTGGTTGTCCTTGGCAAGCTTCGCGGCCTCCTGGATCGAGGCCAGGATCGTGTCCGCAACCAGCTTCGCATCCTCCTTCAGGAGCTCCGGGTCCAGCGCGAGCCCGGTGAACCTGCCCGCGCCGTTTATCTTCAGCCGGACGGCGCCTCCGCCTCCCGCCACCTCGAACTCCTTGGCATCGAGCTGTGCCTGGAGGGCGTCGATCGAACGCTGCATCTTCTGCGCCTGTTTGAGAAGTTTTCCTACGCCGGCCATATGTTGGGTTGGTTCAGGGTTGTGCTGGCCCTGAGTTTCGCCGCGCAGCGAAAGGCGACAAGATATTTGCGGCGCAGGCCCGGCCGCGCCGCGCCGGCAGCCGGGGCCCCCCATGCCACTCCCCACGAGATTTTCCGTGCCCTTTCGAGCCCAGGCCTGTTTATCTTCTGCGATGCCCACGGTGCTTGCAATCCTGGCCGACGGCTTCGAGGAGATCGAGGCGATCTCGCCCATAGACATTCTGCGGCGTGCGAAGGCCGAGGTCGTCGTCGCCGCACTCGGCGAGGGCATCCACGTCACGGGGCGAAGCGGGATCACCCTGCACGCCGACACGTCGCTCTCCGCGCTCTCTGCCGGCGCGATGCCCGGCTACGACTGCGTGTTCCTGCCCGGCGGCCCGGGGGTGGCCCGCCTCCGGGCGGACCCGCGCGTGCGCGCGCTGGTTCTTCGCCAGAACAAGGAGGGACGCCTTCTTGCGGCGATCTGCGCCGCCCCGCTCGTGCTCGCCGATGCCGGCCTGCTTGAGGGGCGGCGCTACACCGCCCATTTCTCGGCGGCATCGGAGCTGCCGCAGTGCCTTCCCGGCGAGCGCACAGTCGAGGATGGCAACCTGCTCACGTCCCGCGGGGCGGGCACGGCGACGGACTTTGGGCTGCTTCTCGTGGAAAGACTCTTTGGCAGGGACCGTGCCCGCGAAATCGCCTCCTCAATCTGCTTCTAAGGCCATGCCCGGGCGGCTGCGTCGCGGGGGCCGCTGAGCCTGGACATGCGCGTGCCATTGGCAGAAGTGGCTCGGACTGTCGCCCTCCGTGCGCCCGGGCGGCGCTTTCACTCTCCCGGTGCCGGCGCCTGGAGGAAAGGCCCGCGCGTTCCCATAGCCGCTGGGCTGTCCCGGTCCGGCAGGCAGGTTGCACCTGAGCGCGTTCGGCTGTGACAGCGCGCCGCGGGCGGGCGCCGGCTGGGCGTCCGGGATGGGCACCCGATCGCCGCCGCAGGCCAGCCGAATCCGCACGGAAGCCTCGTGCTCAAGGCTTGGCTGCGACGCCCCAGCAATCCGCAGGGCGGGCGCCGTCCAAGCCCGGGGTCCAATCGCCGAACATTCGAATATGAGGCAAGTGCTTAACTCCCGAACAAGACTGTTTGTATCCCGGCTGGAACTCGGCAACCTCGAGCCACCGGAAAGGGGAATCCCCAACCCATCCCGATCACTCCCAGCATGTTTGCCCATGCAGGAAGCGATGGGGCGAAGCCTTCCTTAGACCTCAAAATGTGCGGCATAGCGGGAATTGTGAGCATGCAAGAATCGCAGGATTCTCGCGATGGTGCCGTTCGCCGAATGTGCGGAGCGATGGTCCATCGCGGGCCCGACAGCCACGGGATAGTCACGAAGGGCCAGGCCACGCTGGGCAGCCAGCGGCTCGCGATTTTCGACCCTGCCAACGGCCGCCAGCCGATGGCGACCCCCGACGGGCGCCACGCAATCGTTTTCAACGGGGCGATTTACAACTTCCGCCAGCTGAAGGAGGAGCTCGGCGGCCTCGGCTGGAGCTTCCGCACGGCCTGCGATACCGAGGTGCTTCTTGCGGCGTTCGTCCAGTGGAAGGAGGCCTGCCTTCCGCGGCTGCGGGGAATGTTCGCGTTCGCCGTCTGGGACGTCACCGAGAGCGCGCTCACGATTGTCAGGGGGCCGTTCGGGATAAAGCCGCTTTACTATCACTGGCGAACCGACGGCAGCCTCTTCTTCGCCTCAGAGATAAGGTCGCTGATCGCCTCAAGGGGCGTGGCTGCGGAGATCGACCCGGGGTCCGTGGGCGCCTACCTGGCCCACTTCTCGGTGCCTGCTCCGGAGACCATCTACCGGCATATCCGCTGCCTTCGCGCGGGCGAACTGGCGGTGTGGCGGCAGGGCCGCCTCGCGGTCAGAAGCTACTACAGCCTGGGAGCGGCCACGGGCGCGGGCAACGGGGACAGACCCCTAAGCTACCCCGAATTCACCGGGCGTCTGCGCGAGCACCTGGACGACAGCGTGCGGGCCCATTCGATAGCGGACGTTCCCGTGGGCGCCTTCCTTTCGGGCGGCCTCGATTCGAGCACCATCGTCGCGCTCCTGAGGAGGCACGTGCCGGGGCGGCTGCAGACCTTCACGCTCACGTTCGAGGAGCAGGAGTTCTCCGAGCAGGCGTCCGCCCGCGCCATAGCCAGGCTGTTCGGCACCGAACACCACGAGCACCTGCTCACGGGCGAGGAGGTCGCCCGCAGCCTCCCGTCCATCATCTCGAAGATGGACCAGCCCACTGGCGACGGCATCAACACCTATTTTGTCAGCAAGCTCGCCGCCGAGAACGGCGCGAAGGTCATCCTCACCGGGCTGGGCGGCGACGAGATCTTCGGCGGGTACCCGTCCTTCCGGCAGGTTCCCGCCATGGCAAGGTTTCTGCCGTACTGGAGGAGCCTGCCCGCGCCCGTGCGCCGGGGACTGTTGCGCCTGCTCGAGCTCCGGTCGAGCGTCCGCTCGCGCAAGCTTTTTGACTTCCTCTCGAACGCCCGCGACCTGCACGAGCTCGCCTCGCTCCAGCGCATGGTCTTTGCGGACCGGGCCCGCCTGCGCCTTCTCGAGCCCGGGACGCGCAGGACCGTCCAGCGCCTGGGGCCATTCCATCCGATGCTGGACGACTTTGCCTTCGAGCTCCACCAGGTCGGCCCGCTGCGCTCGGTCTGCGCCTGGGAGCTGCGCACCTACCTGACCAACGTGCTGCTCGCCGACAGCGACGTATTCAGCATGGCGAATTCAATTGAGCTGCGCACACCTTACATCGACACCAGCCTGATCGGCTGGCTTTGGATGCAGCCCGAGGAGTACGTGTTCTCCCCGGGGCGCTACAAGCGCGCCCTCTCCGACGCGACCAGCGACCTGCTTCCGGCGACGACGCGCGGCCAGACAAAGGTCGGGTTCCTGCTTCCCTTCGCAGTCTGGATGCGCGGGCCCCTCCGGGATTTCCTGGAGGAGTCGTTTTCCAAGCCGAGCCTGGAAAGCTGCCCCTGGCTCGAGCCGGACGCCGTCCAGGAGCTCTGGACGGACTACCAATCCTCAAAGGACACCCGCAACTGGTCGCGCGTGTGGAGCCTGGCGATCCTCATCGCCTTCGTGAAGGCCGGCGCGCACCGATGAAGACCCTGCTGTTCGCTCCCGAGCTGTTCAGGGCCGAGGGAGGGATCGCCCGGATCCTGCGCGCGTACCTGCACGCCCTGGTTCGCGCGAGGCCTCCAGGATCATCGGTCGGGGCGATCGTGCTGAACGACTCACCGGCATCGCTTTCCCGGATGCCGGCCTACCTGCGGGCGGCCGACATCTCGCCGACGGCCCTCGCCAACCGCAGCAAGGCGCGGTTCATAGCGGCAAGCCTGCGGCACGGCGTGCGCGCGGACCGGATCGTCTGCGGACACATCCACCTTGCGAGCGTCGCCCGTCTCGTGCAATGGATCAACCCACGCATGCGCTATTACGTTATTGCCCATGGCATCGACGTCTGGCGGCCGTATACCCGAACTGAGCGGAGCGACCTCGGGGGCGCGCACAGGATCCTCTGCGTCAGCGAGTATACGCGCCGGCAGATCCTGAGGTTCATGCCGTCGCTGGACCCGGCGAAGCTCGCGATCGTCCCGAACACGCTCGACCCCGACTTCGCGCTTCCGCCGGATCCGCGTCCGCCCCAGTCCCGGACCGGCCCGAGGATCCTCACCGTGGCGCGGCTGACGACGAACGACACCTTCAAGGGGGTGGACACGCTGATCGAGGCGATGCCGTTGATTTGCGGGCAGCTGCCGGGGGCCCGCCTCGTCGTCGTAGGCGGCGGAAACGACGAGGCGCGCCTGCGCTCCCTCGCGCAGCAGTGCGGGGGGGCCGACGTGATCGAGTTCCTCGGCATCACCGACGACGCGCGGCTGCGCGGCGAGTACGCGCAGTGCGACCTCTTCGCGCTGCCGAGCCGCAAGGAGGGATTCGGGCTGGTCTTCCTCGAAGCGATGAGCTTTGGAAAGCCCTGCCTCGGGGCGAGGGCCGGCGGTGTGCCCGAGGTCGTCACCGATGCCGTCGGCGAGCTGGTGGAGTACGGCCGCATCGACCAGATCGCCGACGCCTGCATCCGCCTTTCCGAGAGGCGGCTCGATCCCGGCGAGATCCGCAGCCACGTCGGGAGGTTCTCATTCGAAGCGTTCTGCAGGAATCTGAACGCGGCGCTGGCCGACGACGATGGCACCTGAAGGCGCAGAGATTCAAATCGGCGCGGGACGCCAAAACCGGGCCTACTGGACGGACCTCTGGCACTACCGCGAGCTGCTCGGGTTCCTCGCTTGGCGCGACGTGAAGGTCCGCTACAAGCAGGCCGCGCTCGGGATCGCCTGGGCCGTGGTGCAGCCTGCGATAACCATGGTCATTTTCACCTTTGTTTTCGGGCGCCTGGCGAACATGCCCAACGACAACACGCCGTACCCCCTGGTCGTCCTCGCGGGCCTGCTGCCCTGGCAGCTCTTCAGCTCGGCCTTCAGCGGGGCCAGCAGCAGCCTGCTGAACAATTCGAGCCTCGTGTCCAAGGTGTACTTTCCCCGGCTGATCATACCGCTGTCCTCGCTGGCCGTGGCGCTCGTGGACTTCGCCGTGGTCCTGGCGCTCTATGCGGCGATGATGCTCTGGTTCGGTGTCATGCCCTCCTGGCACGTCGTATTTCTGCCGCTCTTCATCCTGCTCTCGCTCCTGGCAGCGTTCGGCACCGGCGCGTGGCTGACGGCCCTGACGGTACAGTACAGGGATTTCCGGTTCATAGCGCCCTTCATGCTTCAGGTGGGCGTGTTCCTCTCCCCGGTCGGATTCCGGACCGACAACATGCCCAACTGGCGAAACCTCCTGGCGCTCAACCCCCTCACCGGTGTGATCGACGGCTTCAGGTGGTGCCTGCTGGGCAACAGCGCGACGCTCAAGACCAGCGTAACCGTGACAAGCGTGGTGCTCATCGCGATCCTGGTGTTCACGGGCGTCTGGTACTTCCGCAGGACCGAGCGCCTGCTGGCCGACAATATCTAGAACCCCCATGGGCAACGACGCGGTCATTACGGTGGAAGGCCTGAGCAAGCGCTACACCATAGGCCACGAGGTGCGGTACAACACGCTGCGCGACCGCCTGGCGAAGGGGGCCGGCTCCTGGTGGCGGAGGCTCCGGGGTGCGGATTCGGCGAAGGCTGCGCAGGAGGAGTTCTGGGCCCTGAGCGACGTGAGCTTCGCCGTTGAGCGCGGCGAGGTGCTCGGGGTCGTCGGCAGCAACGGCGCCGGCAAGTCGACCCTCCTGAAGATCCTCTCGAGGATTACGGAGCCCACGTCGGGCACCGTCAGGCTGCGCGGGCGCGCTGCGTCGCTGCTCGAGGTCGGGACCGGTTTCCATCCCGAGCTGACCGGCAGGGAGAACATACTCCTCAACGGGGCGATCCTCGGGATGCGGCGCCAGGAGATTCGGGCGAAGTTCGACGAGATCGTGGAATTCGCCGAGGTGAAGCGGTTCCTCGACACCCCGGTGAAGCACTACTCCAGCGGGATGTACGTGAGGCTGGCGTTCGCCATCGCTGCCCACCTTGAGCCGGAGATACTGATAATCGACGAGGTGCTGGCCGTCGGCGACACAGCGTTCCAGAAGAAGTGCCTCGGGAAGATGAGGGATGTCGCGCACGGGGAGGGCCGCACGGTGCTCTTCGTGAGCCATAACCTGCCGATCGTGCGCCAGGTCTGCAGCCGGGCGATCCTATTGGAGCGCGGACGGCTGAAGGCGAACGGTCCCACCAACCTGGTGCTGGGCACCTATGCGCACGGCCTCGAGAAGGGCCAGATTGCGCGCATCCCCGAGCCCACGTCCGAGATGCGCGAGCAGGCCTTTGTCAGCGCCGTCTGTGTCGAGACCCTTGACCGGCGCCCCCTCGCCTTCGCCCGGGTCGGCGAGCCGTGGAGGGTGCGCATTCGCTTCCGTGCGGGGCGCGCCCTCTCCGACTTCGTCATCGCGCTCGGCATCACCACCAGCGAGAACCTCGGGCTCCAGACGGTCTGGAGCGCACCCAGCTCGATCGAGGCGGGCGAGCATGAGGTTCTGTTCACCCAGGACGCCGTCGCGCTCGCGGCGGACAGCTACACCCTCGTCGTGGGCCTCGTCGTCTCGGACAGGACAATCCAGCAGTTTGACGCCGCCCGCCTGGAGATCACCGGTGAGGACCCGATGACCCCGTGCCCCGCCGCCTCCGGATTCGGGCTGATCATCAACTCCATGCGCGTCGAGCTACGCCGGGTTTGAATGCCGAACGATGAAGGCGCTCCGCCGAACCGCCGCCGGCCTTCTGAGGCTTACCGGACTCTACCACGCCGCGCGCGACTGGCGCCGGGACCGCGATTTCAGGAGCCACAGCCGCGAGAGGGTGCTCCGCTGGCAGCGCGAGGGGCGCCCGAGCCCGCCGCCCGACGCCGTCAAGTACGCCTGCATACGGCGCTACGCCGAGCAGTTCGCCACGCCGGTGCTGGTCGAGACGGGGACGTTTCACGGGAATGCGATCTTCACGCTCCGCAACGCCTTCCGCGAGATTCACTCCATCGAGCTTGCCCCGGCACTCCATGCGCGCGCCGTCCTGGACCTCGGCCACCTGACGCACATCCACCTCCACCTGGGCGACAGCGCGGCGGAGCTTCCCAAGGTGGCGCGCACGCTCGGCGCGCCCGCGCTGTTCTGGCTGGACGGCCATTTCTGCTCGGGTCCCTCGGCCCGAGGGGAAAAGGACACCCCGGTGTTTGAGGAGCTCACCTACCTCCTGGGGCGCCCCCCCGGCCGCGACGTCGTCCTTATCGACGACGCCCGCCTCTTCAATGGGCGCGACGGTTATCCCACGGTGGAAGCGCTTCGCGAATTGGTGGCCTCCAGCCGTCCGCAGGCCAGCTTCGGTGTCGAGGAGGACATCATCCGCATTCTGCCTGTGTAGGGCAATATATTGTGGAACAACCATTTAAACAAGTCGACATCAGCGGCTACCTGGCCAGGCCCAGCGTTCCCGAGCTCGAGCTCCTGCGGTTGTTTGGGCGCGACCCGGCGCTGACCATCTTTGACGTTGGCTGCTGCGAGGGAGAGGACACCGTCCGCTATGCCCGGCGCTTCCCGAAAGCGTCGGTCTACGCCTTCGAGCCGCTGCCCGAGAACCAGCGCCTTGCCGCGAGCAATTTCTCCAAGTACTCCCTGAAGAATGCCGAGCTGGTTCCATGCGCGCTGTCAGACCAGGCCGGGGAGGCGGTCTTCCACGTTTCGTCAGGCCGCCCCCGTGAGGAGTTTGCCGGCAAGGACTGGAACTACGGCAACAAATCCAGCTCGCTGCTGCCGCCGGCCGGCGACGAGCCCATGCACGGGTGGATCGAGTTCAAGCAGAGGATCACGGTGAAGACGGAGACGTTGGACGGCTTTTCGGCAAGTCGAGGCATCAGGCGGGTCGACTTCGTGCACATGGACGTGCAGGGGGCCGAGCAGCTCGTCCTAAGCGGGGCGAGCGGCATGCTGCCCCGGGTGGCGGCCGTGTGGCTCGAGGTCTCGGCCCGCGCGCTGTACAAGGGCCAGGCCCTTCGCCACCAAATCGGGGCCTTCATGAGGGCGCACGGCTTCATCCTTGCCCTCGAGGTCCTGAACGAAGTCGAGGGCGACCAGCTGTACGTGAACCGGCGATTTGCCCGGACCTGGCCCTACCTGGCGTCGCGGCGCATCGAGAGCCTGGTGCGGCGCGCGCGGCTCCGGGCCGGCCGATGGCTGTCGCCCACCAGGAAGCCAACCCCCGACCCATGATCATCACCCACCTACTTGGCGGCCTCGGCAACCAGATGTTCCAATACGCCGCGGGGCTGGACCTGGCCGAGCGCAGGCGCACCGTGCTGAAGCTCGACGTCAGCTGGTTTCGGGAGCAGGCCGAGCACGCGACGCACAACCGGTATTCGCTCGGCGGCCTCAACATCACGGAGCAATTCGCGACCAAGGAGGACGTGGACAGGGTGCGCGGCAGGGCGCTCTCGCGGCCTGAGCGCCTCCTCGCGGCGGCGGCGAGGGGCCTGCGCCTGCGCCGGCTCGCCGACCTCCACCTGCCGGGCGGAAACTGGCATATACAGCGCTCGTTGAAGTTCTACCCCGAATTCCAGGACCTCCCGGACGACACCTACCTGGACGGCATGTGGCAGTCCGAGCGGTTTTTCGAAGGGGAGGCCGGGCGCCTGCTGCGCCAGCACTTCAGCTTCCGCTACCCGCCCTCCCCGGACGCGATCGCAATGGCCGAGCGAATCCGCAGCTCCCCCTCGGCATCGGTGCATTTCCGGCGGGGCGACTATGTGACCAATGCGATCTACGCGCGAGAGATCGGCGTCCTCGGCTCCGACTACTACCGCCGCGCGGTGAGCCGCCTGAGGGCGCGCCATCCCGGCGTCACCCTCTACATATTCTCGGACGACCTGGACGATGTGGAGCGCAGTTTCACGCCGGAGGGCCCGCACGTCTTCGTGCGCGCGGGCGAGACCTGGAATGCCTTCGACACGATTCGGCTGATGAGCCTTTGCGACCACTCGATCATCTCCAACAGCACCTTTGCCTGGTGGAGCGCCTGGCTGAACCCCAATCCGTCCCGGCTCGTCATCGCCCCGGATCCCTGGTTGGCGGGCCGGCCCGACGAGTCGGCGGAGGTCGTGCCCAAGCGCTGGGAGCGCATCCCGAGCGGGCCCTGAAGCGCCGCCCCCCGCCCGACCGCATGACCACACTCCTGAAGCGCATCGCAAGCCGCGCCGGCCTGCGCGTCGTCAGCGCCGGGAATGCCGGGGTCCGCTACCTGGACTACCCGCCGCGGGGCCCCCTTGACGACGCGCTTCTGCGCGTCTTCCCGTCGCTGTCCGGGCTCAATTTCATCCAGGTTGGCTGCAACGATGGCATCCGGGCCGACCCAATCAGGAGGTACGTGCAGCCCTGCGGCTGGAAGGGCCTGATGGTCGAGCCCGTGCCCGGCTTCTTTGCCGAGCTGCGGCGAAACTATCCCGGGAACACGAACCTCAAGTTTTTGAATGCGGCAGTGGCGAGGGAGGCCGGCACGCTCCCGATCTACCAGATCCGGCCTGGGCTGGCGGGCCTTCCGGATTGGGTCCAGGGCCTCGCCAGCCTCGACAGGGGCCGCGTCCTGAAGGCCGCCGCGGAGCTGGGGCTTCCGCCTGACGCCGTCGTCGCTGAAACGGTCCGGACGGTGGCCTGGGCGGACGTGCTCGCGCTGTTTGGGGACCGCCCGTGCGACGTTCTCGTCATCGATGTCGAGGGCCACGACCTTGAGATTCTCAGGCTTGCGGACCTCGGGCGGCTGAGGCCGCAGGTGATCCAGTTCGAGCACGCGTGCAACGAGAGGGCCGCGGTCATCGCGTTCTACTCCGAGCTCATCGCCCTTGGCTACGAGATCGCCACCTCCGGCCAGGACACCGTCTGCCACCTGCCTCAGCGCGGCGCCTAGGCGATCAATGCGCATAGCCTTTGTCTCGACGATACTGGACTACCCCCTGGGCGGCGCCGACACGCTCTGGACCCATGCCGCCGGGGCCGCGGCCAGGCGCGGCGACAGGCTCCTGGTCGCCGTTTCGAGCACGGTGGCCCAGCACGCCGCCGTCAGGGCGCTGAACGCGGAGACTTTCCTGCGGGCCCATCCGGTCGTGCCGGTCTCGCTGGCGGACCGGGTCGTCGGCAAGCTCCGCAGGCTCATCCGGCCGCTCGACCCCGTCGCCGGCGCGCTCGAGCGGTTTCACCCCGACCTGGTCGTTTTCAGCCTCGGGGGAACCTACGACCTCGTGACCGCGCCCGGCTGGTGCGAGTGGCTGGCCTCGTTCGGCATTCCCTTCAGGCTGATAGCAAACTACCAGGACGAGAATCCCGCGCTCGACCCCGACCAGCTGGAAAGGGCCCGCCGGTTCTTCCCGAGGGCCGACAGGGTCTACTTCGTCTCGAGCCGCAACCTTGAGGTCACCCGGAGGCACCTGGCGCTGCCGCTGGCGAACGCGGTCGTGGTGCAGAACCCGCTGAGGTGGATTCCCGCGGACGTGTCGCCATGGCCCGGCGAGGAGGTCCTCTCGCTGGCGGCCGTCGCCCGCCTGGAGCCGGTCAAGGGCGTGCGGCGCCTGCTGACCGCGGCCGCCAGGCAGCTGGGCGCCGCGCCGGGATGGCGCCTGCAGATCTACGGGCGCGGCCCGGAGGAGGCCGAGTTGCGCCGCCTGGCGGCTGATTCGGGCATCGGGTCAGCGGTGGTCTTCCGCGGGTACGTGCGCGAGCTGGGCGCAATCTGGGCGGAAAACCACATGCTCGTGTCTCCTTCCGTCGAGGATGGAGTCCCCATGACCATTCCCGAGGCGATGCTCTGCGCCCGACCCGTCCTCGCCACCCCGGTCGGCGGCGCCCCGGACTGGATCAGAAACGACTCAAACGGGATTCTGTGCTCGGCAGCCTCCGAGGAGGCGCTCGCAAGGGCCCTGGGCGGGGCGTGGGAGTCGCGCGCGCGATGGCGAGCAATGGGTGAGCAGGCCTCGCGCGACGCCTCTGCGCGCTACCGACCGGAGGATTATCTGCGCCTTGTGCAAGGCGCCGGCTAGCGTGTACCCTCCCCCCGTCCCCCTGATGAGAATGACCCCAGCAGCATGAAACCCTTGCAGCGGACCCCCTGGCTCCCCGGGCCCCCGGGAGGGGCCGCCCCCGCCGGTCCCGCCAGCGAGCCTGGGCGAGGCGCCGGCATCCGGGCAGGCGCGCGCGCGCGCCGCCGCCCATGAAGAGGACCATCCTCGGAATAGGCGGCTTGCTTGGCCACGACGCCAACGCCGCCCTTCTTGTCGACGGCAGGCTGGTCGCATCGTCCCAGGAGGAGAGGTTCTCCAGGGCGAAGCACGACGGGGCGTTTCCCAGCCTGGCCCTGGCCGACTGCCTGAGCCAGGGCGGCATCGACGCCAGCCAGGTCCAGGATGTCGTCTTCGCCGAGAAGTCGCTCCAGAGCCTTCTTTTCGACCTGAGCGCCAGGCCCGGGAACGCGTTCACACGGGCCTTGGGGCGCCTGCTCCCCGAACTCTGGGGCGGCTACTACACGAAGCCCGCCCGCGCCCTGTTCCCGCACGCCAGATTCGGCTACGCCTGGCACCACCTGACCCACGTCGCGGGAGCCTTCCACACCTCCCCGTTCTCGCGGGCGGCGTTCCTCTGCGTCGATGGCAAGGGCGAGGATTACAGCGCGAGCGCGGGAGTCATCGACAACGGCGAGGTGAGGCTGCTCTTTGAGCAGCCCTATGAGAACGGTCTCGGGATGTTCTATACCCTTGTGACCTATTACCTGGGTTTCTGCTCGTTCGGCTCGGAATACAAGGTGATGGGCCTTGCACCCTACGGCAGGCCCACGTTCGTGGGGAAGCTGGCGCGCCTTTTCACAACGGACGAGCGGGGGGGGTTCAGGCTGCGGGCGCCCCTGCGCTTCACCGAGGAATCCCTGATCGGCGCCTTTGCCACCGTCGCCGAGGCGACCGGCGTGCCCGCTCGGGCCGCTGGGGACGCGCTGACCGACGCCCACATCGACATAGCCGCCTCGCTCCAGCAGGTGTTCGAGGACGAGGTGTTCAAGATGGCGCGCTACGTCAAGTCCGGGACCGGGGAGGATTTCCTGCTCTTCTGCGGCGGCTGCGCTCAGAACTGCGTCACCGCGGGAAAGCTCCGGTCGGCGAACATCTTCGCCGACGTCTTCAATTCCCCGGTCGGGGGCGACATGGGCAGCGGGCTCGGGGCCGCGATACTGCGGGAGCGCGAGCTGACGCGCGGAGCGCCCCTATTCCTGGATTCCCGGGGATTCCTTCTCGGACCCGAGCCGGGCCCCATCCCCGACGAGGCGCAGCACTGGCGGGTCGGCTATGCGGGAGACCTCCATTCGTTCGTGGCGGCCGAGCTTGCCGCCGGGAAGATCGTGGGCTGGGTCAGGGGCGGAATGGAGCTGGGCGCCCGCGCGCTCGGCGCCCGCTCGATTCTCGCCGATCCCCGCCAGCCCCGGATGCAGTCCAACCTGAACCTCAAGGTGAAGTTCAGGGAGTCGTTCCGCCCCTTCGCGCCCGCGGTGCTCGCAGAGGACTGCGCCGACTGGTTCGAGCCCTCCCTCCCGAGCGACTTCATGCAGTACACGGCCCTCCTCGTGCCTTCCCGCCGCAATCCCCAGCCGGCGCGCTTTGAGAGCCTGCGCGAGCGGCTCGATTTCCCCCGTTGCGAGATCGCTAGCGTGGTGCACGTGGACTACTCGGCACGCCTCCAGACCGTGCGGCCAGAGACCCACGCGGACTTTCACCGGCTGATCTCGGCATTCAAGGCCCTCACAGGGGTCCCGATCCTGATCAACACGAGCTTCAACGTTTCCGGCCAGCCCATCGTGCGCACGGCGCGGGAGGGATGGGAGTGCTTCCTCAACACGGACATCGACCTCCTCGTGCTGAACGACCAGGTGTTCAGAAATCCCCTCGTTAGGACCCGCGAGGAGAAACTATCATGGCTAAAGCAATTCGCCAAATCGGCCTGAGGCTTGTCGTCATCCTGACCAGGCTCTGCACACGGCCGGCCCGGCCGGGATGGCAGAGGAGCCGCCGGGGCTCCTCGCTGCGTGGCAGGTGAGTCAGTATTCTCCGCAGTTTGCGGCCAGGCCCGCCGCCCCGGTACCCTTTCCGCACCATGACGCAGACAACCCCCGCGCAGCCCCGCCTCCGGGCGGGCCCCTGCACCGCCACCCGGCGCCGCGGCCTTTCCGCCGCCCCGCTGGAAGCGGGATCGCCCGGGCCGCAGCCGACGGCGGCGCCACGACGACCGTGAATCAGACGGAAAGGCCGAGGATTCTCATGATCTCGGACGAGGGCCCTCAAACCGGGACCGCCGGCGGGATCCTGCTGCACCGGCTGCTTGCCGGCCATCCTGCCGACCGCCTGAGGGTCATCGCGCGCTACGTGCCGGCGATTGGAGAGCCCCTTCCCCAGGTGGACTACATCCCCCTGCGGACTCCGTGGGCCGCGCTGGAGCGGTCGCGCTTTCACCGCCTGAAGCGCTCCCTGCGCGCGTTCGGCCTGGTTCCCGGCGTGCCGGCGCGCGAGCTTGACCGGGCCGTGGGCGACTTCTCGCCCGACGTGGTCCTCTGCGTCATGCAGCACGCCTCCTACTATGACACCGCCTGGGCGTTTGCCAGGCGCCGGAACCTTCCGCTCGCGGTCATCGTCCACGACATCAACGACGATTTTGAGCCGGTGCTTCCCTGGGCCCGGAGCGCGGCGCGCAGGCGCGACGGCCGCTTCTACAGGTTCGCCCGCTGCCGGCTCTGCGTAAGCCCCGAGATGTCCCGTTACTGTGAGGAGCTCTACGGTGCGCGCGGGGAGGTGCTCTATCCAAACAGGAGCCCCGGCCTGCTGCCGCGGGCGTTCGGCGACTCGGACGCCCTGCGCACGCCGGGGACCCTGACGATCGGCTTTGCAGGAAATCTCGGGTACGGTTACGGGACCGAGATACTGCGCCTGCTGCCCGCTCTCCGCTCGGCGGGCGCGAGAATCGTGCTGTACAGCCGGAAGCCGGCGGGTCCGTATGCGGCGCTGGCCGAAGCCGGGGATGTCTGCGAGTGGCGCGACTTCGTCCCGTCGGCCGAGGCGTGGTCCGCCATCCAGAGGGACTGCGATGCCGTCTGGCTGCCGTACCCAAATCCGGCCGGCCGAATGGAGCGCCTCTTTCGCCATCATTTTCCAAGCAAGCTGCCGGAGTACCTGGCGCTGGGGATGCCTGTCATCGTCACGGGGCCCGACTTCGCCACCGGGGCGCGTTGGGCCCTCAATCATCCGTCTGCGGCGGCGTTCGTCCGGGGCGATGACCTTGCGGAGCTGGCGCAGCTGCTCGTGCGGCTCCGGGAGCAGGGCCGGCTGCGGCGCTCCCTGGCCGAGGGCGCCTGGGCGGCCGGCGAGGCCGAATTCTCGCCGCGGGAGCTCGTGGCAAAGTTCTGCTCCCAGATTGAACGGGCCTCCCAGCCATGCTGACCGCAAACGTGGAAGCCGCCAGCGAGACCGTCCCCTCGCCGGCAAGGACACTGTGGCCGACGTGAACAAGCCCCAGAGGAGGATATGCCTCGTCACCCCGGGCCACGTGAGCTCGACGCCGCGGCTCGTGAAGGAGGCCGACGCCCTCGCAGAGGCCGGCTACGACGTGCGCGTGGTCGCGGGGCGCCACTACGGCCCTGTCGACCCGCTCGACAATGCCGTGCTCGCCAGGGCCGCTTGGCGCTGCCGGCGGGTCGACATGGTCGGAACCGCCCGGGTCCGCCTCTGGTCGGTCGTGCGCCGGCTGGCCCAGCTCGCGGCGGGCCGCATGACGGCTCCGGGGACCAGGCTGGCGGCTCTCGCCCGGGATGCGATCAGCCTGCGCCTCTGCGAGGCGGCGGCCTCGGAGAGATCCGACCTCTACGTTGGCCATTGCCTCGGCGCTCTTCCCGCGGTGGCGCTGGCGGCGGCCAGGCACCGGAGCTCCTATGGGTTCGACATCGAGGATTACCACGACGGGGAGACTCTGCACGCGATGGCCTCGCCCGTCCTGGCGAAGACCGCGAGGCTGCTTCAATCGAGGCTGCTTCCAGGGGCCCGATACCTGACCGCAGCCGCGCCGCTGATCGCCGCCGAGTACGGGCGGATCTACGGCGTGAAGGCGGACACGGTGCTGAATGTATTCCCAAGGAGCGAGGCCCCCGGCGAGCCCGTTGCACCGCCGCCGATATCGGAGGACGCACCGGCGGTGCTCTATTGGTTCTCACAAACGGCGGGAAGCGACCGGGGCCTCGAGGAAATCCTCAGAATCACCGCACGGATGCGGATCCCGGCCAGGCTGCACGTGCGCAGCTTTGCGTCGCCGGCATACAGGGACAGCCTCACCCGCCTTGCGGCCGGACTCGGGGTGCGGCACCCGCCCTGCTTCCTTCCCCCGGCCGATCCCGGTGAGATGGCCCGGCTCGCGGCCGGGGCGCATGCGGGCATCTGCGCGGAGCCCCTCGTCGTTCCGAACCGCGACCTCTGCCTCGCGAACAAGATATTCACGTACCTGATCGCGGGAATCCCGACACTCCTCTCGCCCACCCGGGCGCACATTGCGCTCGCCGGCGACCTCGGATCCGCCGTGCGCGTCATTCCGCTCGCGGAGCCCGAGAATGCCGCTCCGATAGTGGACACGCTTCTCGGCAGCGCCCCGGGGCAGGCCGATTCCCGAGGCGCCGCATGGCGGCTGGCGCAAAGCCGGTATTGCTGGGATGTCGAGAAGCAGGTCGTCCTCGGCAAGGTCGAGGAGGCCCTTCGCGAGGCCCCATGAGCGTCCTACTCGTAAACCCCATGGTTGCACCGCAGGTGCAGCAGACCGCCCGGGCCCTTTTCGAGGCCGGCCAGCTCCATCGTTTCGTCACCACCATTCGGTTCGACAGGTCATCCGGCTGGCAGCGTCTTGCGATCGCGCTCGGCCGCGCCGCCGGGTTCGACATGGAGGCGCAACTGCGGCGGCGGACGCTCACGGAGATCCCCGAGCAGATGGTGAGCACCGTACCGTGGTGGGAGCTCCTGCGCCTGTCGGCGAGCAAGCTCGACTCAAGCGGCCGCGCAGGCGACTTCGTCTGGGGATTCACGGAGAAGGCCTTCAGCCGGGCGGCCGCGAGGCGGGTGCGCCCCCCCGTGACGGCAGTCTACGGGTACGAATACTGCGCGCGGGCCGTCTTCACGGCCGCCAAGTCCCGGGGAATGCGCACGGTCTATGAGGCGTCCGCTGCGGAGCCCAGCTTTGCGTTTGGAACCCTGCAGCGGGAGATTGCCAGGTATCCCGAGCTGGAGACCGCCTACCACCGCCGCGAGGCGTCGCAGATGCCAAAGCGGATCGCGTGGAGAAGGAGCGAGTGGAACGCGGCGGACATCGTCATCGCAAATTCGAGCTTCACCCGGTCCACCTACGCCGCCGCCGGCCTCGACGTCAGCAAGATCCGCGTCGTGCCGCTCGGAGCGCCGCCCGCGGTCGCCGCTGAGGCAGCCGGCGCCGGCGGCAGCGAAGCCGACGGGCCGCTGCGACTGGTCTGGGCGGGAAAATTCGGGGCGCTGAAGGGGGCCCACTACCTCCTCGAGGCCTGGCGGGCGGCGAACCTCTCGAGGCACGCCCGAATCGACGTCTACGGGCTCCCATCCCTGCCGGATTCGATGGTGAGCCCGGCGCCACCCGGGATATTCTTCCACGGCGTGGTGCCCCGGTCGGCGCTGCTCGCGAGCTTCGAGCGCTCCGACGCCCTGGTGTTCCCGACCCTGAGCGACGGGTTCGGGATGGTTGCCACCGAGGCGTGGTCCAGGGGCCTGCCCGTGATCACGACTCCCAACGCCGGGGCCTCGGACCTCCTGCGCAGCGGCGTCAACGGTCTCGTGACGCCCCCGGCGGACGCCTCGGCCCTCGCCGCCACGCTTACCTGGTGCGCCGCCAACCGGGGCGAGCTCAGGAGAATGCGGACGGCCGCGCAGGCGACCGCCGCGGCATGGCAGTGGTCGGACTACCGCCGGGCGGTCATCTCGGCGCTCGACCCCTTCCTGACGGCGCCGGGGCGCCCCTGAGTCGCCCGGAAGCCCGCAGCATGCTCACGATCACACGCCGACTCTCAAGCTTCCTCGACGCCGCAAGGTGGGTCGCGGCGGCTGCGGTCATCCAGGAGCACGCGCGGATCCTCGTCCTCGGGCCCTATGCCGGGCAGGCGGGCGTCGGCCGCTGGGCCTACGGGCTGTTCTATTTCCTCACGGGATTCGGGCGCCTGGCCGTCATCGTGTTTTTCGTCCTCAGCGGATTCCTGGTTGGCGGCGAGGTCCTGCGCCAGCTGAGCGCGGACGCATTCTCGTGGCGCGCCTACGCCGTCAAGCGGGTCGCGCGAATCTACCCGGTCTACGTCCTCGCTCTGGCTGCGGGCTGCGCGTTTGACTGGGTCGGCATCCATCACGCGAATACCCAGGGGGTCTACACGGCCGGCATGCCGTTCCCCGGCCTCGGCTTCTCGGTGGCCGACCGGCTGACGCTCCCCGTGCTGCTCAAGAACCTGGGCTTCATGCAGGGGCTGACGTCGACGACGGTCGGCAGCAACCAGCCTCTCTGGAGCATCGCCTTCGAGGCCTGGTATTACCTGCTGTTCCCGCTCCTGCTTTGGCCGATTTTGAAGAGAAGGGCGCCGTGGGGCCTGCGGCTACTGGCCCTCGGCGCCGGCGCGGCGGTGATCTGCCTGATCCGGGGCGAGATGCTCTGGTATTTTCTGATTTGGCTTGCGGGCCTGCTGCCCCACTTCGCCCCGGGCAGGATGCGGCCGCATTGGGCCGCGGGATTCGCGTCCTTCGCGGCCGTCCTCACCGTGGCGAGGCTCGGCCTCATCCGCCACCAGCTTGAATTCGAGACCGATGTCGCGCTGGCGCTGGCGTTCGCCCTGTGCATCCTCGGCATGGCGCGAACGGGCGACGCGCCGCTGCCGGGCGCCCGCATCCACAAGTATCTGGCCTCATTCTCGTACAGCCTCTATGCCAGCCATTGGCCCATCCTCTTGCTGGTCGTCGCCTCCGCCGAACGGCTGTGGGCCTGGGGCCTGAGAATGCAGCCCTCACCCGCCGCCATCCTCCTCTGGGTCTCGCTCGTGCTCCTCGGGTACGCATGGGCCAGGTGCGTCGCGCAGATTACGGAATTCCGGCTGCAGGCGATCCGGGACCGTCTGTTTCAGCTGGCCGGGGGCGGCGGCGCCGAGGCGGCGCCGGGACGATGAAGGATCTTGCGCGAACGCTTCTGAGGCGCCTCTACGCCGCCCGCCTGCGCGCGAGGAGCAGGCCGCTGCGCCTGTCGCCGGAGGGTCCCGCGCTGGTGCTCGCTCCACACCCCGACGACGAGGCGCTCGGATGCGGGGCCCTGCTGGCGCAGAGGGCGGCCTCGCCCGCCATGACGGTCGTCGCCTATTTTACCAGCGGCGAGAGCTCGCATCGCGGGCGCTCGGGGCTGGATCCGGCCGACGTGGCGGCGCTCAGGCAGGCCGAGGCTCGGAACGCTATGGCGAGCATCGGCCTGCCCGCTGATCGCGTCCGCTTCTGCGGCGCCCCCGACGGCCGCCTCGACAAGCTGTCCCCGGCAGAGAGGCGCGCCTGGGGGGAGTGCCTGGCAAGGCTCGTCGACGACACGCGCCCGTCCGAGATACTGCTGCCATGCCGCAATGACGGCAGCACCGAGCACGAGGCCATGTTTGCGCTCCTCCCGGGCGCCCTGGCGGCGCTGCCATTCTCGCCTCCCCGGGTGCTCGAATACCCGGTCTGGGCGTGGTGGAGCCCGCGGCACCTGGCAAGGGTACTCGGGTCGGCAAAGACGATCTGGCGCAGCCCGACCCAGGGATTCGCGAAGGGCAAGCGCACCCTGCTGAGGTGCTATCCCTCCCAGACCGACCCGTCACCCCCATACAAGGACCCGATACTGCCGCGCGGCTTTGTTGACGCCTTTGACACAGACGATGAATTCTTTTTTGAGACGCCGCTCCCGAAGGCCTGAGGCACGCTGCCACGGCGAGTTCCCGACCTGCGCGCCATTCGCCCCGCGCGGCCGGCTCCCGCAATGAGAAGGCTGCTCATCGTCAGCCCCCATTTCCCGCCGGTGAACGCACCGGACATGCACAGGGCCGTGGGCGCCCTTCCCTATCTACGCGACCTGGGATGGGAGGCGACGGTCCTCTGTGTCGACGCCCGCGACGTGGCGGCGCCGCGCGACGACAGGCTGGCGTCCCTTGTGCCTGCCGACGTGCGCGTCGAGCGCTGCCGAGCCTGGCCGCTCTCCCTGACGCGCCTTGCGGGCATGCGCACGCTCAGCTGGCGCTCGTGGCTTTCGCTTCGGCGGGCGGGAAGGCGCCTCATCCGCGAGACCAGGCCCGAAATCATCCTCTTCACGACAACCCAGTATCCCGTGGTTTCGCTTGGCCCCCGCTGGAAGAGGGAGTTCTCGGTCCCCTACGTCGTGGACCTCCAGGACCCCTGGCTGACGGACTACTACTCGCGTGCGGGCTCCCCGGCCCCGCCGGGCGGCTGGAAATACGCGTTCGCCCGGGCGATCGCGGCGCGGATGGAGCCGGCGGCGTTCATGCCGGCGTCCGGTTTCGTGAGCGTGTCACCCGACTACCTGCTCGCCCTGGCGGCGCGCTACCCGTGGTTCTCCGGGAAGCCCCAGGCCACGATACCGTTCGGCGTGGACGAGCGGGAGTCCGGGAATGCGGCGGCGACCGAGCGGGCGGCCTTCGAGCGCGAGCCGGACAAGGTCCATCTCGTCAGCGTCGGAGCGGCGGGACCCATCATGGCCGGGGCCCTCGCTGCCCTCTTTGCGCAGCTGCGGGACCTGCGTGCAGCCTCGCCCGGGCTCGCCGCCTCCCTGAGGCTGCATTTCATAGGCACGAGCTACGCCCCGGAAGGACTGGCCCAGCCGTCGGTCAAGCCCGCCGCCGCCGCTCACGGGGTCGGGGACCTCGTGAGCGAGTCCACGGGGCGCGTGCCCTGGCACGTTGCGCAGGCCACGCTTCATGCCGCCGACGGCATCATCGTTCTGGCATCCGACGAACCCGGCTACACTCCCTCGAAGATCGCGGGCAGCTTCCTGGCCCGGCGCCCCTGCCTCGTGGTCGCCTCCCCGGGCAGCGGTGCCGCGCGCATGAGCGCGGACCTCGGGCTGGGCGCGCAGCTCGACCCTTCAGGGTCGACGCCCGGCGCCCTGGGCGATTTCGTGGCCGACATCGGCCGGCCGAGTCCCCTCTGGCCGGCGCGCCGCAACGAGGGGCGCTTCACTGAAACCTACACCGCATCCGCACGCACCCGGCAGCTGGCCGAGTTCCTGGGCGGCCTTTCTGCAGGATCCGCCTGACGGTCTAGCATGCTCAACTACTACGAGGATCGGCTGAACCCGCGCGAGCTGGGGACCTCCCAGCTCCGGAGGACGGCGAGGGTCGGCCTCGGGGTTCTCATAGCGTACAGCGTCTACCAGGGCTGGCATCTTCGCGGCCTCGAGCTGGAGCTGGGCCTGACGTGCCTCCTGCTGGCGGTCTGGCCCGCGCTGCGCTGGATCGACACCCAACCCTACCGGTTCCCCGCATTCGAGTCGTTCATGCTGACGGGAATCACGGCCTACGTCCTGCCGCTCATAAACGAGCATTCCGTGGTCATGGGCTACAGCGACGAGATCGTCTCCAAGGCGCTCCTGGCCGTCATCCTCTTCCAGGTGTGCGCAATCGTCGCTTTCCAGAGGGTGACTGCAATGGAGCGCAGGTCGCCATTCTGGGTCGGGAGCCTCTTCCAGCGCGATGTGCGGCGGTGGCTCCCGTTCGGGCTGTGGCTACACGTGGGGTACCTGTTCCTCGGCACCTTCACGACCGTCGTCCCCGACGAGATCGACAGCGTGCTGCGCGCGGTCTTCTTTGGGATCAGCATCTGCTGCTCATTCCTGATCGGGCGGTACTGGGGCGACGACGACCTGCCCGCCGACCAGAAGCCGAACATCGTGTGCGCCATGCTGATCGAGATAATCCTGCAACTCTTGACGCTCTATCTCATCACCGCGATCTCCGGGCTCATTGTGTTCTTCCTGGCCTACGTCTCCGCTGGGCGCCGCATCCCCTGGGCTGCGATAGCGATCTCGTTCGGGGTGTTCTCCGTCCTCCACAACGGCAAGTCGGCTATGCGCGAGAAGTACTGGGCGGAAGGCGCAAAGGCGCCCGGGATAACGGACATGCCCGCCTTCTTCTTCGAATGGGCCGGCCACGGGCTGGAGTCGCCGCAGGCCGATGGCGAGGCTCCCCACAAAAGCAAGCTGCTGGAGCGCGCGTCCCTGCTGCAGATGCTCTGCCTCGTCATCGATTCCACCGACAACGGGCTCCCGCTGCTCATGGGGGAGACCTACGGCTACATCCCGGCGCAGCTGGTGCCGCGGATCATCTGGCCGGACAAGCCGAGCGGCCAGGTCGCGACCATGCGCCTCAGCATCTACTACGGCCTCCAGGACGAGTACTCGACGCGCTCGACCTCGATAGCCTTCGGCACGCTCACCGAGGCGTACGCGAATTTCGGGTTTATCGGCATGGCCCTGTTCGGCATCTTCGTCGGCTGGGCCGGCAAGGTGATCTCCGTGTGGACGCGCTCGTGCCCGCTCCTGTCGAACGGCAGCCTCATCATGATCCTGATCATGGCCTGGTCGATCCAGATCGAGCTCCCGATGAGCGTGTGGGTTGCGTCGCTCTACCAGGCCATGATCTGCGTGCTGCTGCTGCCGTTTGCGGCCCGATTTTTCATAACGTGAAGCTAGCCATCGTCGTTTCCCATCCCACCCAGTATTACGGCCCGTGGTTCCGGTGGCTGGCTTCCAACGCGCGGATCGAGATTCGCGTGTTCTATCTTTGGGACTTTGGCGTGAGGGCGGAGCGCGACCCCAAGTTTGGGGAGACGTTCAAGTGGGACGTCGACCTGCTTTCGGGCTATGACAGCGAGTTTGTGCCGAACACTGCCCGCCGTCCCGGCACCGGCCACTTCACAGGCCTCCGGAATCCGTCCCTGACCGCCCGCATCAAGGGGTGGCGCCCGGGCGCAATCGTCGTGTTCGGGTACCGGTACGCCGCCCATATCTCCCTGATCGCGTGGGCGCGGCTGAACGCGATACCGCTGATCTTCCGCGGCGACTCCCATCTCATCGGGAGGGCCCGCCCGCCGCTCGCCTCCAAGCTGGGGTTGGGCCTGCTGTACCGCCAGTTCCGCGCCGTCCTCTATGCCGGCCAGGCCAACCGGGACTATTTCCGCGCGTTCGGGGTGCCCGAGGCGAAGCTCTTCTTCTGCCCGCACAGCGTGAACGAGGAGCATTTTCGCCCGAGCGAGTCCCTGAGGGCGGACGCGGCCCGGCTGAAGTCGTCCCTCGGCCTCGAGGGAAGGAAGGTCATCCTGTTTGCGGGCAAGTTCGTGCCCGAGAAGCAGCCCCTCCAGCTGCTGGAGGGCTTTATGGAGGCGCCCAGGCCCGGATGGGCGATCGTCTTCGTGGGCGAGGGCCAGGAGCGGGATGCGCTCGAAGCCCGCGCGAGGGCCGGCCCGGGGGCCGCGGTGCGGCTTCTGCCCTTCGCAAACCAGAGCGAGATGCCGGCGCGATATCTCCTCGCCGATCTCTTCGCGCTGCCGTCGCGGGGCCTTTTCGAGACCTGGGGGCTGGCCGTGAACGAGGCCATGCACATGGGCGTTCCGTGCCTGGTGAGCAGCCGGGTCGGCTGCCAGCGCGACCTGGTGACGGACGGCGACACGGGTTGGGTATTCGATCCGGACGAGCCGGGGGCCCTCGCCCGGGCCGTGTCGCGGGGCCTCGCCGAACTCGGATCAGCGGATCGGGCACTCGAGCTTCGCCATGCGGTCGGGCGCAGGATAGCCGGATACACCTATGCCAGGGCCGCAGAGGGCCTTCTCGGTGCCCTTGCGGCCCTGCAGGCATGAAAGAGACGCGCACACCGACCCGGTCTCCCCGATGCGAATAGCAATCGTAGCAGGCTTCTTCCTCCCTGTGCCCGCCGTGAGCGGAGGCGCCACCGAGAAGACATGGACCGGCCTCTCAAGGCTCTTCGCCGCCGCAGGCCACTCGGTGACGCTGATCTCGCGCAGGTGGCCCGGCCAGAAGGACGCGGAGACGATCGACGGCGTGACGCATGTCAGAATTCCCGGTTTCGACCACACGAGGCACCTGCCGCTGAACCTGCTCCTGGACTCGGTCTGGGGCCTGCGCGTTGCGCGGGCCCTTCCGGTCGGCGACGTGGTCATTTGCAACACCATCACGCTCCCGGTCTGGCTCCGGCGCGCCCGTCCCTCGGCGGGCCTGGTGGCGGTCATGATCGGACGGACGCCAAAGGGCCAGTCCCGATTCTACGGCGCCGTCGCGAGGATCTACGCGCCCAGCACCTTCGTCGCCCGGCGGATCGCGCCGGCGCCGGGAGGCAACCGGACCGTTGTCACGGGGTACCCGATCGACTGGACGCTGCACGCCCAGTCGGCGGCCCAGACCGGGAAGCCGGTCGTCATCGGGTACGTGGGGCGCCTCCACCCCGAGAAAGGGGTCGACCTCCTGCTGCGCGCCGCCCGCATCCTCGCCGCCAAAGGGCACCTGCCGGAGTGGACGCTCCGGATCGCGGGCCCCGCGGGCGCCCGCGAGGGAGGGGGGGGCGACGACTGGGTCGCCGGGCTCAAGGCCAGGGCGGCGAGCCTCGGCGGGCGGGTGGAATGGCTGCCTCCCGAGTATGACCCGGCCCGCCTCGCGCGCCTGTACGGGAGCCTTGATGTCTTCTGCTATCCGAGCCTCGCCGAGGAGGGGGAGACCTTCGGCGTGGCTGTTGCGGAGGCCATGGCGGCCTCGTGCGCCGTGGTCGTCTCGGCGCTCGAATGCTTCGGCGACCTCGTCCTGGACGGGCAGACCGGCTTGGCCTTCGACCACAGGGCGCACGACGCGGGCGAGCGGCTTGCCGGTTGCCTGGGCCGGCTGGTCACCGACGCGGCCCTGAGGCGGCGCCTTGCGCAGAGCGGCCAGCAGCACGCGCGCAGGTTCGACTTCGGCGAGGTGTCCCGTCATATACTCGGGGACCTCGCCCTTTTGACGGGCGCCGAGGCCCAAAATCGGAGATAACCCACCCATGCCTTACGAAGACCCTTTTCTGGGCCAAGGCTGCTCGGCCCCCTACACCCGCGGCGAGATCGCCCGCAGGGTCGCCTGGGACATCGTGCAATCAACGGTCTTCAGGTGGAGCCCGCGCCCCTTTCACCGGTTCCGCGCCAGTCTCCTGAGGCTCTTCGGGGCGGACGTTCCCGAGCCCGGCGCGGTCGTCATCTTCCCGACAGCATCCGTGCTCTTCCCCTGGAGGCTGCGCCTCGCGCCCCGCTCGATGATCGGCCCGGGGGTCAGGGTCTACAATCCCGCGCCCATCACCCTGGGCAGGGGCGCGAACGTGAGCCAGCACTGCCACCTCTGCTCGGGAAGCCACGACTATTCCCGGTGGAGCATGCCCCTGGTCGCGAGGCCGATCGCGATCGGCGACAATTCCTGGCTGGCCGCGGAAGTGTTTGTGGGGCCGGGCGTCACGATCGGCGCCCTTTGCGTCGTCGGCGCCCGCTCCGTCGTCGTCAGGGACCTGCCCCCGGGCACCGTCTGCGCGGGCAATCCCTGCCGCGTCCTCAAGCCCAGGCCGGCACCCACGGCGTGAAGTCCTGCCACATCGTCCCCAGCCTTGAGGCCCGCCACGGGGGCCCGAGCAAGTCGGTCCTCGGCCTCGCGGCCGCCCTGGCCGCCCGGGGAGACGAGGTCGAGCTTCTGACGACGGAGCCCGCCCGCGGATGGAGGCGGACGGAGGGGCGCCTCGACATCCGCGCATTCCGCCGCGGCTGGCCCGAGTCCCTCTGCACCTCGGTCGGGCTGCACAGGCACCTGCAGGGCGTCACGGCGGACGTCATCCACCACCATTCGCTCTGGCTTCGCACCCTGCACTACGCGCACCAGGCGGCGCGCCGGATCGAAAGCCGGCTGGTCGTCTCCCCGAGGGGAATGATGGACCCCTGGGCCTGGAACCACCACCCGAGGAAGAAGGCATTCGCCCGGGCGGTCATTCATCCGGGGGCCCTGGAGGCCGTGGACGGATGGCACGTGACAAGCCTGGAGGAGTTTGACGCCGTGCGCCGCCTCGGCTTCCAGCAGCCGGTCTGCGTGGCCCCCAACGGGGTCGCAGCAGCCTCCGCCAAGGAATCGGCCGCCGCCGAGGCGCACTGGCGCCAGCTGCTTCCCATGTGCGCGCAGAAGCCGGTGGCGCTCTTCTATTCGAGGTTCCACAGGAAGAAGCGCCTGATCGAGCTCGTTGACGCCTGGCTGGAGAACGGCCCGCGCGACTGGCTGCTCTTGGTCGTCGGAATCCCCGAGGACTACACCCCGGAGATGATCGAGGGCTACGTCCTTCGGTCGGGGCAGCCCGGGAGGGTTCGGGCCTACGACGGCGCCGGGCACCCGCCTCCCTACGCGATCGCGTCCCTTTTCCTGCTTCCCTCGCACAGCGAGAACTTCGGGCTCTCGATCGCCGAGGCGCTCGCCGAGGGCGTGCCCGCCCTCGTCACCGACACGACACCCTGGTCCGGCCTGAACCGCACCGGCTCGGGATGGTGCGTTCCGTGGCCGGATTACGGCGCCGCGATTCGCACCGCCACCTCCGAGGGTTATGACGCGCTTCGCAAGCGCGGCCTTGTCGCGCGCGAATGGGTGCTGCGGGAGTATTCCTGGGAGAAGTCGGCGCGCCTGCTCTCGGAGTTCTATTCGACGCTTCGTGCCGGCGCCAAGGCGCGCCTCCCGTGAACGTTGCCGCGCGAAAGTCCCCCCCGGGGCTCCTCGAGCTCGTTGTCGCAGGGCACGTCATTGTATTCCTCGTAGGGGTGACCTGGGCCTTCGGCGGCAATGCCGACTGGGTGCGAACGCCGATCTCAATCTGGGGCTCCGCCGGGATTCTCCTCGCGATCGTCATGCTCGGCGCGCCGGCCGCGAGGAGCCGCGTCATGCCGGGGATCGTCGGTTGGGGCTGGCCGGTTTTGGCGCTCAACGCCGTTGTCGCCCTGTCGTGCCTGACCCCCGGTTTCCGTGAGCTCACGTCCGGGACCGGGCGCTACCTAATGCCCGTGCGCGTGGACTGGTGGGTTCCCAGCGCGGCCCGCGCCGGCGTGGCCCTGCGCGCGCTCTGGCTCTTCGACGGGATCTATTTCTCCTGCCTCAACATCGCGGCCGCGGTCCGCAGCCGGGGAACCATCCGTGTCATCCTCGCGGCGGCCGTGGGAAACGCGCTGGCGCTCTCGGTCTTTGGAACGGTCCAGAAGCTCCTCGCCTCTCCCGGGATCTACTTTGGGGCCGTCAAGTCCCCCCAGGTGCATTTCTTCGCGTCCTTCGTCTATGACAACCACTGGGGCGCCTTCATCGTGCTCA
>CAZNNO010000041.1:0-32821 GCA_964574435.1 uncultured Opitutaceae bacterium
TTCCCCACATCTACGTTTCGACCTATCAAGACCCCAGCAAGCAAGTGAGCGTGGTGTTGCGGACGTCTCTGCCCGCGACCCTGCTCGAACCACAGATTCGGCATGAAATCCAGAGCATTGATCCCGGCTTGCCGGTATTTAATGTTTCTTCTATGAACGACATCCTTGATCGGTCACTGGCTTCACGCCGTTTTTCTGCCGATCTGGTGGGCGGATTTGCTGGACTGGCGGTGCTTCTGGCCTCCATCGGAATTTACGGCTTGTTGGCTTATATGGTCGGCCAAAGATCGCGCGAGATCGGTATCCGCATGGCCCTGGGCGCGCGGCGGGACGACATTCTGAGAATGTTCTTACGCAAGGGGGTCGCGCTTGCTGGCGTGGGCATCGTTGCCGGATTGGTCTTTTCTGCATCCACTGCGTCCATGATGGCAAGTTTGCTCTATGGGGTGCGCCCCCATGATCCGGCTGTGTTTCTGATCGTGCCTCTACTCTTGTTTGCCGTTGCCGTTCTAGCCGGCTACCTTCCAGCCCGTCGCGCGACGAAGGTGGACCCGATGATTGCCCTTCGCGAGGGATGAGCTCGCCGGTTTATGGCAGGTCGATCACTGTCAGCTTGCGAACGGGCGCGTGAACCAGCGATCCGTGTGGCGCTGGGGACGCAAACGGCGGATGTCTTCAAGATGATCCTCGGGAAGAGGACCCTGATCGCCATAATTGGAATCATTTGCGGAATTGTAATTTCACTGCTCGTGGCCCCGACGATTAACGTCACGCTCTACGGGGTTCATCCGATTGCCCCGTCCGTATTTCTTGGGGTGCCAGCGCTATTGCTGGGGGTCGCGCTGCTGGCAAGCGACGTACCCGCGCGGAGGGCCGCCAATGAAGACCCGCTAGTCGTCTTGCGCGAAGGTTGAGCTCAACCCAGTGTCAATCGGCCGGCGCAACAAGGCATTCGAAGCACGCGCAACATCGGGCTCCACCAATCCGACCATCTAATCCAGTACCCACGGGAGTTTCCCATGAGCAAGACCGCAATTACCGCGCCCGAACTTTCGCCCCCGGTCGGCCCGTTTACCCAGGCGATCGAAGTCGGTGGTTTCCTCTACCTCAGCGGCCAGGTCGGCCAAGACCCGGCCACTGGCAAGGTGGTCGAGGGGGGTATCGTGGCCGAGACAGAGCGCGTCTTCCGGTATCTCTCGGCGGTCCTCAAGGCGGCCGGCAAGAGTTTTGATGACGTTGCGCGCGCAGGCGTGTATCCCACGAGCATGAGCGACTTCGGCGCGATGACCGGCATCTACGCGAAGCATTTCAGGCAGCCCTTTCCCGCACGCACGACGATCGCGGTGGCCGCGCTGCCGCTTGGGGCCTGCATCGAGATCGACCTCGTCGTCAAGGCTTGAGGCGCGGCGACGTGGTGACCTCTGTCAGCGTTGGCGGCGCAACAACCTGCATCGCAAGCGGCGAGATCGATGTGCCGCCGTTTGCGCTTGAGTCTTAAGGCGCCGAGGACGATGAGACCGATCCATTCCGAAAACCGATCCCGCGCAGGGCGACAAAGATGGATCCGGTCATCGCTCTAAGGGAGGACCGGTCCTGGTGACTCCATGCGAGCGCGGCCAGGCGCCAGAACGGGGGAGGGCGGCCTTCCTCAACATTCCGGGGAAGGCTCATTGGGTTTTGGAGCCGGAATCGCGGTTTCGTCCGCGATGGCGTGATTCTCACTTCAAATCAGAAGCTGTCTTCCCTCCCCGGACGAAAGCAATGTGCGGGGAGGTCCAAATCACCGCATTTGCGCTTTAAGAGCATTCGGCAATTGGCTCCATATGAGTGTGTAACCGATCTCGAACTTTCGCCTAACAGGATTTGGACCGACTTTACCTTCCACTCGATGAGAAGGGGAAGGTTACTCCATGGCAGACGGACACGTTATCCCGTCCGCCTTAGCGCCGAAGACAGTAAAGGCCGATGTTTACGCTTAACACGCAACATAATTGTTCTACCATCATCTATATCAAAGTGTTAAGATTTTATGCGGGAGACGAATCCAGCGTGGGCTCCGCGAAGTTCAACACGCGTACACGGCTTTCGCAGTCACGAAGACAGCGCCACCGGCGGCGCCGATCGCCTGGACGGGTGCCGGATTCCTATGGCGGCGCACGTGATCTCGATAATGTCGTCGCGGTAGCCGATGAACTCGAGGATGCGCGACAGAAACCGCCGCTTGGTCGCCGTGTCGATGTTCATGATGGCCCAATAATGGGTGTTGGGGATCTGCCGGGCCTGATTGTGGCGGCACTGGTCGACGATCTCCTCCCTCGACAGCCCGAGATAGCGGCGGCCGCTCGCGCCGGCCGATAGCGAGAGGATGAATTCGTTGAATTCGGACCCGTGCCTGGCCGCCACCCAGCCGAGGATGCCGAGGTACTTGTCGGCATCCGTGAACTTTGTTCGGAACTCGGCGCCCAGGAGGAACCCGGCCAGGGGCTCTTCGGAAGCGTTTGGCACCGTGCCGACGTTGAGCAGAGCGGCGAGGACGTCGTTCGGGCTCTGGTGGAAGTCTGTCGTCAGTCTCTTGAGTGACTCATACACGTCATCGCTCACCTCGATCTTCTTCATCTAAACAGGTTAAACCGGTTTCTAGGGTGTGCCAAGCGAGGAATTGCATAGGCTGCTCGCAGGCGCCCAAACGTCGGACTAGTCATGGCGGCTGTGAATTCGCAAGGCATCTGGTCACAGATGGATGAGGCCTAACGGACCGGATTCTCAGGCTTTGAAAGGGCCATCACGGCGTAGGCACTGGCCGCATCCCCCATGAGGTGTCCCAGAACGGGGTCGTTGGGATACAGGCCGTTCAGCGACTTCGCCTCCCAGCCTCCGGTCTTGGGATTCTGGTGGCTGGCCAGCCAGGCAAGCGCGTTGCGCAACTGGGGCGTGGACATGGCGAGGCCGGCCTGCCTGAGCGAACAGGCCGCGAAGGCCGTCGCATAGCCGTCGGAGTCCCGGCCCGTTGCGACGGCGGCCACGTACGAGTCGGGCCGGGGTTTCCACGGGCCAAGGGCGCGCCAGCTCCACCCGCCGTCGGCGTTCTGCCCTCGCCAGAGTTCGTCGAGCGTCGCCTCACGGTCCTCCGAGGAGACGATGTCAGGCACGCTGGCCGAGGCCCACAACGCCGCCAGCCGATGGTGCAGGATCTGCCCATGAAATCGCTGGCGCAGATAGTGCGCCATCTCCGCGATCGGCTCCTTGAGCTCCGGCCGCCCCAGGTAATCGGCTGGGGCATAGCCGACCGCCTGGGCCGCAAGTGCCGTTCCATAGTAGACGGATTCCGGGGTCTCCCAGGGATCGAGCGATGTGTCCGGCCACGCCCAGGAACCCCGGTTGTCGCCCGCCCGGATCTGCTCCGACCACATCCTGCGGAGACCTTCCTCGGCCTCCCTGCTGAGCGTCGCGCGGCGCTGCTCGCGGTCGTCGAGGGTCAGGACGAGAGCGTAAATTATGGGCTCCGCGCTTCTCAGGTAGCCAAAGCGGGCGTTCTGGGGCTCGTCCGGGCGCATGACCTTGTCGCGAATCCGGTCGGTGAGGACGACCTCGAACGCACTCGGGCCCTGGGATCCCAGCGTCCGCGCGAGCGCCGTTTCCGCCATCAGGCCCGGCAGGACGGTGTGGCAGGAAGCGCACGCCACGTTCTGGGGCTGGTGGCGCTCCTCCGCGCGCTTGGCGGTGAAGTCCAGCCAGGCATGCTGGCGGTCCTGCAGGAAACGCTCCGCGGCCTGTGGGTCCCAGGCCGGGTCGTCTGGGAAGGCCTGGTTTGCCGCCACGAGCGCGAGCCCCGCGCACAGCGCGATCTGCCGCGATCGGCCCGACGCTCTCAGGGGTGGACGGGACATGGCCTCGGTCGGTCTAACGTAATCCGACGATGAGGGATTTGCAGAATGGCCGAGTCAACAGCCAACGCCCGCTCGCTTTTTTGTGTGCCCCGGCGGGTTCAATTTGTGTATAGGTTGGTGGAGCTCCAGGGCCCAGCGGCGGACGTCCCCATCCGTGCTCCGCCAAAGAACCCCCCAAACCCCCCTATGCGAAAGCCAAGCAACAGCCGTTTCCCTTCGGGGGCGTGGCCGTGCGCCCGCAGGATTGGCCCAGTCTGGACCTTCGCCGCATTGGCGGCCCTCCTGGCCCCGGCGACCGGAGCCCAGGACGTGCCCGGCTCCTCCCGGCAGCTGAACGAGCCCGGCGTCGTGGAGCGTGCCCCCCTTCCGGCGGAGGCTGCAAACGTCAGGAGCGCGCCGTACCTGGCCGCCGCCGACGGCAAGTCGGACGACACGCGCGCAATCCAGTCCGCCCTGGATGCCGTGGCGGCCCAGGGGGGCGGGGTGGTCTACCTGCCCACGGGCAGGTACCTGATAAGGACCCACCTGGTGGTCCCCGCCGGAACGTCGCTTGTCGGGGTCGCGCGCGCGCCGCAGCTCTATTCGGACGCGAAGCCCGGTTCCCAGCTGCTGGCGGTCGAGGGCGCCGGCAGCTCCGAGGGCGAAGCCTTCATAACGCTCAAGGGCCCGAACTCGACCCTCGAGGGGGTCAGCGTGTTCTATCCCGAGCAGGTCGCCTCGAAACAGCCCACCGCGTATCCGTGGACGGTTCGGGGCGGCGGCGGCGACAGCGTCTCCATCGTCAACGTGCTGCTGGTGAATCCCTACCAGGCGGTCGACCTGGCCACCCAGGGCGGAAGCCGCCATTACGTCCACGGCCTCTACGGGCAGGCCATCTTCCGCGGGATCTGGGTGGACAGATGCACGGACATCGGGCGTATCCGCGACGTGCATTTCTGGCCGTTCTGGTCGCAGGACCCGGGGGTCATGGAGTTCACGGAGGCCTGCGGGAAATCCTTCATCTTCCAGCGCGCCGACTGGGAGGTCGTTGAGAACATCTTCTCCTGGGGCTACAGGGTCGGGATCGAGCTGTCGGCGTCGAAGGACGGGTCCATGAACGGGCAGATGAGCGACGTCGACCTGGACGCGGTCGACATCGGCATCGACGCCCGCTACACGCAGCAGCCGGGCGTGTCGTTCTCAAACCTGGCGATCGCGAACGACAGCCGTGGCAAGGACCGCATCGCCGTCTGGGGCCGCAGCGCGAAGGATGCGGCCTCGCAGACCCGCCACCTCAACGGCCTCGACCTCACGGAGCCGAACACGGTCGCCCTTTTCATCCGCGGCGGGAGCTTCTGGGGCCAACTGAAGCGGGTCGTCAAGTGGGAGAACACGGGTGTCCTGTCGCTGTCCGATTCGCGCATGGCCCCCTGGGTCCTCGACGGCCCCATGATCGAGATCCTGGCGGGGCAGGCGTTGATCCACGACAATTCGATGACGATCTATCCGGGGGTGGTGAAGGATGCGGCGCCCGGCACGGCGATCTCGGTTGGGCGGGGGGTCGACAGCGTCAGCGTGCACGACAACCAGCTCAACGGAAACCTGATCGAGAGCGCGGCGGGCGACCATGCAACGCTTTCAAACAACCGCCCGTGAGCGGCGCGCTTGCAGGGCCTCGGACTCCTCCCAATTGGATTGCGTGCGGGCCGTTCCCCCGGGGCCGTATCCGGAACCCCATGACTTATGCCCCAGCTGAATCCCATGCGCTCCACTAAGGCAATCCAGCTCCTGGCCGCCGCGCTTCTGTCGGCCGCCGGCACCGTCGGTGCCGGGGAACCCTACGCCGTGGCGTTCGAGGGCAATGTCGCGATGGTCACCCGCGACGGCGTGACGCTGAGGGCGGACGTCTACCGGCCGGACGCCGACGGCAGGTTCCCGGTCCTTCTCGAGCGGACGCCCTACAACAAATTCAGCAACATCGACACGGGGCTCAAGGGCGCGGCGCGCGGCTACGTCGTCATCCTCCAGGACGTGCGGGGCCGCAACGCGTCCGACGGCGACTGGTATCCCTTCAAGTTCGAGTCGGCCGACGGCTACGACAGCGTGGAATGGGCCGCCGCGCTCCCCTATTCGAACGGCAAGGTCGGGATGATCGGCGGCTCCTACGTCGGGGCGACCCAGATGCTGGCGGCGGTCGCGGCTCCGCCGCACCTTGTCGGCATCTACCCGACGGTGAACGCTTCCGATTACCACGCCCACTGGGCCTACCAGGGCGGGGCGTTCGAGCAGCTGCTGGCGCAGGCGTGGAGTTCGGCCCTGTCCCTGAACGGCCTCGAGCGGCGAACGGGAAAGTCCGCTCTGCCTTCCCATTGGGACATGATGAAGGCGCCGTCAGACTACCCGTTGCTCGACCCAGGCAGCGCCGCGGGCCTCGCCGGCTACTATTTTGACTGGATCGCGCACCCGGCCTACGACGACTACTGGAGGCAGTGGTCCATCGAGGAGCATTACGGCCAGATAAGGGTCCCCGTCCTGCAACTCGGCGGCTGGTATGACATCTTCCAGGACGGCACCCTCAGGAACTACGTCGGGATCAAGCAGAAGGGGGGAAGCGAGGCCGCCCGCAGCGGGCAGCGCCTGGTGATGATCCCCGGCGGGCACGCAGGCTTCGGGCGAAAGGTCGGCGACGTCGACTTCGGCCCGGACGCGCAGCTCGACACCTGGGAGTACGGGCTGCGCTGGTTTGACCACCTGATGAAGGGGGTCGACAACGGGATCGACCGCGAGAAGCCCGTCAGGATCTTCGTCATGGGACGCAACGTCTGGCGGGACGAGGACGCTTGGCCGCTCGCGCGGGCGAAGTCCACGCGGTACTTCCTTCACTCGGGCGGCAGGGCCAACTCGGCTGCCGGCGACGGCGCCCTGGGCACCGAGGCCCCGGGCGCCGAGGCGGCCGACAGGTATGTCTACGATCCTGAAAATCCGGTGCCAACCCGCGGCGGCGCGGTCCTTGGCGATCCGAACTATCCCCCTGGCCCCCTCGACCAGAAAGCGGTCGAGGGCCGCTCCGATGTGCTCGTGTACACGACGCCCGCCCTGGAGCGGGACCTGGAGGTCACCGGCCCGGTGAGCCTCGAAGTCTACGTCAGCTCGTCGGCCGTGGACACGGACTTCACGGGGAAACTGGTTGACGTCTGGCCGAACGGCTTTGCCGAGAACCTGACCGACGGCATCCTGCGGGTTCGCTACCGCTCGAGCGCGGAGAAGGCGGAGCTGATGACTCCGAACCAGGTCTACAGGATAACGATCGACCTGTGGTCGACTTCGAATGTCTTCCTTGCGGGCCACAGGCTGCGCCTCGACATCGCGAGCAGCAATTTCCCCAGGTTCGACCGGAACCTGAACACGGCCGGCAGCCCCGAGAGCTCGGCGGCGCATGCCGCCGCGACGAACGTGATCTACCACGACGCGGGCCACCCGTCGGCCCTGGTGCTGCCGGTCGTTCCTTAGGCGGCGCGGGCCCGCCGCTCAGCGCTGAAGCTGCCCCGGAGCGAGGGGCGCCCGCGCGGGTATCCCCTGGGGGTGGCAGTCCGCGCAGGCGACCGTATGGACATTGTGCCGGCTGTCCGCGGTTAGGAATGTGGTGTCCATCTTCCGGACGTCGATGCCGCAGTGCGAGTCGGCGGGATGGCACGCGTCGCAGGACGCCCTTGCTGAATTCGTGTGGGACCAGTGGCAGTCGCGGCAGCTGAGGCCCTCATGCACGCCCGCAGGCGTGCGGTCGTCAGAGGTGCCAAGCCGGTGGGTCGCATTCGGCGCGTGGCACTGCATGCAGACGCGCTGGCGGGGATCCAGCGAGACCCTTACGGCGCGCTCCCCCTGGAAGACGGCGGGGACCGGGAGCCGGCTCGCCGAATAGTGCGCCTGCTCGCGGTGGCCGTAAAAGCTCGCGGTCTGCGTCGCGTCGGCGGCCGCATGGACCTGGTGGCAGGCCAGGCACGGGATGGCGGGCTGCGTGGCCCTGGCCGTGTCTCTCAGCGCCCAGCCTCCGCCTGCGCCGCCCTGGGCCACAAAGTCCCTGACGTCGCCCTGGAAGAACATGCCGTGGCAGCGCAGGCAGTCGTCCGTCGGCGGCGCCGTCAGGTTGTGGGTCGGGTCGAGAAAGATCCGGGCGAACGTCGTCGAGTGCCTGCTGGCCTGCCAGTCGGCGTAGGCCTGGGGATGGCACTTGCGGCAGGCGTCGACGAGGCCCTGGACGTGCTTCTCGAGGAGGTGGACGGGCCTGTCCGGGTCGCCCGTGAAGTGCCTGACGATCCGGTCGACGTGGGACTGGAGGGCGTGGACATCCAGGGTGAGGGCCCCACCGTGGCACTCGCGGCACTGCACCGTCCGGTGCGAGGAGACCGCCCAGTCCGAGTGCACGCCCGTCATCTCGTGGCAGGATGCGCACGTGTCGCTCGGGTTCCCGAAGTGGAAATAGGCCATGCCTCCCAGGGCGCACGTGACGGCGAAGACGGCGCCGTAGAGGCCGAGAGCGATCATCAGGCGGCTCCAGCGGATCGGCTTCATGCCAGCTTGCCGCCGCTCCAGCGCGCGACGATGTGGCCGCCCACCCAGTACCCGAGGGCAAGGATCGTCAGCGCCGGGTTGAAGCCGCCGTTTGTGACATGCAGGCTCGCGTCGGCGACAAAGAGGTTCTCAATCTCGTGCACCTGGCCGAAGCGGTTCGTCACCGAGCTCGCGGGGTCCGATCCCATGCGGCACGTGCCCGCCTGGTGCTGGCCGGCGCCCGCGGCCGTGCCGGGTATGCTCTGCCACGTCTTGAAGGCCCCGGCCTCCCTGAGCCACTGCTCGGCGCGGGCCGCGAGGACGCGCCCCGTCTCGATGTCCGCCGGGTGGCGGTTTCCCGAAAGGCGCACGACGGGTATCCCCCAGTGGTCCCTGACGCTCGGGTCAATCTGGGCTCGGACGTCGAAGACCGGCATCTCCTGGACGGGACCGCGCACGGTGACGCTGCGCTTGAAGAACCGGCGCTGGTAGTCCTTGTGCGCCTTCCCCCAGGTGGGCTCTCCCGGCGGACGCATCCCGGAGAAACCGTACGGAGGGCGTATGAACTCGTTGCAGAGGACGGCCCCGCCCCTGACGCCCGGGTTGCCGTGGTTAAAGTCGCTGATGGCGATCGTCGCCCCGGGGCCGACGTCGTCGAATGTCTCCTCCTCGAAAAGCCCGTCCGCGCCGCTGTAGGCGTGGCCCTGGAGGTTGCGCCCCACCCAGTCGTGGCGGTTGCCGGCGCCGTCCGGGAACGCCCTCGACTTCGAGTTGAGCAGGAGGCGCGCCGTCTCGATTGCGCCGCCGGAGACGACGACAAGGTCCGCGGGCTGGTACTGCGGGGCGTCGGCCGCGTCAAAGTACCTCACGCCGCGCGCCCGCCCGTCGACCACGACCTCGCATGCGACCGAGCGGGTGCGTAGCTCACAGTTGCCGCTCGCCAGCGCCCGCGGGATCACCGTGTTGTGCGTTCCGTTCTTGGCATTGTTCGGGCACGCGAAGCCGCAGCAGTAGCGGTTGTGGATGCAGGCGTTTCGCCCGCCGTAAGGAACCGAGTTGCGCAGCATCGGGATCGGGAACGGATGGAGACCGAGGCGCTTCGCCGCGGCCTCGAGCATCCTGCCTTCGCGGTTGTACGGGAAGGCGGGCATCGGGTAGGGGCTGCGCCGGGGAGGGGAGAAGGGGTTCGCGCTCATGTCGCCCGACACGCCGACCTCGCGCTCGGCCCTCTCGTAGAAGGGCTCCAGGTCCGCATAGCCGATCGGCCAGTCCTCGAGCGTCGATCCCTCCGGCGCCCCGTAGGTCGAGCGCATCCTGAAATCCTTCTCCATGTAGCGCCAGGCCATGGCGCCGTAGCTCACCGTGCCCGATCCAACGCAGGCGGCGTTGTTGCTGTACCCGCCCTCGTTCGGCATCACGACCTCAAAACTGCCGGGACTCGTCTCGACGACCCTCGGGCTGCGGTCGTCGGGGCCGTAGGCGTTCCCGAGGACCGTGGTGCGCTGGTTCAGGAGCTCGTCCTGGCCATGGGTCTCGAAGCTCACCCAGTCGCCGCGCTCGAGGATGACGACCGAGAGGCCGGCCTCGCTCAACTCCTTTGCAACGACTCCGCCGCCGGCGCCCGCGCCGACCACGACCGCATTCACGGGTTTCAGGTCCAAGCTCATGCCTTGGGGTAGCGGCTCTGGCCGACGATCTGCGGGTAATCGAGGCCGAGCATCCGGTAGCTCGCATAGTCCCGGTCGCCGCCGTGGCGGGGGCTGCCGTAGAAGCTCTGCATTGTGTGCGCGAGGACGAGGTTGAAGAACTCCGGCGCCGACGGCTTGCCCCAGAGGGCCCCCGGCGCCTCGCCCGCCTCGATCAGGCGGAGCGCCTCGATCCGTGCGTCGGGTGGGAGGCTCTCGAAGGGCGCCTTGCAGGCCTCGAGGCAGGTCTGCCTGAAGGCTTCGAGTCCGCGGCGGTAGGCCTCGCGATGCCGCGCCAGGGGGCCGCAGAGCTGGCGGTCTATGTAGTGGATGGCCCCGGTCTCGGTGGCCCCGGGGACGTCGTCGCAAGGGATGATCTGGTCGCAAATCGCGATCACGAGGGAGGCCTCCTTTTCGGTGAAGAAGCGGTAGGCGGGGCGCGCGGCCTTGCCAAAGCGCGTGATGAGGCGGGTCGATCCGGCGCCGCAGGCTGCGCCGAGCACGCCGACCAGCCCCAGCTTCAGGACGGTCCGGCGCGACAGCCCCCCGCCTTCGCCCGGAAAGGGGCTGGCGTCCTTCAGGGGTCCTTCGCCGGTGTTTGCGGAAGGCATGCGGTGCGTCGAGTCGAGGGTGCTTGGGAACGAGCGGCTGGGGGGATCTTGTCCGGGCCGAAAGGGGTTGGGGCCGGGGATTGACCGCCCGATGCTGGATTCATTATAGCCGGCGCCCGCCGGCCAACTCGCCAGATATTGGCGAGCATGACGCATTATTTGTCCCGGCTTTCGCGGTTGCCGGTTTGAAGGCATTGCTTGTCCCTTAAGACATTTTCCTGTAACGAATTAAGCGATGGCGATCGGGTGGCTGCCCCCTGCGCTGGCGCGGCGCCTCCCGGGTCCCCCTCGGGCGCCGCTCGGGATCGGGCCGCGAGCCGGCCCCGGCGCGTCGGATTTTTGAGATCGGGTGCGCGCCCGCATCGGGGCCCGGCCCGAGGCGCGGCGCGGCCAAAAGCCTTGCAAATGCGGCCGGGCAGCGCCGACCCGGCCGCGGGCGCCGTTTTCCTTGGGGGAAATACTCAGTTGACACCCCCTCTCCGCTGCGGGATTCATTTGGGTTTCCACCCACGAATCACGTCCGGATTTTTTTTACCATGGCCCACAGCGAAGTACTCCTAGTCAAGCCCGTAGAGGGCCTCGGCGGCGAAGGCGACCAAGTCAAGGTCCGCGCCGGATACGCACGCAATTTCCTGCTTCCGCGCAACGTCGCGGTCCCGGTCACCAAGGCGAACCGCAAGCAGGTCGAGGCGCTCAAGAAGCGCCGCGGGGAGCGCGAGGCCCATGAGCTGAACGGAGCCACGGAGATCGCGAAGAGGCTGGAGAAGACGAGTCTCGCCTTCGCCGTGACGACGGGCGAGGGGGGCAAGATGTTCGGCGCGGTCACCGTGGCCGACCTCCACGACAAGCTTGTCGCAGCCGGCTTCACGATCGACCGCAAGCGCATCCACCTGCACACCCCGGTGAAGACTCTCGGCAAGCACACCGTGAAGGTGAAGCTCCACGCCGACGTCACCGTCGAGCTTTCCTTCGACGTCGTTTCCGAGAATCCGATCGAGCCGTCGGCAGAGGAGAAGGCCGCCGAGGAGAAAAAGAACAGGAAGCCCGAGGCGCGGAGGTAGCCCTCCGGGGTCCCCCCGCCAACGACTGCCGAGGGCTGCCCTGACCGAGGGTTCCCCGAACGACCCTCCGAATGGCCGACGAGAAGAGCACCCCCCTGCAACGGCCCGTCGTCCCGGCGGCCGGCCGCGGGATGCCGCACAGCGTCGAAGCCGAGGAATACCTGCTCTCCTGCTGCCTGATAGACGGCGCCGAGGTGGTCGCTCGCTGCCTCGAGGCCCGGATCACCCCCGAGTCGTTCTATGTGCCCGCCCACGGGACCGTCTTTGAGAGGCTTCTCGACCTCTACGCGAGGCAGGTGCCGATCGACGTCGCCGTCCTGGGCGAGGAGCTGAAGACCGCGAAGCAGCTGGAGTCCGTTGGCGGCTACGCGTTCCTCACGCGCGTCAGCGGGAGCATCCCCACCACCGCCCAGGCCGGCTATTTCATCGAGCGCGTCCGCGAGCAGCACCTGCTGCGCGAGATCATCCGTTCGGCGACGGGGGCCGTCGAGGAGTGCTTCAATTTCACGGGCGGGATCGACGAGTTCGTGGACCAGATAGAGGCGCGGATTTTCGCCGTCACCCAGAGCCGGGTGAGCGAGGGCGCGAAGCCCATGAGCCAGCCGACCAAGGAGGCGATGAACGTAGTCCACAAGATGATGATGAAGAAGGGCGAGATGACCGGCGCCCCGTCGGGATTCCACGACCTGGACCGGCTGACGTTCGGCTTCCAGCGCTCGGAAATGATTGTCCTGGCGGCCCGGCCGTCCATGGGGAAGACCTCGTTCGCGCTCAACGTGGCCGAGGCCGTGACGCTTCCGAAGCGCGGGGAGCCCTTTCCGACCCTGATATTCTCCCTGGAGATGAGCGGCGCCCAGCTTGCGCTCCGCATGCTCTGCTCGCGGGCCAGGGTCAAGATGCAGGCGCTGCGCGACGGCCTGCTTTCCAAGAACGGGGACGAGCAGCAGAGGCTGGTCGCGGCGGCCGATGAATTCTCCAAGGCGCCGCTCTTCATCGACGACTCTAGCAACCTGTCGATCATGCAGTTGCGCGCGAAGGCGAGAAGGGTTCACGCCCGAAGCAAGCTGGGGCTCATCATCGTGGACTACCTGCAGCTGCTCAGTCCCGTCGACTCCAAGGTGCCCCGCGAGCAGCAGGTGGCGGAGGCTTCCCGCGGATTAAAGGCGCTTGCGAAGGAACTTGAAGTCCCCGTCGTTGTATTAAGTCAGCTGAACCGCTCTTCCGAGAAGGAAAACCGCGCCCCCAAGCTTGCTGACCTGCGCGAATCCGGATCGATCGAACAGGACGCAGACGTTGTGCTTATGCTTGCCCGACCCAAGGACGCAGATGAGAAATTCCAGGTTGCTGCCGATTCGGCGGAGTTAATCGTTGCCAAACAGCGAAACGGGCCGGTAGGAGAACTGCGGCTGACGTTCCTACGCGACATCACTCGATTTGAAAACTATACCCAGTAACCCTGTGATTTACAGGGTCCTACGCATTGCCGTTGCCGCAGTGTTGCTCGCGGGTGCGTGCATTTCCCGGCTTTCCGCGCAGAATTCGGCGCAGGCGGCCCCTGAGGGCGAGGCGACGGCGCCCACCTACAAGGTGGGCACCCTTACGGTGAAGTTCGTCGGAACAGCCAACGTCAACGAGCAGGTCGTGAGGGCCAATATCCAGGTGCGCGAGGGCGGCGACCTTGACGAGACGATGCTCGATCGCGATATCCGGGCGCTCTACAAGACCGGCCTGTTCGAGTTCATCGAGATCAAGCGGGAGGCGGTGGACGCGCGGACCTTCAACCTCGTCATCGAGGTGACCCCGAAGTACCGCGTCCTCGCCGTCAAGTACGAGGGAAACAAGCAGGTCAAGACCCGCCGGCTTGAAAAGGAGGTCAAATCCGCCCCGAACACCTCGCTCGACGAGCGCCAGGTTAAGGAGGACTCGGAGAAGCTGAAGGAGTACTACCAGAAGGAGGGCTTCAACCAGGTCACCATCAGCTACACGATCTCAAGGGACCGCGCGACCGGGCTCGGGACGATCACCTTCAAGATCCGTGAGGGCAGGAAGGTGAAGATCAAGGAGGTCAGGTTCATAGGAAACGCCCACATCAAGTCGAAGGCCCTGCGGAAGGTGATGGATACCAAGAAATGGTGGATGTTCTCCTGGCTCACGGACACCGGCAGATTCAAGGACGACGACTTCCAGGACGACCTGGACAAGCTGAGGGACTATTACCGCGAGCACGGCTACCTGGACATTGAGATCCCCGAGGAGAAGATAGTCTTCAGCTATCCGAAGAGCGACCAGCTGATCATCACGATAGCGGTCAACGAGGGCCGCCAGTACAAGATCGGCGAGATAACCATCACGGGGAACAAGCTCCACTCGTCGTCGCTCCTGAAGCGCGTCGCCTCCCTCTACGCCAAAACGGGCTCCGTGTTTGCTCCGTCGAAGATCGACAAGGCGGCCGAGCGCCTGGAGGACTACTACGGCAAGGACGGCTACCTCGAGACCCGCGCCCACGTCACCCGCAGGCCCAACCTGAAGACGAACGACATCGACCTGGAGTTCAAGATCGACGAGAGCGACAAGTACAACGTCGAGTCCGTCCTGGTCGAGGGCAACACGAAGACGAAGACGGTCGTCATCATCCGCGAGCTGCTCCTCGGGCCCGGCGACGTGTATGACACGGTGCGCGAGAAGATCAGCAAGAACAGGCTCGAGAACACGCGGTTCTTCGACAACGTGGACATCAACCCCCAGGACACGAACATCCCGGGGCGCAAGGACATGCGCGTAACGGTAAAGGAGGGCCGGACGGGGACCTTCACTTTCGGCGCGGGCTACAGCTCACTCGAGCGGGCCTCGGTCTTCGCCACCATCCAGCAGACCAACTTCGACCTCTTCAACCGTCGATCCTTCTTCCAGGGCGACGGCGAGAAGTTCAGCATCAAGGTGTCCCTCGGGCAGCTGTCCAACGAGTCGGTCATCAGCTTCGAGGAGCCCTATCTCTTCGAGCAGCAGCTGGCGCTCGGGTTCAGCATCTTCCGCGAGCAGTCCCAATACGTGAGCACCTACTACCAGGAGCTTTCCGAGGGCGGCAACGTGAGCCTGCGCAAGCACCTTTTCGGCCTGTTCCAGGGAACCCTGCAATACCAGTACCAGATCATCGACGTGTATGACGTCAGCAGCTCGGCGTCGCAGGTCATCCAGGAAAACGGCGGCTATCACGACGTCTCGCAGATCACCTTCGACATCGTCCGCGACACCCGCGACAAGATCGTGAGCCCGACCTCGGGCAACCGGATTGACTTCACGACGACCGTGGCCGGCGGCCCCCTGGGCGGGACGGACAGTTTCTACGGGTTCGAGTTTAGGGGCTCCCAGAACTTCAAGGTGTTCGAGCTGCAGACCCAGATACTCGAACTTGTTGCGCGCGCGGGGGTAAGGGACAACTACGGCAGCTTCCCCTCGCTGCCGTACTACGACGCCTTTTACCTGGGCGGGCCCGATACCCTGCGCGGGTTCCAGTACAACGAGGTCAGCCCCCGCGACGTCTACGGGGAGCCGATCGGCGGCAAGAGCTATGGCATGTTCACCGCCGAATACTCCGCGGAGATCGTCGATCCCATCCGCTTCGCCTTCTTCTATGACGTGGGCTTCGTGAACGCGGCGGCCTACGACTTCAACCCGTCGAACTACAACGACGACTTCGGATTCGGCCTGCGCCTCATGGTGGCGGGCTCGCCGCTGAGCCTTGATTACGGAATCCCCATAAAGGGAGACCATTACAACAGACAGGGCGGCCAGTTCAATTTTTCGTTTGGCACACGCTTCTAAATCCGATTCGATCTGCCTCTTCCACCCTTTGATATACAAATCATGAAGAAACCCATCACGTCCCTATTCGCCGTCGCCGCCATCGCTTTCTCGGCACTGACCGCCCACGCTCAAACGGCGCCAAAGATCCTTGTCGTCGATCTCGCCAAGCTTTTTGAAAACCACTGGAAGACCCAGGAGCAGCAGGCCAAGCTCAACGCCGACCGGTCGAAGGCGCAGGACCAGGTTGCCCAGCTCCAGAAGGACTTCAACGCCCTCGTGGACCAGTTCAAGGAGCTCGACGAGCAGTCCAAGAACCCGACCGCGACGGCCGAGGCCAAGGCCAAGGCCCAGGGCGAGGCCCAGAAAAAGTACGACGAGATCCAGCAGAAGCGCAGCGAGGTGAACACCTTTGCGCAGAACACGAGCAGCACGCTGCGCCAGCGCTTCGACGCATTCAAGCAGCTGATGATCGAGGAGATCACCAAGGTGGCGGTCGACATCGCCAAGAAGAAGGGCGCGACCTTCCTTCTCGACAAGTCGGGCCCGACGCTCGTCGGAGTCTCGAACATCCTCTATTATGACCCGAGCCTCGACATCACCGACGAGGTGATGGTGGAGCTCAACAAGGACCGCCCGGCCACGGCGACCGCGCCGGCCACCTCCTCCGAGCCGGCCCCCACGATCGCGCCGGCGACCGGCGACTCGTCCCCTAAGATCACGGTTCCCGGCATCACGCCAGGCAAGTGAGGCGGGGCCCATAAGGGCGCCGATTACAGCTCGAACCCCGCTTGCGTTGAGCAGGCGGGGTTCATTGTCTAGGCACCATGCAGGTTTCGTTCACCCCGGCTGAGATCGCAACGATAACGCGCCCGGCAAGGACCCAGGGCGCCACCACGGAGCTGATCCGCGGAATCGCCTCGCTCGGGTCCGCCCAGCCCGGGGACATTTCGTTCCTGGGCAACCCGAAATACAAGGTGGCGGTGGCCTCGACCCGCGCGTCGATCGTCCTTTTGCCGCCCGACTACGCGGGAACGCCGGGACCCAACCAGGTGCACATGACGGTCGACAGCCCCTCGGTTGCGCTCTCGCTCCTGTGCTCGAGGATTGAGCAGGCCCTTTGGCCGAAGCCGAAGCCCGGAATCCACGACTCGGCCGTGGTGGCGCCGGACGCCAGGATTGCAGCCTCGGCCACGGTCGGCCCGCTCTGCGTCGTCGAGCCGGGCGCGGCCGTGGGCGAGCGCACGCACCTGCAGGCGAGCGTCGTCATCGGGCGCGGCTCGAGCGTGGGTGAAGGCTCGTGGCTCATGGCCGGGGTGGTCGTCTCCGCCGAATGCACGGTCGGCAGCCGGGTGAGGATCCACCCGGGGGTGATCGTGGGCGCCGACGGCTTCGGGTACGATCTGGTGAAAGGGCGCCATGAGAAGGTGCCCCAGGTCGGCACCGTGCTGATCGAGGACGACGTCGAGATCGGCGCGAACACGACGATCGACCGCTCGCGCTTCGAGAAGACGGTCATCGGCGAGGGCACGAAAATCGACAACCTTGTCCAGATTGGGCACAACGTGGTGGTCGGGAAGCACTGCCTGCTCTGCGGCCAGGTCGGCATTGCCGGGAGCGTGACGCTCGGGGACTACGTGGTCGTTGGGGGGCAGGTGGGGATTGCCGGCCATCTGACCATCGGCTCAGGCGCCATGATTGCGGCGCAGTCGGGCGTCATGGAGGACGTCCCTGCCAAGACCACGGTCTGGGGCTCGCCCAGCTCGCCGATCCTGCTCGAGCGGAAGCTGGCGATCCTCAGGGGCCGCCTGCCGGATCTATTCAGGCGGGTCGACGCGCTCGAGCTCAAGGCCGGCATCAGGCCGAAGCCGGCCGCGCGCTAGATTTCTCCCAGGCGGACGCAGGCCGCCTCGCGCGACTGGCCGCACGCCGCAAGCTGGGGGACGGCTTCCCTGCACTTGTCCGCGGCGTAGGGGCAGCGGGGGTGGAAGGCGCAGCCGCAAGGGGGATTGATGGGCGACGGCGGATCTCCCGCGAGGACGATCCGCTGGCGCGCCCGCTCGATCTCCGGGTCGGGCACGGGGATGGCGCTCACCAGGGCGCGCGTATAGGGATGCAGGGGCCTGTCGATCACGTCCTCGGCGGGCCCGAGTTCGACGATCCTGCCAAGGTACATGACGGCGATCCTGTCGGAGACATGCCGGACAACCGAAAGGTCGTGGGCGATGAAGATCAGGGTCAGGTCCTTCTCGCGGCAGAGCTGAGAGAGCAGGTTGAGGATCTGCGCCTGGACCGACACGTCGAGCGCCGACACGGGCTCGTCGGCGACGATGACCTTCGGCTGCAGGGATAGGGCGCGCGCGAGCGCGATCCTCTGGCGCTGGCCCCCCGAGAACTCGTGGGGGTATTTCCCGGCCAGCCTCGGGTCAAGGCCCACGGTTGCCAGGAGCTCGCGGACGCGCCCCCGGACCTCGGAGGCGGCGCAGATCCGGTGGACCCGCAGGGGCTCCGCGAGGGCCGCGAACACGGTCATCCTCGGGTTCAGAGAGGCGTAGGGGTCCTGGAAGACCATCTGCAGGTCGCGCCGGCACGCCTGCATCTCTGCGTGCGAGGCCTCGCCCAGGTTCCGGCCGTTCAGGACGACAGCGCCGGAAGTCGCCGGGACGAGCTGGAGGATGGTTCGCGCCAGGGTCGACTTTCCGCAGCCCGATTCGCCCACCAGGCCAAGCACCTCGCCCCGGCGCACCGAGAGCGTCACGCCATCGACGGCCCGGACGGAGCCGGCGCGCCGCCTGGCTAGGGAACCCGAGTTGATCGGGAAGTGCGTCCTGACGTCCCTGAGCTCGAGGATGTTCTCCGGCATGCCTCGGAGCCCGTCAGTTGCTGAGGCTGATCTCGCCCGCCCTCGAGCGGATGCAGGCGTGCGCGTGGCCCGGCGCGGCCTCCAGGAGCTCGGGCCGCGCCGCGGTGCACACCGGCGCAGCGAAGCCGCACCGGGGCGCGAAGGCGCACCCGGGGATCGGCTTCGAGGCGTCGGGTGGCAGGCCCGGGATCGTGAATAGATCCTCACCCTTTGGGCGGAGGCCGGGCACCGAGCGCTGGAGCGCCCGGGTGTAGGGGTGGAGCGGCCTGCGGTAGAGCGTGCTCACGTCGGCCGTCTCCATGATCCGGCCCCCGTACATCACCTGGACCCGGTCGCAGATCCCGGCGACGACACCCAGGTCGTGGGTGACGAAAACGACCGCCATCCCGAGATCGCGCTGCAGCCCGCGGATCAGCTCGAGGATCTGCGCCTGCACGGTCACGTCGAGCGCGGTTGTGGGCTCGTCGGCTATCAGGAGTTCGGGCCGGGTCACGAGCGCCATGGCTATCATCACGCGCTGGCGCATGCCCCCCGAGAACTCGTGGGGATAGAAGTGGATGCGGCGGGCCGCGTCGTTGATGCCGACGGCCTCCATCATTTCGAGGGCGCGCCCCAGGGCCTCCCTCCGCGAGATCGCCTCGTGGATGAGGAGGGGCTCGATGACCTGCTCCGACACGCGCAGGTAGGGGTTGAGAGACGTCATCGGATCCTGGAAGATCATCGACACCCTCTTTCCCCGCACTGACCTCGCGGCCCGTGGGCTGCAGCGAAGCAGGTCGACGCCGCCGAACAGCGCGGAGCCCCCCTCGACCCGCCCGGGGGGCTGGGGGATCAGCCCCATGATCGTGTAGCAGGTGACCGACTTGCCCGAACCCGACTCGCCCACGATGCCCAGGATCTCTCCGCGCTCGACGCTGAAGCTCACGCCGTCGACCGCCCGGAGGACTCCGTTGCGCGTGTGGAAGCTGGTGCTTAGGTCGGTGACTTTCAGGAGCGGCATCGTCGGGCAGGAGGCTGTCGCCATCGCGCGCCCTATGGCAAGTCCCGCACGGCGCCTGCGACGGCCTCGGGGGCCAGCTCCTCGAGGCTCCCGCCGCCGGTCGGCGGGCATCCCGGCGGCTGCAGGATCCGGTAGGGGGATGCGAACACGGGGCCCGTTCGCACGGGATTGGTCGGGCCGAAGAGGGCCACCAGGGGCACCCCGAGCGCGTTGGCCAGGTGCATGCCCCCGGTGTCGTTGGAAACGAGCAGGCGGCACCGGGCCAGCGCCGCCGCGAACTCGACCAGGCTTGTCGAGCCGGCCAGGTCCGACACGCGGCCCGGGTCGTGGCCCTCGGCGATCCGAGAGGTGATTGCCGCGTCCGCGGGCGTCCCGAAGAGGACGAAGCGTTCCCCGGGGAACGCCTCGACCAGCCGCCGCCAGCACCCGACCGGCCAGCGCTTCGAGGGATCGTTCTGCGACCCGGCAATGAGCCCGATCGGCCGCTCCCGGCCGGGGCCCGAAGCCTCGATCGCGACCGTCTGGGTGGGGAACGGTGAGCAATCGGGCAGCGACGCCAGCCCGAAATGCCTCAGGAAGTTCTCCCAGAGCTCAAGCTGGTGGTGGTGCGCCTCGTCGAAGCCCCCGGGGAGGCTGTAGGCATGCGTGAGGAGGCGGCGGCGCCTCCCGGGCCGCTCGATCCCGAAGCGCTGGGGGCAGCCGGCGAGGCGGGCCTCGAGGTCCCCGCGCAGGGAGTTTGTGAGGAGGAGCCACACGTCCGGGTACGCGGCGCGAAGCGCCGCGAAGTGCCCCAGGTAGCCGGGCCCCCTGTCCGGCAGCGCGCGGACCCGGTCGCCCACGCAGAGGGCCTCAAGGAGCGGGACGAACCCGGGATTCGCAAGGAGCGTTATCTCGGCGTCCGGGCGCGAGGCGCGAAGGGCCCTGAGGAGCGGAAGCGCCATGGCGATGTCGCCGAGCCAGTTGGGCATCCGGATCCAAATGCGCGTGTTCCTAGGCGGCTGGTGGAGGCCGCGGCCCTTGAGGTCCGCCGCCAGGAGGTTCCTCTTGGCCTCGAGGCGCAGGCGCAGCGACGGGATGTCCTGGTTCCTCCAGCGGTCGTGAGCCCAGAGCCAGGAGGCGCAGAGCGCCTCGTCGGAAAGGGCGGTCTCAAACCACCGGTTGAGGGAAAGCGTGGCGCCAGCCGCCGTGCCGTCAAAGGGCACCGGGTTTGACTCGAAGGTGACGCGCCAGAAGGCGGTTCGCCGGGGATAGAACGTGCGGAGTTCGGCCCCGCTCTTCTCGGCAAGGAGTCCCGGGAGCTCGGTCGACGAGCAGACCCGGCCCATCAGCAGCGTGAGGGCGCCCTGGCGCCCCGCGTTCTGGTCGAAGAGCACCGCGACGCAGCCCTTGTCCCTGAGGATTGCGAGGGCCTGCGAGAAGCCCTCCCTGCGGGACAGGAGCCGCATCCCCAGGCGCTCGCGCGTCCGCTTCACGAAGGCGTCCACAGAGGCGCTGTCGAGGGGCCGGAAGATGACGCCAAACTCGGGCAGCGGCACGGGGCTCAGGAGCTTGTACCAGGTCTGGGTCTCCCAGAGGGCCAGGTGGAGGGTCGCAAAGACGACGGGGCGGTGCCTGGCGGAGATCTCGCGCGCGAGGGACTCGACCGACGGCCCTAGGGTCGCGATCGAGCGGATCCGGCGCTCGGAGAGGAAGGGCGCCGCGAGCGAGAGGAGCGCCGTCTCGACCAGCGCGCGCGAGCTCTCGCGGGCGATCCGCCGGCGCCACGAGCGGGGACGCTCCGGGAAGGCGTGGTGGAGGTTTGAGCGCAGGAGCCTCCGGCGCCGCGGGGCAAGCCACAGGATCAGCTCCCCGCCCGCGGCCGAAAGGACGCGCAGGACCGGCTCGGGGGTTGCGGCGAGCAGGCGGCCAAGGACGTTCAGGGCGAGGAGGAGCAAGCGGTCGATTTCGGGCCTAAGGGATTTGACGTTTGATTTTCGCAGGGAAAAGCCATGGAACCTTACGCTCGCGCGTCAATGACCGAACTCCTCATCATCAAGCCGTCGTCCCTGGGCGACATCGTCCAGGGCCTTCAGGTCGCCACCTCGCTCAAGGCGCAGCGCCCGGACCTGCGCATCTCCTGGGTCGTCAGCGTCATGTTCGCCCCGATCGTGCGCGCGTGCGAGGCCGTCGAGCGCGTCTACCTGTTCAACCGGACGGGCGGGGCCAAGGGCTTCCTGAAACTCATGCGGGAGGTGCGGGCAACCAAGTTCGACTATGTCTTCGACATGCAGGGTCTCCTGCGGACGGGGCTCATGACGTCGCGGGCCCGCGCCAAACACAAGGTCGGGCGCAGCGACGCGCGGGAATGGTCGGGGATCTTCTACGACGAGAAGGTCCCGCTGCCGCCCGACGGGCGCAGGAGCCACGCCATGGACATCCTCCTTCAGTTCTGCCCGGTCCTCGGGGCCAAGCCGGAGCTCAGGGGGACCCTCAGGTTCCGCGACGCGGACAGCCTCAACCTCAGGTTCGCCGACGGGCGGGGAGGGGCGAAGCCGATCGTCATGTTCCCGGACAGCCGAAGGGCTGACAAGAAATGGGGCGGCTTCAAGCAATTGACCGAGATCCTCCTGAGGGAGGACAAGTCGCGCAAGGTTGTCTGGGCGGGCAACAACGCCCTGCCGGACAGGGGCGCGTTTCCAGCGGCGCAGTTCCTCAACCTGACGGGCAACACGAGCCTCGTGTCGCTGCCCGCGCTCGTGAGGAAGGCAGACTGGGTCATCAGCAACGACAGCGGCCCGATGCACCTCGCCGCGGCGCTCGGTGTGCGCGTCTTCGCGATCTTCGGGCCGACCGACCCGCGTCTCTTCGGTCCCTACCCGATCGGGGGGCCGCTCAACCACGTCATCCAGGCCCCGGTCGGCGACCTGAAGCTTCTGTCGGTGCGCGACGTTTATGCGCGATTCCAGCGCATACGGGGCCGTTGACCCGCCCGCGCCGCCCCTGAATCCTTTCCCCCATGCTTGATTCCAAACTGGTCCGCGAGTCGCCCGACCTGGTGCGTTCGGCGATCGCAAAGAAGCACCTCGACGTGGACGTTGACTCGGTCCTCGCCGCCGACGCGGCGTGGCGGGCCCTGCTCCAGGAGGCCGAGCAGCTGCGTTCGGTGCAGAAGGCCGCCAACGCGGCCATGGCCTCGCTCGCGAAGGGTTCGCCCGAGTTCGCGGCGAAGCTGGCCGAGATGAAGGCCGTGTCGGCCCAGCTGAAGGAGCGCGATGGCGCGCTCAAGGCGGCCGAGGAGAAGTGCCGAGAGGCGATGCTCACGCTCCCGAACCTTCCGCACGCGAGCGTGCCCGAGGGGGCGACGCCCCAGGAGAATGTCGTGTTCTCGACCCACGGCGACGCGGCAGGCGCGGGGGCGCACGCCACCCCCCACTGGGACATCCCGGGCTTCTCCCGGCTCTTCGACTTCGAGCGGGGCGCCAAGGTGACCGGGGCGGGATTCCCTTTCTACATCGGCGACGGCGCGCGGCTGGTCCGCGCGCTCATCAATTTCTTCCTCGAGGAGGACACGAGGGCCGGCTACGCCGAGGTCTCGCCGCCCATCTTCGTGAACGCGGCGAGCGCCACGGCCACGGGCCAGCTTCCGGACAAGGAGGGGCAGATGTACGAGACCACCCCCGACCGCCTCTTCGCCGTCCCGACGGCCGAGGTGCCGCTGACCAATTTCTTCAGGGACGAGATCCTGGACGAGGCCGCGCTCCCGGTGAAGCGCTGCGCCTACACGCCCTGCTTCCGCCGGGAGGCCGGCAGCTATGGCAAGGACGTCAGGGGCCTGAACCGCGTCCACCAGTTCGACAAGGTTGAGCTCCTGAAGTGGGTCCACCCGTCGTCGAGCTACGACGAGCTGGATCTCCTGCGAACGGACGTGGAGAGCCTCCTCAGGAAGCTCGAGATTCCTTACCGGGTCCTGCTCATGTGCGGGGGCGACCTCGGATTCGCCCAGTCGAAGAAGTACGACCTCGAGGTTTGGGCCGCCGGCCAGAAGCGCTGGCTCGAGGTGTCGAGCTGCTCAAACTTCGAGGCGTTCCAGGCGCGCCGCGCCCAGATCCGCTTCCGGTCGAGGGAATCGGGCAGGGCCGAGCTCGTCCACACGCTCAACGGCTCCGGCCTCGCGGTCCCCAGGGTGCTCGCCGCGATCCTTGAGAACAACCTCGAGGCGGACGGGCGCGTGAGGATTCCGTCCGCCCTGGTGCCGCACTTCGGCAAGGCGCACCTTGCCTTCTCCTGAGGGGGCACGGGCATGCGCGCATGAAGAGACGCGGCACCGCCGGTTGGGAATCTGCAGCGGCGCGGACGGCCGCCGTCGTCCCGCTCGAAAGGCTCCATCCGGCCGTGGTGGAGTGGGCCGGCGCGAGGCCGCGCTCGGAGCGCTGGGCGGTCGCACTCTCCGGGGGCGCCGACTCGGTTGGGCTCCTCCTCCTGCTCTGGGCCCACTGGCCCGAGCGCCGCGCGCACCTGGCGGCGCTGCATTTTGACCACCGGCTCCGGGGCGCCGAGTCGTCGGCCGACGCCCGGTTCTGCGGCAGGCTGTGCGCCGCCCTGGGCATTCCGCTTGTCTCCGGGCGCTGGGAGCGCCGAGCGCGGGCCGCCAGCGAGGCGCAGGCGCGAGCGGCCCGCTTCGAGTTCATCGAGCGGGCCATGGCCGCCCGCCGGATCCGGGTCCTTTGGCTCGGCCACCAGCAGGACGACATTGCCGAGTCGATGTTCATGCGCCTTGCGCGCGGAAGCGGCGGCCAGGGCCTGGCGGCGCCGAGGGCCGTCCACGCCTTTCCCCCGGCTCGCCCCGGGGGGCGCGGCTCTTTCCACGTCCGGCCCCTCCTCAGCCTCAAGAAGAGGGAGATCGTCCTTGCGCTGCGGGAGGCCGGGGCCACCTGGCGCGAGGATTCGAGCAATGCCAAGGGCGTCCATTTCAGGAACCGACTGAGGCTGGACGTGATTCCGAGATGGCTGCGGGCGGCGGGGAGGGACGCGCTTGCGGGGGCGGCCCTTTCGCGGGAGCTCCTTGAGGAGGACGCGGCGGCGATTGAGGCCTGGGTGGACTTCCTGCATCCCATTGGCGAGGACGGCTCGCTCAATGTCGCCCGCCTTGCCGGACGGCCCAGGGCGGTGGTTCGCCGGTCCCTTTACCGCTGGCTTCTTTCCCAATCCAAGGCCGGAGAGCTGTCCCGGCAGGGTTTCGAGGCACTCCTGCGCGCGGTCGAGCGCGGCTCCCCAGTGAGGCACAGTCTTGGAAGCCATGGTTTTGCGGCAATCCGGGCTGGCCGGCTTCGTTTTGAGACCCTACGCAAACCCCGTACGTTCAATTGACTTGTAACGCAGGAACAACAACGTTGTTTGAACAGTCATACTCCCCATTAGATGCCAGACCTCGAAACAAAGAAGCCTCGCAGACAGTTGAAGAACATCCCGCCTGACCGCTTTCAGCCTAAGGTCCTGATTTTCTGGGTCGCCCTTGCCCTGGCGGTCGTCGCCCTTCTGTTCTGGTCGCCCGGCATCACCGTTTCTCCGGCCCCCCTCACCATCTATGAGGTCGTCACCCACGCCGAGGCAGCCGACATAAAATCTGGGATAATCCAGCCCGACCCGTCGGGCGGGCGCGACTGGGCCGTCATCACGGGCGAGCTCAACGCAGCGACGCTGACCAATGAGCGGGGCATGAAGACCGCCTCCTTCAGGGCGGCTGGCCGCCTCACGGACTCGAACATGGAGCGGCTGCAGAAGACGAACAAGTTCGCCGAGCGCGAGATGACGACCGTCTTCACCCAGCTCGCCCTGAGCGTCCTGCCGGTGCTCATAATCATCGGCTTCCTTTACTTCCTGTTCAGCCGCCAGCTCCGCCAGGCCGGCCGCGGGGCGCTCAATTTCGGGAAGAGCCGCGCCAAGCTCCTCACGCGCGACCGCGAGAAGATCACCTTTGGCGACGTTGCGGGCTGCGACGAGGCGAAGGAGGAGGTCTCCGAGGTCGTCGAATTCCTCAAGGACCCGAAGAAGTTCACGAAGATGGGCGGTCGCATACCGAAGGGGATCCTGATGGTCGGCCCCCCGGGCACCGGCAAGACGCTCCTGGCGAAGGCCGTGGCCGGAGAGGCCGACGTGCCCTTCTTCAGCATTTCGGGATCGGATTTCGTCGAGATGTTCGTCGGCGTCGGCGCCTCCCGCGTCAGGGACATGTTCGAGCAGGGCCGCAAGAGCGCCCCCTGCCTCATCTTCATCGACGAGATCGACGCCGTCGGCCGCCAGCGCGGAGCCGGCCTGGGGGGCGGCAACGACGAGCGCGAGCAGACGCTCAACTCGCTGCTGGTCGAGATGGACGGATTCGACACGACCGAGGGCGTCATAATCATCGCGGCGACGAACCGCCCCGATGTCCTCGACAGCGCCCTCCTGAGGCCGGGCCGCTTCGACAGGCAGATCTACGTCGACCTTCCCGACATGATCGGCCGCGAGCAGATCCTCCGGGTGCACGCGCGCAAGCTCAGCCTTGGCGACAACGTTGACCTCGGCGTCATCGCCCGCGGCACTCCCGGGCTCTCCGGCGCGGAGCTGGCCAACCTCCTTAACGAGGCGGCCCTCCTCGCCGCCCGCCGCAACCGCAAGAAGATCGACGCGTCCGACGTCGAGGACGCCCGCGAGAAGGTCCAGTTCGGGCGCGAGCGCAGGCGCCTGATGGACGACGACGAGAAGAAGCTGACCGCCTACCATGAGGCCGGCCACGCCCTTATCCAGGGCGTCCTGGACGACGGCCACATGCCCGTCCACAAGGTCACGATCATCCCGCGCGGTCGCAGCCTCGGGAGCACCATGTTCATCCCGAAGAAGGATGTCCTGACCCAGGCGATGAAGCGGATGCTGAACCAGATCGCGATGGGCCTTGGCGGGCGCATCGCCGAGGAGCTTGTCATGGGCGACATCTCGAGCGGCGCCGCCGGCGACATCATCCAGATCACCGCGATCGCCCGGCACATGGTCTGCGACTGGGGCATGAGCCCGCTCGGCCCGGTGGCCTATGGCGGAAACCACGACACCGTCTTCCTTGGCCGCGACATCACCCGCACGGAGAACGTCTCGGAGGAGACGGCGCGCCGGATCGACGTCGAGATCCAGAGGATCATCTCGGAGCAGTACGAACGCGCGAAGGCGATAATCGGCGAGCGCCGCCTGGCCCTGGACAAGATCGCAGAGGCCCTGCTTGAGCACGAGACGATCGAGGGCAGGCACGTGCTCGAGATCCTGGAGTTTGGCGAGATCCGCTCGCCGATAGCGGCAGCGTTTGTGGGCAAGCCCGCCGATAAGCCGGACGAGAAGAAGGCCGCCGACAAGCAGGCCCCATCCGAGGGGCTGGGCGCCGGCGGACCCGCACCGGCACCGACACCGGCGTGATGTCGCCTGCGCGGCCCCGCGGGCTTCCCGCTTTTACGGCTTGGATTTGCGGTGCGTAGGCGCAACATGGGCGCCTCCCCAAGATGAAGATCTGCTGCATCGGCGCCGGCTATGTCGGCGGTCCCACCATGGCGATGATAGCCCTCAAGGCGCCGGACGTGGAGGTCAGGGTCGTGGACATGAACGCTGCGCGCATCGCCGCGTGGAGCTCGGACACGCTGCCGATCTACGAGCCGGGGCTTGACGAGGTCGTTAGGAAGTCCCGGGGCAGGAACCTGCATTTCTCGACCGACGTGAAGGGGGCGATAGCGGCGGCCGACATCGTCTTCGTCGCCGTCAACACGCCGACGAAGAGCTACGGGGTCGGGGCCGGGCGGGCCGCGGACCTGCGCTTCATCGAGTCGGTGGCCAGGACCATCGCCGAATGCGCCAACGGGCCGAAGATCATCGTCGAGAAGTCGACGATCCCGGTGAAGACGGCAGAGACGATTAAGGACATACTCGCGGCAAACGGCCGCGGGATAAGGTTCCAGGTGCTTTCCAACCCGGAGTTCCTCGCGGAGGGCACGGCCGTCGCCGATCTCCTGAATCCCGACCGCGTCCTGATCGGCGGCGAGCGGACGCCCGAGGGGGCGGCCGCCGTAGCGACCCTCGTTGACGTCTACGCCAGGTGGGTGCCGCGCGACCGGATAATCACCACCAACCTCTGGTCGTCGGAGCTCTCGAAGCTCGTGGCGAACGCCTTCCTGGCGCAGAGGATCTCCTCGATAAACTCGATCTCGGCCCTCTGCGAGGCGACGGGTGCCGACGTGGACGAGGTGGCCAATGCCATCGGGAAGGACTCCCGGATCGGGCCCAAGTTCCTCAAGGCGTCGGTCGGATTCGGGGGGTCCTGCTTTCAGAAGGACATCCTCAACCTCGTCTACCTCTGCGAGCACTTCAGCCTGCCCGAGGTCGCCTCGTTCTGGGAGGGGGTCGTCAGGATGAACGACTGGCAGAAGCACAGGTTCACCGCGAGGATCGTGAAGGCGCTCTATAATTCCGTGGCTGACAAGAAGATAGCTGTTCTTGGATTCGCGTTCAAGAAGGACACGAACGACACCAGGGAATCCGCGGCCATTGCCGTGTGCCGCGACCTCATCGCCGAGCAGGCCAGCGTGACCGTTTACGACCCCAAGGTGCCCGCCGACGAGATCCGTCGCGACGTGCTTGGCAAGGACGCGGGAAATCCGCTGCTGAGCGTCGCGTCGAGCGCCTACGCGGCGGCGGAGGGGGCGCACGCCCTCGCGATCGCGACGGAATGGGACGAGTTCAAGACCCTCGACTTCGCCAGGATCTATGCGGCCATGTCGAAGCCCGCGTTTGTCTTCGACGGCCGCAACATCCTCGACCTGCAGAAGCTGAGGGAGATCGGCTTCAGGGCCTCGGGGATCGGGAAGTAGCCGCGATCCCTTCAGGTGCCGAGGGCTGTCCTGTAGATTCGGGGCACGCGCTTGGTGACCGAGCAGAGGGTCTCCCAGGGTATTGTGTCCGCCCAGTGGCTGAACTCCCCGATCGAGATCTCGCCCGCCTCCTGGCGCCCGACAATGACAGCCTCGTCGCCGCTCGCCACCCCCTCGACGTCGGTGACGTCCACGATCGTCTGGTCCATCGTGATGCGCCCGAGCACCGGGCAGCGGGTGCCGTGGATCAGGACGCTCGCACGGTTGCTGACGGAGCGGGGGATCCCGTCGCCGTAGCCCGCGCAGAGGACGGCGATCCTCGAATCCCTCGTGAGCTTGCGGGTGCGCCCGTAGCTTACGGTGGCGCCCGCGGGCAGCCGCTTCACGATCCCCACGCGCGTCCTGAAGCTGAATACGGGCTCCGTCATGACCTGGGAGAGGAACGAGCTCGGGTGGGGGAGGATCCCGAACTGGAGGAGGCCGACCCGCACCGCGTTGAACGGGCTCGCCCCCGGCATCGTCTCGAGGCCGGCACTGTTGTCCGCATGGATGAAAAGGCCGTCGCCCGCCCGCGTGTCGAGGCCGCTCTCGGACAGCACATCGAGAAAACGCCGGCGCTGCTCGGCCGTGAACGCGGCATCGTCATCGGGGCTCGCAAAATGGGTGAAGACCCCGGCCAGCTTCAGGTTCCGGGATGCCAGAATCCTTCGCGCCAGCGCGGGAGCCTCCTCATACCAGACTCCCAGCCTTCCCATGCCCGTGTCGATCTTCAGGTGGACCGCCACGGGCCTCCGGGAGGTCCTTCCCACCGTGTCGAAGCGCGAGACCTCGTCCTCCGTGGAAACGGTCACTGCCACGTCGTAGTCGGCGGCGAATCGGTCCTCGTCGGGGATGAGCGGGCTGAGGAGGAGGATGGGCCAGCCCGGGCCAAGCTCGCGCAGCTGGGCGGCCTCGGTGATGTTGGCCACCGCGAACAGGTCGGTGCCGGCATGCATCAGCCTGCCCGCGACATGCTGAAGCCCGTGTCCGTAGGCGTCGGCCTTGACCACGGCCACGTACCGGATGTGGGGCGGGAGTGTTCCGCGGATGAGGCGCAGGTTGCGCTCTAGCGCGGCCAGGTCGATCTCGGCCCAGCAGCGCAGCGGCAGGGATGAGTTTGCCGGGATCATGGGGCTCGGTGAATTTGGGGGACCCACCTGGCGTAGGCGGGTTCCTGGTGCAGGAAGGCGTCCGGGCTGGGAGCCTCGCGAAAAAGGTCCGCGGCCGCCACGGAGGAATTCGCAAGGAGCTCGGCCAGGTCGTATGGGGCCGCGGACGCGTCGGGAGGCAAGGGATTCCAGTGGCGGAATCCCTCGGGTGTCATGAGTTCCCCGGAAAGCTCGGCCGCCGGCACCCGCTGGAGGCTGCCGCCTAGGCGCAGGCAGTGCCAGGATCCGCGCCTCGCGTCGGCGATGATCCCCACCTCGGGCCGGCCCACGGCCTGGGCCACTAGGGCCAGGCTGAAGTAGCGGTACGTGGGTCTCGCCCTGAGGACGTTCCACATCCTGACGGCCATCGCGGACGTGCGGATGCCGAGGATCGAACCCGGCCCCTCGCAGAATGCGAATGCCCCGACGGAATCGATGTCCACCCCCAGCTCGTCAAGGCATTCGAAGACGCCGACGCCGGCCTCCTCGGTCATCGAGGCCCAACGGGCGCTTCCGTCCGCGCCGAGCAGGCCGGCCTGGATGCGCTCCGAGGCTGCGTCCACGAGGAGCAGGGGGGGGCTTTCATTCAGAATCTGGCTGAGGCTGGGCATCTTGCGCGCTTGACGAAACGCTTGGGGAGGCGCCCCGGCAAGCATGGTTCGCGCCCGGCCAATCCGGCATTGACCCTGCCGGGCCCAAACCTACGCTGAACCCTTACTCTTTCCGCATAGCACCACCAGACTATACGCCGTGAACGTCCAACTGAGCACCGTATCCGATTCCCGCAAGAGCCTCGTAGTCACGCTCGACAAGGCCGAGGTCGACACCGAGCACCAGGCAGTCCTTGGGGAATACGTCCGGCAGGCCCGCCTGCCCGGCTTCCGGCCGGGGAAGGCGCCGGCGGCCATGGTAATCAAGAGGTTCGCGAAGGAGATCGCCGAGGAGTTCAAGCAGAAGGTGGTGACCAAGGCGTACCGGGGAGCCCTGGAGAAGGAGAAGCTCGACGTGCTCAATGTGGTGAACGTCGAGGAGGGCACGATCGAGCCGGGCATCTCTGCCGCCATCACGGTCACGGTCGATGTCAGGCCGGAGTTCACCCTACCCAGCTATGTCGGCATCCCCACCCAGGGAGCTCCGGTGGAACCGACCGACGCCGAGATCGACGGCGTGGTCCAGGCGCTCCGCTCGGAGGGGGCCGATTTCAAGCCGGCCGACCGTCCCGCGGTCAAGGGAGACTACGTCAAGCTCGCCTATGAGGGCTCGCTCGACGGCAGGAAGATCGCCGAGATCGCGGGCGAAAAGCAGCTCTATGCCAAGGTCCCTCAGACGTGGGAGGAGGTGGAGGGATCGAACGAGGGGATCATCCCAGGCCTCGGCAAGCACCTCGCGGGCGCCGCGAAGGGCGACAAGAGGACCGTCGCCATCGTCTTCCCGATGGATTTCCGGCAGGTGCCCGCCCTCGCCGGGAAGACGGCCGAATACGCGCTCGAGATCCAGGAGGTGCGCGAGCGGATCCTCCCCGAGATGGATGAGAAATTCTTCAAGGCGCACAAGGCGGACGACCTCGAGGGCCTGAAGGGCCAGATACGCGCGAACCTGAGGCTCCAGAAGGAGCAGCGCAACCGTGCGGCGCAGCGCAACCAGGTGACCCAGGCGCTGGCGGAGATGACCATTTTTGAACCGCCCACGAGCCTCGTGGAGGCCGAGACCCAGGGCGTCCTGCGCCAGTTCATCGAGGAGAACATGCGCCGCGGGATAGCCCCCGAGCAGTTCGAGAAGGACAAGAACGCCCTGTTTGACGGGGCGCGCAAGGCGGCCGTCGGCCGCATCAAGATCCAGCTGATCCTCGCCAAGGTCGCCGAGGCCGAGAAGATCACCGTCTCCGAGCGCGATTTCGACCTCTATATCAGGAGGGAGGCGGCTCGCTCGAACCAGAGGCCCGACAAGGTCGCAAAGGAGCTCGCCAAGAACCGGGAGGCCCTCCGGTCGGCGCAGCAGTCGATTATTTTCGACAAGGCGGTTGATTTCCTCGTCTCCAAGGCTACCTTCTCGGTTACACAGCCGTGAGCTACTACGTACCCATCGTTCTCGAGAACACCGGCCGCGGCGAGCGGTCGATGGACATCTATTCCCGGCTGCTGAAGGACAGGATAATCTTCATTGGCACCCCGATCGACGACATGGTGGCGAATCTTGTCATCGCCCAGCTCCTCTACCTTCAGATGGAGGATGCGAAGAAGGACATCCACCTTTATATCAACTCGCCCGGCGGGGTCGTGACCGGGGGCATGGCGATCTACGACACCATGAATTTCCTCCAGTGCGACGTGCAGACCTTCTGCATCGGCATGGCGGCCAGCATGAGCACGGTGCTCCTGGCGGCGGGCACGAAGGGCAAGCGCTTCGCCCTTCCCAACAGCCGCGTCATGATCCACCAGCCCTCGGGCGGGGCCGGCGGCCAGGCGGCCGACATCGCGATCGCGGCGAAGGAGATCCTGCGCTGGCGCAAGACGCTGAGCGAGGTGATCGCGCGGCACACCGGCAAGACCGAGGAGCAGGTCGACAAGGATTCGGACCGGGATTATTACATGAGCGCGCAAGAGGCGAAGGCTTATGGGATTGTGGACCACGTCGTGGCTTCCACCCGCGAGGCCCAGACTCTTGTTGTGAAGACCGCTGCCTGAGCGGGGCACCGGGTCCGTAGAATCCGCCCTCGACAGCGGCGCCCGCAAAACCAGACTCACCGGCCATGGCTAAATCGTCCCGAATGACGCTGTGCTCCTTCTGCGGAAAGTCGCAGGCGGAGGTTAAGAAGATAATCGCGGGCCCGGGTGTCTACATTTGCGATTCCTGCGTCAACGTCTGCAAGACGATCATCGACCGCGAGGTCAAGCAGCCAGCGATCGAGGTGAAGCCGGCCTTCCGGATGATCAAGCCGTCGGGAATCAAGAAGGTCCTGGACGACCACGTGATCGGCCAGGAGCACGCGAAGAAGGTCCTGTCCGTCGCGGTCTACAACCACTACAAGCGCCTGAACTTCGAATCGGGCCAGTCGCCGAGGGACCCGGCCGCGGTTTCCCCGGAGTTCAGCGACGTCGAGGTCGAGAAGAGCAACATACTCCTGGTGGGCCCGACCGGGTCCGGGAAGACCCTCCTGGCGCGCACGCTCGCGAGGATCCTGGACGTGCCCTTCGCCATCTCGGACGCCACCACTCTCACGGAGGCCGGCTATGTGGGCGAGGATGTCGAGAATGTCGTCCTTCGGCTCCTCCAGAATGCGAATTACGACGTCAAGCGGGCCGAGTGCGGGATCATCTACATCGACGAGATCGACAAGA
>CAZNNO010000042.1:0-32699 GCA_964574435.1 uncultured Opitutaceae bacterium
CCGCCGCGCTGCCGGAGGGCGCGCCCGAATCCGCCGCAGCGCCGGAGGCGCCCCGCCCGCCCCCGCGCAAGCGCAGCCCGAGGAAGCCCGCCCCGGCGCCCGAGGCTCCCGCGCAGGACCTTGTCCTTGAGCCGGCGCCCGCCGCCGCCGCCCTCCCGCTGGCTGCGCCCGAGGTCTCCGAGCCCGCCGTCTCGGCGGACGGCGCCACGCGCCTCCTCGTCACCGCCTACATCGGCATCGGCAACCGGCTGTTCATCCGCGGGGACGGGCCCGGCCTCAGCTGGGAGAAGGGCGTCCCCCTCACCTTTGTCTCGATCGGGAAGTGGCGCTGGGAGACCAATGACGCCTCGGGCCCCGTCAGCTTCAAGCTCTACAAGAACGACGACGCCGAGTGCTCGGCCCTGGGGAGGCGCACCGTGGAGCCGGGCGCCCAGCAGGAGCTCACCGCGTCCTTTTAGCGACAGGCTCCCTCTGGGCGCTCCTCCTCAGGCGCTCCAGCTCGGGAACGACGACCCGCTGGTAGCACTCCGGGCACACCGAGTGGCTTATCTCGGTGCCGGTGCGCTCGTTGATGTAGCTCTCGATCTGCTGCCAGTAGTTCTGGTCGTCCCTGATCTTCTTGCAGTAGGAGCACATCGGCATCATCTCCTCGAGCCTGTGGACTTGCGTCGTGTATTTTAGGATACGCTCGGCGACCCGCAGCCGCATCCAGAGGGCGGACATGTCGATCGGCTTGGTGAGGAAGTCGTCCACGCCGGCCTCGGCCGCCGCCCGGCGGTTGGCTGCCGTGGCGCCCGTGCCCGTCAGGAGGATGAAGTAGACGTAGTCGGTCCCCTGCTGGGCGCGGAACCGCCTGCAGAGCTTGAGCCCGTCGAGCCTGGGCATCTGCCAGTCGCTCACGGCGACGCGCGGCTTCTCTCCCAGCCACGCGGACCAGGCCTCCTCCCCGTCGCAGGCCTCTATGACCTCGTGGCCGAGGCGCTCCAGGGCGCGTCGCAGGATTGACCGGGCCAGCTTGTCGTCTTCAACGGCGAGAACCTTCATGGAGGATTGGAGGCATGGAATCGGACTTGGTTCCGCATGTAAACAGCGGGGAAAGCCCGGGGCGGGGTCACCGCGGAGCGCCCGGGCGGCCCAGCGCCCCGCGCAGCTCGTCCGGCGTCCGGGCCGGGGCCCTGCAGACGCGCTCCTCGCACACGTAGGCCGCCGGCGCTTGGTCGCGCTCGCCCATGCGGGCCATCCATGGCGCGCGCGCGGCAAAAAAGGCGCGCGCCCGCGGCCCCGCATCGAGCGCGATCAGGGTCCTCAGGGGCCCGAGGCTCTCCCGGGCCGCGCCCGCCAGGGCGGCAAAGCCCGGGGAGGCCGGCTCTCCGGTGATGACGACATGCCGGGGCGCCTCGAGGGCCGGCTCGAAGGCGCACAGGAGCTGCGGCATCGCATACGGGGCCTGCTCCCAGCGCGCGCGGAAGGCCGCGATCGTGCGGCGGCCGCGCTCGAGCAGGTCGGCGCCCCCCGTGAGCGAGTGCAGGCGCAGGAGGTTCATCGCCGCGGTCGAGCTCGCCGCGGGTTCGGCCCCGTCGTAGTCCTCCTTCAGCCGAACCACCACGTCCGCGGCCCCGGCCGCCGAGTTGAAGTAGCCGCCCTCGGCCGGGTCCCAGAACAGCCCGTCAAGGGCCTGCTGGAGAACCTCCGCGCGCTCGATCCACGCGACGTCGTACGTCGCGTCATAGAGGTCGAGCCACGCCTGCGTGAGAAAGGCGCAGTCCTCCGCGAATCCCGGCCCCGAGCCCGAGCCGCCCCGCCAGGAGCGCCGCGGCAGGCCGCCGGGAAGATTGAAGAGCTCGCGCAGGGCGAAGTGCGCCGCGCGCAGGGCCGCCTCCCTGTACGCCGGCTGGCGGTCCCTGAGCGCCTCCGCCGGAACGACCGCGGCCCGGGCGAGGGCCGAGATCATGAGGCCGTTCCAGCCGGCGACGACCTTGTCGTCAAGGTGGGGCCGCCGCCGCGCCGACCGGGCCGCGCGGAGCCGCTCGAGGCACGCGCCCAGGATGTCGTTCGCGGCCTGGGGCTCGAGCCCGAAGGCCTTCGCCGTCTCGACGAGCGGGCGCACCTGGGCCAGGATGTTCTTCCCCGCGAAATCCCCGTGCGGGTCCCTCTCCCGCGCGACGTTGCCGCCCGGCCTCATGCCGAAGTGGCTGGCCGCGATAGCGGCGTCGGCGCCGAGCACCGCATCGGCCTCGGCCAGCGTCCACACGTAGTAGGCGCCCTCTGCGGACTCCGAGCCCCCCTGCCCAATCGAGTCGGCATCCTCGGCCGAATAGAACCCGCCCTCGGGGCCGGTCATGTCCCGAAGCACGTAGTCGAGGACGCCGCGGGCGAGCCAGGCCGGCCTCTCGTCGCCGGTGGCCCGCCACGCGTCGAGCGCGCAGGCCGCAATCTGGGCCTGGTCATAGAGCATCTTCTCGAAGTGCGGCACGAACCATTCGTCGTCCACCGAGTACCTGTGGAAGCCGCCGCCCACGTGGTCGTGGATGCCGCCCTTCGCCATCCCGCCGAGCGTGCGCGCCACCATCCCGGAGGCCTCCGCGCCCGCCTCGCTCGCGAGGCCCTGGATCGCCGCGCACCTGAGCAGGAACGCGAGGTTGGCGGGCCTCGGAAACTTCGGCGCCCCGCCGAAGCCGCCGTGGCGGGCGTCGAAGCTCTCGACATAGTACTGGTAGGCCCTCTCAAACGCGGCGCCCGCGGCCTGCGCGAACGTGGCGGCCCCGCCCGCGGGGGCCGGCCGCCCCCCCGCCCTCTCCCTGAGCGTGCCGACGACGCGCTCGGCCTCCTCGACGAGCTTCGCCCGGTCCTCCCTCCAGCCCCGGGCGATCGCCTTGAGTATCCTCGGGAAGCCCGCCCTGCCCTGGCGGTCCTCGGGCGGGAAGTAGGTTCCCGCATAGAAGGGCTTGAGGTCCGGCGTCAGCCACACGCTGAGCGGCCAGCCGCCCTGGCCGGTGAGCGACTGGATGTAGGCCATGTAGACGCGATCGACGTCCGGGCGCTCCTCCCGGTCGAGCTTGATGGGCACGAAGTGCTCGTTCAGCTCGGCCGCGATGCCGGCGTCCTCGAAGGACTCATGGGCCATCACGTGGCACCAGTGGCAGGTGGAATACCCGATCGAGAGGAATATGGGCCGGTCGAGCGCGCGCGCGGACTCGAACGCCTCCTCTCCCCACGGCCGCCAGTCCACGGGGTTGTCCGCGTGCTGGAGCAGGTAGGGTGAGGTCGCGCCCGCGAGCCGGTTCGCCATGCTCAGTCCCCGAGCACCCAGCCGAAGATGAGGGGTGCGACGATCGTCGCGTCCGACTCGATTATGAACCGGGGCGTCGAGGCGCCGAGCTTGCCCCAGGTGATCTTCTCGTTGGGAACCGCGCCCGAGTAGCTGCCATAGCTGGTCGTCGAGTCGCTGACCTGGCAGAAGTAGCCCCAGAGCGGAACTCCCGTGCGCCGCAGGTCCTGGTGGAGCATCGGCACGACGCAGATCGGGAAGTCGCCTGCGATGCCGCCGCCTATCTGGAAGAAACCGACCGATCCCTCGCCGCCGCGCAGGCGCCTCGCCGCCCCCGTGTACCACGAGGCGAGCGCCGTCATGTATTCGATCCCGGTGCGCACCGTGTGCACGTTCCTGATGTCGCCCGAGATGACGTGGGCCGCGAACATGTTCCCCAGGGTCGCATCCTCCCAGCCGGGCACGAAGATGGGCAGGTTCCTCTCGCACGCGGCGAGCAGCCAGGAATCCCGCGGGTCGATCTGGTACCACTTGCGCAGCTTCCCGCCCCTCAGGATCCTGTAGAGGAACTCGTGCGGGAAACGCGCCTCGCCGGAGCGGTCCGCCGCGATCCACTCCGCGAGGACGATGTCCTCTATCCTGCGCATGGCCTCGAGCTCGGGGATGCAGGTGTCCGTCACCCGGTTCATGTGCCTCCTGAGGAGCGCGACCTCGTCCTTCGGCGCGAGGTGCCGGTAGTCCGGCACCCGCTCGTAGGAGTCATGGGCGACCAGATTGAAGACGTCCTCCTCCAGGTTCGCGCCCGTGCAGACAACGGCGTGGACCTTGCCCCGGCGGATCATCTCGGCGAGCGAGATCCCGAGCTCGGCCGTGGACATCGCTCCCGCGAGCGTCACGAGCATCTTCCCGCCCGCCCTCAGGTGGGCGTCGTAGGCCCTTGCGGCGTCGATGAGCGAGGCGGCGTTGAAGTGCCGGAAATGGCGCGCGAGGAACTTGGAGACCGGGCCCTTCGAGCGGGCAAGGGCCGCGTTTCGGGTCTCGGGGTTCTGGACTCGAGGTTTGGCGCTCATGCGGTTGGGAGGCGCTAGGGTGGACGCTGGTGAACCCCGTTGCCACCCAAAATGGGCGGCCCGGGCGGGGGCAAGACCGCCGCCACGGGAAACCTCCGGGATCCGGAGCCCCGCGCCCCCCCATCGGGACCAGCCCGTGCTGATCGGCCTTCCAGCCTGGAACCCGCCGCGCCCTTGCGCGGTTGAGGCTCGGTGCGCCCTGGATCATCGATGGCAACCGGATCCCGTCGGTCCCCGGCTGCCAGCCCGAATCGCCGGCGGCCGCCCGCCTGCCGCCGGGTGTTCCTGGCGCTCCGCCGGCGTCGCGCGGTCCGCCGGGGCGCCCCGCGGGACGGAGGCGCAGCCCATGAGGATCGGGGACAGGCGGTGGAGCTTCATTGGGGTGTTTGCCGTTGGTAACGAACGGGAAAGGCGGCCCAGGCGCCCCGCATTCCGCCGGGCGGTCCGATCTGCCGGCACGATTCCGAAGGCAATTCAATCCGCGCCATTGACGGGACGGGCATCTGACCTGTTTTATGGAGGTTTTCATGCTCACGATAGCCGACGTCTCCAAGTCGTATGGCACCCGCACCCTGTTCGCGGATGTGTCGCTCTTCATTGCTCGGAGCGACCGCTACGGACTCGTCGGCCCCAACGGCGCCGGCAAGACCACCCTGTTCAACCTCATCCTGGGCGAGGAGTCGCCCGACGAGGGCACGATCGAATGGGAGCGGGGCGCCGACTTCGGGTTCCTTCCCCAGGAGAGCGCGCCGGTCGCCGACGAGACCATCCTCGAGATCGCCACGAGCGGCAAGAAGCTCGTCCCCGAGAACGACGACGACTACGACATCGACTGGACCCTGGAGCCGCGCGCAAAAAAGATCCTGGCGGGCCTCGGGTTCCGCGAGGGCGACGGCGACAAGCAGGCGAAGACCTTCTCGGGCGGCTGGGTCATGCGGGCGCACCTGGCCCGCCTCCTGGTCGCAGAGCCCGCGCTCCTTCTCCTCGACGAGCCGACCAACCACCTCGACCTCGAGGCCCTCCTCTGGTTCCAGGACTACCTGGGCAGGTACCCCGGCGGCCTTGTCGTCATCTCGCACGACCGGGCGTTCCTGAACGCGCTGTGCACCGGCATACTCGAATTGCGCGGGGGCACCCTCAACCGCTACACGGGCAACTACGACGACTACATGGGCGAGAAGGAGGCGCGCAAGGAGCAGCAGGCCGCCGCCTTCAAGAACCAGCAGCGCGAGATCGCCCACCTGCAGAGGTTCGTGGACCGCTTCGGGGCCAAGGCCTCGATGGCATCCCGCGCGAAGTCGAAGGAGAAGCAGATCGAGCGCCTCGAGGCCGTCGCCGTCGACGAGCCCCAGGACGACCTGAAGCGGATCCACTTCAAGTTCCCGAGGCCGCCGCGCTCGGGTCTCAAGGTGGTCGAGCTGGAGCACGTCGAGCAGGCCTACGGGGACCACGTCGTCTACAGGGACCTGAACTTCACCGCCGAGCGCGGCCAGCGGATCGTGCTCGTGGGCCCGAACGGCGCCGGCAAGTCCACGCTCCTCAAGATCCTCGCGGACGTCGTCCCCATAAGGGCCGGGACGCGCGAGCTCGGGAGCAACGTCGTCCCGGGCTACTTCGCGCAGAACCGCCTCGAGAACCTCCGGGCCGACGCGACCGTCTTCGAGAACGTGATGGAGCTGCGCACCAACGAGAACCAGCTCACCGAGCAGCAGGCGCGCGCGATCCTCGGGGCCTTCCTCTTCCGCAAGGACGACGTCCACAAGAGGGTATCCGTGCTCTCCGGCGGCGAGAAGTCCCGCCTTGCGCTGGCCCGCCTGCTCGTCAAGCCGCCCAACCTGCTGCTGATGGACGAGCCCACGACGCACCTGGACATCGCGTCGATAGACGCGCTCGTCGGCGCGCTGCAGACCTTCGACGGGACCTTCATCTTCATCAGCCACGACGTCTACTTCATCAGGGCCCTCGCGCAGAACGTCCTCCATGTCCACTCGGGACGCCTGACGCCCTACGCCGGCAACTACGACTACTTCCTGGAGAAGTCCCGCGCCACGAACGAGCGGGCCGCGCTGACGGCCGGGCTCACGGACCGGCGGCCGCTGCAGAACGCGTCCCCCGCTGCGCCGAGGAGGCCCGACGCGCCCCAGCCGGCCCAGCGCCCGAGTCCCGCGGCCATGAAGAAGCTGCGGATCGAGGTCGGCCACCTGGAGGAGGAGGTCTCGAAGCTCGAGGCCAAGCAGAACGACCTGACCGCCGAGCTCGAGGCGCCGGAGACCTACAGCGAGCCGGGCAGGGCCCAGCACCTGAACCGCGAGCTGAGCGCCATCGTCGACCTGCTGGGCGCCGCGACGGCGGCCTGGGAGAAGGCGGCGACGGACCTGGCCGAGCTCGAGAAGCTGGGTCCGGCTAGCCGATGATCTCGCCGATGAGCCGGGCCGGCCGGCGGCGCCGGCGGCCGACCACGATTGCCCTCCCGAGGATTTCCAGGGCCTTCCCGGCCGCGCGCGCGCTGCTCGCGTGGACCCGGCAGAGCGCCCCTCCCCTCGCCACCGCCTCGCCCACCTTGACGAGCCGGTCGAAGCCCGCCGCGTGGTCGATCGCGTCCTCGGCCCGCGCCCGCCCGGCGCCCAGGTGAAGCGCCGCAAGGGCGACCTCGAGCGCGTCCACCCCGGTGACGAAGCCCGCGCGCGGGCTCGCGAGCACCCGCCTGAACCGCGCCTGCGGCAGCCGCCCGGGCTCGTCGGCCACGCGGGCGTCGCCGCCCTGCGCCCGCACCATCTCCCTGAACTTCCCCAGGGCGGCCCCGGAGGAGATGCTGCGAGCGAGCATCGACCGGGCCTCGGCCGCGCCCCTGGCGGCGCCGGAGAGGAGAAGCATCTGGCTCCCGACCGCGTAGGTGACCTCCATCAGGTCCCTCGCGCCCCCGCCCTTCAGGCACCCGATGGATTCGGCGACCTCGAGCGAGTTTCCCACGGAGCGGCCGAGCGGCTCGTCCATCGCGGTCAGCACCGCCCGTGTCGGGGTGCCCATGGCGTTGGCGACCGCCGTTATCGCGACGGCCAGCTCCCGGGCGCGCGCCTTGTCCCTCATGAACGCGCCGCGCCCGAATTTCACGTCCAGGACCAGCACGTCGATTCCGGCGGCGAGCTTCTTGCTGAGGATGCTAGCGCAGATGAGCGGGATGCATTCGACGGTGGCCGTGACGTCCCGAAGCGCGTAGAGCCTGCGGTCGGCCGGCGCAAGCTCCGCCGTCTGGCCGATCAGGGCGATCCCGATCCGCGCAAGCTGGCGCCGGTAATCCGCGATCGACAGGCCGACCCGGAAGCCCGGGATCGACTCAAGCTTGTCCAGGGTCCCGCCCGTGTGGCCGAGCCCCCGGCCGCTGATCATCGGCACCACGACACCGCAGGCGGCCACCATGGGAGCCAGGTGGAGCGACACCTTGTCCCCGACCCCTCCCGTCGAGTGCTTGTCCGCCTTCGGCCCGCGGATCCCGGAAAGGTCGGCCACGACCCCGGACCTGAGCATGGCATCGGTCAGGAAGGCCGTCTCGCGCGGGGTCATCCCCCGCAGGTAGATCGCCATCAGGAGCGCGGAGAGCTGGTAGTCCGCCCACGTGCCGTCGACTGCGCCCTTCACGAACGCCCCGATCTCGCCCCGGCCGAGCTCGGCCCCGTCGCGCTTGCGCGCGATCACGTGCTGGGGAAAAAGGACGGTGCCCACGACAAGCCTCCCTACGGGGGGAAGGCTGCGGAGGCACGCAAAATCACCTACTTCTTTTGCCCGAAGACCGAGCGGGCCATGTGGAACGGCGCCTTGGTGAGCTTCGAGATGGTCGACTCGGATTCCCTCTCGTCCTCCGCCTCGGCCTGGGCGAGGGCCGCCTGGAGCTCGATCTGCCTTATGCGCAGCTCGCGGGCAGCCACCGCCTGCTCCCGCGCATCGAGGGAGTCCAGCTCCCCCTGGATCGCGATCCTGTCGTCGCGCAGGTGCGCCTGCTCGGCCTCGAGGATCGCGCGGGCCCTGTAAAGCTTGTCCCACGCCGCCTGGAGGGCGGCCTGGCCGTGGGGCACCTGCACCTCCTCCTCGAAGGGCGTGTTGGTGTCGGACTCCATGGGCGCATGGATGTTCGAGTTGCCGCGGCGCTTGAGGCTGAGATCGGGCCTGAACTGTGACTGGAATGGTATCGTTGTGTGCATGGGCGGCAAATCCGAGGGGGCGTCGCTTGGGTTCAATGAGGACATATCCCTAGGAGACGGCGAGTAGACCATATTCGGTAGCGGAGCACCATGCATGCAGCCTGATTTTACACGCCGTTTACAACAGGCGAGCCGCCTTTGAAACGGTTTTTACGTATCAGCTTCGGAAAATCACGTCCTCGCGCCGGAACATCCTGACGGCCGCGGCAAGGGCCGCGGCGGCGTACAGGGCCGTCGATCCGAAGATCGTCGCGATGTAGCCCCAGTGCCAGACCCCGGACAGCATCTCCTTGCTGACGAGCGAAATGTTCAGGATGGGGACGAAGGCCAGCCGATAGTCGAGCTCGACCCCGGGGAGCATGCCCGCGACGCACGGGATGACGACGATGAAGGCGAACGGGGTGACGTAGCTTCCCGCCTCCTTCACGGTCCTCGCAAAGAGGGAGACCATGAAGAGGACCGCGGAGAACAGCACCGCGACGGGCAGCACCATCGCCAGGACGCCGAGGATGCCGAGCGGGTCTATCGTGGGCAGCGCCGACTGCGAGGCGGGCCCGGCGCCCCCCTGGCCGAACATCGCGCCCCCCACGAGGAGCGTGCCGCCGAGCGAGATCATCGAGACCGCCGCCGCGCCGAGCGAGCTCGTCAGGACCATGAGGAACTTGCCGATCACGATGTCCGTGCGGGGCACCGGGCTGCAGAGGAGGGTCTCCATCGTGCCCCTCTCCTTCTCCCCCGCCGCGAGGTCCATGGCCGGATGCATTGCGCCCATCATGCACAGGAGGACGATGATATACGGGACGATGGCCCCGAACAGGTTCCCTCCGACCTTCTCCGGCGGCGCCACGTTCGTGCGCTTCAATTCGAACGGTCGCGCGATCGTCGCCGGCAAGCCGCGGGCCGCGAGCAGCCTGGCCGTGGCGCGGGTGCGCAGCCCGACGAAGAAGTCGTTGAGCAGGTCGGCGGCCAGCCCGGACTTCAGCTCCCCCTGGTAGTCGTAGATCGTGACGGCGGGCGCCGAGCCGGCCGCAAGCGCCTCCTCGAATCCCGCGGGGATCTCGACCGCGGCGCGGACCTTCTTGTCCGAGATCAGGGTCCTCCAGTCGCCGGAGGCCGGCGCCACCCTGAACTTGCCCGTCTTCTCGAGCTGCTCCCGGATACCCGGCGAGTCGGCGCCGCCCACCAGCATGACCCGCGGGATCTCCGCCCTTGCCTTGGTGACGATCACGGAGGTGGCCTTCACCATGCCGAGCATGAGCGCGGGCATGACGAACGTCGGGATGACGATCATCGAGATCAGCGTGCGGCGGTCGCGCAGCGTGTCCCTGAGCTCCTTGGCGTAGACGGTGCCTATGTTCCGCCAGCTCATGACGCCTCCCCGGGTGCGACTATCCTCACGAAGCACTCCTCGAGGTCGGCCTCGCCCGTCCTCGCCTTCAGTTCCGCGAGCGTGCCCTCGGCCATCAGCCTGCCGCCATGGATGATCCCGATCACGTCGCAGAGCTTCTCCGCCTCGCTCATGACATGCGTCGAGTAGATCACGGTCTTGCCCCTTGCGCGGCAGTCGCGCACGAAGCGGACGACCGCGCGCGCCGTCATGACGTCCAGCCCGAGCGTCGGCTCGTCGAATATCATGACCTGGGGATCGTTGACGATCGCCCGGGCTATCGACGTCTTCTGCTTCATCCCCGTGGAGAGCTTGTCGCAGCGCTGGTCGAGGAAGCCGTTCATGCCGAGCTCGTCCGCAAGCGCGCGGATCCGCTCCAGGAGCGGCGCGCCGTCGAGGCCGTTGAGCCTGCCGAAGTACGCGATGAGCTCGCGGGCCGTGAGCCGGCCGTAGAGCGCCGTGCTCGTGGCGAGGAAGCCGACGTTCGCGCGGACCCTGTCCGGATCGCGCACGACGTCGTATCCCGCGACGACCGCTGTGCCGCTGGTCGGCCTAAGCAGCGTCGCCAGCATGCGCAGCGTGGTGGTCTTGCCCGCCCCGTTGGCCCCCAGGAGCCCGTAGATCCTGCCGGGCACCACGCGGAACGAAACGCCGTCCGCCCCGCGGATCTCGCCCTTCCTCTTGTCGCGGAAAACCTTGGTGAGGAGCTTGGCCTCAATCATGTCTTGGAAATGCCTGGATTCCCGCTGGTTACAAGCTCATCCGCTCCCGGAACTCCTGGGCCTGCCTCCGGCTGAGCTCCACCTTCGCGCCGCCCTTCAGGTGCACGAGGAGCCCGCTGCTGAACCACGGCTCGATCCGGTCTATCCAGGAGGTGTTGATGATCTGGCGGCGGTTGGCCCTGAAGAAGAACTTCGGGTCCAGGCGGCCCTCCATCGCGTTGAGCGACCGGAAGAGCTGCGGCTTGGCGTCGCCGAAATGAAGGCGGGTGTAGTTTCCCTCGCTCTCCAGAAGGCGGATCTGGCCCACCTCGACGAACCAGCACCGCTCCCCCTCCCGCACGAACACCTTGTCCGAGGCCTCGAGGCTCCCCGAGGGCCTCGGCCCCGCAGCCGGGGGCCGCCGCCCTTCGCGAAGCCTGGCGACGGCCGCCGCGAGCCGCGCCGGGTCGACCGGCTTCAGGAGGTAGTCGAGCGCGTTGAGCTCGAAGGCCTTCACCGCGAACTCGTCGTACGCGGTCGTGAAGATGACATCGGGCACGGGCGGCTCCAGCGACTCGAGGAACTCGATCCCGGTCTCCCCGGGCATCTGGACGTCGAGGAACAGGAGGTCGGGGCCCAGGGAGGCAATCTGCTCGCGGGCCTGCCCGGCATGCGAGGCCTCGCCGACCACCTGGATCTCGGGGAACGCCGCCAGGAGCCGGCGCAGCTCGTTCCTCGCCAGGCGCTCATCGTCGACGAGCAGCGCCTTCATGGGTGCTGGGGCAGCGGGATGACGGCCTCCGCGACCACGACGGCCGGCCTGTCGGAGCGAAGCCGCAGCGTCGCGCGCTCGCCGAAGATGAGGCGCAGCCGCTGGGCCGCGTTGCTGAGCCCCATGCCCGTCGACGACGCGCGCCCCTCGTGGGCGATCTCGCCCGGGTTGGAGACCTGGATGCGGAGCGCGCCGCCCTCGTTGCGCGCCACGATCGAGATCTCGCCCCCCTCGGGCCTGGGCGAGATGCCGTACTTCACCGCGTTCTCGACCAGCGTCTGGAGCAGCATCGGCGGTATCGGCAGGCGCAGGGCATCCGGGGCGATGTCGAGGGCCAGGCGGAGCCGCTCCTCGTGGCGCACCTGCTCGAGAGCCAGGTAGTCGTTGACGACGCCGAGCTCGTCCTCGAACGGGACCGTCTCAAGCTGGCCGCTCTGGAGCGAGTAGCGGAGGAGGTTCGCGAGCTGCGTCACGGCCGTGCGCGCCCGCGCCGGGTCGTCGTCGATCAGCGCCCGCAGCGAGTTGAGCGAGTTGAAGATGAAGTGCGGGTTCACCTGGGACTTGAGCGCGCGCAGCTCGGCCTCCTTGACGCTCGTCATCAGCTGGAAGCGCTCGATCTCCGAGCGGTTCAGGCGCTCGAAGAGGTGGTAGAAGAAGTAGAGGCACAGCCAGCCCGCCATCAGGATCGCGTACTGGAACCAGCACAGCGCGATGAGGAGCACCGGCGACACCTTCGCGGGCCAGGGCTCGCGAAGGATCCCCTGGATGTAGCCGTAGAACGCCAGGCACCACACGGCCGAGGCGACGACCGACATCCCGATGATCCTCGGAAACAGCGGGCGCCAGCCGAGCTGCTTCCATCTCCAGCGCCCGATGAAGGGGCGCTGGGCATGGGAAAGCAGGAGTCCGAACCCGGTCCACATCGTCACGTAGGCTATCGTGACGCTCAGGGCCTTGTCCGAATCGGGATTGGGAAGGACCACGGTCGCCCAGATCCCCATGGTGAAGAGGGAGCCCCAGCCCGCGGCCTGGCAGAGCACATAGCGGGTCCTGCGCGCCCGGTCGCGCTGCGCGGCGTCGCCGCCCTGGAGGGATATGTCCGCGGAAACCGCCATGGAGGGCAGATTACACGGGAAGGCCGGGCCCGCGGCAATCTTTGGACGAGCGGTCCCCCGGGGGGGATGGGCGGGCCCGCGTCCGCCGCGGGCGCTCCGCTACGACCCGATCGGGTGCCAGGTCGTCTTGGCCTCCACGAACGCCCGGATCGCCTCGAGGCCCTGCGCCGTGTCCGCGAACCACTCCCTGCCCGAGCGCTCGGCAAAGCGCACCCGCTTGACGCTCGCGGCGGCGCCGAGCCTGAGCGCCGCGCGCTCCTCGGCGCCCGCGGACGCGTAGATCGCGCGGATGTGGGCGTGCGTCGCGAAGGCCGGGACCAGCTCCCTGCGCAAGCCCGTCAGGATGTTGACCACCCCGCCCGGCAGGTCGCTCGTGGCGAGCATCTCGCCAAGCAGGATGGCTGGGTACGGCACCGTCTCCGACGCAAGCGCGACGACCGTGTTGCCGCACGCGATCACCGGGGCCATCATCGAGAGGAGCCCGAGGAGCGGCGGGGTGTCGGGCGCGATCACCCCGACGACGCCCATCGGCTCGGTGACCGTGAAGTTGAAATGCGCGGACGCAACCGGGTTGACGGACCCGAGGAGCTGCTCGTACTTGTCGGCCCACCCGGCGTAGTGGATCAGGCGGTCGACGCCCACGGACATCCCCTTTGCCGCGTCGGGGCGCCTGGCGCCGAAGCGGACGAGCGACTCCACCAGTTCGCCGCTCCTCGCCTCGAGCATCTCGGCCAGCCGGTAGAGGATCTGGGCCCTGTTGTACGGGCTCCTCCTGGCCCAGCCCGGCCCCGCCTTCGCGGCCGCCTCGACGGCGTTTCGCAGGTCCTTGCGGGTGCACTGGGGGATGTTGCCGAAGAAGGCGCCCGACGCGTCGGCCACCTTGAAGGTCCGGGCGCTCTCCGAGCGCACGAACGCTCCGGCGATGTAGACCTTCGGCGTCTTCGTCACGGGAATCCGGCCTGCGGCTTGGGCGCTCATGCGAGGTGCGCGTAGTCGAGGAGGCCGTGGCGGCCGCCCTCGCGCCCGAAGCCGCTCTCCTTGTAGCCGCCGAACGGAGAGGACGGGTCAAACCGGTTGAACGTGTTGGCCCAGACGACGCCGGCCTTGAGCTCCGTCGACATCCTCAGGATCCGCGAACCCTTGTCCGTCCAGACGCCGGCGCTCAGCCCGTAGGGGGTGTTGTTGGCCTTCTCGATCGCCTCGTCGACCGTCCGGAACGTGAGGATGGAGAGCACCGGGCCGAAGATCTCCTCGCGCGCGATCCGGTGGCTCTGCGTGACCTTCGTGAAGAGCGTGGGCGGGAAATAGAAGCCGCGCTCGGGCAGCCGGCAGTCGGGCTGGAACAGGACGGCGCCCTCCCTGACCCCGCTGGCCACGAGCCTGCGGATCCGCCCCAGCTGCTCCCTCGAGTTGATGGCGCCCAGGTCCGTGTTCTTGTCGAGCGGGTCGCCGACCCGCAGGACGCGCACCCGGTTCCGGAGCCTGGAGATGACCCGGTCGGCGACCGGCTCGTGCACGAGCAGGCGCGAGCCCGCGCAGCAGACGTGGCCCTGGTTGAAGAAGATCCCGTTGACTATGCCCTCGACGGCCTGGTCGATGGGCGCGTCGTCGAACACGATGTTGGCGGCCTTCCCCCCCAGCTCCATCGTCATCCTGCGGTCGGTGCCGGCCAATTGGCGCATGATCGCCTTGCCGACCTCGGTCGAGCCGGTGAAGGCGACCTTGGACGCCCCGGGGTGCCCCATGACCGCCGCGCCGGTCTCGCCCGCACCAGTGACAAAGTTGACGACCCCGGGCGGAAGTTCGGCGTCCTGGAGGATCTCGGCCAGCTTGAGGGCCGTGATGGACGTCGTCTCGGCGGGCTTGAGCACCACGCAGTTGCCCATCGCCAGGGCCGGCGCGAGCTTCCACGCGAGCATGAGGAGCGGGAAGTTCCACGGGATCACCTGGCCCACGACGCCGAGCGGCTCGGCCGTCCGCCCCGGCGCCACGTACTCGAGCTTGTCCGCCCACCCCGCGTGGTAGAAGAAGTGCGCCGCCGCCATCGGGACGTCGAAGTCCCGCGACTCCCTGATCGGCTTCCCGCCGTCGAGCGTTTCCGCGACCGCGAACTCCCGCGCCCTGTCCTGGAGAAGCCGCGCGATCCTGAAGAGGTACTTGCCCCTCTCCCGCCCCGGCGTCCTGGACCAGCCCCTGAAGGCCCGCGCCGCGGCCGCGTAGGCGGCGTCGACGTCCGCGGGCCCGGCAAGCGCGACCTCCGCCAGCTTCCGCTCGTTGGCGGGGTTGATCGAGTCGAAGTGCCTTCCGGAGCGCGGCCGCACGAACCGGCCGCCGATGAAGAGGTCGTAGCGGGCCTTGAGCCTCGGGTCGGCCGTCTCGGGCGCCGGGTCGAACTCCCACAGGTCCCCGAAGATGAGCGAGGGGCGGGCCCCGTGCGGCGCCCTCGGGCTCGCGGGCATGTCAGTAGCTCTCGGCGGCATCGCTGAAATGGTAGGGGGCCTGGTAGGCGCCCGTTCGCTCCTTCTCGAGCTGCCTCAGAAGGTCGTTCAGGAGCGAGCTCGCGCCGAATCGGTAGCGCCTCCGGGTCAGCCAGGCGTCGCCCAGCGTCTCCTTGACCGCGATCAGGAACTGCAGCGACTGCTTCGCCGTCTTGATCCCTCCGGCGGGCTTCATCCCGATCGCTATCCCGGTGTCCAGGTAGAAGTCCCTGATCGCCTCGATCATCACCTGGTTGTTGGCGAGGGTGGCGTTGAGCGAGGTCTTGCCGGTGCTCGTCTTGATGAAGTCGCCGGGACGCAGCATCCCCATCGCGAGGAACGACGCCATCCGGATGCTGTCGAAGGTCTCGAGCTCGCTCACCTCGAGAATGACCTTGAGGGCCGACCCACCGCAGGCCTCGACGACGGCCGCGATCTCGTCCTGGACCCTCGAGAACTCGCCCGAGAGGAACGCGCCGCGGTTGATCACCATGTCGACCTCGTCGGCGCCGTCGGCGACCGCGCCCCGGACCTCGGCTAGGCGCGTGCGCAGGTGCGTCTGGCCCGAAGGGAAGGCCGTCGCGACCGAGGCCACCTTCACGGTGGAGCCGCCGACAAGCGCCTTGGCGTGGCGCACCAGCGACGGGTAGACGCAGACGGCGGCCACAGGGGGCACGCCCGGGTCGTCGTGCGGGCGCAGCGCCTTGCGGCACAGGGACTCGATCTTGCCCGGCGTGTCCTTGCCCTCGAGGGTCGTCAGGTCGGTCATCGAGACCGCCGTCCTCAGCCCCCAGAGCTTCGCCGCCTTCTTGATGCTGCGGGTCGTGAACTTCGCCACCCGCTCCTCGACCCCGACCTGGTCCACGGTTCCGACCTCGTCGAGAAGCCGTGCATGGGCCGCATGGGTGGCGCGAGGCAGCATTGGGAAACTATCGGGCGGATGCCCCCGCAAAACAATTGAAAAACGGCGCGCCCGGGCGCCATCCTGAGGCGTGATATCCCGCTCGGAACTCCAGCTGCTGCGGTCGCTGCGCGACAAGAGGCACCGGGAGGAGCTCGGCCTCTACGCCGTCGAGGGCGAGAAGATCGTCTCCGAGCTCCTGGCGGCCGGCCACCCGTTCGAGCGGGTCTACGCGACCGCGGCGTGGAAGGGCGTGCGGACGCACGAGATCGCGGAGGCCGACATGGCGCGCGCGAGCCACTTTGCGACGCCGTCGCCCGTGCTCGCGGTCGGCCGGATCCGGCGCGAGGCGCTGTCCCCCGGGGAACTGGACCGCGGGCACACGCTCGCCCTGGACGGCGTCCAGGACCCCGGCAACGTCGGGACGATACTGCGGGTTGCGGACTGGTTCGGGATCGACCGGGTCCTCCTCTCGCCGGGCTGCGCCGACCTCCATTCGCAGAAGGTGATCCAGGCCAGCATGGGCTCCTTCGCCCGCGTGCGCGCGATCGTCGCCGATCTCGGGGCCGCGCTCGCGGGCGCGAAGTCACCCGTCATCGGCTGCGCGCTCGAGGGCCGCGACATCCATGGCCTCGGGGCCCTCCCCTGCGCCGTGCTCGTCATCGGGAGCGAGGGCCGGGGCCTCTCGCAGGAGGCGGGCCGGCACCTCTCCTTCTGCGTGACCATCCCCCGGAGGGGACCGGCCGAGTCGCTGAACGCGGCGGTCGCCGCCGCCATCGTCTGCGACAACATCCGCCGCGCCGGAGGCTGAGCCCCGGGCGCCGCGGGCCGCGCCGGGGGGAGCGGCGCTACTTGTCCCCCTTGGACGAGCTCCTGGCCTTGCCTCCCCCGCCGATCATCAGGATGGCGCCCGCGACGACACCGACCGCGAACATGCCGAAGTAGATCTCCCAGGCGTCGGTCGTGAGCTTCTTTTCGAGGACGATGGGGAAGTTGAAGTCGGCCGCCTGCTTGTTGTAGGCGCCGATGTAGAGGAACACAAAAAGCGTCGCTAGGAAGACGACCAGCTTGAGGATGACTTTGAAGCTCATGGTGTTGCAGGGTGGTTCAGGCTTTGGGCGCAGTCAATTCATCGAACGCCGCGCCGAGGACGAGCCCCAGGCGGTTGGGCAGCGGCGCGGCGAAGTCGGGGAAGCCGGGCATGTTCTCGAGCGCCACCACGGCCGGCTTGTCCTGGCCGGACGCGACAGCCTTGCCGACGCGATCGAGGACGGCGGAGAGAAAGTCGCGCATGACGAGGAGGTCGTCGCGCCGGCCCGTGATCCCGAACTTGGAGCTGCCGTGGCCGAAGACGTAGATCGCGTCCGCCGGGTAGCTCGCCGCCGAGTCCTCGAGCGCCTTGATCCACCCGTGAATCGAGGCCCCGCCCGGCCGGTCCACGTAGGGATAGAGGCGGTTGAACACGAGGTCGCCCATGTGGACGACGTTGGCCTTCTCGAAGACGACCACCGCGTCGCCCCCGGTGTGGGCCGGTCCGCGGAACTCGGCCGTGACGATCTCGCTCCCGATCTGCCTGCGCCACACGTCGGTGAACGTCGTGTCGGCGTAGACCTGGCTCGCCACGGAGGCCGCCGGGTCGATCTTCGACCCCTCCTCGGCGCGCTTCGCCGCCTCGAACTGGAGCCTCGGCACGTTCGCCTGGGCGACCAGCTCCCTCGACGCCGCCTTGAAGACCCCGTTGCCCGCCGTGTGGTCCAGGTGGTGGTGGGTGTTGATCGTGGCGTCGATCGTCCGGCTTCCGATTCCCGGGATGCCCTTGAGGCAGATGCGCGCCGTGTCTGGGAACTGGGTGTCCACCACCGCGAGGGCGTCCTGCGACGCGAGCCAGCCGATCGTGCCGCCCCGGCAGGTGAAGGTTCCGACGCCGCGCCTCAGGGCCTGGAACTGCGTCGACGGCGCCGGCTGGGCCGGCACCTGTCCGGCGAGCCTCCTGGCCGCGGTGGCCCCCGCGGAAAGGACCAGCGAGAGGCGGATGAATTCGCGGCGGTTCATTTCGGGGTCCTACGGGCACAAGTCCCTAGGCCATCGGCGCCCGCCATTCAACATCCGTGTGCGCGCCCGAAGGGCGGCCCGGTCTGTAACAATCCCCGGGGGCGGGGGTTGTTGGGGGTGTACCGTCCAAACCAAGCCATGCGAACCACCCATGCAGCCCGCCTCCGAAATCCTTGTGCAACCGCGAGCCAGGGCGCTTGATTGGAGCCTGGCCCCAGCCGCGGACACCATGACCCCGTCATCCGACCATGAGCTCATGCTCGCCGTGCGCGACGGCGACCTCGACAGCATGGGCGAGCTGTTCGAGCGCCACCACGGCCCCCTTTTCGGATACCTCGCCAAGCTGACCGGCAACCGGACGGCGGCGGAGGACCTCACGCAGATCGTGTTCCAGAGGATGCTCAAGTACCGCCACACCTACCGGGACCAGGGCAAGTTCACCTCGTGGATGTACCACCTGGCCCGGATGTGCGCCACCGACCACTACCGGAGGGCCTCGTCGGCCCCGGTCTCGGTCGACCCGTCCGACCTCGCGGAGCACGCCGACGCCGGACGCAGCGCCGACGAGTCCGCGGAGGCGCGCGACGACCACGCCCTCCTCCAGAGGGCGCTCGGCCGCCTCGACCGGGACGACCGGGAGGTGCTGCTCCTCGCGCGCCTCCAGGAGCTCTCGTTCGCCGAGGTCGCCGAGATCCTGGAATGCTCCGCGGGCGCCGCGCGGGTCCGGGCCCACAGGGCGCTCCAGGCGCTTCGCGACCACTACTTCCAACTCCAGAAGGAGCCACTCACATGAACTGCCAATCCTGCCGCGAGCGCATGATCGAGCTCGCCGACGCGAAGCTCGACGCCGGGACCGGCGCACGGGTCCAGGGGCACATCGACGCCTGCCCCGGATGCAAGAGGGAGTTCGAGACGTTCCGCCTCACGCTCGGGGCGCTCGACGCCCTCCCCATGGCGCCGCCGTCGCACCGGCTGCGCGCACGGGTCATGGGGCCCATCGAGAGCGAGAAGCTCACGCTCAGAAGCCATTCGGGCTGGGCGGCGTCCATCCGCGCCGCCGCCGGCCGGCAGGGCGCCAGGCGCCTGCCCTGGGGAAGGCCCGTCCTCCAGGCCGCAGCGATGTGCGCGCTCGTGGCCACCGGCTTCATCCTGGGCGAGCGTTCGGCGACGCAGCGCCAGCTTGCGGACCTGCGCGCGCGGGTCGACACGATGGGCCAGCTGGTCGAGCAGTCGGTCCTCCAGACGCGCCCGAGCGGCGCCAGGCTCGAGACCCTCCTCACGGCCGGCACGGCCCGCAAGCCCGACGAGCGCGTGATCGACGGGCTCATCAACTCGATGGCGTTTGACACCAGCGTGAACGTGAGGCTCGACGCGCTGAACGAGCTCTATGCGCACTCCGACCAGGAGGTCGTTCGCGCGGGCGTGCTCGCCTGCCTGGCGCGCGAGCCGAACCCGCTGGTCCAGGTCTCCATGATCGACTTCCTCGTGGCGGCGAAGGCGCACGAGGCCGCGCCCCAGCTCTACAAGCTTGCCGGAGACGACAAGGCCAACGCCGATGTCCGCGAATCCGCCCGCCGGGCAATAGACCTGCTTTAACCGATTTAAAACCAAGGAGTAAACGCCATGAAGAATCCACCCCAATGCTTTCCCCTGATCCTCGCGGCCGCCCTCGCGCTTGTGCCGCTGCGCTCAGCCAGGGCCGACGAGACCACATCCCAGATCGCCTTCTCGGACCCGTCGAGGCCGGGGACCCTCAAGATCCGCGTCTGGCACGGCGACGTCTCCGTCCACGGCGCGGACGTCAAGGACATCGTTGTCAGGTCCGACAGTGCGCCCGCCAGCCCAACGCCGCGCAAGGACGGCATGCGCGTCCTGTCGGCCTCCTCGGGCTTCGTCCTGTCCGAGAAGGACAATGTCGCCACGCTCGAGTACGGCGCGGACGGCTGGACGGGGGGCTCCGCCGACTTCAACATAACCGTGCCCAGCACGACCTCAGTCATCGTAGCCAACTCGGCGCGCGGGGACTTCGAGTGCTCCGGGATCTCCGGCGACATCGATGTCCGGACCATAAGCGGCGACGTGAAGCTCCAGGAAATCTCCGGCGGGGCGCTTGTCGAGACGATGAACGGCGACGTCGACGTGACAGTCCGGGCGCTCGCGGACGCAAAGCCGCTGTCGTTCACGTCGATGCGCGGTGAGATCACGATCCGCCTTCCCGACGCCTCGAAGGCCAACATCCGCTTCCGGACGCACCGGGGCGTCATCCTCACCAATTTTGACGAGAAGGCGCTCGTGACGAAGACCGTTGTCGCCCACGGAACCCCGCATGCGGCGCCGAAGCCCGCGACGCCCGCCTCGTCCGCCGATGTCGTCGCGCCCGTCAAGGGCACGTCGAGCGCGGATGACTCCGACGGGGACTGGCACGCCGAGGTGAGGGACTCCGTCCGGATGGCCGCAGAGGAGGCGGCGATGGCGGCCAAGGAGGCGGCCGACGCCATTCATGAGGGACTCTCTGAATTCCACGCGGAGTACGAGACAGGCCAGGTGCCCCCGCTTCCGCCAATGACTGGCGGTAAGGTTGTTTCAGGCACGCTCAATGGCGGAGGCGTCGAGATCCAGGCCGCCACCCTAAACGGCGACATCACTCTAAAGAAGGCCGACTAGGCTCCTGGGGATTGGATTCCAGCGCCTTTTCGCCGCCGTTTATGACGCGCACAGGCATCTTGCAAACCCTTGCTGGTAGGTGTCAAACGTGTTACTTTTTACATTCCAAGGCCAATTTTCTTGAGTATTTGGAACAAGAGTAGCTTTGTGTCGTCGAAGTCATCGATTTCATTTTGCTTTCAAGGAACTCCCAAACGTTCTTTGATCTGAGTCCCGACCGGCCCCTTCCGGCGGGACAATGAGGCCTTCGGCTGGCGTTTCGGTGCGAGTTGCCCGCCAGCCGGGCTTCTGGCTTGGGTGTTCCCCAAGACTATACTTTTGGCTGTGAGCGCCTTACGGCGTCTTGCGGCCAAAACGCCCCTGACATCGCCGGCGCTTACGCAACGGCGGCGAAGGGGGCGCTTAACCATAAGCCAGAAACCAACCCTCCGCCTCGCGCGGAGTTTAAAAGAAAGCCATGAAAAACAATAACAAGCTCGCACTCCTGCTCAGTCTGGGAGCGCTCCTGCCCTTCGCCGCATCGGCGAAGACGCTTGAGCAATCCTACATCGAGTCGTGCCGCAAGGGTACCGATATACCCGTTCCGATCGCCGTGGTCTCCCCGGAAGTCGGCGGGTACGATATCGGCCAGTCGGTCCAGGTGGAGTTCGTCGTGGACACGACGGGCAACACCACAGGGATCAGCATCAAGTCCGCCTCGGACCGCGAATTCGCGGAAGCCGTGGTGGATGCGGTGAAGCAGTGGAAGTTCACGCCAGCACAGCGCAACGGCGCCCCGGTAGCGATGAAGGTCGTCCTGCCGGTCCGCGTTGTTGAGGCTGCGAAGCCAGACCTGTTCGTCGCGGCCAACTGAGCCGGGACAGCGTAAATCAGCAATAAACAAAGGGCGCCCCCGTTCGCGGGGGCGCCCTTTTAATTTCAGGGGCCTTAGGTCCAACCCGGGAGGCACTTCCGGCATGGGTAAAAACCATCCTTGCGGCTGACGCATCAAGCGTGTGTTGTGGATCGTTTATTTTCTAGAAGACGCCGCCCATGCAGAACCGCCTCCGACACGCCCTTTCCGCCATGATCCAGTGGTTTGACGCGGACTACGCCCCTTCGGGGGCCGACGCCGTGCGAAACGAGCCGGACAGGGTCGACTGGGTGCGCTGCATTCCGTTCATCATCCTTCACCTGGGCTGCCTCGGCGTCATCTGGACCGGCGCCAGCGCGTTCGCGGTGTGGACCGCAGTGGCCCTCTATTTCCTGCGCATGGCGGCCGTGACCGGCGTCTACCACCGCTACTTCTCGCACAAGACCTACAGCACCTCGCGGCCGATGCAGTTCCTGCTTGCGCTGTGCGGCGGGACTACGGTCCAGCGCGGGCCCCTCTGGTGGGCCTATCACCACCGGCACCACCACCAGCATTCCGACGACCCCGAGGACGCCCATTCGCCCCACGTCCACGGCTTCTGGTGGTCGCACATCGGCTGGATCACCAGCCGCCGCAACTTTCCGACCGACTACTCCAAGGTCCGCGACCTGGACCGCTACCCGGAGCTCGTCTTCCTGAACCGCTTCGACGCGATCGTCCCCGTCGCTTTCGCCCTGGCCCTATTCGGCCTCGGCGCCGTCCTGGGCGCCTATGCGCCGGGGCTCCACACCACGGGCTGGCAGATGCTCGTCTGGGGCTTCTTCATCAGCACGACGGTGCTCTTCCACGGCACGTCCTGCATCAACTCGATGGCGCACCTGATGGGCCGCCGGCGCTACAAGACCGAGGACGACTCGCGCAACAGCTTCATCCTGGCCATCATCACTCTCGGCGAGGGCTGGCACAACAACCACCACCGCTACCAGAGCGCGACGCGAAACGGCTTCTACTGGTGGGAGGTCGACATCACCTACTACCTGCTGAAGGGCCTCTCCTGGACCGGGCTGATCTGGGGGCTCAAGGACGTCCCGGCCGCGGTCCTCGCGGAGGGCGAGAGCTTCGACCACCATGAGTCTGTCGCGGCCGCCACGCGGGCGCAGCTTGTCCATCCGGAATACGCCTCCCTGAAGAGGCTCGTGCCGGCCGCTGCCGCCCTTGCGGTCGCGACCGTCAACGCCTCGGGATCGGTCCCTGTGAGGAAGGCCGACGCGCATGAGATCCACAGGGACGCCTCAAGCCTGTCGCAGGACCCGCAGCGGGACGCCGGCCCATAACGCTTGAGCCGCCCTGGCGTTTCGCGTAGCGTAGGCGTTCTGTGACCGAACCCCTGCAGAATGACACCGGCTCGCCGCCGCGCACCTCGTGGCAGCGCCACGTGATCGACCCCATAGCGGCCCAGCTGACCCAGGGAATCACCCCCGAGAAGGTCGCCCTCACGCTGGCCGTCGGCAGCGCCCTGGCGCTTTTCCCGATCCTGGGAACGACGACGCTTCTCTGCCTGATCGCGGGAATCCTGCTGCGGCTCAACCAGCCGATCATCCAGATCGTGAACGCGCTCTGCACGCCCTTCCACCTCCCGGTGATCTACTGCCTGGTGCGCCTCGGCAGCTGGATGTTCACCGTCCCCTCGTCGCACCTGGGGATCCGCATGATGAACCACATGCTCTGGGACGACCCGAGGGAGTTCTTCGAGAAGTTCGGCATGACGGCGATGCATGCCATCGCGGCATGGGCCGTGATCTTCCCGTTCTGGGTGGTCGTCACCTACCTGCTCGCCCTGCCGGTGCTGCGCGAGGCGCTCAAGCGCCGCGTGGTGATCGTCACGCAGACGAACGGGACGCCCCCGCCCCAGCACCCGGTCCCCTAGCGGGACCCGCGCGGCCCGGCGAACCTCCGGAGGTACTTGAGGGCGATCTCCAGGTCCTTCGGCAGCGGGGCGGTGATCTCGACGGGCCCCGTGCCCGAGGGATGGTCGAAGGCGAGAGTCCCCGCGTGGAGGGCGAGCCTCGTGACAAGCGGTCGCTCCCCCTCGCGCCCCTTGTAGCCGCGCTTGAGCTCGGAGAGGAGGAGAGCGGCCCCCGGGTCGCCGTAAAGGGCGTCGTTGAGGATCGGCGCCCCGGCGGCGGCAAGGTGAACGCGGATCTGGTGCCTGCGGCCCGTCAGGGGCGTGCACTCGAGAAAGGCGAAGCGGCCGAAGGATCCAAGTATCCTGAATTGTGTGACACTCGGCCTGCCGCCGCGCCTCCGGAAGACGCGCATCCGGCCCGGGGCGCCCTCGTCCTCCCCGAGGGCGAGGTCCACCGTGAACTCGCCCGGCAGGAGGCCCGCCGCGTCGCGCCCCGATGCGCCGGCCCCGGCGGGCCCGGCCTGGAGAGCCACCAGGGCCTGGTAGGTCCTCCGGGCGGACTTCGACTGGAACTGCCCGCTCAGGGAGTCCAGGGCGGCCTTCGTCCGCGCGAAGAGGACAACCCCGCTCGTCTCAGCGTCAAGGCGGTGGACGTTGGCCACCGACTGGCCGAAGGCCTCCCGGGCGAGGCCGGCCAGCGTCGCCCGGGCCCGTCCCTGGCGCTCCGGCGAGACGGGCAGCCCGCTCGGCTTGTCAAAGGCCAGGAGGAATTCGTCCTCAAACAGGATCTTGGGAAGGGTCACGGGGATTTCGCCGCCTGGGCGCGCAAGCGGAAGCCAATCACGCCCGCGCGGAAACGCCAGTGTTTCACGGGCGCGCCGCGGCCGTCGGCCTGCGCCCCGGATCGGGGCGGCCGGCAGGGGGTCAAAACCGGGTAAGATTGGCCTCGCCGCCTGAATTCGCTTGCGGCAGGGGACAGGCGCACACTCCTGTTGTGGCGCAGGGTGCTGGAATGGCTGCCATCCCGAGAAAACTAATGTCACTTGGCGCAAGCCTCCTATCGGCCCGCGCTGGGGTGCGATTGAGGAGGCACCAGGATCCGGCGCCGCAGCAGGAGGCTGTATTCAATCACCTGATACCTAGGCTCGCGAAGGGCTCGACCTGGAGGAAGGCGGGCATCGAGCCCGGGATGGGCTACGAGGCGTTCCGCAAGAAGGTGCCGCTAAGCACCTACGAGGACCTCGCCCCGCATGTCGAGCTGATGAAGAAGGGCGCCGCCGACATCCTGTGGCCGGGCAGGTGCCAGATCTATTCCGTGTCGTCGGGGACGACCGCGGGGCGCACGAAGTACATACCGGTCACCGAGCCCATGCTCGACCATTTCAGGCAGTGCGGCCTCGACTCGCTCCTCTGGTACACGGCGCGGGTCGGCCACGCGGGAATCTTTCGCGGGCGCCACCTGTTCCTGGGGGGGTCCACCACCCTCGCGCCCATAGAGGATTCCGAGCCCTTCGAGGCCTATGCGGGCGACCTGAGCGGGATTGCCGCCCTCAACCTCCCGAAGTGGGTCGAAAGGCACTATTACGAGCCGGGCGCCGAGATTGCGCAGATGGCCGACTGGCCGTCCAAGATCGCCGCCATCACCGAGAGGACCGCCCACGTCGACATCTCCCTCCTGGCGGGCATCCCCAGCTGGGTCCTGATCCTTGCCGACTCGCTCCGCACGAACACGAGGAGGGGCAAGGCGAAGGCCCAGCACCTCCAGGCGATCTGGCCCAATTTCGAGTGCTTCATCCACGGCGGCGTGCCGATCGCCCCCTTCCAGGACGAGCTTCGCACGGCCCTCGGGCCCACCGTCAACTTCCACGAGGTCTACCCCGCCTCCGAGGGATTCGTCGCGGCCCAGGACGCCGACTCTTCGGCGGGCCTGCGGCTGATGGCCGACGCCGGCATCTTCTATGAATTCCTCCGCATGTCGGACTTCGAGGAGTCGCGCCTGCCCATCCTGCACGAGAAGACCGTGCCGGTCACAGGCATCGAGACCGGGGTTGACTACGCGCTCCTGATGACAACCCCCGGGGGGTTCGCCCGCTACGTGATAGGCGACGTCGTGCGCTTCGTCTCGACCAGGCCGGCCCGGCTCACCTACGTGGGCAGGACAAAGCTCCAGCTGAGCGTGTTCGGCGAGCACGTGATCGAGAAGGAGATAACGGACGCGCTGCTCGCCGTCTGCCGGCGCAACGGGTGGACCATCGTCAATTTCCACGTCGCCCCCATCTTCGCGAACTCGATCACGAGCAGGATTCGCGGGCGCCACGAGTGGTGGGTCGAGCTGAAGCCCGGCACGATCACCACGCCGACGGGGCCGATCATGGCCGTGGAGCTGGACGCCGAGCTGAAAAGGCTCAACGAGGACTATGAGGCGAAGCGGAACGGGGGGGCGCTCGACGCCCCATTCGTGCGGCTGGTGATGCCCGGGGTCTTTGAGCACTGGATGCGCCACCACGGCAAATGGGGCGGCCAGAACAAGATGCCCCGCTGCAGGAGCGACCGGACAATAGCCGACGAGCTGGGAAGCGCCCTTCAGTTCGCAAAAGACTGACGACTGGCACGCGTGATGCTTATAAAAGACATCCTGCCAAACGCGGGGTTTTGGGTAGTATCGAGTCGGCTTCATAGCCGGCCAGACTAATAGCGGGGCTGGCGTTAAGGGGTTATCGCCAGCCCCGCGCCCATTTCAGGCCGCGGGAGGCTTAAGGACCTCCAGCACATCCTTTTCGAATTCAGCGGCCGGCTTCCTGCCGAGCTTCGATTTCCGGATCAGCCCGTCGCGGTCGATGATGAACGTCGTCGGGTAGCCCCTAATCGGCGAAAACGCGTCCACGATGGCGTCGTCGCCCATCACGACCGTGTAGTTTATCCCAAACTCCTTCATGAATTTCTTGACGGGGCCGGGCCCGTCCGTGTCGACCGACACCCCGACGACCACCAGGCCGTCGGCAGCATACTTCTTCTGGAGCTGGATGAACCCCGGGATCTCGGTCCGGCACGGGGGGCACCAGGTGGCCCAGAAGTCTAGCACCACCACCTTTCCCTTGAACTGGTCGGACGAGACCGGATTGCCGTCCACGTCCTTGAGCCTCCAGGAGGGGGCGGCCCTGGGCAGGACGGGGGCGGCCTGCAGGGACGCGGCGGGAGACATCGCAAGGGCGGCCGCAACGGCCGCGCAGTAGAGCGCTGATTTCATCGGCAGGGCTTCGGGAGCCGGGCCAAGTCTGGCACGGCGCGCCGCCGTTCGCAAATCACGGGTGAAAGTCGGGCAGGTCGAGCTCGAGCGTGTCGATGAACTTCTTCATGGCCGGCGTGAGCACGCGCCCCTTGCGGTGCAGGATCGCCAGCGGCCGCGTGAACTCCCCGCCCTTGAGCCTCAGCACGGCCAGGGTCCCCTGCTTCGACTCCTGGAGCACGGTCGCCTGCGGAACGATCGCGATCCCGTGGTCGATCTCCACGGCGCGCTTCACGGTCTCGATGTTGTCGAACTCCATGACGGTCTCGATCTCGAGCCTGTTGTCGCGGAAGATCTGGTCCACGGCCTTCCGCGTGGGAATGTCCGGGTCGAAGCCGATGAACTTCTGGCCGGCCAGCTCGGCGACCGTGACCTCGCCCTTCTTCGCAAGCGGGTGCTGCGGGTGGCAGATGACGATCAGGTGGTCGTTCCGGAAGGGGATGTTCTCGATCTGGCGGACCTTCGCGGGAAAGGCCACGAGCCCGAAATCGACGCAGTTGTGCAGGATGTCCTCGTAGACGAGGTTCGAGCGGCGGTACTCCACGCGCACGTTGACCGACGGGAAATCGTGGAGGAACTTCTTGATGTAGGGAGGGAGCTCATGGAGGCCGATCGAGTAGATCGTGGAGATGCGTATCGTCCCGCTGACGACCTTCTTCATCTCCTGGAGCTCCGAGAGGAGGGTCTCGTAGGCGTGCAGGACATCCTTGGCCGACTCGTAGACGCGCTGGCCCTCGCGGGTCAGATGGAACTGCTTCTGGCTGCGGTCGACCAGGAGCGCCTTGAAATGCCTCTCCATCGCCCGGGCCTGCTGGCTCACCGCGGACTGGGTGATGCTGTTAAGCTTGGCGGATTTGGAGAAGCTCTTTGTCTCGACCAGGTCAGCGAATATCTTAAAGTTTTCGATTTGCATGATTAGCCGAGGTTGTTGATTTCAGAGTATAAGGCCAACAGCATGTGCAAGCCAAGGATAAGTTTTTCTTAACGACGGAAATGTTGCCCGACTTCGAGGAATTCAGGCGCAATGCCGATGCTGTCCGGGCAAGAATAGCCCGGGCTTGCGCGCTGGCCGGCCGGGATCCGGGCACTGTCGAGCTCCTCGCGGTGACAAAATCCCATCCGGCTGGGGCGGTGGAGCTTGCTGCCCGCTACGGCCTCAGGGCGGTGGGGGAAAACCGGGTCCAGGAGGGCGCTGAAAAGCGGTCGCAGACCCGCGCCCCGATGGCCTGGGAGCTGATCGGCCATCTCCAGTCGAACAAGGCGCGATTGGCCGTGGGCAATTTCGACCGGATTCAGAGCGTCGACAGCGCAAAGCTGATAGATGTGCTCGACCGCGTGGCCGGCGAAATGGGCAAGACGCTGGCCGTCCTGCTCCAGGTCAACGCCGGGAACGATCCGGCAAAGTCCGGCGTGGATCCCGAGGAGTCCCCGCGCCTTCTCGGCGCCGCGCTCGCCAAGAGGAACCTAAGGGTCGACGGACTGATGACCGTCGCGCCGCTCTCCGGGGATCCCGACGTCGCGCGTCGCGCCTTTGCGAACCTGCGGGCGATCCGCGACCGCCTTGCCGCCGAGACGGGCGCGCGCCTCGCCGAGCTGTCGATGGGGATGAGCGGCGACATGGATGCCGCCGTCGCCGAGGGAAGCACGATCGTCCGGGTCGGGACCGCCCTCTTCGGATCGCGAACGTGAGTTGTCCAGAGGAATTTGCGGGTATTTTTTCCTTCCGGTATTGCCACGCGCGTTCAAACAGGATTCCTATTTTGGGCGTGGAAACGGACACGCTGACCGAAGGCGAGAAAGAGGCCCTGCTGAGCCTCCTCGACGACCCGAGCCCCACCGTTCGAAGGGCCCTGGTCGCGCGGTTCTCCGCCCACGGAGCGGCCGCGGCAAGCCTCCTCCAGGAAGTCGCCCGCAGCGCGAACCGCGTTCTTGCGCGCCATGCGGCGTGGTTCATCGAGGAGCTGAAGCTCAAGGATCCGGTGAGCGAGTTCCGGTCCTTCATACGCTCGCTCAACTACGAGCTCGAGACCGGGACGCTGCTGCTTGCGCGGACCGTGACGCCGCAGCTCGACGTCGCCGAGTGCCGGGCCGAGATCGACGAGATGGCCGCGCGCTGCAGGGAGCTGATCTCGGAGCCCTCCTCGAACCGCGAGAAGTGCCGGGTCATCAACCGCGTGCTCTTCCACGAATGGGGGTTCCGGGGCAATGTCGAGCAGTACACGGACCCCATGAACAGCTTCATCGACAAGGTCCTCACCCGCAGGAAGGGGATCCCCATCTCGCTCAGCGTGCTATACCTGCTGGTCGGCGAGAGGCTGGGCCTGCCGCTCGAGCCCGTCGGGCTTCCGGGCCACTTTGTCGTGGGCTGCTACGCCGACGAGGCCCCGTTCTTCATCGATCCCTTTGACCAGGGCCTTTTCAGGGACGCGGACGAGGTTTTTGCGCTGCTTCGCTCCAACCACATAGCGCCCAAGCCCTCCGACCTGGCGCCCACCACGGTCCGCGAGGTGCTCTGCCGCAGCTGCCGCAGCCTCGCCAACCACTACTCCGCGGCGAGCGACCTCGCCCGGGCGCAGATCTTCTCGGAATTTGCCGACGAATTCGAGGCGACGCACGAGCGTTACCTGCAGTCCTGAATCCCGCCCTCACTCTGTCCGATCTGGGGAGCTGGCCGCACACCGGCACCGGCTTGGCCGTGATCGGGCACCCGATCGGCCATTCCGTAAGCCCCCAGATGCACAACGCCGCCCTCGCGCAGCTGGGGCGGGCGGATTCCCGGTTTGCCGGGTGGAGCTATTTCCCCTTCGACGTCGAGCCGGACCGGCTGCAGGCCGCCCTTGGCCTCATGGGGGAGCGCGGGATCATCGGGATCAACCTGACCGTCCCCCACAAGGTCCTGGCCGTGGGCCTGGTCTCGAGCCTCGACCCGGGAGCACGGGAGGCGGGCGCCGTGAACACGCTCCTGCGCGACGGCCCGGGATGGCGCGGGTTCAACACGGACGGCTACGGCCTCTCGACCGGCATCCGCGAGGAGCTGGGGATCGGGCTGCCGGGGACCCCGGTCGTCCTCCTCGGCGCGGGAGGAGCCGCGCGCGCGGCGGCCGTGCAGTGCCTGCGGGAGGGCTGCGCGGGCCTCTGGATCGTCAACCGCTCGCGCCCGAACCTGGAGTCCCTGCTCGCCCTCCTTGCCCCGCTGGCCCGCGGGATCGTTGTCCGCGGAGCGGGGCCCGGCCAGCGCCCCGGGGGCCTGCCGGCCCGCGCCATCATCATCAACGCGACGAGCGCGGGTCTGCGCCCGTCCGATCCCGCGCCGGCCGACCTTGCCGCTTTCCCTGGGGCTGCCGCCGTCTACGACATGATCTACAACCCGCCGCACTCGCGCCTTCTCGCGCAGGCGCAGGCCCTGGGTATCCCGGGGGCCAACGGCCTCGGCATGCTGGTCCACCAGGGGGCGAAGTCCCTCGAGGTCTGGACGGGGATCCCCGCCTCGCAGACCGCGCCGGCCATGAGGGCCGCGGCTGCGAAGGCTCTTGGCTACTGATCGGTATCCGATCCAGACTCGCAGCCATGACCCGCACCCTCGCCGATGTGGCGGCACTGCACCCCTGGTTCTTCCCGACCGTGGCGTTCGTGTTCGGCGCGTGCATCGGGAGCTTCCTGAACGTGGTGATCTACCGCGTGCCCGCGGGGAAATCGATCGTGGCGCCGGGCTCGGCCTGCGCGTGCGGGACACCGATCGCCTGGTACGATAACATACCCATGATCTCGTGGCTGGTCCTGCGGGGCCGCGCGCGCTGCTGCGGGAGGCCGTTCTCCATCCGCTACCCCTTTGTCGAGCTCCTGACCGGCCTCCTGTTCCTCGCCTGCTGGCTGCGCCTCCCGCCGGTCGCGGCCGTCTGCGGCTGGGTGTTCCTCGGCTCGCTGATCTGCGGCACGTTCATCGACCTCGACCACATGATCATCCCCGACGTGTTCACGATCGGCCTGGCGATCGAGGGCCTGGTCCTGTCGGCGCTCTTCCCCACCCTGCACGGGCACCACGGGGAGTACTACCTCGTGGACAGCCTGCGCTCGGGCTCCGACGCGCTGGTCGGGCTCGTTGCCGGGTCGGGCGTTGTCCTCTGGATCGCGCTCGTGGCCGAGGCCGCGCTCAAGAAGGAGGCCATGGGCTTCGGGGACGTGAAGTTCGTTGGCGCGATAGGGGCCTTCTGCGGCTGGCACGGGGCCGTCTTCTGCATCTTCGGGGGCGCGGCCGTGGGGACCGTCTGGATCGGGACCGCCGTGGCCTGGCAGAAGATCGCCGGCAGGCCCGCCTCGGGCGCGCCGCGCGCGGAGACGCCCGATGGGCAGCCAGCGGACATCGGCCTCGGCGTGCACGTCCCGTTCGGGCCCATGCTGGCGATCGCGGGCGCCCTCTACTTCCTGTTCCTGCGCGGCCGGGTCGACGCCTGGTTCGACCAGCTCAGCGCACTCCTTTGAGGAGCGTCGCGCCGTCGTCCGTGCGCGCGTGGATGACCTCGAGCCTCGAGCCGAACTTCGCGAGGTAGGATTCCGATATCCTCCTGGCCCCGGCGTCGCCGAAGGCATCCGACGTGAGCGCCATCGCGGCGCCCCCGAAGCCGCCGCCGGTAAGGCGCGCACCGTAGACCCCACCCTCCCCCTCGAGGCTGTCGACAAGGAAATCGAGCTCGGGCGTGCTGTTCTCGAACCACGTGCGCGAGCTCCGGTGCGACGCCAGCAGGAGCTTTCCGACGGCCGCAAGGTCGCCCGCGCCGAGCGCGACGACGGCCTGCTCCACCCGCGCTATCTCATCGATCACGTGGCGCGCCCGCTTGTAGGCGGTGCGCGACAGCCTCGTCTCTGCCGCGGCGAGCCTGGCGGGGCTCGCGTCCACCAGGCGCTGGACCCCGATTATCGCGGCCGCATCCATGCATTCCTGATGGCGGGCCGCGTACAGCCCGTCGATCAGGGCGTGCTTGGAGTGCGTGTTGAAGATCCAGAAGTTCGACCCGGCCGGCAGCGGCACCGTGTCGAAGCGCGGGCCCCGGCAGTCGATGTAGACCAGCTTGTTGACGCGGCCGTACCCGGACACGCCCTGGTCCAGGATCCCGCAGGGAACGCCGACGAACTCGTTCTCGGCCTTCCGGCCTATGGCCACGAGCCTCTCGAGCGGGACGCTCGTCCCGGCAGCCTCGAGGAAGGCCAGGCACGAGGAGAGCTCGATGGCGGCGCTGCTGCTCAGGCCCGCCCCCGAAGGCACGTTCGAGACCGCGAGGTAGTCGAAACCCGCGGGCGTCGCGACGCCCGTGTCGCCCATGGCGACAAGAACGCCAAGCGGGTAGTTGACCCAAGACTGCGCCCCCACGACCCGGTCCACCGCCGAGGCGCGCAGGTCCACGGCTTCGGGATGGATGTCGCATGCGAACCTCCGGACCCCGTCCGTGCGTCGGGCCAGGGCGACCCAGACGCTCCTGTCGATCGCGGCCCCCAGGACGGAGCCACCGTTGTAGTCGGTGTGGTTGCCTATGAACTCTATCCGGCCTGGGGCGCGGGCGATGATCTCCGGCTCGCGGGAATGGACCTCGCGAAACCTCTTGATAAGGCCCTCAATCATCGCTCAGCGGAGCCCCCTGAGGTTCGAGCCGGACTTGAAGCGCACGAGCTTCATCGCGGGGATCTTCATCGGCTGGCGGGTGTGCGGGTTGAAACCCTTCCGGGCGGACCGCTGCGCCACCGTGAAGGTCCCGAAGCCGACGAGATGCACCACGGCGTCGCGCCTGAGCCCGCGCCTGACCGCCTGCAGCACGCAGTCCGCCGCACGCTCGGCCGCGGCCCTGGACGTGCCGTCCCCGAGCAACCGATGCACCTCGTTCACCAGTTCGGCCTTGTTCATCGCTTCAGGCGGCGAGGCAATGGGCTCGAATACCCGCGGTCAAACGCATTCCGGCCCGGGCGGCGCATTGTCAGGATTTTGACGCGATCTCGACGGAGGGCGGCACGCCCGCGCCGAGCGAGAGCGGGCCGCCGCCCTGCCCCGCGGCCACGGAGACC
>CAZNNO010000043.1:0-7527 GCA_964574435.1 uncultured Opitutaceae bacterium
AAGAACGCAGCCTGATCTACCACCTCTTCGAGAGAGACTTCTTGAAACGCCTGCGCCACAAACCGGAGTAGGCGGTAACCCTAAAATTTGAGGGTGAAGGCGAGCAGGTAAGTCTGAGAATGAATTCTCATAGAATGCGCAGGTGAAAGTCTTAAAAAACGGTAAGTCGTGGTGCTTATAAAGCTGTAGAAAGTTATGAAATTGTTGATGCAGTTGCTTCCTGTGCCCCGCCCAACGATTCAACAATGGATCAAGGCATTATGGCCCAGAAAGTAGCTCACCCGATCATATTCAGCGCATCCGGATTGAGGCACCACCTCCCTCCTCTCGCTGGCGGCATAACCCGATCATAGAAGTCGCGTACAGGTTGACGTCGGTAGATAGTCGACCCCTACTTCTTGATCCGCGCAGTTCAACGTTTCCAGGCACTATACCAGCCCGCGTCACGCACCGTCTCCTCTTTTATGGACGCCAGCCTGGCAGAGAGCAGGCTGGTGCGGCTCAGATAGCCGATGAGCTTCGTTGGATCATCTCGGCTGACCACCGGCAGTCTTCCGATGTTGTGAGTGAGCATGCGGGCCACACCGTCTAATACACTCTCATCCGGATAGGCGGTGACCACCGCGGAGTTTCCCGCCTCGATAAGTGGCATGTCCCTTCCTCCTGTCCGATCGATGGCCCATATTAGGTCGCTGCGAGTGACGATTCCAGCCAAGTGCCCGGAGGCGTCCACCAGGGGCCATCCTTGGTGGGCGGAGGTTTCGGGATCGTGCCGCGCTAGGAGATCGGCCAACTCCGCCACGGAGACCGAGGCGGCCAGGGTCTTTATCTTGGTGTCCATGATCGTCGAAACCTTGGTACGTTCAAATGCGTCCGCGTCGTAGTCCTGAGGAATATTGAGCCCTCGACGTGCAATCTTTTCGGTCATGATGGAGTTCTGCATGAGCAGACGCGCGACAAAGACTGCGAGCGTGGATCCAATCAGAACCGCCAGGAGGCAGTTCGACTGGTGGGTCGTTTCGAAGGCGAAGATGATCGTGGCGAGGAGGGCCCGGGAGGCGCCGGCGAACATGGCCGCCATGCCTACCAAGGCCGCCATCCTTAAGTCGACCCCGCTAGCCGGGATAAGATGAAGAAGGAGGGCGCCGACGAGACCTCCTGCGCCCGCTCCTATGGTCATCAGGGGCGCTAGCGTTCCCCCTGACGTGCCGCTGCCTAGCGAGATGCACCAGGAGACCAACTTCATCGCGCAGAGGACAGCAATGAGGTCAAGCGGGAGGCGGTTCGAGATGATGTCGGTGATGTTGTTGTAGCCGACGCCAAGGGTGCGCGGCGTGCAATATCCCACAACGCCGACGGCCACCGCCCCTAGGGCGGGCCACCACATCCAGTGGATCGGCAGAAGCTCGAACAAGTCCTCGGCCCAGTAGACGGAGCGGGTCACGCCAACCGACGCCACCCCCACGACGAGTCCGACCAGGGCGTAGAGGGCCAGGGAACCGAGCGTGGAGGGTCCGACGTCGGGCATGGCAAACATTGGCGCCGAGCCGTCAAAATGGATGCGCATCGCTGCGCCGACCGCTGACGCCAGCGCCACCGGGATGATTGAACGGGCGCGGAACTCAAAGAGAAGAAGCTCGATGGCAAGGAGGACGGCGGAGATGGGGCATCCGAAGGTGGCCGCCATGCCGGCTGCGGCGCCAGCGGCTAGCAGCGTCTTGCGCTCCGCTCCGGTCGTGCTGAGGAGTTGACCTGCCACAGACCCAACGGCTCCTCCAGTGGCGATGATCGGTCCCTCGGCGCCAAATGGACCTCCAGTGCCGATGGCGATCGCCGCAGAAATGGGCTTCAGGAAGGTGATACGGGCAGGGATGCGGCTGTTGTTTACCAGAACCTGTTCCATCGCCTCGGGGATGCCATGGCCTCGGATGGCCTTTGAACCGAAGCGGGCCATTACGCCTACAATGACGCCCCCGACAACCGGAACCAAGATGACGACGAGCCCCAAGTGGTTGTCCGCTGGGGATACCAGTTCCGACGATAAGCGGCCGTAAAACGCGAGGTTGGTGACTAAGGCGATCAGGTGCCTCAGGGCCGGGGCGATGAATCCGGCAAGGATTCCCAGAACAACCGCAACGGTGGAAACGAACGCGAGTGAGTGATGGCTCGTGGCAGGACCGGTGGAAATCGGCCGGTGGGATAAAGGCGTCATGGAAGAGCGTCCAAATGGCTGAGAATCTGCCTAAGGGCGGGCCCCACACGGGCGAGTTCGCTCTTGTGGGCGGCCGAGAGCTTTTCGAGGGCCTTCACACCGCTCGTCGTCAGGCGCACCAAGACCCGGCGCCGGTCCTCGGGATCGGCAGCCTTGGCCACGAGCCCCTTGCCCTGCATGCGACTCAGCAGCCCCACGGCGCTGTGGTGCCTTATCTTCAAGTAAGCAGCGAGTTCGCCCACGGCCATTAGACCCGTTGCGGAGAAGCCGTGGATGACGAGCATTGCCTGATGCTGCTGGGGCAGTAGGCCCGAACCCCGGGCAGCGCTCTCGCTAAAATGCAGGAATTCGCGAAGCTCATGCCGAAACTCCGCCAAGTGCCTGTAGTCGGCCTTAGGAACCTCGGATATTTTGCTCTGCGCTGTAACTCTCGGCATGAAGGGAAAAAATAGATCGTGAAACGATATAATGTAAAGGAAAGGATGTTTGCCCAATTCCGAATAACTTCGAATCCCAGTCGCACAGATTTCGTCCCATACTGCCTCGCTTTGGGATTTTTCTCACTCAATTCGGGGTATTGCTGTGCTGGTCTCATCTGAAACTCAGCAAATAGAAAAATCTCGTCTAACCATTCAAAAAGCAGGGACAGGGGCAGAGTTCGTGGTAGTTAGAAGGCAACGGTCAATCGGCGATGCCTGTGTGACCCATCGATTTATGCCGGGCATTCTTTCGAATTTGGGTAAGTCTCAGAACTAGTGGTTTTAATAATTGGCCTGCTCCTTCAAGACTTACCTGTTCGTTTCAATACTTACTCGCTTACAAACAGCAAATGGTGCCCAGGATGGGGATCGAACCCACGCCACTTTCGGCTCATTTCCTCTTCGTAGTCACTTCACGCCAAGCGAAGGAAATTTCTGGTATGAAGACCGCGAGAAACACGAGGAATAATAAATGGAGCGCGTTGGCATCCGAACTCGGGCGAAACGAAGGGAACAGGTAATGAAACCGGTCCGTCACAAAGAAAAGGTCACCGAGCAGGAACGAATCATCCATTGACGATGTTGGGCAACCTTCGTCGATCCGCGGCTGTGGCCCTTGAATCCAGTTTTGTCGCGGCCGAATTGAATCCGGGTGTGGATTTCGTCCGTTCGAATGTCGCTACGGGCGTCCCCACCCATGGCGCAGGAGGAAACCAAGCCGCTCCTCCATGGAGAGGGCCCACCGGGCGATGGGACCCGGGGGGGCGAGGGCTCCGGGTCCCAAGCGGCGGAAGGCTTTAGAATACAAGGGCTTGGGATTTTATTGGTCCGGGGTTGTGTCGGCCGAAGGGGAAGAGGTTGAAAGAGGTCCCCGGTTCGATTCCCCTGTGGCCGGGATGGACAACCGCCGGCACTTGTGTCGCAACGAGCGAGGCGGATCTGCCCAGCCCGATGCTGGCAAAGCGAAGCGATATCCCGTCACCCCTCACACGAAATTCCCATGCTGATCGTTCACGTCCAGATCCGAGTAAAGCCCGAGTCCGTCGAGGACTTCATTGCCGCGACCAAGGCCAACGCCCGCGCCAGCGTGCAGGAAGCGGGGATAGCCCGCTTCGATTTCTGCCAGCAGGCCGGCGACCCCACGAGCTTCATCCTGATCGAGGCGTACCGAACCGAGGCGGCCACGGCTGCGCACAGGGCGACGGCCCATTATGCCGCCTGGCGCGATGCCGTCGCCCCGATGATGGCTGAGCCGCGCAAGCGCCTGGAATTCTCCAACATCTTTCCCGACGACCGAGGCTGGTGAACGGCGATTCGGACCCCATGCGCTTCGAGTTCGCCACCGCCACGCGGGTAGTCTTTGGCGAAGGGACGCTGGCGGAAGCAGGTGAGCTTGCGAGGCCGTGGGGCCGGCGCGCCCTCATTGTCACGGGCCGCACGCCGCGACGGGCGGAGCGGCTTCAGCGCGTCCTGGCCGGGGCCGGGGTAGAAGCAAGGGTGTTCTCGGTCGACGGCGAACCCACGGTCGCCGCTGTGATCTCCGCGGTCTCCGCCGCCCGGGAGGCGGGATCGCAGATGGTGATTGGATTCGGCGGCGGCAGCGCGATCGACGCTGCGAAGGCCGCCGCCGGCCTCCTAGCAAACCCGGGCGATCCGCTCGACTACATGGAGGTCGTCGGCCGGGGCCAGCCGCTGCCCCATCCGGCATTGCCGTGGATGGCGATCCCGACGACCGCGGGCACCGGGGCCGAGGTGACGCGCAACGCCGTCCTGGGCGTCCCGGAGCGGGGCGTGAAGGTGAGCCTGCGCAGTCCCCATTTGCTCGCCCGGGTCGCGCTGGTCGATCCGGAACTGACGCTCGGCCTGCCGCCGGCGGCAACGGCCGCGTCGGGCATGGACGCTTTGACCCAGCTGCTGGAGGCTTACGTCTGCAACCGCGCCAACCCGATGACCGATGCTCTCGGCGCGGCGGGCCTTCCCCGGATTGCGCGAGCGTTCCCCGAGGTGTGGCGCGATCCCCGGGATCTGTCGGCGCGCACGGAGCTTTCCCTCGCAAGCCTGTGGAGCGGCCTTGCGCTTGCCAACGCCGGTCTCGGGGCGGTGCACGGCTTCGCGGCACCGGTCGGAGGGCTTTTCCAGGCGCCGCACGGGGCAGTCTGCGCAGTCCTCCTCGCCCCGGTGATGTCGGCCAACCTGTCCGCATTGCGCGCACGCTCCAGCGTCAGCCCGACCTTTGGCCGTTATGAGGAGATCGGCCGCTGGCTGACCGGCCGTCCCGACGCCAAGGCCGAGGATGGTGTGGCTTGGGTGCGAAGCTGGGTGGCCGCACTCGGGCTTCCCGGCTTGGCTTCCTATGGCGTGACCGCCGGAAGGGTCCCGGAGATTGTGGCTCGCGCGCAGTCGGCCAACAGCATGAAGGCAAATCCGATCGCCCTTACTGCCGATGAACTCGCCGCTGCCCTGGTCTCCGCCCTGTAAGGCGCCAGGATTGCCGCGGACGTTGCCAGTGCCGGGAGATGGTCCGGACTCGCCGGGCTTCGCTGTTCAATGAGTGGGCGAAGGGAGCCGTATCACCGGACGCGCCTGCGATGGTCAGGCAGCCCGACCAAGCGAGCATTCGGCCGTTCGTCGTCGATTCGCCCGGCATAGGGGCCGCCGCAGCGACCTTACCCTGCTTGGGCCGTGTCCGGATCGGCGGGCCACCGTCGCTGGGCGCGGCTACGAAAAAAAGGGTGATGCCTGCCGGATCCGACGCCGGCCAAGCCGTAGTCGGCCGCCCGCCGCCTTTCCCGCAAGGAGCGCCGCGCTACTGCGCCTTCGCGGCCGGGGCCGGTTGCGCGGCTGGCATGGCAGGCGCAGGGGCGCCGGGTCGCGGCGGGGTCCATGTGGCGCTCCGCTTGACCCGGTTGAGATTGGCCGCGACGTCTTTCGCCGCCTGGGTCTCAACGCCCGGCTTGTCCAGGAATCCGAGATCGCGGAACCAGTCGATGAACCGGTCTGGCCAGGTCCCGTACGAGATGAATCCCCGGTCGGTCAGGCCGCCGCTCGAGGGCGGCTCGCCCGGCGCCACCTTGTCGCCGGGATGGTGTCCGCGCGCGTAGATGTGCATCTCGACGTTCGGCACCCCGTCGTTGAGGAGCGCCGTGAAGTATTCCGTGGCCCAGACGGCATGGATCCAGTCGCCCCAGCCTGCGCACGTTATGAATGCGGGCGGCGCGTCGCGCGGGATCGCCGGCGTGCCCCCGCGTGCAAACGGCGACGGGCCCGGGTAGATGAGGCCCGCAAAATCCGGCCGCGACGAGACCCTCGCCAGAGGGTTTCCCGGGACGTCGTTCGCCCTGTCGAAATCCGCCCACTGGATCGTGGCCGCGGCGGCGAGCTCGGCGCCCGCGGAGAACCCCATGATTCCGATCTTGTCGGGGTCCAGCTTCCAGTCCCTTGCGTGGGCCCGGACGAGCTTTATGGCCTGCAGGGCGTCGTTGACGCCGTCGACCTTCGGCTCGTAGCCGTCGCTGCGCAGCCGGTTTCTGAGGATGACCGTGTTGACCCCGTAGTTGGAGAAGAAGTGCACCTCGGCCGAGGCCTCGCCGCCGACATTGAGGGTCCGGTGGCCGCCGCCCGCGGCCAGGATGATCGCCGCGCCCGTGTTGAGCGAGCCGTCACCCGGATGGAACTCGATCGATGGGTTGTGGATGCTGACGATGGAGCCGATCTCCCCCGGGGCCGACATGGAATACTTCTCGGGCTCGCGGATCCTGTCCCGCTTCAGGTAGGCGGAATCCGGCGGATAGAGGGTTATCACGACACCGCCCGGCAGGATCGGCTGCGGGGCGTACGGGGCATCGGTCTTCGGTCCGGGCGTTGGCACGCCCATCGGCGGCGGAGGCGGCGGGAGCTCGGCGGGCGACGAGGGGGCGGCCGATGCCGGCGCGGAGTCATCAGCCAGGATCCTCGCCGCTGGCAGCGGGAGGATGAGCAGGGCTGCAAAGAGGGTCCGGGAGAGGTTCTTGGGGCTCATGGGATTTGGGGTTGAAGGTGGCCTGCCAAGGGCGCCGCCGGGGACTCCTTCCGGGGGCCGGATGCGGCCCCGGCTCCCGCAGGGAGCGCCTTTGCGCCTAGACGTTGCCGAGCCGGCCCGTCGAATCTCCAAATCGGGCCAGTCCCGACACGCCGGCGGTGTCCGCCAGGTTTAGGAAGAGGTTCGAAAGCGGCTTTGAGCCGTGCTGCACGTAGCGGCCCCCGTGGAAGGCGCCGCCGCCGGCCCCGGCGAGCAGAACCGGCAGGTTCTCGTGGGTGTGGCGGTTGCCGTCGGCGTTGCCGCTGCCGTAGATGATTCGGGAGTTGTGCAGCAGCGAGTGGCCGTCGACGTCCTGGATCCCGTCCATGCGGGCGAGGAAGCGGGAGAACTGCTCGGCATACCAGCGGTCGATCTGCGCCACCTTCTCCACCCGCTCGGGGTTGTTCTGGTGGTGCGAGAGGTCGTGGTGCCCCTCGGTGATCCCTATCTCGCTGAACGAGCGGTTGTCGCCGTCATGGCCGAGAACGAACGTCGCGACCCGGGTGGAGTCCGTCTTGAAGGCAAGGAGGAGGATGTCGTACATCAACTCGACGTACTCGACCTGGCGGGCCGGTATTCCAGCGGGCGTGGCCTGGTCGGGATCGACGTTGGGGCCGAATTGCTCGGCCTTCTCGATGCGCTTCTCGACGTCCCGTATTCCGGTGAGGTACTGGTCCAGCTTCTCCTGGTCGCGGCGGGCCAGCCGGCGCTCCATGTCGTGGGCGTCGGCCATCACAAAGTCCAGCACGCTGCTGCGGAATTCGCTGCGCAGCGCCCGC
>CAZNNO010000043.1:7537-32371 GCA_964574435.1 uncultured Opitutaceae bacterium
ACGCTGCGCCTGTCCATCATTCGCCGCTGCGAATTGCGTGCGCGCTCCCCGTGCTCGCCGGCACCGAACAGGCGCTCGAAGGCCAGCCTGGGATTGGACTCCGGCGTCATCGGGGTCGTGGGGGACTGCCACGAGATGTTGTACTGGTAGGCGCAGGAATAGCCCGAGTCGCAGTCGGCGGACTTGCGCGTGGAGTCGCAGCAGAGCTCGATCGAGGGGAAGCGCGTCAGGTGGCCGACGTGGTTGGCTATCACCTGGTCGATGGAAATGCCGGCGCGAATGTCCGTCGCGCTCTTGTTGAGGCGGACGCCGGTCAGGAAGACGCCGTTGCCGCGCGCGTGATCGCCGCCGCCGTCGTTGCCCGGGTTGGCGTTCGCGTGCGCGAGCCCGCCGAGCACCTGCACGTGGCGGCGCACCGCGTCCAGCGGCTGGAGCGTCGGGCTCAGGCTGAATTCCGTCTCGCCGCCTGTCGGCCACCAGCGGCTGGGGATGGCGCCGTTCGGGAAGAAGACGAACGCGGTGCGCAGCGGCGCGCCCGTGGGCGTGGTCGCCAGCTGCGCCTCGGCCAGGGCGGCGGCGAACATCTTGCCCGGAAGGAGCGAGCCGAACGTGGGCAGGGCCACGCAGGCGCCGATCCCGCGCAGAAAATGGCGTCGGCTCATCGCGGCTGCGTGTCGTTCAACGGCGGAGTCGGAGCGTGTCTTCATGGGCATTGCCTCTCTATTGTGCGGTCGTTTCGGGGGATTGGCTCGCGGCTGTGCTTAAGGCCACCTGCTCGGATTCGGGCTGACGGCGCTGCTGGAAAGGTGCCGAGTTCACGATGCCTTGCAAGAGAACAGACGGGCGGCCGCCCGAGTCCTCAAGCTGCGCCACGAGGCGGTCTACGGTTTCGACATCGGTGTAGTCGAGCGTGCGTCCGAGCGCGTAGGTCAGGAGCTTCTCCGTGAGGCAGTAGTAGAAATCCCGGCGGTGCCTGGTCGCGAGTATGTGCTTGAGCTCGCGGACGTTCGCGAAGGTCTCCCCGGTGATCAGCTTGCCGCCCGGATCGATGGGGCGGTTCAGCTCCGAGTCGCGCCAGGCGCCCATGGCGTTGAAGTTCTCGAGCGCGAGTCCGAGCGGGTCCATGCGGCTGTGGCACGAGGCGCAGGACTTGTTCGTAGCGTGGAGGGCCAGGTTCTCGCGCAGGGTCATCGTGCGCAGCTTCTCCGGGCTCGCGGCGTCCTCGAGCGCAGGGATGTTCGGCGGGGGAGGGGGCGGGCGGGTTCCCAGGATGGCGTCGAGGATGAAGACCCCGCGCTTGACGGGCGACGTCCGGGTCGGATTCGAGGTCACCGCGAGAACGGTGCCCTGGGTCAGCACGCCCCCGCGCGGGCTGTCGGGCGGGAGGATGACCTTGCGCATCTGGCGGCCGGTGACGCCCGGTATGCCGTAGTGCTTGGCCAGCTCCTCGTTGAGGAACGTGTAGTTGCACTCGACCAGCTCGACCAGGCTCCGGTCCTCCTTGAGGATGTAGGCGAAATCCATCTCGGTCTCCCTGCGCATGGCGTCGCGCAGGGTGTCCGTCAGCTGGGGCTTCGGTGCCCGGAACACCGCCACGAACGCCTTTCGGGCGTCGGCGAAGGCTTGCTTCTCCTGCGGCGTGCGCTTGTCCTCCGCGATCCGGATTATCCTGCGGAACGTGTCCAGCGCCTGCTCGGCGGCCGGGTTGGGGTGCTCGCGCAGGTAGACTGAGAGGGGATTTATCTGGACCGTGGCAATGTCGCGGGCCTCGAGCCATTGGCCGGTGAAGTTGCTCACGAACTCCCCAGCGCGCGGGTCCGCCAGCATCCGCGCGATCTGGGCGGGGAGCTGGGCGCGAAGCTTGCCCTCGCCGGCGAGGCGGAACAGCTCGTCGTCCGGCATGGACGACCAGAAGAAGTAGGAGAGCCGGGACGCCAGCGAGTACTCGTCGATCAGGGGATAGACCTGTCCGGGCCGCAGGGGCTCGACCTCCTCCTCGCGAAAGATGAAGCGCGGCGACGCCAGCACGGCCACCATCGCCTGGGCGACGCCCGCCTCAAAGGTGCCGTTGGCCTGGGAGGACACCGCCTGCGCCATCGTGACCAGCCTCTGGACGGTCGCGTCGTCGACGGGACGGCGGAAGGCGCGCGAGGCGAAGCTGCGGAGCAACTCGGCGGCGTACCTGCTGCGGCCGCCCGGCCACCACGGAACCTTCCTCGGGAAGAACCGGGCGTAGGCGTCCGGCTGCACCCAGTATTGCTCGTCCTGCGGTCCGACCACGGTGACCGCGTTCAGGCGCAGGCGCAGCTGGCGCTTCTGCTCGCGGTCGGGCCCGATCGGCTGGATCTCGAAGGTCAGCGTGTGGTCGCCCGGCTGCCAGGTGCGGTCAAACGTGAACTCGAAGTTCTTGTTGTCCTCGCGGACGAACTCCTGGTTTATCAGGGTTTCGCCGTCCGACCTGAAAAGGAGGCGGCAGCGGTTCAGGTCGAACTGGTCGTCGACGTAAGTCTCCGTCGCGCGGATGCTCACGCCGACCTGGAACTTGCCGCCGTGGGTCGCGCGATAGGTCGTGGCCACCGTCGCAGGGGTGTAGTAGGAGAGCTCGAGCGTGTCGCCCTCCGCCTTCGGCGCAGGGCGCTTGAAGGGGCCGACTGCGGGCTGCGGGTCCGCCGCGCCCCTCTCGCCGGCGGGTCCACCCGCGACGACGGCAACCGTGTCCGGCGACTCCACCCGCACGGTGGCGAATTGCCTGCCGGGCAGCGTCAGTCTGGCCACGACGCGGGGCTGCCTGGGCACTGCCTGGGCCACTATGGCCTGGGCCGAGTCCAGGTAGCGCTCAAGCAGCATCGGCGAGATGGTCAGGACATCGGCCAGGTTGTCGAAGCCCTGCCCGGTGTCATCGGCGGGAAACTCCTTCAGCGTGTCGAATTGCGCGCCGGTGAGGTCCCGGATCGTGTTTCGGTACTCGACCCGGTTGAGGCGCCGGAGGGTGACGCGGCCCGGGTCCGGATGGGCGGGATCGAGCGAGAACGCCTCGAGCTTGATCCACGTCATGAGCCTCTGCACATCCTGCGGCGGCACCCGCGGCTCGCTAGCCGGAGGCATTATGCCGGCGCGGACGTTCTTCATCACGCGCCACCAGAGCTTGGGGTTGCGGATGTCGGCGTCGCTCTTGAAGTCGTCCAGGTCCACACCGCCCTTCCTTGCGCCGTCGCCATGGCAGTTGTAGCAATGCTCGTCCAGGACCGGCTGGACGTCGCGCGTGAATGACGTGAGCGCCGGATCCTGCGCCCGGATGGCCGTGGCCGCGGGAAACGCGGCAAGCACGAGTGCGACCGCAAACGCCGCCACACCTCCCGAGGGCCTCAGCGGATGGGATGGTGCGAATCGCATGGGGTGCGCAAACTGGTACCCAGAATTCTCGCACTGGCAAGGGCTCAGCTTTGCCGCCGCCCCTTTCACCCCGCCCGTTCCGCGGGCCTGGGCCGGGGTTTCCCGGTCATTCGCGGCCGACGCGCACAAGGATGTCGCCGCTGATGGCGGTGCCCTCCCTGTCGTGGACAAGCGCGACGTAATGACCCCCGGCCTCGGCGGTGACTGCTCTGAGCGTCAGCGTGGGCCCCGAGACCCCGGGGACCTCCTCGCCGTCGTGGAGCCACCGGTACTCCATGGGCTCCGTTCCCGTAGCCGAAACGGACAGGGTGAGGTCCCTTCCAGGAGCGGCCCCCACGACCGGATCCGGCTGGCGGTCCAGCGTGGGCACGACAGCCCCCCTGATCCCGAACGCGAGCCCGCTAGGGGCAACCCGAACCTGGCTGATTTCGTCCGAGGCCTCGTGGCCGCGCAGGTCGTTCATGGTCGCGACAAACCTGAGCACCTCTCCCGGGGCGAGGTCTGCAGGCGGTCGCCAATAGACGCGGTAGGGGGGCGTGTCGGCCGTGCCGAGCAGCTCGTACTGCCGGGGCCGCGAGGCCCGCTGCATGACGAAGGTCACCTCCGCGAACCCGTCGCCCCCGGTCACCTCCGCCAGGAGCTCCTTGCGCTCCGGAATGACCTGCCCGTCGAGCTCGCGCGCGCTGAAGGCGAGCGTCGAGCCGCCGGCCGGAGCGGCGAAGCGGACCGTGGGCGCGATCGCGGCCCTCGGAAGCGGCGCGGCGGCCTGCCAGATGACGCACTCCAGCGGGGCCAGCGACACCTCGACCGTTCCGCCTGCGCCGACGCCCAGAGCGGGACAGCCGCCGACGTCGTTTGTCCGAGAATCGAATATCACCCGAAGGACGGCTCCGGCCGGCTGGCTCGTGGAAAGCGGGGCCGTGATCGTGTCGGTCCTGGAATTGTTCAGGGCGACCAGATACTCAACGAGCTCCCGGCGCTCGATCCGGGAGAAGGCGAGCAGGTGGGGCTCCCGGCTCCCGTGCAGCAGCATGGCCCCGCGCGCCATGCCCGGATGCGACGTGCGGATCCTTGCGAGGTCCCGGATCCTCCTGTAGAAAGGGTGCCCGGTGTCGAACTTGTCGTCTGCGCCCCTGCGCGTCGTGCCGAGGAGGGCCAGGTCCCTGAACGCCGGCACCCGCGACGCGAACATGTCCTCGCGGGCCCCCATGTCCCCGCCGATGCCGACCATCCCCTGCTCGTCCCCGTAGTAGACGACGGGCTGGCCCCGGGCGGTGAACAGCAGCTCATGGCCCAGGAGGTCGAGCTCGCCGAGCTGCGCGGCGTCCGCCTTTGGATTGTCCTGGCCGAGGAAGTACGCGAACCGCCCGGCGTCATGGTTGCTGATGAAGGTCGTCGTGTTCTGCACAGTGCTGTCGTGGTCCGTGTACAGGGCGTCCTTTGCGAGGATGCTCACGATGCCCGCCGAGTCGTTTCCCTTCGAGACGAAGTCGCGGGCGCCCTGATAGAAGCCGAAGTCGATGGTCGCGTCGAGCGTGCCCGTCGTCGAGAACTCGCTCATGAGGGCCACGTCGCCGTTCCCGTTGTTCACCTCGCCGAACTGCAGGAAGTCGGGCCGGCCGATCCCGGCTGCCCTCGCGCGGATCGCGGGGGCGAACGCCTGCCAGAACTCCATGTTCACGTGCTTGACGGTGTCGATGCGGAAGCCGTCGATCCCGTAGCCTTCCATCCACCGGCCGTACACCTCTATGAAGCCACGCACGACCGCCGGGTTCTCGGTGAACACGTCGTCCAGCCCCGCGAAGTCGCCGTACACCGAGCTCTCACCCCTGAATGTGCTGTTGCCCCTGTTGTGATAGAGAGTCACGTCATTGAGCCATTCGGGCCCCTTGGAGTGGGCCTCCCCGGGCGGCACGAAGGGGATGTGCGCAAAGCTCGTCTCCGCGGAGAGCCTGGGAAAGACCGGCGCCGGATCGGTCCCGTCGTAGGCGAGCGCGTGGGCGTCAAAGGGCCTGCCGTTCGAATCCCGGAACGGCGCCTCGGCGACGGTCCTGTAGGCCGTCGAGCCGTCCCTGTACTGGATGACGTCCGCCGTGTGGTTGACGACGATGTCGAGGTAAACGCGAAGGCCCCGGGCGTGCGCCTGGGCCACGAATTCCCTGAAGTCAGCGTCGGTGCCCAGGTGCGGGTCGATCCTTGTGAAATCGAGGATCCAATACCCGTGGTAGCCTGCGGTGCCGGCCTGCATGGGCTTGTTCCTGAAGGGCGGGGTGATCCAGATGGCGGTGGCCCCGAGCCCCTTGATGTAGTCGAGCTTCGAGGTCAGCCCGATCAGGTCCCCGCCGTGGAAGTGGGAGATTCGGGTCGGATCGAAGCCGCTCACGTCCGGCCCCCCGGCTAGGCCGCCCGTGTCGTTGGCCGCCGATCCATTGGCGAAGCGGTCCGTCAGCACGAAGTAAAAAACCTGGCCGGCGCCCGGGTGCGTGAAGCGCGGCACGCTGACGAGCTCGGTCGCGCCATCCAGAGTCCCGAGGGAGCAGGCGAAGAGCAGCAGGCAAGCGAGGCGAGCCTGCAGGCGGAGACCGGCGGACGGTTGAGGATCCATGGGCGAGAGGGCGACGACGGCGGAGATTGGCCCCCCCCGCGGCGGTGTCAAAAACCGCCGCCCGGAAAATTCATAGGGCGCTGGGACAAAACCGCGGCCGGCTGGGCCCTCATGGGGACAGCTCGGGGGGGGCGCCGCCCGAGAGCCGAAGGCCGAGGGCGCTCCTGAGTGCGGCGCCGTCCGCCGGTGCAAGCTGCAGCGCCATTTGCCAGTGCTCGCGGGCACCGGCCCGGTCTCCGGCCTGGTAGAGCACGTCGCCGAGGCTCAGCTGGGTCATCGGGTCGCCGGGCTCGAGGGCGCACAGTTTTACGAGCGCCTGCGCCGCGCCCTTGAGATCCTTCGTGTGCCTGCAGACGTTCGCCTTGAGCGCGTAGCCCCTCACGCCGTCCGGCAGGAGCCGGATCGATTTCTCGGCGTACCCGAGCGACTCGGCAAAACGCCCGCGGGACGCCTCAAGGCTCCCGGCGGCAAGGTACGCGGTGTCGAGCATCTTCACGAGGCGCTCCCTGCGGGGATCCTGAATCCCCGCATGGCCGATCGCCTCCTCCAAGGGGGCCACGGCCGACCAGGGATCCGATTTCTCCATGTAGTACTGGCCCAGCAGGCCCCGGGAGTCGATGTCGGCGGGGAAAGTCTTTGCCACCCGCTGCAGGCGCGCTGCGGCCGCGTCGTGCTCGCCCGACGCCCAGAGAATCTGGACCAGGCTCATATTCGGCATGTAGAGGTACGGCTCGGCCTTCAGCACCTCCGTGAGCAGGCTTCTCGCCAGCGCGGCGTCGCCCATCCGCACCGCAACCTCCGAGTAGGAGAGGAGGATGGGCATCGAATGCGGCAGCTTGGCGCGGTAGCCCTCGAGGAGGGCGGCCGCCTCCTTCTCGTTGTGCTCCGTGAGGAGGGCCGCGACCAGCAGCGGGCAGATCCTCTCGGGGTCGCCGCCGTTGCCGAGCGCCAGGCGGTACTCCCTCACCGCCTCCGGGTAGTGGCCCGCCTGTTTTTGGGACCAGCCGCGGAGCATGGGGGCCGTCCAGCCCCTGGGGTCGAGCTCCTCGAGTCGGTCCAGCATGGGAAGGGCCTCGCCCATCTGTCCGCTCTTTTGATACTGCTCGAATGCGAGGCCGAGCCGGGTGAGGTCGTAGCAGTCGGCCAGCAACGCCGTCATCCAGGGATCGGGCGGGACGGGCTCCTGCGCCTGCACGCTGAGCGCCCTAAGGGAGGCGGCCTCAGCGTCCAGGCCGCGGTGCTCGAGGAGGGTCGCGAGGAGGGCGGCGCCCGATGTCGAGTCCGGGTGACGGGCCACCAGGTCCCGGAGCCGGGCGACCGCGCCCTCGTCGTTGCCGCGCTGCTGCTCGATCCGGGCCAGCCCGAACAATGCCTGCGGATTGTTGGGCTGCGCGTCGAGGACGGCGGCGTATTCCTTTGCGGCCTCGTCCGGCTTGTCGGACTTGAAGAGCACCTCGGCGAGCGCGACGCTGGCGGGGAGGTATCCCGGATCGGCCTTCAGTGTCGCGCGAAGCTCCGCCTGCGCGCCGATCAGGTCGCTGTCGTCCTGGGCGATTGCCGCAAGGTAGTAGTGGTCGCGCGCGGACAGGCCGCCCGGCGCCGATGCGATCACGCGGTAGCACGCCAGCGCCTCCGGGTAGAGCCAGTTCGCCTGGTAGAGGTGCGCGAGCTCCCTCACCGCGTCGGCGCTGCCTGAATCCGCCCGCGCCCGGGCGTCCAACAATGCCCGGTTGAACTGTCCGGGAAGGTTCCCGTAGTGGATGGCGTCCGGAAGGTGCGCGCGGCTGTTCCGCAGATAGATGACGAGGCCCGCGACGAGCGCGAGCCCCAGGGCGCACGCGTAACCCCAGATTAGAATCCGCCGGATGTTCATGGTATCGGATTCAACCTTGAGGTGGAACGGCCGCCGCGCAAGATCCTGCAGCACGACCCCGCGCAGCCGATCCCATGTCCGCATCCTCCACCGCCAGTGTCTGCGTTCGCGACCTGGCCAGGCGCTTCGGCGATGTGGAGGCCCTTCGCGGGATAAGCTTTGACGTGTCCGAGGGGGAGATTTTCGGGCTCCTGGGGCCGAACGGCGCCGGAAAGACCACGGCGCTTGAATGCATACTCGGCCTGCGCCGCCCCGACTCCGGAGCGATCGCGGTCGCCGGAATAGACGTGCTGGAGCGCCCGGAGCGCGCGCGGCGGGTCGTCGGGGCGGTGATCCAGTCCGCAACGCTCCAGGACAAAATCACTCCACGGAAGGCCCTGGGCCTCTTCGCATCATTCTACGGCGAGCCCGCCCCCGTCGAGGGGCTGATCGGGCGATTCGGCCTGCAGGGAAAGGCCGACGCGGCTTTCGACTCGCTTTCCTGCGGCCAGAGGCAGCGCCTTTTCCTCGCGCTGGCCTTCGTCAACAACCCGAGGCTCGTGGTCCTCGACGAGCCCACGGCCGGGCTGGACCCGGGGTCCCGGCGCGAGCTCCGCGACGTGATCGCCGGGATGCGCGCCGCGGGGCGGACCGTTCTCCTGAGCACCCATGATGTCGAGGAGGCGGGAAGCCTCTGCGACCGGGTCGCCATCCTCGACCGCGGAAGGGTGGTCGCCCTGGCTTCGCCGGCCGACCTGATCGCCGGCTCCCACGCCGCGACGACGATCACGGTCAGGACCGCCAGGCCCCTCCTCGAGTCCCAGCTCGCCTCGCTGCCTGGCGCCGCCGGCTGCGCGAGGCAGGATGGGCGGTGGGTGATCCGCACGGTGAGCGTGAACCAGACGATCCTGGCGCTGGCGAAGGCCGCCGAGGCGGCTGGGAATGAGCTTCTGGACCTCCAGGTGGTCCGTCCGTCGCTTGAGGACGTCTTCCTCTCCCTCACGGGCCGCGCGCTGTCGTCGGATGGGGAAGGGGGAAGATGAGGGCGGCGCCACCGACCTGCAGGGGCCTGCTCCGACACTTCCTGCTGACCCTTGAGCTCAACTTCAGGAGCAAGCAGGCGATCGTCTACGGCTACGCCGTCCCGATCCTCTTCCTGGTGGCCTTTGGAAGCGTCTTTCGGTCCGAGATCCCCGCGCTCCTCGGCCAGATGGGCCAGATCCTGACGATAACCATCCTCGGCGGGGCCTGCTTCGGAATGCCGACAGCGCTCGTGGCGGAGCGCGAGCGCGGCATCTGGCGGCGTTACCGCCTGCTGCCCGTGCCCACGGGCTGGCTGGTCGGCAGTGTCCTGGCCGCCCGCGTGGTCCTCATCGCCTCGGCCGCTGCGGTCCAGGTTGCGCTCGCCCACCTTGCGTACCATACGCCGCTTCCGACGCAGCCGGCGCTCGCAGCCTGCGCCGTGCTGCTGGTCACAGCCTCGTTCCTCGGACTTGGCCTCGTTGTCGCGGCCCTCGCCGATGACGTGCCTTCCGTCCAGGCTTTGGGCCAGTGCCTCTTCCTTCCCATGATCATGATGGGCGGGGTGGGCATCCCGCTCCTGGCGTTGCCGGCATGGGCGCAGAGGGCAGCCGGATTCATGCCGGGGCGTTACGCGGTGGAGCTGCTGCAGCTCGCCTACTGCGGCTCCGGCGGGCTCCGGGGCGGCGGCTTTTGCCTTGTAGCCCTGGCCGCCATTGGGGCCTGCGCCGCGTTCGCCGGGGCGAGGCTCTTCCGCTGGGAGGCGGGCGCTCGGATCGGCGGGTCGGCCTGGGCGTGGATCTCGCTCGCTCTGGCGGCATGGGCCGGCGTCGGGATTGCCGCCGCGATGACGGGGCACCTTGAACCCGCGCCGCCGCCCGACATCGGCTACGAGGCGATAACCGACGCCGAGATCGGCAGCGTCGCCTATGCCGGCCTTCCAGGCGACGCCGAGTTCGTGAGCAGGCTGGCGCCGCCGTTCCACGAGGGCGAGGCCGACCGGGTGCTGGGCGAGTTCGTGGGCAGGCTCCGGGACTGGGGGCCGGGCCGCGCGGGAGACGACGGCCAGCGGGCCCGAAACCTGGTCTGCGTCGCGGCAATCGCCGACGTGGGCGAGGACCCGCACGAGGGCGAGATCGCTCGGCAGGTGTTCGACCAGCTGCGCGCGAGCTTCGGGGACGACAGGCTGCGCCGAATCCTTGCATGGCTGATCCTGTATCCCGAGGCGGGCTCGGCGGTCACGTCGGCCCCCGAGCTTGGCCTCGGCCGCCAGTTCACCGAGGAGATAATCCGCGAGAGGACGACCCTCTACTCAACGAAGTACCTTGGGCGCCTGTGCGGAAAAATCCGCGATTCGCCCACGGGACCCTGAGCCCCGCCCGGGCCGCGGATCCGCCTCGGGGGCCCGGGCGCGGCGCCGCGGGAAAAGGGCCGATCGATTGACACCGCAGCGCGCGCCAACGCAGTATAGACTTTCCGCCGTGAGCGCCGCAGCCACCCCGACACCCCGAAAACCAGCCCGGCTTCCGCGCGTGCCCGCGAGGATCTGGCTGTACCGCGGCCTCGCCGTCGTCGGCATCCCGGCCGCGCTCTTCCTGGGCCTCGAGGGGGCGCTTCGCGCCGCCGGCTTCGGGCAGACGGTCCGGTTCATGATCCCGGACGACAAACCCGGCTACGTCCGCACCAACCCGGAGTTTGTGAGCTCGTTCCTGCCCAGCAGCTTTGACCTGAGGCCGATCAACTTCCGCATGGCGGCGCGCAAGCCGCCTAACACCGTGCGGATCGTGGTGCTGGGCGAATCGGCCGCGCAGGGCGTCCCGGTCCCCTCCTTTGCGTTTGCCGCCCAGCTGCGCGCGCAGCTGCGCGCCCGCCACCCGGGAAGGGACATCGAGGTCATAAACACGGGGATCGTGGCGATCAATTCTCACGTGGTGTACCAGATCGCCCGCGAGCTGGCGCGGTACTCGCCGGACCTCTTCGTCATCTACATGGGAAACAACGAGGTCGTGGGACCCTACGGGCCCGGGTGCGCCTACCTCTCGGAGATGCCGCCGCTCTGGGTCATCCGGCTGAGCGTCTTCGTCCGGTCGACGAGAACCGGGCAGCTCGTCACCGCGGCCCTGGGAAAGCTCTCGAGGCGCAGCCGTCCGCCGGCCGAGTGGGGCGGCATGACGATGTTCGTCAACAATGCCGTCGCCGGGGACGATCCCAGGCTCGAGGGCGTCTATCGGAACTTTGAGCAGAATCTCAGGGATATCGTCGGGGTGGCCGCGGGATCGGGTGCGAAGGTGCTCCTCTGCACGGTCGCCTCAAACCTGAAGGACTCGGCCCCCTTTCTCTCCCAGCACAGGGCGGGGCTCTCGGGGCAGGAGCTGGCGCAGTGGGGCCGCGCGTTCAGCAGGGGGCGAACCGAGTGGCTGCTAGGCGATGGGGACGCGGCGCGCGCCGACCTGGTCGGCGCCCTGGGCTTGGATCCGCAGTACGCGGAGACGTCGTTCATGCTCGGCACCCTGGACCTCCAGGCCGGAGACCTGGGGGCCGCAAGGCGGCACCTGGTCGATGCCGAGCACTGGGACGCGCTCCGCTTCCGGCCTGATCCGCGGATCAACGAGATCATCCGCAAGGTCGCGGGGGACGGCGCCCATCCGGTCGCGTTCCTGGACGCGGCAGCCCTCTTGGGATCCGACCCCGGATCGGACGCCGCGCCGGCCGGCAGGGGACTGTTCTTCGAGCACGTCCACCTCGACTGGCGGGGCAACTACGCGCTGGCCCGCTCGATCGCCGAGAGTTCCGAGAAGGCGCTCTTTGGCTCAGCGAATGGCGGCACGCCCTGGCTCGAGTCGCCGGAATGCGCCGCGGCACTCGCCTACACGGACCATGAGCGGTTCTCAGTGCTTCAGAAGGTGTCGGCGATCGTCGAGAATCCCCCCTTCACGAACCAGCTGACCTATTGCGAGGACGAGGCGAGGCTCGCGCGCGACCTGGCCCAGGCGAGGGCCGACCGCGACGACCCGGAGAAGCTGAGGCAGGCCTATGACGTGGTTAGGGCGGCGTCAGGCAGGGACCCGGGGAGTGCCGACCTGGCGAAGATAGAGGAGGAGATTGACGACGACAGGGACGACCTGGCGGGTGCGCTGGCCCAGGCGCGGCGGGCCGAGGAGCTGCAGCCAAGGAGCTTTGCGCTGGCCACCGATGAGGCGATAAAGCTTTCCCGGATGGGGCGGTTTGACGAGGCGGAGGGACTTCTGAGGCTGACCGCGAAGGGGTGCGACCCCAGGGACCTGGCGGCCATGGCGCCTGCCTTTGCCGACCTGTTCACCCGCACGCGGCGCTTCGAGGAGGGCAGGCGCTACCTGGACGAGGAGATTTCGCTGCGCCCGGGAGACGTGAGCCTCCGGTTCCTGCGCGCCCGCCTCGCGCGATTCGCCGGCGACACGGCCTCGGCGGAGCGGGAGTTCCGGGCGATCCTGGCCAATGATCCGGGAGACACGCGCGCCCTCGAGGAGCTCGTGGGGCTGCTGGCCCGCCTCGGTCAGCGCGATGCCGCGGAGAGGGAGAGTGTGGACGCGACGGCTAGCCAGCCGCGAAACCTGGCGAACGACCTCCGCTCGGCCGTGATTTACGACACGAGGGGCGACTATGCCGAGGCTGTGGCGTGCCTTCTCGCAGCCGAGCGATGCGGACCGGTGACGTCGGGGGTCGAGGTGCGTCTCGCGCAAAGGCTGTTCGGCCTCGGAAGGCTGGACGAGGCGCTGGCCCACCTGGCCCTTGCGAGGCGGATTGCGTCGTACGAGGGCGATCCCGCTCAGGTCGAGTCGATCGGTCGTGCGATCGGGAACCTGCGGCCGCAGGTGCGCTGGTAGCCCGCGGGAAGGCGCGCCGCGGGGGCCCGTTCCCCTGCGCGGAATGCCGCCGCAACGGGCGGGCAGCGACGGCGGGAAGACCGCGCACCCAGGGTCCTTATCGAGGTTTTTTCCGGATCATCTCGGTTTTTTGAAGGGATTGGGGATAGCGAAAACCGCGGCCTGTTTGGATCCTCAGGGCACACCCGAGCCCTGCGCGTGCACGGCTCTCCCTCTCGCCCCCATCCCTAACCCTTGCCCCAGATCGACCCGACGCGCCGGCGTCCGCACCGTCGAAAGACCTCAATTACCCTAACATGCACAACGAAGTATCAAACCTAAGCACACGCACGGGCCGATTCCGGCTCGCGGCGGTCGGCCTGATTTCCATGGCCGCCTCACTGTCGGCGTTCTCGCAGGCAGCAAACACCGCGGCGCCGGCCGCGGCACCGACGGGCACCCAGTCGGCCACGGTGGCCGACCAGCCGGTCGTCATGAACGAGTTCACGGTTACCGGTTCCTACGCGGGAAGCCTTGAGGTCGCGGCGCAGGAGAAGCAGGCGTCCCCCGGCATCGTCGAGGTCCTGGCGCCCCAGGACATCGGCGTGCTCCCCGACGTCAGCATTGCCGACGACCTTGTCCGCCTGACGGGCGTCACGAGCCAGCGCGTAAACGGGCGCAACCAGGAGCTCACCATCCGCGGCCTTGATCCGGACTTCAACATCGGGCTACTCGACGGCGTCGAGCAGGCCACCACGGGGGACAACCGGGACGTCCAGTACGACCAGTATCCCTCGGCGCTCGTGGGCGGAGTGATCATCAACAAGAACGGCCAGGCCAACCTGCTGGGCGGCATCGGCGGAACGGTTGACCTCCAGACAACGGCACCCTTGGACTACACCCACAGGGTGGTCGCACTCGATGCGTTCTACAACTGGACGAGCCTCGGCGAGCTGACGCCCGGCCAGAAGGCGACGGGCGAGGATTATTCCGTGTCCTACATCGACCAGTTTGCCAACGGGACTGAGGGCATCTACATCGGCTACGCCCACAGGGAGACCCCCTATGAGGGCCAGCAGTTCCAGGCGTGGGGGTATCCCACGGCCCCGGGGGGCGACCTAGTCCTCGGCGGAATGAGGATCTACGACTCGAACGATCTCCTCAAGAGCGACTCGGTGGTCGCCGTGATCGAGAGCAAGCCGACCGACTGGATTCACAGCAAGGTCGACTTCTTCCTCTCGTACTACGACGAGAACCAGCTGCTGCGCGGCATGGAGGTCCCGATGGCGGAATGGAGCAGCGCGGTCCTGCAGCCCGGCTATACGGCGAACGGAGGGCTGATCACCAACTACACGCTCACCAATATCCAGCCGGTTGTCCGAAACATGGACACGCAGACGTCCACCCACCTGGCCTCGGCGATCTGGAACCTCGATCTGGCCGACAAGTCGGACTGGCCTGTAAAGTTCCAGATGGGCTGGTCCTCGGCCGAGCAGAGGCAGGAGGTCCTGGAGACCTACTCCGGTCTCGGGTTTGCCGGAGGGGCGAGCGACGCGGACACGTTCTTGGTCAGCCAGCCCGCGGGACCCAACCCCCCGCAGATCACCTCGAGCACGAACTACGCGGACGCAGCCCTCTTCACGCTCACGGATCCCCAGGGCTGGGGCACGGGGGTCTTTCCCGTCACCGGCATGGAGGGCTACCTCAAATACTTCATCGGCTATGACGTAGCGGACTCGTTCAAGGTGTCCACGAAGCACGACCTCAACATACCCGTCGTCAAGGACGTCGACTTCGGCATCATGTACTCCGAGCGCTTCAAGCAGTTTGGGCAGAATCCAACGGGCTACCTTGTTAATTCAGACGGCCAGCCCGAGGCGCCGCTTCCCCCGCTCGAGGGCACGACGAACCTGTCGTTCATCGGCAACCTGCATCCGATAGCTTACGACCCGAACGCGCTGCTCGACAGCGGAAAGCTGACGTTCGTCCCAAATCCGAATCCGGGCACCTATGAGGGTGACAACTATGATGTCTGGGAGAAGGTCACCCGGCCCTATGTCCAGTTTGACCTGAAGGGCGACGCGGGCGGGGTTCCCTATGAGGGGAACATCGGGGCCACGGGCGACTTTGCGAGCCAGAACTCCACGGGGTACTCAGGAAACGGGAACGTGGTGTACCCCGTCTCCGGAGGGGCGACCTACGCGGACATCCTCCCGAGCCTGAACCTTGTCTTCAAGCCCACGCCGAAGGACCTGATCCGGCTCTTTGTCGGCCGCCAGGAGATGCGCCCGACCATGTACCAGATGAGGGCCGCTCGCGACTACGGCTACAACGCATCCGACGCACTCTCGACCATCGACAGCCCGTGGAGCGGCACGAGCGGAAACCCGGGCATCAAGCCGTGGGTGTCCGACTCAGCGGATCTGGACTACGAGCACTATTTTGGGCACGGAGGCGGCTATTTCTCGGTGGCGGTCTTCGAGAAGAAGCTCCTCACGTACATCTACCAGCAAAACACCGTCACCGACTTCGCTGGCTACCCGTACACGGGCAACACGCCCCCGGTCCTCACGGAGGGCATCACCTCGGAGTACGTGAACGGCCAGGGCGGAAATCTGAGCGGCGCGGAGGCCAACCTGCAGATCGACAGCGCCGTCCTGACCAACGGGGCGTTCCGCGGCCTGGGCGTCGAGCTCAACGGGATAATCGTGGACAGCAGCATCAAGCCCTGGGGCCCGACGAACGCCAGCGCTCCGCTTCCGGACCTGTCGAAGAAGAGCGCAAACCTCCAGCTCTACTACGAGGGGTACGGCTTCACGGCCCGCGTCAGCGAGCACTACCAGTCGTCGGAGAGGGACTACGTCGTGCAGTTCGGCGTTCCGAATTTCGCGGGCTTGGGGTCGCCCAATGACGGCTACTCCGAGGAGCAGCCGTACCATCAGATCGACGCCCAGCTCCAGTACGCGTTCAAGACCGGCATGCTCAAGGGCCTGACCCTCTACGTCGAGGGAAGGAACCTGAACAACGCTCCCACGATCTCGTTCAACAACGGGGACTCCCGCCAGCTCATGAACTGGCAGAAGTACGGCTCGACCTACCGGACGGGCGTTTCCTACAAATTCTGAGAATTTCCAGACGGGGGCGTCTGGACGAAATAGGCATTAGTGCGAAACAGGCGGCCACCAGATTTTACCTGGTGGCCGCCTCTTCTACCGGGGCCGGCCTGATGCGCCTGCCCCTCCCTCGCTCCGCGCATGTTTAGCCTGCTCGACCGGCAATTCACACAGAACCGATGGAATCCAATCCTCCCACCTGGCTAAGGACCCGCAGCGCCGGCGTCTTGGCGCACATCTCGTCGCTGCCGGGGCGCCACGGCATCGGCAATCTCGGGGCGGGCACGCGTGCCTTCGTTGACCTACTCGGCCGGGCCGGCGTGCGCTATTGGCAGATCTGCCCGGTGGGGCCGACCGGCTACGGCGACTCGCCCTACCAGACGTTCTCGGGGCGCGCGGGGAATCCGTACTTCATCGACCTGGATGAGCTTGCCGCGGCCGGCCTCCTCGACGACGCGGACCTGGCGCCCCTGCTCGGGCTCCCGGCCGACCGCGTTGACTACGGGGGGCTTTACGAGAGGTTCTGGAGGGTGCTTGCCCGCTCCCACGACAGGCTCCTGGCGTCCGGTGGGGACGGAGTCGACGGTCTCGGCTCGCTGGCGTCCTTCAGGAAGGCGCAGTCGGGCTGGCTCGAGCCCTTTGCAACGTTCATGGCCCTCAAGGCCCATTTCGGGGGAAGGCCCTGGACCAAGTGGCCGGAGGTCTACCGGAACTGGAGCCGGGGAATGCGCACCGGCCTGCCGGACACGGTGCGCCTGGACATCGATCGGCACGTCTTCTACCAATACCTCTTCTTCGGCCAGTGGGAGCGGCTTCGGCGGTATGCGGAGACCCGGGGCGTCGGCATCATCGGGGACATCCCGATCTTCGTCGCGCTCGACAGCGCCGACACCTGGCAGAACCGCTCCGTTTTCCGCCTCGACGAGCAGGGCAACCCGCTGGCCGTCGCCGGGGTGCCGCCGGACTATTTCTCGGACAAGGGCCAGCTCTGGGGCAATCCCCTGTACGACTGGGACTACCTGGCGCGCACCGACTATGGGTGGTGGATCGACCGGATTCAGGCGGCCTTCGCTCTCTACGACATCATCCGCATGGATCATTTCCGCGGATTCGTGAACTACTGGGAGATCCCCGCGGGCGCCTCCGACGCCCGCGGGGGCCAGTGGCGGAAGGGGCCTGGCCTGAAATTCTTCCAGGCCGTGAGGAGCGCCCTCCCGGAGGCGCGGATCATCGCGGAGGACCTGGGCTACATCGAGCCGGGCGTGGTGGCGCTGCGCCACGCCGCGGGGCTGCCCGGCATGAAGATACTCCAGTTCGCCTACGGGCACGATGCGGGCAACGTCAACCTGCCGCATTTCTACACGCGTGACAGCGTCGTGTACACGGGCACGCACGACAACACCACCACCCGGGGCTGGCTTGAGAACATGCCGCCCGAGACCGCAAGCCAGGTCCGGCAGTATTTCCAGCTCGGCGACTCCCGCTCTGCGTGGCCCATGATCCGCGCCGCTCTTGCGGCGGTCTCCCGTCTCGCCGTCGTGCCCGTCCAGGACCTGCTCGACCTGCCGGCCGAGACGGCCCTCAACCAGCCCGGGTCGGCCGAGGGCAACTGGCAGTGGCGAGTCACGGACCGGCAGCTGGCGCGCCTGGAGGTGGATAGGCTCGAGACGCTGCGCCAGTGGATACGACTTTACGATCGCACGGGGGAGGGAATGCTGCGCGACTACAGCGAGGCCCCCCCGGTCGAGGCCCGCGCCATTACATGAGCCCCCAACGCAGCCCGCTCGCGCTCACCGCGATCTGGAACATGAGCTTCGGCTTTTTCGGGATCCAGTTCGGATGGGGCCTGCAGATGGCCAACATGAGCGCCATCTACCAGTACCTGGGCGCGAGCGAGAGCGACCTGGCGATCCTGTGGCTCGCCGCCCCCGTCACGGGCCTGATCGTGCAGCCCATCATCGGCCACTACAGCGACCACACCTGGACGCGCCTCGGAAGGCGGCGGCCCTATTTCCTGGCCGGCGCCATTCTCGCCAGCCTTGCGCTCGTAGCCATGCCCAATTCCTCCTCGCTCTGGATGGCGGCGGGCCTTCTTTGGGTGCTCGACGCCTCGGTGAACATCAGCATGGAGCCGTTCCGCGCGTTCGTGGGCGACCTGCTTCCCGCGTCGCAGCGCCAGCTTGGCTTCTCGATGCAGAGCCTCCTGATAGGCCTGGGCGCCGTGCTATCCGGCTCGCTGCCCTGGATCATCACCCACCTCGGCTACGGGGGCGCCCAGGCCGCGCCCGGGACGATACCCCATTCGGTGCACCTCGCCTTCTACCTGGGCTCGGTGGTGTTCCTTGGGAGCGTCCTCTACACGGTCGTGACGACTCCCGAGATCCCGCCGGACCCGTCGGCTGCGTCTGCCACGGACTCGGGCCTGTCCGCCCTGACCGAGATTTTCCGCGGAGTGCGCGATATGCCGCTCATGATGCGCCAGCTTGCAGTGGTCCAGTTCTTCACCTGGCTGGGGCTGTTCTGCATGTGGCTCTATTTCGGGCCGGCGGTCGGCAGGGAGGTCTTCCACGGCGAACCCGGCTCGCCGGCCTACCAGAGCGGCATCGAGTGGAGCGGGGTTTGCGTGTCGGCCTACAGCTTCTTCGCGTTCGTCGTGTCCTTTGGGTTGGTCGCGCTATCGCGCGGGGGGATCGGCACCCGGACACTCTACAGGACAGGGCTCGTCTGCGCGGGCCTCGGGCTCATTTCGACCTGCCTCTGGACAAACCACAGCTACCTCCTGGTGTCGATGGCCGGCGTCGGCATCGGCTGGGCAACGATCCTGTCGATGCCCTACGCAATGCTCGCCGACGCAATCCCGGCGAAGAAGATGGGATTCTACATGGGTGTGTTCAATTTCTTCATCGTGCTGCCGCAGATCGTTGCCGCTGCGGTGCTCGGCCCCGTCGTCAAGCACCTCTTCGATGGGCATGCGCTGCCCGCTGTCGTGACGGGCGGCGTCTCGATGCTCGTCGCCGCAGCCGCGCTATCGTTTGTTTCCAACCCTGCCGCCCGGACCGCCTAGCGCTCCCGCGCCCTTGGAGGTCGCCGCGGGGGCCTCAGCGCCGGCGACCGCCCTGGGCTGGCCGTGGGTGAAATCCAGCCGGTCGAAAAACACGGTCTTCGGCTTCGAATCAACCTCACATCGGCGCGCGTCCAGCTGCGCGCGATATTCCTGGGGCGTCAGACCCTTGTGCTGCTTGAATATCCTCGCGAAATACGCCGGGTCGGCAAAACCGCCGGCATAGGCGATCTCCGAGATGTTGAGCGAGGTTGTCTCGAGCGCGAGGACGGCGCCCTGGATCCTGATGCGCTGGATGTAGTGGGTCAGGCGCTCCTTGGTCTCTGTGTGGAAAAGGTGCGAGAGGTAGTCGGCGGAGCAGCCGAGGGTGCCGGCTATGTGCTGCACGCTGAGCTCCGGGTTCGCGAACCGCTCCCGGACGAGGCATTTTGCGCGGAACACCTTGCCGATGTCGCTGTTCAGCTGGCCGGTGCCGGTCTCGACGATGTTGCGGAAGAGCCCGAGGACGGCGATCAGCAGTCCCTTGAGGACGGATTCGCGCGCGGGACCCTGGGAGTGGAAGGCCTGCGTCAGGCTGTTGGCCAGCGTCAGGAAGACCTCGAGATTGGGCGCATCGAAGAATTCGATCACCTCGATGTCGGGATGGTGCGGCCTAGCCTCGTAGGCAAAGTGCAGGCTGAGGGTGTTGTTGTAGAAGCCGCCCACCAGGTTGCGGAAGGGCTGCCCCTCGCCCGCGTGGACGACCTCGCCGTGGGGAACGCCCGCTGGCACCACGCAGACCTCGTCCGGGTTGAGGCTGAAGGCGTCCCGGGTAAACTGGAAATCCGTCCTCCCGGTCAGCTGAAGGAAAAACTCCGGGCGGTAGTGGTAGTGCATCCCCCTCAGGTTCTCGACCTGCTTGACCTCGTGGGGCACCCGCAGGCGCAGGCGGTCCTGCTCGGCAAGCTTGATTGCGCGATCGAAAATCTCCCGCATCTCGGCGCGGTTGTGATTGCTCAGCCTCTTCGCGGCAAACAGGCCCGAAGGATCCTCGTTGTCGCCCGCTGGGGCAACAGGATGGCCAGGGTTCGTCAGTATAGGGGTAGTTATGGCTCGAGCATGTTTTTCGCACGGCGAAAGACAATTGAAAATCCGTGGGGCGAAGGATCCGGACGCCCGCCCGGACTGAGACGATGAGTCCCAACGCGGCCGGGCCGCCGTCCGGCACGGCAAGCGGCGCCCAGCTTTCGGCAATGGATGCGCAGTGAAGGGGATTGGCACAGGGGCCTGCGCCAGCAGGCTTTAGACATGCGCAACTTCACGCCCAACGCGCCACGAGCGGGCGGCCAGTCGGCCGGACCCGGACGCGCCGCGCACGCGGCGCAGGGCTGGCCTCAAGTCGATGCCGTGGGGCATGAAGGCCCCTCTGCCCCTCCCTCGCGCAGGGTGCGCCTCTCCGAGCTTCCCGCAGGGGCCTCGGGGCGCGTGCGCGAACTCGCCGGCGAGCGCGCCATCTGCGTGCGACTGCGCGAGATCGGGTTCTGCGAGTCGGCGGTCATAGAGAAGATAGCGGGCACGCGGATGCTGATCTGCCAGCTCTGCGAGACCCGGATTGCGCTCAGCGAAGCGGCCGCAAGCCACATTTTGGTCGAGCCTTTCTGACGGGGGCGGGATTGCGGCGGCCTGGCCTTGTCCCGGGCGGCCGCCTCCGCGGCGATAAGGCTTTGAAGCCTTCGCCCAAACGTGCAACAGGTAGCGCGGGCCGCCTCCCGGCGGTCCGTCCAAATTCCATGTACGAGAGAAAGGGAGAGAGGCTTCTGTCGCTGCCGCGGTTTGCGAGGCGGATGGCCCTGGCGCTCGGGCTGACGGCGGCGATAGTCGCGGTCTCGCTTCTTGCCGGAACCCTGGGCTACCACCTCATCGCGGGGCTCGGGTGGATAGATGCGCTGCTCAACGCCTCGATGATCCTGACCGGTATGGGCCCCGTTGACCCGATGAAGGACACGGCGTCGAAGCTCTTCGCCTCGGCGTACGCCCTTTTCAGCGGCGTCGTCTTCCTTTCGGCGGTTGCGATCCTGCTCTCGCCGATCCTGCACAGGATCGTCCACGCCTTCCACATCGACGACGAACGCTAGATGCCAGCTCATTGCCTCCGACGATGAAGATGATCAACACGAAGGACGTCCCCGAGGAGCCGTGGTCGTCGCCGAAGGGAAGGTATGCGACGGCCGACAGGAACATCTCGCTTGCGCTGGGCCGCGAAGAGGATTCGTCGGACCTGCGCAGGCGGCACCCTTTCGACGTCGAAGTCTGCCGCATACCCGCTGGAAAGTCCGCGTGCCCCTTTCACTCCCACAGCGCCCAATGGGAGTTCTACCTTGTCATCTCCGGCAGGGGCGCCGTCCGCGACAAGGACGGGAGGACGCCGATCGAGCCGGGCGACGCGTTCATTTTCGGGCCCGGCAGCCCGCACCAGATCATCAACGACAGCGGAGGCGACCTCGTTCTCTATGTCGTGGCCGACAACCCTGTCGGCGAATCGTGCCATTATCCGGACAGCGGGAAATGGCTCATTCGGTCGCCGGGAAGGGCGATCATCCGATCCGAGCCGCTCGACTACCTCGACGGGGAGGAGTAAACCCCGCCGGGCGGCGCCGCCTGGGGCGCCAGCCCTGCCGAGCGGATCGTTCCGGGCGTCGCCGGGGCGCGGGCGCGCCAAGTTGCACGGTTGACAGTCCTTGCAGCCGGGCATTTCCTCCGGTTGAAACGACTCGCTTGAAGAAAGGATTTGAGTCGGCCAAAGGCTAGGCGCGGCCGAATCGCTGCAACCCCACCCCAGGTGCTTCCTGCAACCCCAACCGCTGCCATCTTGGCAGTCGCAGCTCTGGTCGTCGGCGCGCTGGCGGGATACCTCTTTTCCCGGTCCCGATCGGGCGGGTCCGGCGCCCCGGCCCGGGAGCCGGGGAGTCTCGATCCCAATGCAAAGAGCAGGCTCGAGAACTACCAGCTGATCCTGGACACGCTCGACCGTTCAAACATCCTGCTGTGGTGGGCCCGGGTGGTGAGGGAGGGACCGGTCCTCACCTGGACCATCCGGACGCCCCCGCAGCTGAGTGAGAACCCCATATTCCGGCTGGCCTCGTTGAAGGAGAAGTCCTGGCTCTGGAACAATGAGCAGTCCCCCGACCATGAGCGCATGGACAGGACCGCGGAGCGCGCCCTGATCGAGGGCGCGAGCGGGTACCAGCAGGAATTCCGAATAATAGGCACCGACGGCGTCCACTGGCTAAGCGAGGAGGTCCTCATCCGTGGCGTCGGGGCTGACGAGTGGGCGCTCGCGGGAGTGATCGTCGATGTGACGAAGAGGCACGAGGCCGAGGAGGCCCGCAGGTCGACCGAGGGCCAGCTCGACCAGATTCTGAAGGGGGCCGACTGCCTGCTCTGGCAGGCCATCGTGACCGGTGACCCCGACGTTCAACTGATGTGGAGGATGTTCATCCCGCCCTCCGTCCTCTACAAGAGGATATTCGGCGAGAAGGCTGTTCCTGCCACGGACATGCTCTGGGATGAGACGCACGTCCTTGAATGGAAGGAGATCCAGAAGACCTCCCGGAACGCCCTTCGCGGGGAAAGGCCCGACTACGAGCACGAGTTCCACGTCTCGAACATGGGCAACGTGTTTCTCCTCCAAGAGCACGTCAAGGTCACCCGGCTGGGGCCGAACACTTGGAACCTGGTCGGCGTCATCGTTGACATCACGGCCCGGCGGGAGGCGGAGCTCGCGCTTGCCGCGGAGAAGGAGAGGCTCGCGGTCACGCTCGGGAGCATGAGCGAGGGAGTTGTTACGATCGATCACCGCGCCAAGGTGATTTTCATCAACAAGGCGGCGGCCGAGATGACGCAGTGGAACGCCGAGGAGACCGTGGGGCGCGAGGTGACCGATATCTGCGTCCTGCGCGACTCGAAGAGCGGCAAGGTGATGGCGCTCCCGATCCGGGAAGTCCTCGATGCCGGCATCCACTGCGAGATTCCGCCGCAGACGCTCATCAAGGGCCGCTCGGACCGTATCCGGCTGGTCGAGGGCAGGCTCGTCCCAGTGGCCAACGTGGCGAGCAAGCGGGTCGGAGCCGTGCTTGTCCTGCGCGACATCACGGAGCGCCAGCGCATGGAGGAGGAGCTCCAGAATGTGGCGAAGATGGAGTCCGTCGGCATCCTCGCCGGAGGCATCGCGCATGATTTCAACAACATCCTGACCGCGATCCTGAGCAACCTCACGCTCCTGCAGCTCGACTTAGAGGGGATGCCCGAGCAGGCGAGCATGCTGGACGAGGCCGTGCGCGCGACAAAGCGCGCGGGCGACCTCACACTCCAGTTGCTCACCTTCTCGAAGGGCGGCGACCCCGTCCGGACGGCGGTGCATCTCCCCGAGGTCATCAGGGAGGCGGCAACCTTCTCGCACCGCGGGTCAGGGGTGAAGAGCGAGTTTGACCTTGCGGCCGACCTCTGGGCCGCGGATGTCGACAAGGCCCAGATCAGCCAGGTGGTCCAGAACCTGGTCATCAACGCGACGCAGGCCATGCCCGACGGCGGTACGCTCCGGATCGCTGCCGCGAACGAGCACGTTCCCGCCGGGGCGCACTCGGTTCTCGGCGAGGGCGACTACATACGCGTCACGATCACGGACACGGGGGGCGGGATCAGCCCCGAGCACCTGGGCAAGATTTTCGACCCCTATTTCACCACCAAGATCCAGGGCCACGGACTTGGCCTTGCCACCGTGTTTTCGATCATCAAGAGGCATCAGGGGCACATCGAGGTGACCTCGGTGGTTGGCAAGGGCACCACGTTTGTCTTCTGGCTGCCCGCCGCCGAGGCGTCCCATGTGAAGGAGGGTTCCGCCTCGGGCTTCACCGGCACGGAATGCGCCGGGCGCGTGCTCTTCATGGACGACGAGGAGCCCATCCTGAGGATGGCGGAGAAGCTGGCGAATCGGATGGGCCTCGAGTTTGAGGCCGTCGCCGACGGAAGGGCGGCGATCGAACGCTACCGCGGTTCCATGGAGGCCGGGCGCCCGTTTGACCTCGTCGTGATGGACCTGACCATCCCGGGCGGCATGGGCGGAAGGGAGGCCATCTCGGTGCTCCGGAAACTCGACCCGGGAGTGAAGGCGATCGTCTCAAGCGGCTACTCGAGCGACCTGACGATGGCCGACTTCCGCAAGCACGGCTTCAGGGGCATGGTTGCCAAGCCCTACGACATCTCGGAGCTGGCAAAGGTGATCCGAAACGTGCTCGCCGAGCCGTAGCGCGGCCATGGGATTAGTCCGCCTAAGGCGAGGATAAGAATTGCGGAAACGTGCGCGCCGGGCGGTTTGTCAGGTGACAACCGGCCCCTGGCGCCATTGACTGGGCTCCTGTTGACGCCGCGGCGAAACTCCGCAGGTATCAGGCAGCCCCCAAAGACCCACCCCATGGAAGCGACCCCTGACCTGGACCCCGCGTCGAAACCCGCCCAGCTTGCCGGCAGCGCCGCCGGGGACAAGGTCCCCGTCAGGCAGAAGATCGGCTACGGCATCGGCATCTGGATCGACATGTGGGGGCACTGGCACTACCCGAACTTCGCCGGGTTGGTCTTCAACATTTTCCTCGGGGTCAACCCGATCCTGGTGGGCGTGGCCGTCGTGCTGAACAGGGTCTTTGACGCTGTCTCGGACCCCTTGTTCGGCTGGCTTTCCGACAATACCCGCACGCGCTTCGGCCGCAGGCGGCCATACATGCTGGTCGGGTCCCTGCTTGCGGGCCTCGGGCTGCCCCTGGTTGTCGCGGTCGGCCCGGGCTGGGGGTCAAGCCACGTGTTCGGCCACAACATCTCGAACTACTTCTGGTTCATGCTGGGCTCGTCGGCGTTGTACCTGCCGATGGTGAGCTGCTTCAACATGCCGTACCAGAGCCTTGGATACGAGCTGACGC
>CAZNNO010000044.1:0-30734 GCA_964574435.1 uncultured Opitutaceae bacterium
GGTATGATCTCGATGCGCGCCTTCTTCTTGGCGCTGCCGCGCGAGCTAGTTCCTCCGGCCATGGGTGGGGAGCGTGGGGGATTCGGGGGTCAGGGACGGGATGCGCGCCCGCCCTCAGCGGCGGGGCGCGAACGGGGGCATCGTCTCGGACTTCTTGATGAGGATCTCCAGGGCGTTCGAAGCGTCGGCCACCTCGTGCTTGGCCTCCTCCGCCCTGGCATTGAGGTAATTGAACGGCAGGAGCGAGGTGACCGCGATAAAGAGACCGCACATGGTGGCGATCAGCGCCTCGGCGACGCCGCCCGTGATTGCGCCGAAGCCGGCGCTCATGTCGGCGCCGTTGAGCGCGCCGAACGTGCGCATCATCCCGGTCACGGTGCCCAGGAGGCCGAGCAGCGGGGCCGCCGTGATGCAGGTGTCGAGCGTGGCCATCCCCTGGCCGAAGCGCGCCAGCTCCTGGGAGGAGGCGCGCATGAAGGCGTTGGTCAGCGAGTACTCCTTGTTGGTGAGCGTGTAGACAAGGATGCGGGCCACGAAGTCGTTGCTCTTCTTGCCGACCGCCAGGGCCCCCTCGATGTCGCGGTGCTCGACGCACTCGAGCATCTTCTGGACGACCTCGGGCTCGCGGCTGGCGTTCTCGCGGAAGGTGAATATCAGGCGCTCGACGATGACCGTGAGCGCGACGAATGAGAGCGGCAGGATCGCCCACATGATTTCGTGGCCGGCGTGGAACATCTCCATGGGCGACATCGGGCTGCCGTCCGGGTTCGTCAGGAGGAATGCGAGTGTGAGGTGCGGAGTTGTCATGGGATAAAGGGAGTGGAACTGGCTGGGGGTTGCTCTTGGCGATGGGGTAGACGCAAAAGGATCAATTTAGCTCAAAAAATCTGGATCTGGCTATGCAGGCTTCCGAGGCGCAAACATCCCGGCATTTCCGCAGGAAACGTGCCGCATCATCTTGGATTCTTGGGCCACAATTGCTGCGCACACGGGGCCGTTGTGAGGATTGAGGTATGCAAAGGAAGGAATGCGAACCATCGAAACTAGGGTGTCAACCAGCATTTCTCAACAGCAAAAGCAATCCCGCGCCTTGTGGGCTTGGCCCGCCCGCATCCCAGTGACGCGCATGCGCCGAAACCGCCCCGCCGCGGCAGATGGCACGGCCGGGCGTGCTGATGCCGCATATAAGAAATTCGACCGAACTGGGAAAACGAAATTGGCTGCCCGACTAGGACTCGAACCTAGACAAACAGAGTCAGAGTCTGCTGTGCTACCATTACACTATCGGGCAGTGAAATCACCGGGAAAGTGGAGCCGGCGATGGGATTCGAACCCGCAACCGCCTGTTTACAAAACAGGTGCTCTACCATTGAGCTACGCCGGCCCGGGAACCGAAGGTTTCAGGGCTTGGACTGGGAAAAAACGCCGGGAATCTGATGGTGGCTCCCCGGGGACTCGAACCCCGAACCTACTGATTAAGAGTCAGCTGCTCTACCATTGAGCTAGGAAGCCATCAAGCTAAGGAGTCAAAAGCTCAAAATAAGCAGGGGCAAGTCAACTTGATTTCGAGCTGGGGGGACGTATTGTCGCCGCCGGGGGCTAACCCGGCGGGCTCTTCAGGCGACGCCCGGGAGAGAAACGGGGCAGAAGATCTCGTGCTTCCCGTTCCAGGCCAGCGGGTCCTCCACCGAGATCGCGTCGATCACCCAGCCCTCGCCGTCCCAGCCTATCCGTATGGCGCAAAGGATCCCCTTCAGGTCCCTGACGTAGAAAATGTTGGCGAAACCGTTCGTCTGGAGGATCCCGGGCTCGCCCTTGGCCTGGCGTCGGATGAGCGCGTAGGCGGCAGCGACGGCAGTCTCGACCCTGGTTTCTCCCCCGAGTTCGGCGATGATCGGGCCGTCAGGCGCTATCCGGAGCAGCCTGTACTTGCGCAGGGAAGCCTGTGCGAACGCAGGCTCCGTCTTGCCGTAGAAGCGCTTCTTGAATTCGACCCAGATCGTCGAAAAGCGGACGCCCGCCGGCTTCTCGAATCGGTCGCGTACGTCAAACGGCTCCGCGCTCCCGGGGATTGTCGCCGTGTCGACCGGCTCGAGGAGTGGGGTCGCATTCTGGGGCTGCTCGGCCATGGGTGATCGGTTGGAAGGGTGGGAACTCTTGCTGCAGGGCGCCCATCGTCAGGACTCGGCCCCGTCCCCGTCAAGGCCCTGTTCCTTGTGCTCAAAGTGAGGGTAGAGGAGCGGGAGGATGAACAGGGTGAGGATCGTGCCCGTGGACACGCCGCCGATGATGACCACCGCAAAGGGCCGGGCGGTCTCCGCGCCGACACCGCTCGATAGCGCCATCGGAAGGAGGCCGAGGATCGCCATCAGGGCGGTCATGACCATCGGCCTGATCCGGCTCTCCGCCCCCTCGGTGATCGCCTCCGCCACCTTGAGGTTGCGGTCCCTGCGCAGCTCGATGATGCGCGAGATGAGGATGACGCTGTTCTGAATGGAGATGCCGAAAAGGGCGATGAAGCCGACAAGGGCGGCGACGGAGATGTTCAGCCCCGCGATCGGCAGCGCGAGCAGCCCGCCGGCCGCCGCGAAGGGCACGGTCAGCAGGACCAGCACGGCGAAGCTCGCCGAATCGAAGGTGATGAAGAGCAGGAAGAATATGGCCAGCATCGTGAACGGCACGATGTACGCCAGGCGCCTCTCGGCGCGCTGCTCGTTCTCGAACGACCCGGTCCACTCGAGGCGGAAGCCCGTGGGAAGGTGCACGACCGACGCCACCTTGCGCTGCGCGTCGATGACGACCGAGTCCAGGTCCCGGTTGCGCACGGACATCTTGATGTCCGTGCGGCGCTCGTTCTCCTCGCGGTCTATCCGCGCGAGTCCGGGCTCAATCTCGACGCTGGCCAGGATCCCCAGGGTCACGCGCTCGCCGTTCGAGCCGTAGACCGGGATGTTGCGGATCGAGTCGATGTCGAGGACGGACTCGGGCCTGAGCTTCACGACCAGGTCGAACGTGCGTTCGCCCTCGAGAACCTGCGTCGCCGCCTGGCCGCCAATGGCCGTGGCTATGATGGTCTGGATGTCGGACACCGCCAGGCCGTAGCGAGCGATCATCGCCCGGTCCACCGATATCTGGATCTGCGGCTGGCCCAGGAGCAGGTCGGTCCCCACGTCCGCGGCCCCGGGCACGTCCTTGATCGCGTCGACGATCTGGTTCGCGTAGAGCTGGAGCTTAACCGGGTCGTCGCCGTAGAGCTTGATCGCGAGCTCGCTTTTGACCCCCGAGACAGCCTCGTCGACGTTGTCCTCGATGTACTGGCTGAACTGGGTGTCGATCCCCGGGATCTCCCTCAGGCTGCGCGCCATCGCCTCGTCGAGGCCGTCGCGGTCGGAGGCCGTGGTCCACTGGTCCTTCGGCTTCAGGCCCACGCTGTACTCGGTAACGTCCCAGCCGTTCACGTCGGTGCCGTCGTCCGGTCGCCCGATCTGGCTGACGACATACCTCACCTCGGGGAACCTCGCCAGCTTCAGCCGAACGTTGCGCGTGATCTTTGCCGATTCGGAGGGCGAGATCGACTGCGGCGCGAAGGTGCGCACCCAGAGGTCGCCCTCGTCCAGCTTCGGCAGGAACTCGCTCCCGAGGAGATAATAGGTCGCGGCGCCGGCCGCGAGGAGCCCGATCGCCACCGCGGCGACAACCTTGCGCGCGCCCATGGCGCGCCGCAGGGCCGGCCGGTAGAGGCGAATCAGGTGGCGCACGATCCAGGACTCCTGGTCCATGACCCCGCCGCGGGTCGCGTAACTGGCCAGGACGGGCACGACGAAGATGGCGTAGAGCGTGCCCACGATCAGGGCGAACGTGAGCGTCAGCGCCATCGGCCGGAAGATGCGCCCCTCGACCCGCTGGAGTGTGTAGAGCGGAATGAAGGCCGTCAGCAGGATGGCCTTTGAGAAGAGGATGGGCCGGCCCATCTGTGTCACGGCCTCGGTGATGATCGCCGTCAGGGAGCGGAACTGGCCCTTCCTCTGCTCGAGCAGGCGCAGGATGTTCTCGATCACGACGACCGCCGAGTCGACAATGATGCCGAAGTCGATGGCGCCGAGTGAGATCAGGTTCGCCGGTATCCCCCTCAGGTCGAGCAGCGCAAACGCCCCCAGGAGCGCGACAGGCACCGTCAGGGCGACCACCAGGGCTGAGCGGTAGTTGCCGAGGCCGAGGAACAGGATCAGCACAAGCATGACGAGCGCGATCCCCTCGATCACGTTGTGGCGCACCGTGTGCAGCGAACGCTCCACGAGGGCGGTGCGGTCGTAGTACATGTCGAGCCGCACGCCGGGCGGCAGGTAATGGGCGTTGATGAGCGCTGCCATCGCCTCCACGCGCTGGCAGACGGCGACCGGATTCTCGCCGCGGCGCATGATGACGATGCCCTCGGCGACGTCGTCGTCGTCGCGGATGCCGCCGGGGTAGCCGGCGATCCCCGTGTCGGTCCTTCCGACGCGCCCGAGCCGCACGGCGTTCCCGATCACCACCTTGCCGATGTCGCTTATGCGGATCGGCGTGCCCGCGCGCGTGTCCACCGCCACGGCCTCGATGTCGGCGATGCTGCGGACGAACCCGAGGCCGCGCACGACGTAGAGCTCGGAGCCGTGCTCGACGTACGAGCCGCCCGCGTTGGTGTTGCTGTTGGAGAGCGCGGTGAAGACCTGCTGGAGCGTCAGCGAGTAGGACTTGAGCTTGGCCGGGTCTATCAGGACCTGGTACTGCTTCGTGAGGCCGCCGAACGGGTTGATGTCGACCACCCCCGGGACGGACCGGAACTTCTTCTCGACCACCCAGTCCTCGAGGGCCCGGACCTCCGTGGCGGGGAACCCCCTCGGCGCTCGAAGCGTGTAGCGGTAGATCTCGCCGATGGGGGTGGCGTCGGGCGAGAGGCTCGTGTTCGCGCCCGGCGGCAGGGATACCCCGCCGAGGAGCTGGTTCGCCAGGTTTCGAATGGTCGCGTTGTCCGCGCTGTCCTCGAAGACGAGCGTGATCTGCGAGAGCCCGAAGAGCGAGATGGAGCGCATGGAAACCCGCCCCGGGATGCCGTTCATCACGCTCTCGATCGGGATCGTCACAAGGCGCTCAACCTCCTCGGCCGCATGGCCCGGGAAGAGGGTGATGATCTGCACCGTCACGTTCGTCACGTCCGGGTACGCCTCCACGGGCAGCTCGCGGTAGCTCTGGATGCCGAAGAGGACGAAAATGCAGAGGCAGACAAGGACCGCGGCCTTGTTGCGCAGGACGTACGAGGTGATTTTTCCGATCATCGGCGCGGGGCCTCAGTTTGACGGGTCAAGCACGGCCTGGAGCAGCAGGCCCCCCTCGGTCACGACGCGCTGGCCCGCGGCGACGCCCGAGGCGACCGGCACCTTGCCGTCCTTCTCCGTGCCTATCTCGACCTCGCGGCGCTCGAAACGGCCGGGCGCGAGCTCGACGAAGAGGTAGGACTTCCTGTCGATCGTGAAGACGGCCTTGGAGGGTATCTCGACGCCCGCCTGGGCGAGCTTCGACTCGTCGCGAACGACGTCGACGGTCACGTACATCTCGGCCTTCAGCAGGCCATCCGGGTTTTCGACCTCGCCGCGCACCCGGATTGAGCGGGTCGACGGATCGAGGGACGGGCCGATGTTGGCGACGGTGCCCCCAAACACGCGGTCGGGGAAGGCCTTGGAGGTGACGCGAAGCGCCTGGCCCGGCTGCAGGTCCGAGAGGTCCGTCTCGGCTGCGTCCACCTGGAGCCACAGGCGCCTCGGGTCGCTGACCACGAAGAGCGGGGCGAACAGGTTGGTCGCGTTCGCCAGCATCTGGTCCGCGCGGACCTCCTGGCCCGGGTTTATGTTCTTCTCGACGACGATCCCCTCGATCGGGGATAGGAGGGAGTAGACCTGGTCGGTCCCGGAGTCGCTGCCGTGGTAGAGCTTCAGGCGCCCCTCGGCCCGGTCCCGCTCCGCCAGCGCCGCCCCATACGCGGCCTGCGCCGCCTCGACGTCCTTCTGCGCGTCGGCCCCGTGTTCAAAGAGGTCCTTGGCGCGCTCGAACGCCTTGTCCGCGGCCCCGAGGTTGCCATCCGCCGTGCGGGCGTCTGCCAGCGCCTGCCCGTAGTCGGGCGAGCTGATTTCAGCGAGCGCGGTGCCCTTCGCCACGGCCTGGCCCACGTCGACCTTCACCGTGGTGACCTGGCCGGCGACCGGCGTGAAGATGCGCACGGTTGCGTCGTCCGACAGGTAGAGGCGGCCGGTCAGGTGGGTGACCGCCAGGCGCCTGGGCTCGGCCGGCTGCACCGTCAGGTAGGCGAGCTGCGGCGCGTTCGGGGGGAACGAAACCTTCTCGCCTTCGATCGACGCCGCCGGGGGCTCGGGAATCTGGCTGGTTTGCTTGCCGCAGCCGGCAGCCCCAAGCAGGAGGAGCAGGCCGAGGGGGAGGGGGAGGTGTTTCATGGAGAAGCGCGGTTTAAGCTGGGTGTCATTTTGCGTCCGGGCCCCCGAGGCGTCCGAGGGCGGCTTCGAGCGCCACGGCGGCGCTCGCCGCGTCCGCCTGCGCTTGCACGGCGGCCACGCGGATCGCGTTGTCGTTGCGTTCGGCCTCAAGCAGTTCGACGACGGAGGCCCCGCCTTTGCGGTAGGCGTAGGAGACGCTTCCTGCGACCTCGGCGGATTTCGGGACGAGCGAGGTCTCGTAGCGCCGGGCGCGCCGGAAGGCCTCGTGGTAGGCGACGCGGGCCGCGGTCACGTCGGCCGCCGCCTGGATGCGCACCTTGTCGAGCTGCGCTTGGGTCTGTTCGCGCGCCGCCTTTGCCGCCAGGACCTCGCCGGCAAAATGATCCCAGAGGGGCAGGGGCAGCGACAGGCCGACGCCGACGGTGTCCGGCTGGGCCGGGGGGTTGCGCTCGTACTGGACGCTCGCTGTCACGTCGGGGATCCGCTGGCGCTCCTGGAGCCGGACGTTCACGTCGGCCTGCTCGACGGCCGACTCGGCCGCGGCGATGTCCGGGCGCGATCCCACGGGAGCGTCCTCCAGATCCGGGCCGATCGAGCGCATCCATTGATCGAGCGTGTCGGCGAGCGCCGTCGTGCCCGTGGGGGAGGCCTCGCCCAGGAGGATCTCCAGGGTCACGACGGCCGTCCTCGCGGTGGCGCGCTCGGCGTCGGCGCCCAACTCGTCCTGGTCCGCGGCGATCTCCAGCTGCGCCTTGTCGGAGGCCGACAGGTCGCCCGCCTTGAAGCGGTGCGCGGCAATATCGGCCTCGCTGCGCAATTTGGCCGCCGAGTCGGCAAGGACGTCGGATTCCTTCAGGGCCGCGAGCGCGGCGGCGTACGCCTGGGTCACGCCCTGCAGAAGAAGCCGCCTCGCGTCCTCGCGCTGGAATTGAGCGGAATTGACGCCGGCCTTGGCCGCGTCGCGCTCAAGGCCGCGCTTGCCGACGACGAGCAGCTGGCTGAGCGAGACGATGCTGTCGTAGCTCCTGTTCAGGAGCGAGTTGCCGAGGGCGGTCCCCCCGGGGGTTCCGTCGGTGCTTATCTTGGCCGTCGAGAGCCCGAGCGTCGGGTTGGGGAACTCCCGAACGACCCTGAGCTGGGCCAGCGCCGCGTCGACCTGGGTCTGAGCGACCCGGAAGTCGGCATTGCGCTCAAGGGCTAGCCGCTCGGCGTCGGCGAGCGTTAGCGGCGCGGAGGCGGGGCCGGTCTGCGCAAAGGCCTGGACGGCCATGACCAGCGCGGCGGCAAGCGCCCAGCGCGCCCGCGGGGCCCGGAATCCGCGCCGCGTGCCTTTTGGATAATATGCCATTCAACAGTAGTATAGGGAGCAGCATAGCCCCGCGTCTATCGGACGAGGCTTGTTAATTTCATAGGGCGAAGCCTGATGGCACCCCTAGGACTCGCGCTCCACCCAGCGCACGGCCTCGCGCATGAGAACCGTGGCGTTTTCAAAGCCCAGCTTCTCCTTGATGTGCGCGCAGTGGGTCTGCACGGTCTTCAGGCTCAGGTGGAGGTCCTCGGCTATCCGGCGGTTCTCCTGGCCATGGCCAATCCGGCGGAAAACCTCGATCTCCCGGTCGGTCAGGCTCTCCAGCGGCGAGCTCGCGGCCACGGCGCGGTTCCTCAGGAATTTCTCGGCCGCGCGCTCAGAGATGGCCGCGCTCACATAGAGCTGTCCGGTCAGGACCTTGCGCAGGGCGTCTATCAGCCTGCCCGAGGACTCGCGCTTCATCACGTAGCCCAGCGCGCCGGCCCGCAGGGCGCGCTCGGCATAGAACGCCTCGTCATGCATCGAAAGGACAAGGGCCGGGGGCGGGTTGCCGAGGCCCTCCATCCGCTTGATGAGGTCGAGGCCGGAGTCGCCCTGGAGCGACAGGTCCACGATGACGGCGTCGGGCCTTTCACGCGCGATGCCCTCATAGGCCGGGCCGGCCTCGGCTGCCTCCCCGCACACGCAGAGGTCCGGCTCCTGGTCGATCAGCTTCCTCAGCCCCTCGCGAACGAGGGAATGGTCGTCCACGAGGAATATTCGCCTGCGCTGGGGGGCCTGCGAGGGGCCTTGGGCGGTCTCTGTCATGGCCTTGAGATAGGGAAGGGAAGGCGGCAAGTCACGAACGTGCCGCCTCCGGCAGGAGCGTCTAAGGAGAGCGTGGCCCCGATGATGGCGGCGCGGTGGGCCATGATGCGAAGCCCGAGGCCTTGTCCACGGGAAGCCGGGGGCGGCAGGCCCGAGCCGTCGTCGCGAACCGACAGGACAAGGCTGGCCCCCTGCACGGCGAGGTCCAACCCGACGCGCCTGCAGCGCCCGTGGCGGATCGCGTTTCGCGTGGCCTCCTCCGCGATCCGGTAAAGGTGCGTTGCCGTCCCGCTCTCGTCGAGGCTGATGGCCGCGGGGCAGGCGAACTCGCAGTCGACACGGAACTGGCCGCGGGTCTTCGCCGCCAGCTCCCGGAGGGCGGTCACGAGGCCGTCGCGCTCGATCTCCGCGAGCAGGAGGCCCTTGGCAAGGCTGCGGGTCTGCTCGATCCCCTGCTCGATCAGCCCGACGATCGTTCGCACCTCGGCGGCTTCCCCGGGCGAGCCGGCGGCCATCCTGGACCCGAGCGCCTGCGCCACGAGCGCCGTCCCCGTCAGGTGCTGGCTCAGGCCGTCGTGCAGGTCGTGGCCGATTGCGCGGCGCTCGCGCTCGGTGATCTCGAGCACGGCCTTCTCCAGGCGGACGCGCTCGGCGATCTCGTCGGTGAGCGCGGCCGTGCGCTGGCGCACCCGCTCCTCCATCTCGCGGTGGAGCGCGATGACGCTGGCAAGCAGCCAGACGACGATCAGGTAGGTCCCGAGTGCGATGAGCGCGTTCCAGACCGGAACGAATGGGTTGGCGAAGTGCGCCCCGGCCGCGAAATCCCCGCCGAGCCAGGTGGCGACGCTCAGGACCGCCGTGACGGTCCCAAAGCGCCAGCCCGCCGCGGCCACCGCCATCGCGACGGGGATGATGTAGAAGACGAGGAGGGAGAGCTCGAAGCCGGTCAGGTAGTCCACCACACCGATCACGCCGACGACGGCGAACGTGGCGGCCATGGTGCGCCTGCGGCGCTCCGGCCCCGGGGAGGCGGCGAGGATCCGGCGCCAGAAATCCTGCCGCCAGTCCACGATGGGCGCCTTCGCGGCCCCGGGTCTGTCCGGCGGGATCATGGGGAGGTCTGCTGGCGGCTAATATTCAAAGTGCACGCGAAGCGCGTAGATCACGACCGGCCCGCGGTCGCGGTTGTACCCCGGGTTGTTGGCATACTGGATATCCGGCGAAATCCAAAGCCATTTGGCGGCCTGGACGCTGTAATAGGCCTCCAGGATCTCCTCGGGGCCGTACCTGAGCGCGCCGTCACCGAGGATCAGCCCCTGGGTCCCGCCGGCCGCAAGGTACTCCTGGTGGCTCGAGACGATGGCATTCACGACACCGGCGACACCGAGCGTGTCGTCCTTTCGGGCCCAGCGCTCCCCGCTCAGGCTCAGGCCAGCCGCGAGCGAGCGGTCGACCTCGGTGAAGGCGAACGACTCCGTGCGCCCGTCGTCCCAGCTCAGGCGCGCGAAGGCTCCCAGGTCCTTCGTCAGCTGCTGGTCCCAGCTCAAACCGAACCCCAGCTTCGAGCGGTAGGCGCGGGTGGCAAAGAGCGCGTCGGCGACGTCGGGCTGCTGGAGGGCTTCCGAGTAGCTGCCCATCCTCGCCTGGTTCCAGAAGACGAAGGGCCGCGCCGTGCCCGTGAGCTGCCCGACGCCGTAGAGGCGGTCGAGCTCGAGGATCTGGCCGTGGGCATCCAGGAGGTGCTTGTCGAGCACCGCCCCGTTCGACTCGGTTGGCTCCATGAATATCCCGTAGTGGAGCGCCCAGTCCTTGTTCTGCCACTCTGCCACGAAGCCCGCCGTGAAGCCAACGATGTCGGCGGGATAGTCCCAGGCGGCGCTCTCCCAAAGCGCCCAGTTCATGAACGACGCGCGGGCGCCGCCCTGGGTGTAGGCGTTGTTGTCAAAAATGTCGTCCGCCGCCAGCTTGCCGACCGTCAGCGTGATCCGGTTGGCGTCATGGAATCCGGCGACGTTCTGCTCCCCGTCGTCCACCTTCTCGGCCTCGCCGCCGAGCTCGATGGTCTGCCTGATGTAGAGGCGCGACGTGTTGTAGTGCAGGGTGGGGAACGCCGCCTTGACGGCCTCGCCGTTGGGAAAGCCGGCCATGCCGAGCGTGTTGCTCAGGCCGTGGCCCTGAAAGAACTCGGGGTCGAGGTAGATCTCCGTTCCCGGAAGGACCCGGTAGCCGAGGTAGAGGGAGAAGGAGAACGTCCGCTCGGACTCTGAATCGCCCATCAGGCTGTTCGGACCCTCGTAGGGGGAGTTGAAGGAGGGGTGACCCTGGTCGATCCAGGTGGCCTGCGAATGGAGCATCCACGACGGATCGGGCGCTGTCGCAAGGGCGGAGGCGGGCGGCGCGGCCGGAGGCGCCTGCTGGGCCCGGGCCGCCAGCGCCAGGAACGCCAGAATAGGGGCCGCCGCCGCCGAACGGATGCATAGGTTCGCCCTCATCCGGTTGAAAGGCAAAAATTTACTACTTGATTGGTCAAAGCATGTCATATCCAGCCTCAAAATGGCGCTTCGAAGCCTGCCAGCCAGCGACGATTTTTCTTGCGCGGGCGGCAACGTTAAAACGAGCGGTTCCTGTGACGATCGCATTAATTTTTCGCGCCGGGGGGGACCGCGTGCGCCCCCGCCCGCGGCCCCTGCCGGCGCAAGGGGATTTTTCCCCTTGCCAAGGCGTCCCTCACTCTATGGTTTCGACCACTCCTCTCATGCAAAAGACCAAGAAGTCCGTCGCCAAGCGCTTCAAGTTGACCGCCCGTGGCAAGCTCATCCGCCGCACGCCCGGCTTCCGGCACCTCTTGTCCGCGAAGTCGACGAAGCAGAAGCGCCGCGCCACCAGGGACAAGCTCGTCGCCGAGGGCCACGCCAAGCCCCTGCTGCGCTGCCTTCCGTTCGGCCTCTAAAGCGCGGTCGCTGACGTTTCAACCAAACTTCGCCTGGCGGGTGAATCATTAAGCCGGCCCGCCGGCGCTTAACCCAAAGGAACAACACAACATGGCTCGTGCAACAAACTCCCCGGCGTCGCGAAAGCGCCGCAAGAAGGTGCTGAAATACGCCAAGGGCTACTTCGGCAGCAAATCCAAGCTTTTCCGCTACGCCAAGGAGGCGGTCCAGCATGCCTGGCAGTACGCCTACCGGGACCGAAAGAAGAAGAAGGGCGAATGGCGCTCCCTCTGGATCGTTCGCCTGAACGCGGCGTGCCGCGCCGCGGACATCAGCTACAGCCGCTTTGTCGAGGGGCTGAAGGCCGCCGGCATCGAGCTCGACCGCAAGGTGCTCGCCGACATCGCAGTCCGCGACGAGGCGGCCTTCGGCGCCCTGGTCCAGCAGGCCCGCGACGCCCTGAGGGCCAAGGCCTCCGCAGCCAAGAAACCCTGACATCCTGAGGCAGGATGGAGATGCAAGAGCAACTCTCCACGCTTCTGGCCAAGGCCGCTTCCGAGCTCCAGGCGATCCAAACCCGCCCGGAGCTTGAGGCCGCCAAGGCGCGCTACGTGGGCCCCAACGGCGAGCTCACCCTGGTCATGAAGCAGATGGGGTCTGTCGCGAAGGAGCTTCGCCCTGCGATGGGCAGGCTCGTGAACGATTCAAAGGCCCGCCTCCAGGCGCTCCTCGACTCGCGCCAGAGGGCCATCGAGGATAGCGAGCTCTCGGCGCGCCTGGGGCCCCCGATCGATCCGACGCTGCCGTCCCCGGACCCGGATGCGGGCACGTACCATCCCCTGACGCTCGTCAGGGAGGAGGTGTGCCGGATACTGCGCAAGGTCGGGTTCGCCGTCGTGGACGGCCCGGAGGTCGAGACGGAGTTCTACTGCTTTGACGCGCTCAACACCCCCGCGGACCACCCTGCCCGCGACGCCCAGGACACGTTCTATTTCCCGGCGAGCGCCCGCTTTGAGAACGTCTCGGTGCACACCCCGGGTGAGCGCTACCTCCTGCGCACGCACACCTCGTCCGTCCAGGTGCGAACGATGCTGAAGGGGCCCCCCCCGATCCGGATACTCTCCCCGGGGCGCGCGTACCGGCGCGACACGACCGACGCCTCCCACAGCGCCAGTTTCCACCAGATCGAATGCCTCTACGTGGACCGCGGCGTGACGGTTCGCGACCTGAAGGCGCTCCTCGACTACCTGTTCGAGGCGCTGCTCGGGGCGGGCACGAAGACCCGCTTCCGGCCCCACTACTTCGGCTACACCGAGCCGAGCTTCGAGGTCGACCTGTCCGCAAGGCACCTGCCCAAGGTCAACAAGGAGTGGATCGAGATCGGGGGGTGCGGGATGGTGGATCCCGAGGTCTTCAAGGCGGTCGGTTACGATCCCGCCGAGTGGTCGGGCTACGCGTTCGGGATGGGCATCGAGAGGCTCGCGATGACCCTCTACGGGATCGATGACATCCGGGTGTTCTATCAGAACGACCTGAGGCTCCTCAGGCAGTTTGCGGGGGGGCTCTGAGCCCGGAGGACCCACCCGGATGAAAATCTCGCTCAACTGGATCAGGGACTACGTCGCGCTGGAGGCCGGCGTGCCGGAGATCACGCGCGCGATCACGTTCCTCGGCTTCGAGGTGGAGCACGTGAGCTCCACCGGGGCGCCCGCGCTGGAGCATGTCGTCGTCGGCGAGGTGCTTGCGCGCGACAGGCACCCGAACGCCGACAAGCTCTCCGTCTGCAAGGTCGACATCGGGGCGGCCGGCGGCGTCCGCACGATTGTCTGCGGCGCCCAGAACTACAAGGTCGGGGACCGGGTGCCCGTGGCGCTTGCGGGCGCGGTTCTCCCCGGCGACCTCCGGATCAAGCAGTCCAAGATCCGGGGCGAGCTTTCGGACGGGATGATGTGCTCGGCGAGGGAGCTCGGGATCGGCGAGGACCAGGGCGGGCTTCTGATCCTCGAGGGCCGGCCGGCGCTTGGCGCGCCGATCAACCAGGTGCTCCCGCCGGGGGACACGGTCTTCGACATCGAGGTCACGCCCAACCGGCCCGACTGCCTCTCGCACATCGGAATCGCGCGCGAGCTCGCCGCCTGGTTCAGGAAGGGCCTCGCCTATCCGCAGGAGAGGTTCCGAGGCGAGGTCATGGGCGCCGGGGCCGCGGGCCTCTTCGAGGGCGTCCGGGTGGACAACCCCGAGGACTGCCCCCTCTATTCGGCGCACGTCGTCACGGGCGTAAGGATCGGCCCGAGCCCCGCCTGGATGCAGGAGCGCCTGCGGGCGGTCGGCCTGCGCCCCATCAACAACGTGGTGGACGCCGGCAACTACGTGATGCTCGAGTACGGGCAGCCGCTCCACGCCTTCGACGCCCGCAAGATAGCCGGCGGGCGCCTCGTTGTCCGCAGGGCCTTCGAGGGGGAGCGGATCACGACCCTCGACGGCAAGGAGCGAACCCTCTCGGCCCGAACGCTTGTCATCGCCGACGCGGCGAAGGCCCTCGTCGTTGCGGGCGTCATGGGCGGCGAGAACTCGGGCGTCGACGAGACGACCACCTGCGTCGTCCTCGAATGCGCTATCTTCAGGCCCTCCTCGGTGCGCTGGACGTCCCGCTCGCTCGGGCTTTCGTCGGACTCGTCTTACCGCTACGAGCGCGGGGTCGACCCCCACTCGGCCATCGAGGCCGCATGGCGAGCGATCGACCTGGTCACCGAGACCGCCGGCGGCGCGGTGGTCGCGCCGATCTCGCTGGTCGGGGGCGACGTCCCGTGGAAGCGCGAGATCGGCATCGAGTCCGGCTTTGTGCGCGAGCGTCTGGGCTTCGATATCCCTGCCGCCGAAATGCGGGCGGCGCTCGAGTCGCTCGAGCTCAATGTGGCGCACGAGAGGGCGGCTGCGGACGGCGGTGCCGCGTGGACGGTTTCGGTGCCGAGCTGGCGCGACGACCTCGAGAGGCCGATCGACCTGGTCGAGGAGATCCTGCGGATCTACGGGACCGAGCGGATCCCCGGGGCCCGCGTCCAATCGGTCGGGCTCGCCGCCGACGACGACCCGGTCGTGGTCTTCAATCGCAGGGCGGCGGCGTTCCTCGTCGGCCATGACTTTCACGAGTGCGTGAACCTGACTCTCAGGCCCGGCCGCGAGCTGACGACCTGGGTCTCCCAGGCCGCCGCCGCGGAGCTTGCCCTGGCCAACCCGTTCGTTGAGGACCAGTCGCACCTTCGCCCGACGCTGGTCATGGGCCTCCTCGACTCGCTGCTCCTCAACCAGTCGCGCGGGATCCGCTCGGCGCGGCTGTTCGAGGTGGGCAGGATCTTCGTCGAGCACAACGGGCGGAACTTCGAGGCGGCGGCGGCGGCGTTCGTGGTCGCCGAGGACTCGGCCCGCCAGTGGGCGAGGCGCGACGGCGCGGATTTCTACACGGCCAAGCACCACGTGGCGGCCCTCGCGGCGGCGGCGGGAGTGGACCTCGGGGCCGAGGCCATCGAGGCGGTCTCCGGTCCCGGCAACGGGTGGCAGGAGGGCCACTCCGCTAGCGCCGGCTCGCTGGATCGCGGATGGGTGGCCCGCTTCGGCCTTGTCAACCTGGCGTTGCTCAGGTCGATCGGCATCGAGGGGGGCGTCATCGCCGGGGTGTTCACGACGCTCCCTGAGCGGCTCGCGGCGGCCGCCCCGCGGATCCGGTTCCGTGACTTCAGCCTCTTCCCGCCGGCCCTGAGGGACATAGCCCTCGTGGTCGACCGCGCGTGCCGGGAGGGGCAGGTGCGCGCCGCCGTGGCCCGGGTGGCCGCGGCGGCGGCCGGGTCGGCCTTCGGCGTCGAGGGGGTCGAGGTCTTCGACGTCTACGAGGGCAAGGGGCTGGCGGAGGGAACGAAGAGCCTGGCCTTCTCGCTCGTGTTTCGCTCGGCGTCGCGGACATTGACCGACGACGAGGTAAACGGTGTGCTTCAGAGGATCCAGGACGAGATTGAGAGGACAACCGCCTACAAGCTCCGAAGGTAACACCCGCCGTGCCCAAGACCGACCTCAAGCTGGACCATGTCGCGAACCTCGCGCGGATAGACCTCACACCGGAGGAGAAGGAGCGCTTCGCCGCGCAGCTCGGCGACGTGCTGGCCTACATTGCCCTGCTCAACGAGGTCAATGTCGAGGGCGTGGAGCCGACGGCCCACGCGTTCCCTGTGGTCAATGTCTGGGCGGACGACATCCCCGAGCCCGGCCTGTCGGTCGAGGACGCCCTCCGAAACGCGCCCGAGAAGCGGGGCAACATGTTCGTCGTGCCGAGGGTCGTCGACTAGCGGGGGGAACCGTGGCTGAGGAAATCTTCAACTCCACGATAGCCGAGCTCTCCGGGCGCCTCGGGCGCGGCGAGCTGTCGTCGGTCGAGCTCATGAAGGCCGTGATCGCGCGCACCAAGGCAGTCGACGGCCGCGTCCGCGCGTTCAACTCCTTTGACGAGGCGGACGCGCTTGCTCAGGCAGGCGCGTCGGACGAGCGCAGGGCCCGGTCCGCGGCGGGCGGCGACCCCAGCGGGCCCCTCGAGGGGATACCGATCGGGTTCAAGGACGTGATCTCCGTCGCCGGGCAGCCGCTTACGGCCTCGAGCCGGATGCTGGAGCGCTTTGTCTCGCCCTACGACGCCACCGTCACCCGCCGGCTCAAGGCGGCCGGGGCGATCTGCTGGGGCCGCCTGAACCTGGACGAGTTCGCCATGGGCTCCTCCACCGAGAATTCGGCCTTCGCCACGACCTCCAACCCGTGGGACCTTGGGCGGGTCCCCGGCGGTTCGTCGGGCGGGAGCGCGGCGGCTGTCGCCGCTGGCGAGGCGGTGGCCTCGCTCGGCTCGGACACCGGAGGGTCGATCCGGCAGCCGGCGGCCCTCTGCGGCGTCGTCGGGCTCAAGCCCTCGTACGGAAGGGTCTCGCGCTACGGCCTGATCGCGTTCGCCTCGTCGCTCGACCAGATCGGGCCCTTCGCCCGCACGGTGGGGGACGCCGCCACCGTCCTCGGCGCCATCGCGGGGCACGACCCCAGGGACTCGACGTCGCTCGGAATCGAGGTGCCCGACTACGGGCGCGGCATCGCGGAGCTCGAGAAGTCCGGGCGCAGGTGGAGGCTCGGGATACCCAAGGAGTACTTCGGCGAGGGCCTCGATCCGGAGGTCGGCTCCGCCGTGCAGGCGGCGATCGCCGAATACCGCAAGATGGGGTGCGAGGTGCGCGAGGTCTCGCTCCCGCACACGAAGTATGCGGTCGGGGCCTACTACATCATAGCGACGGCCGAGTGCTCCTCGAACCTCGCCCGCTTCGACGGGGTGCGCTACGGGCACCGCTCGAAGGACGCGAAGGACGCGCTCGAAATCTACTTCAAGTCGCGCGCCGAGGGTTTCGGCGCGGAGGTCAAGCGCAGGATCATCCTCGGGACCTACGTGCTATCGAGCGGTTACTACGACGCGTACTACCTGCGGGCCCAGAAGGTGCGCACGCTGATCCGCCTGGACTTCCTCGAGGCCTACAAGGAGGTCGACGCCATTGTCACGCCTACCTCGCCGACGCCGGCCTTCAGGAAGGGAGAGAAGGCCGCGAGCCCGCTCGCCATGTACCTGAACGACATCTACACGATCGGCGTCAACCTGGCGGGACTCCCCGGGATCAGCATACCCTGCGGCTTCACCGCGGGCGGCCTGCCGATCGGCCTCCAGGTGATCGGCCAGCCCTTCAAGGAGACGGAGCTGCTCGCCGTCGCCCGCGCCTACGAGCGGCAAACCGACTGGGGCGCCCGGCGCCCGAGCCTATGAACTACGAGGCTGTCATCGGCCTCGAGGTGCACGTGCAGCTCAAGACCCGCTCGAAGATGTTTACCCGGGTCGCCTCGGGCTACGGCTTCGCCGAGAACACGCTCACGGACCCTGTCGTCCTGGCCCTTCCCGGGACCCTCCCGGTGATGAACAAGGGGGCCTTGGACAAGATCATCAAGGCCGGGCTCCTCCTCGGGTGCGAGATCGCGCCGGTCTGCAAATGGGACAGGAAGAACTATTTCTATCCCGACTCCCCGAAGAACTACCAGATCTCGCAGTACGACCAGCCGCTCTGCAGGGGCGGGGCCGTCGAGATCGAGCTCCCCGGGCCTGCGCGCAACATCATGGGCGAGCACCGGCGGATCGCGCTCACCCGCATCCACCTGGAGGAGGACGTCGGGAAGCTCAACCACGGCGAGGGCGCCTCTCTTGTCGATTTCAACCGGGCGGGCACGCCCCTGATGGAGATCGTGTCCGAGCCCGTGATCCGCAGCGCCGACGAGGCCTTCGCCTACCTGACCGCGCTCAAGACGGTCATGATCTACGGGGGGATATCGGACTGCGACATGGAGAAGGGCCAGCTGCGCTGCGACGCGAACATATCGATCCGGCCGGAGGGCTCCACGGGGCTCGGAACGAAGGTCGAGCTCAAGAACCTGAACTCAATCTCCTTCGTGCGGGACGGGATCTCCCAGGAGATCCGCAGGCAGGTTGCCGTTGTCGGGGCGGGTGGCAAGGTCCAGCAGGAGACCCGCGACTACGACGGCCAGACCGGGGTGTCGCAGTCGCTCAGGTCGAAGGAGATGGCGCACGATTACCGCTATTTCCCGGACCCGGACCTGATGCCGGTCGAGGTGAGCGAGGATTGGAAGGCCAGGATACGCGCCAGCTGCCCGGAGCTTCCCTTCGACCGCCAGCGCAGGCTGATGGAGCAGTACGCGATCCCCTACACGATCACCTCGGTCCTCGTGCCGGACCGCGAGCTCGGGGGCTTCTTTGAGGAGGCGGCGCGCCTTTGCGGGAAGCCCCAGGCCGCCGGAAACTGGATCGTGAACGACCTGCTGAGGGAGCTCGGCCATGCGAAGGTCGGGCTCGCCGAGTCGAAGGTCACGCCGGCCCACGTAGCCGCCCTCGTGAAGCTGGTGGACGGGGGCGTCATCCTGAGCAACGCCGCCAAGGAGGTTTTCATCGAGATGTTCCGCACGGGCGAGACCGCGGAGGCGGTGGTCGAGAGGAAGGGGCTCAGGTCCGAGACGAACCAGGGGGAACTCGAGCGCTGGTGCGCCGAGGCGATCGCCGCGAACCCCAAGTCGGTGGCCGACTACAAGGGGGGCAAGGAAAGCGCCCTGAACGCCTTCAAGGGCCCGGTCATGAGGGCGGCCAAGGGCAAGGCCGATCCCAGGCAGGTCGACGAGACGCTGCGCCGCCTGCTGGCCCACTAGGCTACGGCGCCGAGGCGCCGGGCGACAGGTACTTTCCCAGGAAGGCCTCGATGCGCGTGTATTGCTCGACCCGGTTGTCGAGGTGCAGCATCCCGTGGCCCTCGCTTGTGACCAGGTACGACTCGCAGGGGACGCCGCAGCGCTTCAGCTCCGCGATCAGGCGCGTGGACTGCCCGATGTCCGCGACGGGATCGTAGCCGCCGTGGGTGACGAAGACCGGCACCCGCACCCTGTCGATGTGGCGCACCGGCGCGATGGCGTCGAACTTCCCGGGCTCGCGCCTCGGGTCCCCGAGGCGGCGCAGGAGCGTCGCGTACCACCAGTCGAACCTGGAGTAGTCGTACCCGCGGTCGCGGATCAGCTCCTCCCAGTCGAACACCCCCGAGATCGCCACCGAGCAGCGGTAGAGCGTCGGCTCGTCCACGACCCCCTCAAGCGCCAGGTAGCCGCCGAACGACGCCCCCATGATCGCGACCCGCCTCGGGTCCACGAGTCCGCTTGTCATGACGGCCCTCGTGGCGTCGGTCACGTCGTGGCTCATCTTGACGAATTCCCACTGGTCCCGCTCGTGGAACCTCCAGGTATACCCGGGTGACGCGCGGTACTCGGGCTTCAGGACCGCGTAGCCGCGGCTCGCGAGGAGCTGGGCCTCGGGGTCGAATCCCCAGGCGTCGCGCACCCACGGACCCCCGTGGGGCACGACGACGAGCGGAACGGGGTGGTCCTGGGAGGCGCCGCTCGGCAGCGTCAGGTAGGCGTCGAGCTGGCGGCCGTCCCGCGTCGTGAAGCGGATGATGTTCTCCGGCCGCATGCGCCCCGGGTCGATCCAGGGCGCCGACTGCTTGAAGAGGCCCGAGGCGTGCTTCTTGAAGTCGACCCAGTCGTACACCGGGGGCTGCCGGTCCGAATAGGCCCCGACGAGGAAGAAGTCCTGCGCCTCGTTGCTGCCGATGATCTGGACCACAAGGCCCGGGAACGAGCGGTTCAGCGTGGCCTGGTACCTCCGGTAGGTCTCGTTGAACCAGCTGAAGCACGGCCCCTCGCGCTGGCCGATCGCTCCGATGATCTCGCCCGAGACGGGATCGCGGTACAGCGACCCCTCGAAATCGTACGCGTCGTCCTGGAGGAGCGTCCGCCCCTGCGCGCCGCTCGCCCCGTCCAGCAGCACGAGCGGCCGGGGCCTGCCCTCCGCGTGCTGCGGCGTGGCGGCGAGCTCGCCCGGCCTGTTGCCGGCGCCGATGATGTTCCACTCGCCTAGGTCGATCGGGGAGGGCACCCAAGAGCGCCCCACCAGCCGGCTGAGGGTGGCCGCTCCGTTCTGGGAGGTGACCGCGAACGCGAGGTTCCCGTCCTTGTCGGCGATGTAGCCGACCGTGTCGCCGCCCCCGGGAACCGGGTAGTGGTCGCTCATGTGGGCCTCGTTGTTCTCGCGGATCTCCTGGATAAGCGCCATCTGCTCCGGGAGCGTGGCGGTCAGCAGGTCGACGCCGACCATCTTCGACACCCGGGTCGAGCTGATGATCGCGGCTCCCAGGTCCACGTGGGCCCCGTCGAGCGCGTCAAGCCTGTTCCAGACGAGGGGACTCAGGCGGTCGGCCCTGCGGACGGCGATCAGCGACGTTCCGTAGTACTGCAGGAGCGGGTAGGTGTCGGACAGGTCCTTGGCGTCCGCGGCAAAGAGGCCGATGCCGTAGAGCTTCTGCGACGCGAGCTGGTAGACGAGGCGCCTGTCGTCGAGCCACGCCGCGTCGCTGATGTCGGTGTCCCCGCTCTGGCCGAGCACGTTGTACTTCCGGGTCCTGACATCGTAGGCCAGCAGCAGGTGGTGGTCCTCGCCGGCGGTCACGATGGCCGAGATCTGGGTGCCCGAGGGGTTGAGCCTCGGCTCGCTGAGCAGCGCGGGGCGCAGGAAGTCGGACACCGGGATCTGCTGGCCGGCCGGCACCGGCGTGACCCGCTTCAGGTCGATCGATCCGCCGGCCAGGAGCAGGGTGGCGGGGCAGGCGGCGGCGAGGATCGCGGCGAGCGCAGGCCGCTTGAAGGGCAATGGGGGCAACCGCTTGGGGATCATCAGGTGGAGGGGCTGGCGACCATCCCGGCGATCCGGGGCGGCTCGGCAACCCAAATTGGCCGGGCCCCGGGCGCCCGCCAGTCCGCCGAGGCTTGCAAGCACAGGCCGATGGCATAGCGTTCGTGCATGACGCGACGCGACGCTTTGAAGGTACTGGGTGGTGGCGCGGCCCTCGCAGGGCTGGGCGCGATCACGAGATCCTGGGCGGCCGATGTGGCCGTGCCAGTCGGAGCAGGCTTGACCAAGCAACCCTTCGTTCTTCCGCCCCTGGGGTACGCCTTCGACGCCCTGGAGCCGCACATCGACGCGCGGACGATGGAGATCCACTACTCGAAGCACCACGCGGCCTACATAAAGAACGCCAACAAGGCTCTCGAGGGGAACGCCGCGCTGGCGGGGATGACCGCCGAGGAGATCCTTTCGGATTTGGCCGCGATAGAGGAGCCGCTTCGCACCACGCTGCGCAACAATGTCGGCGGGCACGTGAACCACAGCTTCTTCTGGAAGATCCTCTCCCCAAGGGGCGGAGGGGAGCCCACGGGCGAGCTCGGGGCCGCCATGACCAAGATGTTCAACTCCTACGACGCGTTCAAGACGCGCTTCAGCGACGCCGCGATGAAGCGCTTCGGCAGCGGCTGGGAATGGCTCGCCCTGATGAAGGACGGCAGGCTGATCATCCATTCCACGGCCAACCAGGATTCCGTTCTCAGCGAGGGGGAGGTCCCGATCATCGGCCTCGACGTCTGGGAGCACGCCTACTACCTGAAGCACCAGAATGTGCGGGCCGACTACGTCGGCGCGTTCTGGGAGGTCGTCGACTGGGAGCAGGCGGGCAGGAACTACGCGGCCGCCAGGCCGGCTCCGGCCTGAGCGCGCGGCCTCAGGTGGCCGGGACCGCGGGCACGACGGCGTCGGACTGCGTCCGGCTGGCCGAAGGTGATTTGCCGAAAAACTCCACGATGTGCCCGACTTCCGAATAGCCCTTGGCGCGAAGCGCGTCCTCGACCGTCTGCACGGCGCGGCGCAACTCGCCCGCCGAAGCGGCGTCAAGCTCCTCGACATTGTTCGTCAGCTTGCAGACGACGTGGTAGCGGTTCGGGTCGCCCAGGTTTATCTCGTAGAGGCTCGTCCCATTGATCAGGAACGCGCGCCGCACGAGGCCGATCGACTCAAAGGCCGCCATACAGCGGTAGACCGTCACAATGTCGCAGGAATTTGGCCCAAGCTCGCCGTGAAGGGCGTCAATGCTCGTCGGTCGTCCCGCCTTGATGAGAGCCGCCAGGATCGCGACGCGCGGCTGCGTGATCCTGAGTCCTGCTTCCTTCAATTTGTAACAGGCCAATTCGACCGGGGTTTGGTCTTTAGCGTCTTTCACCCCGACGATGGGATGGTTAGTTTGGGTGGAAGCTATCATTGTTAAGATATGAAATTGGGTGGGTTTTCGGCGTTTTGCGAGCCTAGAAGCGATTCTTTTGCAACTTGCATTCGCTGGCGCAGATAGGGTGCATTTGAAGGGCGGAGTTGCACCGCGGTGACGATGCTGCCAACCTCGCATCCAAAGATGCAAGATTCGGAATTCCCACGAATTGTCGCGCTGATCTGCAAGGAGGATGCGCGATTCGACCGCAAGGCTTATGACTTCGTCAGGCTAGGTCTCGACCACACGGTCAAGGAGATTCGAAAGAAGGACAGCAGCCGAAGCGGCAAGTCCCGCCATGTCACGGGCCCCGAGCTGCTTGACGGCCTTCGGGTCTACGCCCTGGAGCAGTTCGGCCCGCTGACCAAGACCGTGCTCAATTCCTGGGGCGTTCGCTGCTGCCAGGATTTTGGCGACATCGTTTTTAACCTTATCGAGTACAATGCGTTCAGCAAGACCGACAACGACCGCCGCGAGGACTTCGCGAACCTGTATGAATTCGACGATGTTTTCGTGAAACCTTTCCTGCCGACGCAGCGCCCGAGGGGTGCATCCGCCGCCGAAGCGGTTGGTTCAGCCTGACGGAGCGACCTGATGCCCAAATCCAAACCCCCGCGCTCGGACCGCGCGCTGCTGGACGCGTTCTGGCGAGAGACTGTCGAGCGAGCCGTGCTGCCGAACGGCCTGACGCTCCTCGTGAAGCCCGACCGCTCGGCCTCGCTAGCCTCGGTGCAGGTGTGGGTGCGCACGGGCAGCATCCACGAGGGTGCGCAGCTTGGCGCCGGGCTGTCCCACTACCTCGAGCACATGCTCTTCAAGGGCACGACCCGCCGCAGCGGCCGCGAGATCTCGGCTAGCGTGCAGGCGAGCGGGGGCTACATCAACGCCTACACGACGTTCGACCGAACGGTCTACTACATCGATCTGCCGAGCGAGAACTTCGAGGTGGCCGTTGACGTGCTTGCCGACGCCGTCCTGCATTCAACGCTGCCCGCCGACGAGGTGACCCGGGAGCGGGACGTGATCCTGCGCGAGATAGCGATGACCCGGGACGACCCCGAGAGCAGGCTCTGGGAGGCCCTCTTTGGCACCGCGTTCAGGGAGCACCCGTACCGCCAGCCCATCATCGGGCACCGGGACGTCTTCTCGGCTGTCGACCGCGCGGCGCTCCTGGGCTACTACCGCGAGCGCTACGTGCCGAACAACATGGTCGTCGTGGTGGCCGGTGACGTCTCCGCGTCCGACGTCAGGGCGTCGGTCGAGCGCCACTTCGGCGCCGCTCCCCGGTCGCGGCTGGCGCCGGTCCTCGTCCCGGACGAGCCGCTGCAGCTTGGCCCGCGCCGCCTCCACACGTATGAGAAGGTCGAGGTCGTGCGCGCCGCGCTCGCCTGGCCCATCCCCGGGCTCACCGACCCGGCGGCGCCCGGGCTCGACCTGCTAGCCCTGGTGCTCGGGGGCGGCGAGAGCTCCATCCTCTGGCAGCAGGTGCGCGAGAAGGAGAAGCTGGTCCACACGATCGACGCGTCGAGCTGGAACCCGGGCTCGAGCGGCCTCTTCTGCGTGATCTTCACGTGCGACGCCGGCCTGCGCGAGCAGGCGGAGGCCGCCATCGTGCGCGTCATTGCCACGCACGCGGAGCCCGGCGCCTTCACCTCCGCGCAGCTCGGGAAGGCGTACCGCCAGTCGGTCGTCGGCGAGATCAACACCTGCAAGACAATGAGCGGCCAGGCCTCGCGCCTCGGGCTCGCGGAGGTGGTGGTGGGCGACCTCGAGTTCAGCCGAACCTACTTTGACCGCCTGAGCAGGGTGGGGCCGTCCGATCTCGGGCGCGCGCTCAGGACCTACCTGGTTGCGGGCCGCATGACCTCGGTCTCCCTGGAGCCCGAGGCGAAGGCGCCGGCGGCAGCGAAGCCGTCGAGCGCGTCGCTCGGGGGCCGGGCCGACTTCGAGGTGGTGCGCCTGCCGAACGGAGCGCGGATCCTCTTCCAGCAGGACCGCAGGCTGCCCAACCTCCACCTGCGCCTCCTGACGCACGGCGGGCCGCTCTGCGAGGCCGCGGGCAGGAGGGGCAGTTCCGCGCTCCTGGCCACGCTCCTCACGAAGGACAGCCGCAGGCGCAGCGCCGCGGAGATCGCGCAGCGCATCGAGGAGGTCGGCGGGTCCTTCAGCTCGTTCTCGGGCGACAACACCCTCGGCATCGCGGCCGAGGTGCTGCCGAACGACGCGGACCTAGCCCTGGGGCTCCTGGCGGACGGGGCGCTGGCGCCCGCGTTCCGGCCCGGGACCCTCGCGATCGAGCGCGACGCCCAGCTCGCGGTCCTGCGCGAGGAGAAGGACGACGTGGTCACCTGCGCGCGTCGCATGCTGCGCAGGAGGTTCTTCGGCGGGAACCCGTTTGCCCTCGGCCCCCAGGGAGACGAGACGGGTGTCTCGGCGACGCAGGCGCCCGACCTCGTGGCGCTCTGGAAGCGCCTGCTCGTGGGCTCGGGCGTTGTCCTGTCGGTGGCCGGCGACTTCGACCCGAGGCGCCTTGTCCCGAAGCTCGAGGCCCTGCTCTTGCGGGTCGCGGAGGGCAAGCCGGTCGGGCCGGGCAGCCCCTTCGAGGGGCCTGCGCAGCCCGGGGACTTTGTCGAGCGCCAGCCGAGGGAGCAGGCGGTCGTCCTGCAGGGCTTCCCGGGCGCCGCGCTCGACGCGGCCGACTTCTACGTCGGCGATGTCGCGGACGAGCTCTTCAGCGGGATGGCGTCGCACCTCTTCGAGCGCGTGCGCGAGCAGAAGGGCCTTGCCTACTTCGTGCGCTCGGGGCGCGTCGCGTGCCGGAGCACGGCGATGTTCTACTTCATCGCGGGAACCCAGCCCGGCAAGGAGTCGGAGGTGCTCGACGAGATCCGCCTCGAGATCGAGCGCGTACAGGCGGGCAAGGTCGCGGCCGAGGAGCTCCACCGCTGCCAGGTCCGCCTGAAGGCGGGAAGGCGCACGGCCCTCCAGACCAACTCGTCTCGGGCCATGCAGTGCGCCGTGGACGTGCTTCAGGGCCGGCCCGCCAACGACTGGAAGAACTACGACTCGCTTGTCGATGCGGTGACGATCGGAGACCTGGCGACCTTCGCCCGGGTCCACCTTGATTCGGCCAAGCGGACGCAGCTGGTCGTGACGCCGTAGCTACACGCGCTCGGCCGCCCCGCCGCTCCACTTGAGCTTCGTGCGGATGACGGCGAAGTGGGAGTAGTCGCGCTGCTGGGCGAGGGGCAGGCGCATCTTAGCGATCGAGATGTCGATGGGCTCGTCGGCGGAGGCCCGCATCTCGCCCCGTCCGTCGGTCGCCACGAGCACCCGCGTCCCCCCGGTGCGGTTGTGGACGCGCAGCTTCACCGTGTCGCGGAATATGATCGAGCGGTTGGTGAGCGTGTGCGGACAGATCGGGGTCATGGCGATGACGTTCGCGGCAGGGTGGATTATGGGGCCGCCCGCGGAGAGGTTGTAGGCCGTCGAGCCGGTCGCCGTGGAGAAGATGAGGCCGTCGCAGAGGTAGTCGGTGACCAGCTCCCCGTCCGCGAACACCTCCAGGTGGACAAGCCCCGTGCCCAGCCCGTCCTTGATCAGCACGTCGTTGAGCGCGGGCCTCGGCGGGCCGCCCGCAACCGAGCACGCGAGCATGGCGCGCTTGTCGACGCGGAACCCGCCGCGCAGCAGGCCGTCGAACTCCAGGCGCGCCTCCTCCTCGGAGAAGGTCGTCAGGAAGCCGAGGCTGCCCCGGTTTATCCCGATGATCGGCACCTCCTGGCGTGCGGCCTCGCACACGACGCCGAGGAGCGTGCCGTCGCCCCCGATGACGCAGCACGCGTCGCAGCCGCGCAGGTAGCCCCGGGCAAGGGGAAAGCGGGTCGTCCGCCTCACGCTTACGCCCTTGGCCCGGGCGGCCCCGGCGAGCGAGCGCGCGAGGTCGACCGCGCCGGGCTTCTCGGCGTTGACGACGAAGGCGAGGGTGCGGATGGGCTTCATGGCTGCGGCGCCCCTGGGGCTGGCGGGCCACCCGAATCTGGCCGGGATCTGCGCAGGCACAACAGGAATTCCCTGTTTCCGTCGGCGCCCTCGAGCGGCGAGTCCATCGAGCCGACCAGGACTGCGCCGGGGAGCCGCGACGCGGCGAAGTCGCGGACGGCGGCCAGGGCCGACTCCCGCACCGCGTCGTCGCGGATCACGCCGCGGCCCCTGTCGGCCTCGGCCCTGCCCGCCTCGAACTGCGGCTTCACGAGGGCCACGAGCACGCCGCCCTTGCGCAGGAACGGCCAGACCGGGGGAAGGACGCTCTTCAGGGAGATGAACGAGAGGTCCATCACGACGGCGTCGAACTCGGCGCGGGGCAGGTCCGAGGGCGCCAGGCTCCTGGCGTTCAGCTTCTCCAGGTTGGTCACCCGGGGGTCCGCCCGCAGCCGCGCGTGAAGCTGGGCGCGTCCGACATCGACGCACACGACCGACGCCGCCCCTGCCTGGAGCGCGCAGTCGGTGAAGCCGCCGGTCGACGCTCCCACGTCCAGAACGTGCGCCCCCTCGAGCCCCACCGCGAACCGCTTGAGCGCGGCCGCGAGCTTCTCGCCCCCGCGGCTGACGAAGCGCGGCGGCCGGGTCACGGAAAGCTCGCTGTCCAACTCGAGCTCCCGGCCCGGCTTGTCGAGGCGCTCCGTCCCCCGGAACACGCGCCCCGCCATGATCAGGGCCTTCGCCTGGGTCCTCGACTGCGCGAGTCCGCGGGCGACGAGGATCTCGTCGAGGCGCCGCCTCATTCGAGCGAGGCCGCGAACGCCCCGAAGTCAGAAAAGACGGGCACCTTTCCCTGCGCGACCTCCGGTATGGACTCCGGGGGCAGCTTTCCCGTGCGGACGGCCGCCGCCCGGATGCCGGCGGCCAGCGCCGCACCGACGTCCGCGGGCGAGTCACCGACCATCCAGCAGCCCGCGGGGTCGAGGCTGTGCTCGGCGACCTTCTCCCGGATGAACCTGGGCGAGGGCTTTCGATAGAGCGAGGGCTGGCCGGGCGCCTCCGGAGCGATGCAGGCGCCATCGAAGACGGGTGCGGGAAGGCCGAGAAGCTCCTCCATCCGGGCGTTCACCCGGCGGGCGTCCTCGATCGTGTGCAGCCCGCGGCCTATCCCCGACTGGTTCGTGAAGAGGAAGAGCTTGAAGCCGAGCTCGCGGGCCCTTCGCAGACCCTCGGCGGCCCCGGGGATGAGTTCCACCCCCTGCGGGTCGGCCAGGTAGACCCTGTCGACGATCAGCGTTCCATCCCGGTCTACGAATAACGCCCGGTTCACGGCTCGTTGGCGACGTGGTCGAGGAGCTCCTGCGGGGAGACTGTCGCGGTCCCGAGCTTGGCGACCACGACTCCCGCCGCCGCGTTGGCGAAGTGTGCGGCCTCCTCGAGGCCGGCGCCCGAGGCGAGCGCGAGGACGAGGCCCGCGAGCGCGGTGTCCCCGGCACCCGAGACGTCGTAGATCTCCCGGGCCGCCGTCGGGATGGTCTTCAGGACCCTACCGCCGGAGCTCAGCAGCATGCCGTCCTCCCCGAGTGTCACCACGACATTCTTTGTGCCGTAAAGGGCATCAAGGCGGGCGCATACCGCCGCCTCGGGGAAGGGCTCACCCTGGGCGGGCTCGATGCCCGCGAGCTGGAGAGCCTCGCGCTTGTTGGGGGTGATCAGGTCGAGGCCGCTGAACTCCAGCTTGTGCTTGGGCTTGGGATCGAGGGCGATGAACTTGCGCTGCGACCGCGCGAGACCCGTCACATGCGCGACCAGCGCCTCCGTCAGGGTCCCCTTGGCGTAGTCCGACAGGACGACGGCGTCGCACTCCCTGATGGCCCTGGCGATCAGCTTCGCGCAGGGGCCGGGCTCGACCGCATACGAGGCGGGGGGCGACTCGCGGTCCAGGCGGCACAGCTGCTGGTGCTGGACCATGACGCGGGTCTTGACGATCGTCATGCCGTCGCCCGGCGTGGCCAGGGCCTTCACGCCCTTTGCACCGAGGATCTCCCGGAGCCTCGCCCCGTTGGCGTCGCCCCCGAGGAAGCCCATGACCGCACAGCGCGCGCCAAGCCCCGCGATGTTGATCGCCACGTTGGCGGCGCCCCCTGCCGTCCACGTGTCGCGGGCGATGTCGATCACCGGCACGGGGGCCTCAGGCGAGATACGCGTCGCATCCCCCCAGATGTAGTGGTCGAGCATCACGTCGCCGATGACGAGGATCCTCAGGCCTGTGATCCTCCTCAGGAGCGCCTTTGCCTTTGTGGGTGCGATGGACATGACGTCGTTTTTCCGGAGCGCGTTCCCGCTACCTGAGCTCCCACGAGTAGGGGTACTTGGAAAGCATGCGCGGGGAGGCGCCCGTCACCTGGACGACGTCCTCGATGCGGCAGGCGCCCACGCCCGGGTAGTAGAGGCCGGGCTCGACCGTCACGACGGCGCCCCTCCTCAGGGGGGTGTTGTCCGTTGCGTTCATCCGGGGGGGCTCGTGGACGTCGAGGCCGAGGCCGTGTCCGGTGCCGTGGAAGAACCCGACCGACCCGCTCGGCGTGCTGCGCGTCTCAAAACCCAGGGACGTGAACGTCTCGGTTACCTTCCGGTGGACCTCGCTCCCCGGGACCCCGGCGCGTATCGCCGCGAGCGCCCGGAGCTGGGCCGCCCTGACGGCGCCCACGATCGCCTTCTGGGCGTCGCTTGCGCGCCCGCGCAGGAACGTGCGCGTCATGTCGCCATGGTAGCCCGTGTCCGCGACCCGAGGGAAGACGTCCACAATGATCAGCTCGTTCGGGCGCAGGGGTCCCGTCCCGCGGTTGTGCGGGTCGCAGGCCTGGTCTCCGCCGGCCGCGATCGTCGACAGGGATACGGAGCCGGCCTCGATGCAGGCGGTCTCAATCGCGACCTTGAGCCGCTCGCTCGTCAGCATGCGGCCGCCGGCGACCAGTCGGCCCGACCGGATGCGGCTGGCGCGTAGGAGCCTCTCGGCGGCCGCGATGCCCGCGGCGCTGCAGCGGTTGCCCTCCCGGAGGGCCGCGGCCTCGGCCGGCGACTTGACCTCCCTGGAGGGGAACAGGGGGCCCTTTGAGACGGCGAGCCTGACGCCGAGCGCCCGCAGCTCGAGGAGGAGCCCCGCCGGGAAGTCCTCGGGCACGGTGAACGGCCCGGCGCAGAGCGCGGCGCGAAGCGCCGCGATCACCTCGGCCGGGCCCGGCCTGCGGCGCGGCCAGGCGCGCCGCGCCCGCTCCTGCCAGGCCTCCAGGGGAAGCACGGTGTCGAAGGCCGAGGAGCGCTTCACGCGGCCGAACTCGAGCGCGCTCACAACCGCGTACCTCCTGCCCCGCGCGCTGAACGCGATGAAGGGGTCGTGCATCTCGACACCGCCGAAGTAGAGAACATCCGCGCTTCGCGCGGTGTCGCCGTAGGTCAGGATGTCGCGGTTTTTCTTGGTGGCCATTGGAGAGACGGGGATTGTCTAGCCCGACAGGCCGCAATTAACCTTTTTATGGGTGAAAAATGCAAATCCGCTTTCGCCTTGGCCCTCGGCCGCGCTCCTTTGCCTATTGCTGGCGGGCTGCGGCCCCGGCAGGGCCGTCGGCGACGCCGCGGGCCAGAAGACCGTGTTCGACCACTTCGCGCTCAGCGTCGGGGGCCATCCCGCCAGTCTGCAGGTGGCCGTGCTCGAGGCCGAGCAGCGCCGGGGCCTGATGCAGAGGCCCGACCTCGGCCGCGACGAGGGGATGATCTTCGTCAACGAGAGGCCGCAGGCGCTGCGCTTCTGGATGAAGAACACCCCCGAGGCCCTCGATCTCGCCTACCTGAGCGCCGACGGCGTCGTCACGGAGGTCTACGACCTGCTTCCCCTCGACGAGAGGCCCGTGGCCTCGCACAGCGACCAGGTCCAGTTCGCCCTTGAGATGCCGAATGGCTGGTTCGCGGCCAATGGAATCCGGCCCGGGTCGCGCCTTGACATGAAGGCGCTGGCCGAGGCGCTCAGGGAGCGGGGCTTCAATCCCGCAAGATTCGGCATCGACTGAGCGGGGCGGCGTCAGCCCCGCGGGATTTCGTTGTCGGTGCGCAGCACGATGACCGGCGTCTTGGTCTTCACCCAGAGCTCAGCTTCCCTGAAGTGCTTACTGGGCACGTTCTCGACCGCGTCGCCGACGGTCTTGGCGGGGTAGAGCCGGCCTTTCTTCGAGGCGTTGTAGTCGTAGGCTCCCTTGAAGAGGCGCTCCTGGACCGAGGCGGGGCTCTCGTCCTCCGGAATCTGGAGCACCCACCCGCTGAGGTCGTCCCTGGGCATCTTCTCCTCGGGGTCGCTCACGAGGATCACGAACTGCTTCTTCACGGGGGGCGCAGGGTCGCCCTCCCCCGGGTCGGGCTGGACGGCGAGGTTCATCTCCTCGACCACGCGGCGCAGGACCGCGGG
>CAZNNO010000045.1:0-30637 GCA_964574435.1 uncultured Opitutaceae bacterium
TGCGGTTCGACGAGCTGGCGCAGAGCTGGTCGCCGACCAGCTTGTCCGGGTTCATGGCGAGGCACATGGAGCAGCCGGCGCTGCGCCACTCGAAGCCAGCCTCCCGGAATATGGCGTCGATGCCCATCTCGGCGCACAGGAGCCCCACCCCCTGCGAGCCGGGAACGGCGATCGCCTTGACGCCGGGCGCCACCCGTCTGCCCTTCAGGAAGCGCGCGACCTCCTGGAAGTCGCTCAGGCGCCCGTTGGTGCACGAGCCGAGGAAGGCGACGTCGATCCTCGTCCCCTTGATGGGAGCTCCGGGCTTGAGCTTCATGTAGGCGAGCGCCTCCTCGATGGAGGTCCGCTCGTCGGCGCTCGACGCCTTCTCCGGGTCGGGGACCGTCCCGGTGATGGGAAGGCCCTGGCCGGGATTTATCCCCCAGGTGACCGTGGGCGCTATGTCGGCGGCGTCGATCTTGACGACATCGTCGTAGGCGCAGCCCGGGTCGCTGGCGACGGCGCGCCAGCGGGCGAGCGCTGCGTCCCATGCGGCGCCCTTCGGGGAATAGGGCCTTCCCTTCAGGTAGGCGAAGGTCGTCTCGTCCGGGTTGACGTAGCCCGCACGGGCGCCCCCCTCGATCGACATGTTGCAGACGGTCATGCGCTCCTCCATCGAGAACCGGTCGAACACCTCGCCGGCGTATTCGTAGGCGTAGCCGGTTCCCCCGTTGACCCCGAGCGTGCAGATGATGTGGAGGATGACGTCCTTTGCGTAGACGCCCGGGCGGAGCCGCCCGTTCACCTCGATCCGGCGCACCTTGAGCCTGCCGAGCGCCATCGTCTGGGTCGCCAGGACGTCCCGGATCTGGGTCGTGCCGATCCCGAATGCGATCGCGCCGAAGGCGCCGTGGGTGCTCGTGTGCGAGTCGCCGCAGGCGATCGTCGTGCCAGGCTGCGTTATCCCCTGCTCGGGCCCGACTATGTGCACGATCCCCTGCTTGCCCGTCGAGCGGTCGAAAAAGGTGATCCCGAACTCGCGGCAGCTCCTGCGCAGCTCCTTGATCATCGCGTCGGCCAGGGGATCCGCGTACGGCTCGCTCACCTGGTCCGTGGGAACAATGTGGTCCACGGTCGCGAAGGTGCGGTGGGGCATCGCCACCTTCAGCCGGAGGTCGCGCATCATGCCGAACGCCTGGGGGCTCGTCACCTCGTGGATCAGGTGCGTGCCGACGAGGAGCTGCGTCTGGCCGTTGGCCAGCTTCCGCACCGAGTGCGCGTCCCAGACCTTCTGAAAGAGGGTTTTTGGCATGGCCACACCTATAACACGGAGTTGCATTGTACGGGAAATACTTGTTTGGCTATCAGCGATGCCCAGGGAGTATCAATACCCGTTCGAGCTGCGCCACCTCGTCTATTTCCGCGAGGTCGCGCGCAGGCTCCACTTCAGGAAGGCCGCGGAGGCCCTGGCGATCGCCCAGCCCGCGCTCAGCCGACAGGTCGCCCAGCTCGAGGCGGCCCTCGGGGTGCGCCTCCTGAACCGGTCAAGCCGGCGCGTCGAGCTGACGCCGGCGGGCGCGGCCCTGGTCGAGAGGATCGAGCCCGTCCTGTCTGCGCTCAACCGGGTTCCGGCCGACCTGAGGGCGGTCGCCGAGGGCCGGGTCGGGCGCCTGCGGGTCGCCTTCACGGGCCTCGCGATGGCGACCGTCCTTCCCGAAATCCTGCGCGGCTTCCACCGGAGGTTTCCCGAGATACGCCTTGAGCTCAACGAGTCGCCGACGGTCCTGCAGGTGGCCGCCCTGAAGTCCGGCGAGATCGACTGCGGGTTCTTCCACCCGGACGGCCCGTCGGGCGGGATCGAGACGACGCTGCTGCTTCGGGAGCGAAACGGCGTTCTCCTTCCCGCGGACCACCCGTTCCGGGCGAGGAAGCCCCTGCGCCTGAGGGACCTTGAGGGAACGCCGTTCGTCCTATTCCCGAGGGCCAACAACCCCGGATTCTATGATCGGATACTTGCCGCCTTTGCGACAAGCGGCGTCGCCCCGCGGATCGCCGAGGAGGTGTGGCCACGCTCAAACGGCGTCGGCCTGGTGCGGGCGGGGGTCGGCGCGACTTTTGTCTCGCCTTCCGAGGCGCGCCACCTCCCGAAAGAGGTCATCTTCCGCAAGCTCGCGGGACCGTCGCCCGAGAGCCGGCTCGTGGTCGGCTGGCGAAGCGGCGCCCCGCCCCAGCCCGCCCTCGCGGCGCTCCTCGAGGCCGCGGCAAGGCACGCCCAGCCCTAGACGGCCGCCTCCAGCCGGTCGTCCAGGTGGAAGGACCGGAGCGCGAGGGCGAGCGCGATCACCATCAGAACCGAGGCCTCGTAGAACGCGATGCCGGGGACGGCCGGGATGCATTTCCCGAAGCTCCAGGCCGCAAAGACGGGCGCGAATATCCCGGCCAGGCTCGTGAGCCCCGAGAGGGACCCCTGCACCGCGCCCTGCTCGTTGGCGGGCACGTGCTTGGTTATGAGCGCCTGCGCCGCCGGGCCCGAGATTCCGCCGAACGCCCCAACGAAGGCGAGGCAATAGATCATCCATCCCTGGGTGGCCCTTCCGTAGGCCTGCATGATGAAGGCCGAGATCACGAGTCCGGTGACAAGTCCCCTCCTCTCGCCGGTCCACGCGATGATCCGCCTCACGAGGCCGCCCTGCACGACGACCGCCATCAGCCCTATGAATGTCAGCGAGAGGCCAACCTGGAGCGTCGTCCAGTGGTAGCGGTAGCCGACGTAGAGGACCCAGATGCTCTGAAGCATCGTGTTCCCGGACATGAAGATGAAGTGCATGCCCGCCAGGTCGATGACCCCCCGGAATCGCCGGAGCGCCAGGAGCGAGCCCACCGGGTTGGCGCGCCTCCAGGAAAAGGGCCTGCGGTGCTCGGGGGCCAGCGACTCGGGCAGCACAAAGGCCCCGTAAAGCCAGTTTACGCCGACGCACCCCGCGGCGGCAAAGAAGGGCAGCCTGATGCTGATCTGCCCCAGGAGCCCGCCGACGGCCGGCCCAATGACGAAGCCGAGCCCGAAGGCAGCCCCGACGAGCCCGAAGCCCTGGGCGCGCTTCTCGGGGGGGGTGACATCGGCGATGTAGGCGTTGCAGGTGGCGAGCGCGCCCGCCGTCACGCCTGAGATCATCCGCCCGACGAACATCCAGGTGATGTTGGGCGCCAGCCCCATGATGACGTAGTCGACGGCCGTGCCGGCAAGGGCAATCAGGATCACCTTCCTGCGTCCGAAGCGGTCGGAGAGGGACCCGAGTATCGGGGAGGCGACGAACTGCATCCCGGCGAAGACGCCCACGAGCCAGCCGTAGTAGTCGGATCCCTCGGCGACGTTGCCACCCTTGAACTGGGTCACCAGGCCCGGGAGCACGGGGATGATGATCCCGTAGCCCAGCACCAGCAGCACAAGCGTGACGAAGATGAAGCCGAGGGCCGGCTTGCGCGGCGTGGGTGGGTCCATTGCCGCCATGATTCAGTGCCGCGCGGCGTTTGGAAAGCCTAAGCGCGTCAGTCCTGCAGCCGGCCCATCAGCCGGTCCATGTCCATGGCGACCTGCGTGCCCGGCTGGACCTCGAGCACCTGGCGGGCCCGCTCGACCACTTCGCGCGCCTGGGGCCTCATGCCCTGGAGCGCGAGGTGTTCCGCGAAGCCGATGACGATCCTGTCGAAGAACAGCGTCCCGGCCCCCTGGCCGAACTGCACGAGGAGCGCGTTGTAGGTGGCGATCTGGTCGGGCACCTGCTGCGTGGCGATGCTCCGCGAGAGGATCTCCTGCGCCTTCCTGATCGACAGGTCGTAGCGGTCGCTGTTCATCCGGTTCGCGAGCCCCTCCTCCTCAAAGTGCGCCAGGCTCGTCTCGCCCCGCGCGCGAAGGCTCTCGCAGACGCGGTTCTCGTAGTAGTAAACGAGGTCGGGGTAGCGCGGCGTGAACGCGAGGGCGGCCTCCCTGAGGACCGCCTCCCGCTTCGCGGGCTCGAGCCCCATCCTCTCCCCGGCGGCGATCAGGACCTCCCAGGCGTCGACGTTGCGCCTCTCGTAGTTGACGGCCGTCCGCGCCGCGCGGGCCGACGCGGCGGGATCGCCCTGCTCGAGGAAGTCGCGGGCGAACTCCTCGTGGACCTGGGACTGCAGGAATGACGGGAGCGCCCGGAACCGCTCCGCGAGAAATTGGAGCTCCTGGTCCGAAATCTCCATCCAGGTCTGCGGGTCGTAGGCGCTGCCGGTCACCAGGCGCTGGTCGGCATAGCGCCCCGCGTCCAGCTGCCACTGGTGCTGGCCGTCCAGGTAGCCGAACCAGGCGTGGCGCCCGTCGTGGCCCCTTCCGGTGAAGAGGAGCGTCGGCACACCCCGCGCCTTTCCTGCCTCGGTTGCAAAATAGGCCTGGTCCACGCAGATCCCGCCCTGCGAACGCACGGCCTGGAGCGTGTAGGGGATCCCCCCCCAGACCATCCGCCCGGAGGACATCCTGTCCATCCGGTAGCCGACCATGTCGTAGGTCCGCGCAAACTGCTCCAGCGTGTAGGGCACGTAGGTCTCGGCCCAGGCCAGCTCCGAGGCCGGAGCCGCCGAGTCCACGACAAACTTGAGCTCGTCGGCCGGCAGCTGGGAGATCCTGAAATAAGTCCGGCCGGCCATGTCCTCGCGGATCAGCCTCTCGTAGGGCTCGCTCGGGTTCGGCAGCCTCCTCGGGAGCGACTCGAGAGTGACCTGGGCGTGCGGCCAGTACGGCGGCGGCGCCACGTCGTAGACGACCGCAATGGCGAGAGCCAGGGACGAGTACTTCTCGAACTTGTCCATCCCGCGCCGGTGCAGGCCCTCGAGGATCGCCAGCACGGTGGGCAGGTGGTCCACCGGCTTGATGAGCGAGAAGAACTCGCGCGAGAACGCCCGGTTCGAGAGCACCCAGGCCTGCAGCTCAGGGGACATGAACAGGCCGATCGGCTTGTCCGTGGGATGGTACTCCCCGGCCACGCCGGCGTAGTTCACCTTGCCCGCCTCGACGGCGGCAATCCATCCCGCGATGAACCGGTTCTCCGGCTCCGAGAAGACCGCGGCCCACTTGTAGACGTGGAACCAGGCGGAGGCGGCGTCGAAGCGGTCCTGCTCGTAGGCGCGGATGGCAGCCCTGCGGATCGGCGCCACTATCGCGTTCCATCCCGATGCGGCGGCCTCCGCCTCGATCGCCTCGAGGCGGGCCTGGGTCGGCGGGTTCCTCGTCTCGGCGTCGGGCACGAGATAGCCCATGGACTGGGCGGGCGACCTGCCCGCCGACGCGAGGCAGGCTGCCGCGAGGAGGGCAAGCGTTGCAGGGCGGCGGAGCGGGCTCATGGCTCCCCGGAATAGAAACAGGCGGGCCCCCGCCCTGCGACTGAAAACCCCGCACCCGTATTGCTCGGGGGCGGGGTTTTGCTCAACGGCGGTTGGCCGTCTTTTTTTTCAGGGCGCGACCCCCGTCGTTGTGGCGGGGGGCGTCTTTTGCTTGAAATTGAGCACCTCGCCGTTGCGGGCGACGAGGACCGACTCGCCCTCCTTCACGTCCCCGCGCAGGATGGCCTCCGCAAGAGGGTCCTCGAGGTAGTGCTCCACGGCGCGCCGCAGGGGGCGCGCCCCGTACTTCTCGTCGTAGCCCTTCTCGATCAGGAGCTCCTTGGCCTCGGGGGTGAACTCGAGCGAGATCTTGCGCTCGACCAGGCGCTTGGCGAACTTGCCGATCTCCAGGTCCACGATCGCCGTCAGGTCGTTCCTGTCGAGCGGGCGGAAGAAGACGATGTCGGAGATTCGGTTCAGGAACTCCGGCTTGAACACGCGCTTGGCCTCCTCGAGCACCTTCTCGCGCATCTTCTCGGCGTCATTGAAGCTCGATGTCGCGGCGGCAAACCCCATCGACGTCTGGCGCTGCAGGAGCTGGGCCCCGACGTTCGAGGTCATGATGATGATCGTGTTCCGGAAGTCCACGGTGCGCCCGAGCGAGTCGGTCAGGCGGCCGTCTTCGAGGATCTGGAGCAGGATCTGCAGAACGTCGGGGTGGGCCTTCTCCACCTCGTCAAAGAGGATGACGGCGTACGGCCTGCGGCGGACCGACTCGGTGAGCTGGCCGCCCTCGTCGTAGCCCACGTAGCCCGGGGGCGAGCCGATCAGGCGCGAGACGGAGAACTTCTCCATGTACTCGCTCATGTCGATCTGCACCAGGGCGTCCTGCTTGCCGAACATCTGGGCAGCAAGCTGCTTCGCGGTTTCGGTCTTGCCGACACCGGTCGGCCCGACGAAGAGGAACGAGCCGATCGGCCGGCGCGGGTCCTTCAGGTCCGCCCTCGAGCGCCGCAGCGCGCGCGCGATCGAGCCGGCGGCGACGCCCTGCCCGATGACGGACTTCTCGAGCTCCGCCTCGAGGTTCAGGATCTTCTCGCTCTCCTTCTTCTCCATCCGCGAGAGCGGGATCCCCGTCCAGTCGGCGACGACCTGGACCATGAGGTCCTCGTCGATCGTCACGCGCTTTTCCTCGCGGGCCTTCTTCCACTGCTCGGTAGCCTGCTCCTGCTTCGCGCGGAGCTGCTTCTCCTTGTCGCGGAATTTGGCCGCCTCCTCGAAGTGCTGCTCGCTGATCGCCTTCTCCTTCTGGCCGCACACCTCCTCGATGTCCTTCGTCAGGCCCTCGATGTCGGGCGGCCTGCTGAGAGCCGAGATGCGCGCGCGCGAGCCTGACTCGTCCATGACGTCGATCGCCTTGTCGGGCAGGAAGCGACCCGTGATGTAGCGGTCGGACAGCTTCGCGGCCGCCTCGAGGGCCAGGTCCGTGAAGACGACCTTGTGGTGGTCCTCGTACTTGCCGCGGATGCCCTTGAGTATCGTGATCGTGTCGTCGACGGAAGGCGGCTCGACCTTGACCGACTGGAAGCGACGGTCGAGGGCGCTGTCCTTCTCGATGTACTTGCGGTACTCGTTGAGCGTCGTCGCTCCCACGCACTGGAGCTCGCCGCGCGAGAGCGCGGGCTTGAAGATGTTGGAGGCGTCCATCGCGCCCTCGGCCGCGCCGGCTCCCACGATCGTGTGCAGTTCGTCAATGAAGAGGATCACGTTGCGCGCGCGCTTGATCTCGTCCATCACCGCCTTGATGCGCTCCTCGAACTGGCCGCGGTACTTTGTGCCGGCGACCATGAGCGCGAGGTCGAGCGTGACGACCTTCTTTTCAAAGAGGATCTCGGGGACGTTGCCGGCCGCGATCTCCTGGGCCAGGCCCTCGACGATCGCGGTCTTGCCCACGCCCGCCTCTCCAATCAGCACGGGGTTGTTTTTCGTTCGCCGGCAGAGGATCTGGATGACGCGGCGTATCTCCGACTTGCGGCCGACCACGGGGTCCATTTCGCCCTTGCGGGCAAGCTCGGTCAGGTCCCGGCCGAACGCCTTGAGCGCCGGGGTCTTTATCTCCTTCTTCTCGTCCGACTGCGCGCCGGGCCTCTGAGGGCTGCCCGCGGCGGCCTCCTCGCCGCCGCCCTCGCCGCCGCCCGAGAACTGGGGGTCGAGCTCGCGCAGGATCTCGTTGCGCGTGCGCTCGATGTCGACGTCAAGGGACTTGAGAACGCGGGCGGCGACACCCTCGCCCTCGCGAAGCAGGCCGAGCAGGATGTGCTCGGTCCCAACGTAGGAATGGTTGAGCGCCTTCGCCTCCTTGCCCGCCAGGGCGAGGACCTTCTTCACGCGTGGCGTGTACGGGATGCTCCCCTGGGCCTTGGCCTCCTGGCCCGTTCCGACCTGCTTCTCGACGGCCGCGCGGACGGTCTCAAGGTCGAGGCCCATCTTCTGGAGCACGCTCACCGCGACGCCCTGGCCCAGCTTTATCAGCCCGAGCAGGATGTGCTCGGTGCCCACGTAGTTGTGGTGGAAGCGGTCGGCTTCCTTGCGGGCCAGCGCCAGCACCTGTTGGGCGCGCGGCGTAAAGTTGTTCATCGGTTCCTGCGACATAGGTCCTTGTGCGTGCGGGTCAGTTGTTTCCGTTGGCGGAGAGAGTGAAATCCGGGTGCACGAAATTGGCAAACTCGGAACGCAGTCTTTCGGCGCGCAGGAGGTCGCGCTGGCCGGCCTCGAACTCGCCCTTCTGCGCGTGCTGCAGGTGGCCGGGCTGGGCCTCGATGAAGAGCCGGTCCGTCACCGAGCGCTTGGCGTCCGGGAACACCCCGAGGTCCACGCCGAGCCTGATGAGCGAGAGCAGGTTCATGGCCTCGTTGCTGCTGAGCACGTGGCCGTTCTGGAGGATGCCGTAGGCGCGCCCGATCTTGTCGAAGAGCTTCCCCGAATCGGCCTCCAGGAGCCTGGCTCGGGCGTTGAGCTCGTGCTCGATGATGGACTGGAGCACGCCCGAGAGCCTCTTGAGGATGTCCTCCTCGGACTCGCCGAGCGTCGTCTGGTTCGAGATCTGGAAGATGCTCCCGCAGGCGTCGGAGCCTTCGCCGAAGAGCCCGCGCACCACCATCCCGAGCTGGTTCACGGCCCGGACCACCTTCTCCATCTGGTTGGCGATCACGAGCGCCGGCAGGTGCATCATCGCCGAAGCACGCATCGCGGTGCCGAGGTTTGTCGGGCAGGCCGTCAGGTAGCCGAGCACGGGCGAGAACGCGAAGTCGAGCGACTCCTCGAGCGCGGAGTCGAGGTCGTTGATCGCGGCCCAGGCCTTCTTCAGCTGGAAGCCGGAGCGCAGAAGCTGGATCCTCAGGTGGTCCTCCTCGTTGACCATCACCGAGAAAGTCTGGTCCTTGCTGATGACGACCCCGCTGCCCTGCTTCGAGCCGCTCAGCTCGCGGCTGATCAGGTGGCGCTCGACCAGGATCTTCTTCTCCAGCTCGCCCAGGTCGCCGACCCCGACCGCGAGGCCGCGCTTCATCTCGGCCGTGGAGGTGACGGCAGCGAGGCAGTCCTCAAGGATCTTCTCGCGCTGCGCCGGCTTCGCCCACCCAGGGAAGGGCCGCCCGGCGAGGTTCCGCGCAAGGCGGACGCGGGTCATCAGGATGATGGCCGTCTTGCTGCTCGCCGAGTCGGTCAGCTCGGAGGGCGTGTCGATCAGGGACCGTATCGTCATCGGCTTAGCGCTCCGGCTTTTGCCCGACGGCTTGTCTGACTTGGTTGATTTCATCGCGGCAGCGTGCGGCATCCTCGTAGCGCTCGGCCTTTATCGCCTCGGTGAGGTCGACCTCGAGGCGGGTGAGCTTGTCGTAGAGAGTCTTCCTCTCGAGGGCCCTCTGCGGGACCTTGCCGGAATGGACCGTGCCCTTGTGCATCCCGTCGAGCATCGGGTCGAGGATCCCCTTGAACGCATCGTAGCAGGCCGGGCAGCCGAAGCGGCCCTGCTTCTTGAAGTCGTTCGGGGTGAACCCGCACTGCTCGCAGCGGACGCCCCCGGCCGACGGGTCCGGGCTGAGCGACGCCTTCAGGAGGAGGTCGGCCAGGGAAAATCCGCTCGGGTCGGTTACGCCCTTCTCCTGCGCACATTCCTCGCACAGGTCCACCTTGTGCACCTTGTTGTCCAGAATCTGGGTGAGGTGCACCGTGGCCGGCTTTGAGCAAAGGTCGCACTTTAGGGGATTGGCCATGGATTAGTGATGTTTTGTATGCACCAAATGTGCCATGACATGCCCCAATGGGCAAGCCGCGCGCAATGTGAGGTGCCTACGTAACATTACGGCGCAGGGCCTGCCAACCTTAGCGCCAATGAGGCCCAGTAGGGCATACTCCTCAGATGCGCGTACCCTCGGTAAGGACGCGCTTCCTGAACTCCGCTAGGACCTTGCGGGTGATCGGCCCGGGCCTGCCGGCGCCGATGGTGCGCCCGTCCAGCTTGACGACGGGGATGACCTCCGCCCCGGAACCCGTCAGGAAGCATTCGTCCGAGCACCACAGGTCGTAGCGCGTCAGGTTGGCCTCCCGCACCGGCACCCCGAGGTCCCGGCCGATGTCGATTATCGCGCTGCGGGTGACCCCCTTGAGGGCGCCCTGCGACGCCGCCGGGGTCAGCAGCTCGCCCTTGTGGGCGATGAAGACGTTGTCGGCCGTGGCCTCGGCCACGTAGCCCTGCTCGTTCAGCATTATCGCCTCGAGCGCGCCGGCCTGCCTCGCCTCGATCTTTGCCAGGATGTTGTTCAGGTAGTTGAGCGACTTGATCGTCGGGGGCAGGGCCGCCGGGCCGATCCGGCGGGTGGGCACCGTGACGATCTCCAGCCCCTTCTCGTAATGCTCTGCGGGATAAAGGGATATCTTGCTTGCTATGACGAAATAGGTCGTCTTCGAGCAGAGCCACGGGGCGAGGCCGAGGTCGCCCGGGCCGCGGGTCGCGACAAGGCGTATGTACCCGTCGCTCAGCCCGTTCACCCGGCAGGTCTCGCACACCGCCGCGCTCCACTGGGCGCGCGTCAGCGGCAGGTCGAGCAGGATGGCCTTGGCCGAGTACTCAAAGCGCTCGAGGTGCTCGTCCAGGCGGAAGACGTTGCCGCCGTAGAGGCGGATCCCCTCGAATATGCCGTCGCCGTAGAGCAGACCATGGTCGAAGACCGACACCTTGGCGTCGGCCTCGTCCACAAAATGCCCATCCAGGTAGACCTTCATGCTCCGATGCTACGATTCGCGCGGAAGTTTTGTCGAGTTCCTTGAGTCCGGAAATTTTTGCCTTATCAGTCCTGCGATGTCCAATGCGCCCTTCGCGCCAGCCGCCAACACGACCTATGTCATCGGGCACCGCAACCCGGATGCCGACGCCGTCTGCTCCGCGATCGCCTACGCCGCGTTCAAGGAGGCCCGGGGCGAGCGGGGGCACGTCGCGGCCCGCTGCGGCAACACGAACGCCCGAATCGACACGATCCTCGGGCGTTTCCGCCAGCCCCTGCCCGTCTACCTGAGCGACGTCTGGCCGCGGGTGCGCGACCTGATGGACGTCAACGTCGTGACGGTGCCCGAATCCGCGACCTGCGCCGAGGCGCTCGAGCTCATCGACCGGCACGACATCGCGCTCCTGCCCGTGGTCGACCCGGCGGGAAGGGTCGTCGGGACGATCTCGCTTCCCCACCTCGGCGGCATCTTCATCCCCCGCGTGAGCCAGCCGAAGCTCATGCGCCACGTCCACGGGACCCTGGCCAACATCGCGCGCGCGCTGAAGGCGACGATCCTCCACGCGGTCGACGAGTCCCGCAGGGAGGAATTCTATGTGCGCCTGGGCACGATGGACATCAGGTCCTTCTGGAAGATCTCGGAGCGCGAGGGCATCCCCGCCTCGGAGTCGCTCATCATCGTGGGCGACCGCCGCGACATCCAGCTGCGGGCGATTGAGCTCGGCCTGCGCGGGATCATCGTGACCAGCGGCCTTGCGGTCGACGAGGAGGTCGTCGCGAGGGCCCGCGCCCGGGGAGTGAGCGTCATCAGCAGCCCCTACGACTCGTCGACGACGGCCTGGGTTGTCAGGACGGCGTCGAGCGTCGAGCGCGTGATCGAGAGGAGCTTCGGCTCGGTGGGGCGCGACGCGCGGATTAGCGACGTCCGACGCAAGATCGCGACCCTGGCCGACCCGGCCCTCATGGTCCTCGACGAGGGCGGCGCCCTGGCCGGGGTGCTCTCGAAGAGCGACATCCTGAAGCCGGTCCAGACGCGCCTCGTGCTGGTCGACCACAATGAGATCACCCAGGCGGTCAGCGGCGCCGAGGAGGTGCAGATTGCGGAGATCATCGACCACCACCGCCTGGGCCCGGTGAGCACGCAGGCGCCCATCCTCTTCATCAACGAGCCGGTGGGATCGACCTGCACGATCGTCGCGGGCCTTCACCGCGCCGCGGGCCTCGCCCCCACGCCCGAGGTGGCCGGCATCATGATGGCCGGGCTCATCTCGGACACGCTCCACCTGAACAGCCCGACGACGACGCCGAAGGACGCCGACATCCTAGCCTGGCTCTCGGGGATCGGCGGCGAGGACCCCCGGGCCCTCGCCGAGGCGATCTTCTCGTCCGGCTCGGTCATCCAGGCAAGCACCGCGGAGGCCATCGTCCTCTCCGACTTCAAGGTCTACGAGGAGGAGGGGCTCAGGTTCGCTGTCTCGCAGGTCGAGGAACTCGGGTTCGCCTCCTTCTGGAGCCGCTCGAAGGGCATCGCTGCGGCCCTGGACGAGCTGAGGACGAGGGACAGGCTCTCCTTCGCGGCCCTCCTGGTGACCGACGTGAACACCCAGAACTCCCTCCTCCTCGTGAAGGGGGACCCAGAGCTGATCGAGCGGATCAGCTATTCCCACATCGAGAAGGACGAGATCTTCGACCTTCCGGGGATAGTGAGCCGGAAAAAGCAGCTGATCCCGTACCTGACGAGCCTCCTGCGGGAGATCCGGGGCTGACGGCCGGCGGCGCCCCCGGGGCGCCCGTCAGGGCGAAGAGGATGCCTCGAGCTCAAGGAGCCTTGGGCCGACGACGTTGCCCAGGCGCAGCCCCGCCGCGTAGACGACCCATGCGAAGCCGGCCAGGGCCAGCAGGAGGACGAGCCCCGCCACGCGGTGCCGGCGTTCGAAGCGCTCGATCGAGCGGATGTAGCCGAAGAGGCCCAGGACGGCGGCCACGATGATGACCGCGTCGACGCTCGCCCGCTGCCAGTAGCTGCCGCCCAGGTGCAGCCACATGCCGAACTCGTCAAACGTGAGCGCCATGGCGATACCGTAGACGAGGGCCGTCACCTCGGCGGCCCGCCCGACCGGGCGGCGGAAGACGGCGTAGCCCCCGTTCGCGGCGAGCAGAAATATCCCGTAGTTGAGGTGGTGGACGTGGGTGCCCTGGAGGAAGAAGTAGAAGTTGGGGATCTTGCGGGCCATGATCATCAGCACGAAGGCGCGCGCCACGATGAACGTGAGGATGAAGCCGAAGAGCGCCATCCGGGCCAGCTTGTGGAGGTTCAGGCGCGGAACGGCGCTCTCGGTCGTCATGGGGGCGAGCCTAAGCGCCGGGGCCCCGGCCAATCAAGGAGCCGCTTCGCGCCCCGCGCCGGGGCGACCACCGGGACCACGGGTCGCTGGCGCCAGGGCGAGGCGAATCCCGGAGCGGTTCCGTCCGGACGCCGGCCGTTTCGGCTCCCCTCATTCGGGGGCCGGCCCTCTAGATGTGGATCGCGTCCCCCGTCGACGACGCCGCGGCCTCCATGACGGCCTCGCTCAGCGTCGGATGGGCGTGGATCGTCCTGTGGACGTCGTCGACCGTCGCCTCGAGCTCCATGGCAAGGCCGTACTCGGCGATGAGCTCGGTCGCCTCGGCGCCGATGATGTGCGCGCCGTAAATCTCCCCCGTCTTCGCGTCCGTCACCACCTTGACGAACCCCTCCGTCTCGTTGGAAGCCACGGCCTTGCCCGAGGCCGTGAAGGGGAACTTGCCGATGGCGACGTCGAGGCCCTTCGCGCGCGCGGCCTTCTCCGTGAGGCCGGTGCTCCCGACCTGCGGCTGGCAGTAGGTGCACCCGGGGAAGTTGCCCACGCGCCTCGACTTGCCGTGGCCGAACATCCCGTTGACGGCGCTCACCGCCTCGTACGTCGCGACGTGTGCGAGCCACGGGGGCCCGATTATGTCGCCCGCTGCAAAGATGCCCGGGATGCTTGTCTGGTAGTCGTCGCCCACCTTGAGGTAGCTCTTCTCGAGCTCGGGCTTGAGCCCCGGCGCCAGCACGCCCTCGAGATTGGCCACGACGCCGATCGCGGAGAGGCACACCTCGGCCTCGAGCGTCGAGCGATTCTCGCCGGCAACGAGGTCCACCTTGACCGAGCTCTTGCCGACCCGGAAATTCTCGCACTTCGTGCCCACGTGGATCGTGATCCCCTGCTTCTCGAATGCGCGGTGGAGCACCTTCGACACGTCGTCGTCCTCGACGGGCAGGATCTGCGGGAGCATCTCCACCAGGGTGACCTTCGAGCCGAAGGCGTTGAAGAAGTAGGCGAACTCGACGCCGATCGCCCCGGCGCCGACGATCACGATCGACTTCGGGAGCGTCTTCGCCGCCAGGGCCTCGCGCGAGGTCATGGTGCGCACCCCGTCGAACTCGAGGCCCGGGATCCGGCGCATCCTGCACCCCGTCGCAATCATTATGTTCTTCGTGCGGAAGAACTTCCCCTTGTGCTCGCCCCGGGTGATGGAGACCATGCCTGGCGCGTTCACATAGCCCGACCCCACGTAGTACTCGACCTTGTTCTTCCTGAAGAGGAATTCGACGCCCTTTGCCATCTGGCCCGCCACGGAGCGCGAGCGCTCCATGACCTTAGGGAAGTCGAACGTCACATCGCAGGCGCCGAGGCCGTAGGCATCCGCCTTCTTCATCGTCTGGTAGAGCTCCGCGCTCTTGAGGAGCGCCTTGGTCGGGATGCAGCCCCAGTTGAGGCATGTGCCCCCCGCACGCTCGAGCTCGATGCAGGCCACCTTCCTCCCGAGGCGCCCCGCACGGATCGCCCCGGCGTAGCCCGCGGGCCCGCCCCCGATGACAATGAGATCGTATTCCGTCGAATCCGCCATGCCGACAACGTGCTGCGACCGTGCCGACCCGCAACTAAATATCGATCACGTCGCCGCCCGTCCCGCCGGATCCCCGCGGGCGCCCCTGCGGGCGCGGTCCCGACATTCGCGTGAAGGCGCTCATCACAAAGTTCGTGAGGCTCAGCACCAGCGAGCCCCCGACCGCCGGCCAGAAACCGTCGACCCGGAACCCGTCGACCAGGTGGCCGACAATCAAAAACAGGAAGGCATTGATAACCACAATGCCAAGGCCCATCGTCACGATGATGAACGGCAACGTGAAGAGCACCAGCACCGGCCTGAGTACAGCGTTGAAGAAGCTCAGGAGTATAACGGCGAGGGCCAGCGCCCCCAGGTCGGTGTAATGTATCCCGTGCACCACGTGGGCCGCTATCGCGACGCCAAGGGCGAGGACCATCCACCTCACGAGGAGCTGGGCGAGCGGTGATTTCATCGGTCATGCCACTTTCCCCCGGCGCAACGCCCCGGCAATGAAAATCATCGTGCTCCAGGACCACCTCCGCAGCGGGGGCACCGAGCGCCAGTCGATTCTCCTGAGCCGCGCGTTCGCGGGCCTGGGCCACTCGGCGCAGCTCGTCACGTTCCGCCCGGGCGGCAGGCTGGCGGCGACGGCGGACGGTCAAAGGGCCCTGCAGCCGTTCGACACCGGGCTCGACTGGTTCGCCCCGGGCCTCGCGCGCACCGTCCTCGGCGGGGGGCCCGACATCGTCCTCTGCATGGGCAAGACCGCGAACTGCTACGCGGGCGCCCTGCAGCGGCGGGCCGGGGCCCGGGGCCTTGCGACGAGGGTCGTCGCCACCCTGCGCGCGGGCGACCCCCTGCCGTGGTACTACTACTCCTCGGTCCGCGCGGCGTCGCACCTGGTCGCCAACAGCCAGGAGGCCGCCGACCTCCTCGTCGCGCGCCACGGCCTCCGGCGCGCGGGCGTGTCGGTAATCCGCAACTCCCTCGTCTTCCCGGACTCGTCGGCAGGGCGCGACGCGCAGGCGCGCGCGAGCCTCGGGGCGGGCCCGGCCACGACGGTCCTGCTCTGCGTCGCGATGTTCAGGCGGTCGAAGAACCAGCGCGACCTGATCCTGATCGCCTCGGGCCTCGACAAGGGATCGGACTGGCAGCTCTGGCTCGTCGGGGACGGCCCGGAGCGGGCGCGCTGCGCGCGGCAGGCCGGGCGGCTCGGCATCGGCGCAAGGGTGCGCTTTCTCGGCTTCCAGCCCGACCCGGGCCCGTACTATCGGGCGGCCGACATCGCCGTCCACGCGTCCAGGGAGGAGGCGCTCTCCAATTTCCTGATCGAGGCGCAGTCCCACGGGCTTCCCGCGGTCGCGTGCCGCGCCCTCGGGATCCGCGAGTGCTTTGTCCCGGGCCGCACGGGATGGATGGTCGAGCAGGGGGACTTTGACGGGTTCCGGTCCGCCCTGGAGCGCCTCGCGTCGGACACCCGCGAAGCGCGCGCCGCAAGGGCCGCCGAGGCCCGCGCGTTCGCGCGCGACTCGTTCGACCCCGCACGGCAGGTGGCCGCCTACACGACGCTGTTTGAATCCTTGATCCGGGGCCTGGCCGCCTCCGCGCCCCTGTGACCCGCAGGACGGGGGGACAACCCGGCGCTTCCCCCTCGAAGCCGGAGTGCGTGCGGCTGCGGGGCGTCCGCCAGAACAACCTCAAGGGCTTCGACATCGACATCCCGCTCGGGCGCTACGTCGTCGTCACCGGCCTGAGCGGGGCAGGAAAGAGCTCCCTGGTCTTCGAGACGCTCCACGCGGAGGGCCAGCGCCGCTATGTCGAGACCTTCAGCGCCTACACGCGCCAGTTCCTCGAGCTCCTCGACAAGCCCCGCGTCGACTCGATCGAGAACATCCGGCCCTCGATCGCCATCGAGCAGACGAATACCGTCAAGTCGTCCCGCTCCACCGTCGGCACCATGACCGAGCTGACGGATTTCTTCAAGGTCTGGTTCAGCCACGTCGCGCAGTGCTTCGACCCGGAGACCGGGGAGCGGGTCGAGGACGACGACCCGCAGTCTGTCTGGAGGAAGACGCTCCTCGCCTGCGGCGGGAAGGGGGTGCTAGTCGCCTTCGAGGTGGCCAGGCCCGCGAACCTGGCCTGGCCCGAGATCCTTTCGAGCCTCAAGGGCCAGTCGTATGTGCGCGTCCTCGGGCCGCGCCCGGACGGACCGGGCCTTGCCGTCCACCGCATCGATGCGCTGCTCGCCGAACCCGGCGCGCTCTCGGGGGCGGGCCGGCTCTTCGTCGTCCAGGACAGGCTTGCCGTCGAGCCCGCCTCGATGGCCCGTTTCACGGAGGCGGTCGAGACGGCGATGCACTTCGGGAGGGGCGAGGTGCGCGTGTTTGACGCGGAGGGCCTCGCCGAGCTCGGTCACTACTCGCGCGGGCTGCACTCGCCGAAGACGGGCCGGAAGTTCCGGACCGCGACGCCCCCGCTCTTCTCGTTCAACTCCCCGCTCGGCGCCTGCCCCAAGTGCCGGGGGTTCGGCCGGGTCATTGAGATCGACTACCGGCTGGCGATCCCCGACCCGTCGCTCTCGATAGACGCAGGCGCCCTGCGCTGCTGGGAGGGCGCGGTCTACAGCTCGTCGAAGGACGACCTGCGCGTCTTCGCAAGGCGGCGCAAGATCCCGACGGATGTCCCGTTCGAGACGCTCACCGAGGAGCAGCGTTCCTTCGTCGTCGACGGCGAACCCGGGTACGGCTCGGAGAACGGCAAGGAGTGGCCCAAATACTGGTACGGGGTGAAGGGATTCTTCCGCTGGCTCGAGAGGAACACCTACAAGATGCACGTGCGCGTCTTCCTCTCGCGCTACCGCTCGTACAACACCTGCCCCGCATGCGGCGGCGCCCGCCTGCAGCCCGAGGCCCTCTGCTGGAAATGGGCGGGATGCACGCTCCCCGAGCTCTACGCGCTGCCGGTCGACAGGCTCCTCGAGCTCGTGCGGGCCTCGCGGCCGGCCGCGGGCGGGGGCCACGAGGAGCTCGCCTACGACTCGATCCTCACCCGCCTGCGCTACCTGCGCGAGGTCGGCCTCGGCTACCTCACCCCTGACCGGCCGTCGCGGACGCTCTCGGGCGGCGAGGTCGAGCGGGTGAACCTGACCGGCTGCCTCGGAACGTCGCTCGTGGACACGCTCTTCGTCATGGACGAGCCGAGCGTCGGGCTTCACCCGCGCGACATCGAGCGGCTTGTCGCAATAATCCGCTCCCTGGTCGCAGCAGGCAACACCGTGGTTGTCGTCGAGCACGACGAGGCGATGATCCGGGCGGCGGACCACGTGATCGAGATCGGGCCCGAGCCCGGGGCGCGGGGCGGCCACCTCGTCTTCCAGGGCACGGTCGCGGGGATGCTGCGCGACCCGGCGAGCATCACAGGCGCCTACTTTTCCGGCAGGCGCACGATCGCCCGGCCGCCGGCGCGCAGGCCCGTCGGCGCCGGGCTCCCGGCGATCGAGTTCTCGGGCGCGGCGAAGCACAACATCCGGGGGCTGGACGTGCGCCTGCCGCTCGGGCGCTTCGTGTGCCTGAGCGGGGTCTCGGGATCGGGGAAGTCCACGCTCCTCGACAACGTCATCCACCAGGGGCTCCTCGCCCAGCGCGGGCGCCCCTGCGAGGATCCGGCCGCAGTCGCGGCGATCCGCGGCGCCGAGGCCATCTCCGAGGCGGTCCTCGTCGACCAGGGGCCGGTCTCGCGCACGCCGCGCTCCAACCCCGCTCTTTACGTCGAGGCATGGGACCTGATCCGCGAGCTTTTCGCGGCCACGCCGGGAGCCCAGGAGGCCGGGATGGGGCCGTCGAGCTTCTCCTTCAACAGCGGCGACGGCCGGTGCGACCACTGCCAGGGGCTGGGCTACGAGCGCGTGGAGATGCAGTTCCTCTCCGACGTCTTCGTGCCCTGCCCCGTCTGCGAGGGGCGCAGGTTCAAGCCCGAGGTCCTTGCCGTCGAATGGAACGGGACCAGCGTGGCGGGCGTCCTCGAGATGACGGTGACGGAGGCGCTGCGCCTTTTCGAGAACTCAGCCCAGATCCGCCACCGGCTTTCCTCGCTGGAATCGGTGGGGCTCGGCTACCTCACCCTCGGCCAGCCGCTCAACACGCTGAGCGGCGGCGAGTCGCAGAGACTGAAGCTCGTGCGCTACCTCGGTGCGCTCCCCGGCCGGGCGGGGGCCCTGCTGCTCCTCGACGAGCCGACGACGGGCCTCCACAGGCACGACGTCGGCCGGCTTCTCGGCGTCCTGCAGGAACTTGTCGAGAAGGGCCACAGTCTGGTCGTCATCGAGCACAACAGCGATGTCCTCAAGTGCGCGGACTGGATCATCGAGGTGGGCCCGGAGGCGGGCGAGGCGGGCGGGCGGATCGTCGCGGAGGGGACCCCCGAGGCCCTGGCCCTGGCCGGCACCGCGACCTCCCCCTTCCTCGCGGCCGCGCTCGGCGAGGGGGCGGGCGCAGCGGTCCCGCCGGAGGCGCCCGCGGCCGGCATCGCTCCAGGCGCGCCCCCGCGCGCCGGCGCCGGGTCGATCGAGGTCACCGGGGCACGCGAGAACAACCTGAAGAACCTGTCGGTCTCGATCCCGCTCCGCCGGCTGAGCGTCGTCACCGGCGTCTCGGGCTCGGGAAAGTCGACCCTGGCCTTCGACATCATCTTCGCCGAGGGCCAGCGCCGCTTCATGGAGTCGATGTCGCCCTACGCGCGCCAGTTCGTGGAACAGCTCCCGCGGCCCGCGGTCGACCGGCTGACCGGCATCCCCCCGGCGGTCGCCATCGAGCAGCGGGTCACGCGCGGTTCCCTCAAGTCGACCGTCGCCACGATCACCGAGGTCGCCCAGTACCTGCGCCTCCTCTACGCGCGCCTCGGAGTCCAGCATCATCCCGACACCGACCGGGCGGTCACGCCCCTCTCGGCGGGCGCGCTGAGGAAGCTCCTCGAGCGCGTGCTCGGCGCGCAGAAAGCGCGCCGGGCACGGCACCTTTACCTCTGCGCGCCGCTCATCCGCGGGCGCAAGGGCCACCACCAGCCGATCGCGGACTGGATCGGGAGGCAGGGCTTCGCGCTCATGCGCGTCGACGGCGCCCTCACCCGGGTCGACGCCTTCCGCAAGCTCGACCGCTACCGCGAGCACGACATCGAGGTCGTGGTCGCCGACCTGAAGGGCGACGCACGGCCCGGCAGGGCGCTCGAGCGCGCCCTCGAGGTCGGTAAGGGCGCCTGCTTCCTGCTGACGCCCGCCGGGGACGTCCTCTCCTGGTTCTCGACCACGCGCACCGACGTCGAGACCGGGGAGTCCTTCCCGGAGCTCGACCCCAAGAACTTCTCGTTCAATTCGTCGCGCGGGTGGTGCCCGACCTGCCGCGGCTACGGCAGGGTCTATCCGTGGATGGCGAAGCCCGACGACGAGGACGGGGACGAGAACGCCGAGCGCCTGCGCCAGCTCGGCCTTGCGTCCGACGAGAAGGGCGAGGGCGGCAAGCCCTGCCCCGACTGCCGGGGGGAGCGCCTGAACCGCGTGTCGAGGGCGGTGAAGCTGCACTTCAGGGGCCGGCGCCCCCCGCTCTCGCTGCCGTCCCTCCTCGCCTGCCCGCCCTCGCAGCTGATCACGAACCTCGAGGCGCTCGAGCTCGACGAGCGGGGCCGCCTGGTGACGAGGGACATCGTCCCGCAGATCCGCGAAAGGCTCAGGTTCATGGACCACGTGGGGCTCGGTTACCTCTCGCTCGACCGCCCCACGAAGACGCTCTCGGGGGGAGAGGCGCAGCGGATCCGCCTGGCCGCGCAGCTCGGGACGAACCTGGCCGGGGTGCTCTATGTGCTCGACGAGCCGAGCATCGGACTTCACGCGCGCGACAACAGGCGCCTCATCTCCACGCTCCTCGCCCTGCGCGACAAGGGGAACACGCTGGTCGTGGTCGAGCACGACGACGAACTGATGGCGCGCGCGGACCTGATCATCGACCTCGGCCCGGGGGCGGGCGTCCACGGAGGGGAGCTTCTGGCACGGGGTACCCCCGCGCAGATCAGGGCGAATGACTCGTCGCTGACGGGCGTCTTCCTCGCCCGGGGCATCAGGCACCCCCTGGGGGGCGCCTACCGGGACGTACGCGCGGCGGCGACGCCCTGGATCGAGCTGACGGGCGCCAGGCTCCGAAACCTTGACGGGGTCGACGTCCGGATCCCCCGGGCGCGGCTCACGATGGTCGCCGGTCCGAGCGGCGCCGGCAAGTCCACGCTCTTTCGGGACGTGCTCGGCCCGGCCGTCGCCTTCGCGACAAAGGCGGGCAAGACGAACCTCAAGGGGAGCGTATTCGCGCGGCGCTCCGGCGACGGCGCGCGCTTCACCGAGCTGCGCAACGCGGACGGCTTCCGCGCGGTGATCGAGGTCGACCAGTCGCCGATAGGCAAGACACCCCGCTCGACGCCGGCCACCTACCTCGGCATCTTCGACCTCATAAGGAAGTTCTTCGCCTCGCTGCCCGAATCCAAGATCCGCGGCTACGGCGCCTCGCGGTTCTCGTTCAACACCGCGGGCGGCCGTTGCCCGGCGTGCGAGGGCGCCGGCCGGATCCGCCTCGAGATGGCGTTCATGCCCGACACCTACCTGCCGTGCGACGACTGCCAGGGCCTGCGCTACGGACCCGAGCTGAGCGACGTGACCTGGAAGGGCCGCACGATCGGCGCCGTGCTCCAGCTTACCTTCGAGGAGGCCGCGCAGTTCTTCAGCTTCCACTCCGAGCTCGCCCAGGTGTGCAGCCTCATGGCGGACTGCGGGCTCGGCTACCTTACGCTCGGGCAGAGTTCGTCGACCCTCTCGGGCGGCGAGGCCCAGCGGCTCAAGCTCGTCACCGAGCTCTCGAGGGGCCTCGCCACCTACCGCGAGCGCAGCCGCGGCATGCTTCCCCACAACCTCTACATCCTCGAGGAGCCCACGATCGGCCTCCACCTGAGCGACTGCGAGCGGCTGATCGGCGTCCTGCAGTCGCTGGTCGACCAGGGCCACACGGTAATCGTCATCGAGCACAACCTCGACCTCATCTGCGAGGCGGACTACGTGGTCGAGCTGGGTCCCGGAGGCGGTCCGCAAGGGGGCCAGGTGGTCTACCAAGGCGCGCTCGCCGGGCTTCTCCGCTCCCGCAGAAGCGCAACGGCCCCCTTCCTGCGCTCGAGGATGCGGGCGGCCGCCCGGAGGGGCCTCAGCCCGCGAGAGCGGCCAGGATCGCCCCCGCGATCTCCGAGGCCCGCAGCGGCTTGACGAGGCACGCCGACAGCCCGGCGATCGCAATGCTTCGCGAGATGAACTCCGGGCTCGTGTAGCCCGTGATGAGGATCCGCTTGGTGGACGGCATCAGCTCGGCGGCCCGGCTGAGGAAGTCGAGTCCCTGCTCGCCGGGCAGCATGTGGTCGCAGACGATGACGTCGTAGCGCCGGGCCGCCAGGCGCAGTTCGGCCTCGGCCGCGGAGCCGGCCGTGTAGAGCTTGCAGATCCCCTTCAGCTCCTGGCCGATCGTCTCGAGCAGCAGCGGTTCGTCGTCGACCAGGAGGACAACGGGGATCGCCGACTTCTTTGCGGCCTGCTCAGCCATGACGCCTAGCGCCCGCCCCCGCCCGAGGCCTGGGCGGCGTCCCCGACGACCTTGATGAGCTCGGACAGCGTCACGGGCTTCAGCAGGTAGCGGAAAAGCGCCGCCTCGTTCACGCTGCGGATGAGCATCTCGGGCTTCATGTACCCCGTGACCAGGATCCGCTGCATATGCGGGTATTCCTCCCGGGAGCGCACGAGGAAGCTCATGCCGTTGCCCCCGGGCATCAGGTGGTCGGCGACGACGACCTTGAAGCGCTTCTTCCTGAGGATGAAGTCGGCCTCGCGGGCCGATGAGGCGGTTGTCACCTCGAAGAATGGGGAAAGGGCCGCAGCGAACGCCTCGAGGATGGGAACCTCGTCATCGACGACGAGGACGGGGTCCTTCGCCGCCGCTGGATTCGAGTCGGCTGGGTGCATGCGGGGCCAGCGTGTTTTCGTAATGCCGGGTTGGCAAATCGAATTCACGGCGGCGCGCCCGGCGGCCGCCCCCGAGGGCCTTTTTAATTGCTTCGATTGGCGGCCGGGGATTCCTTTGGTACCTCACGCAAATGGCCGACTCGGCTTCCAGACCCGCCGCAGAACTCACGGTGCGCAATTCAGCAGGCCACACAAGGATCCACCTTGCGGCCCGATACGGCGAACTCCACAGCCTGCCGCCCGAGGCCCTGACGGCGCCGTTCCTCACGCTCAAGAACGACGCGGGGTACACCCCGCTCCACCACGCCGCCATAGGCGGCCACCTGGACCAGATCCCGCCGGGCGTGCTCACGCTTGAGAACCTGTCGGTGCGCAGCAACGCGGGCTTCACGGTCTTCCATTCGGCCGCGGCGCACGGCAACCTGGCGCAGATCCCCGGGCACCTCCTCACCCCGGACGTCTTCCAGGTCGCCAACGACACCGGCAACACGGTGCTGCACGAGGCAGTCGAGAACGGGACGTTCGACCGCATTCCGCCGGCCTACCTGACGCCCGAAAACCTCGGTCGGCGCAACCTGGGGGGCGAGACCGTGCTCCACGTCGCCGCGTTCAACGGGCACCTGGACCAGGTCCCGCCCGCCCTTCTCACCGCCCAGGCGATGCGGCAGACGACCTCGGCGGGCGACACGGTGTTCCACGCGGCCGCGATCTCCGGCCACCTGGAGCAGGTTCCCGCGGCGCTCCTCGTGTTCGAGAACCTTTCGCTGCCCACGAAGACCGGATTCACGCCGGCCCACGCCGCGGCCGAGACCGGGCAGCTGTGCAAGATCCCGGCGTCGGAGCTCACGGCCGAGCTCCTGACGACGCGCAACGACAACGGGGACACCCCGCTCCACGCCGCGGCCTACGAGGGGCACCTGGACCAGGTCCCCGCGGCCGTCCTGACGCTCGGGCGGGTCGAGACCCGCAACTACGACGGCGTCTCGGTGGCCTCGCTCGCCGCCGAGCGCGGCTTCGTTTCGCAGATCCCCGAGGCGGCGCGGCCGAAGTCGGTCGGCCCGATCTCGAGGCTCCTGCGCAAGATAAGCAGGACCCGCTCGCCGTTCTAGTCGGAGGCGGCCACTTTGGACTTTTCAGGGGCGCGCGCCGCGCCTAGGCTATCCCGTTCCCTTTCCCGACATCCTCCTATGAACACATCCATCGCCACAATCACGGCGCGCGAAATCATTGATTCGCGCGGCAATCCGACCGTGGAGGTCGACGTTAGACTCGCCTCCGGGGCCTTTGGCCGCGCGGCGGTCCCATCCGGCGCGTCCACCGGCGAGTTCGAGGCCATAGAGCTTCGCGACGGCGACAAGAAGCGCTTCTCGGGCAAGGGCGTCCAGAAGGCCGTGGCAAACGTCAAGTCGAAGATCGCGCCCGCCCTCGTCGGCTTCGATGCATGCGACCAGGTCTCCATCGACAGGACGATGATCGCACTCGACGGCACAAAGACCAAGTCGAACCTGGGGGCGAACGCGATCCTCGGCGTCTCGCTCGCCGCCGCCAAGGCCGCCGCGGTCGCCGTGAACCTGCCCCTCTACAAGTACATCGGCGGGCCCAATGCCAAGGTGCTGCCGGTGCCCATGATGAACATCATGAACGGCGGCGCGCATTCCGACGCGCCCATCGACTTCCAGGAGTTCATGATCATGCCGATCGGCGCCCGGACGTTCGCCGAGGGCCTGCGCATGGGCTGCGAGGTCTTCCACGCGCTCAAGAAGGTGCTGAAGGAGAAGGGCCAGTCGACCGCGGTGGGCGACGAGGGCGGGTTTGCCCCGAACCTCGAGTCCATCGAGGCCGCTCTCGACGCGATCTCGCTGGCGGTCAAGCAGGCGGGCTACAAGCTCGGCAAGGACATCGCCCTGGCGCTCGATCCGGCCGCCTCGGAATTCTACGTGGCCGAGAAGAAGAGCTACGTCTTCAAGAAGTCGGGAGGGCGCGCGCTCAGCGGCGCCCAGATGGTGGCCTTCTATGAGGAGCTCGTCGCCAAGTACCCGATCATCTCCATCGAGGACGGGTGCGCGGAGAACGACTGGGAGACCTGGAAGAAGCTGACCGACGCCATCGGCGCCAAGGTGCAGCTCGTGGGCGACGACATCTTCGTCACGAACACGGAGTTCCTGCGCAGGGGCATTGACACCGGCACGGCCAACTCGATCCTCATCAAGGTGAACCAGATCGGGACACTCACCGAGACGCTCGATGCCGTGACGATGGCCAAGGAGGCGGGCTACACCGCCGTCATCTCGCACCGTTCGGGCGAGACCGAGGACACCACGATCGCCGACATCGCCGTCGCCACGAACGCGGGCCAGATCAAGACGGGCTCGCTCTGCCGCACGGACCGGGTGGCCAAGTACAACCAGCTCCTGAGAATCGAGGAGGAGCTCGGCGCCTCCGCGATCTACGGCGGCAAGCTCTGAGCTTCGGCGCGCCCGCTCAGGCCGGCGCCGCGGGCTTCGGGTCCCCACCCGGCGCGGCGTCGCCGCCCGTGTTGATGGCGATGTTGTCGAACGCGTCGGAGAGCATCTGCAGCACCTCGGATTTCGGGGCGTGCTTGAGCACGTAGGCCTCGGCGCCGAGCTCGCGGGTCTGGATCACCGTCTTCATCGTGCTCTGGGAGGACACGATGATGACCGGGATCGAGGGATGCGCCGCCTTGAGCTTCGCGAGGACCTCAAGCCCGCCCACCTGCGGCAGGTTGATGTCGAGAAGGATGACATCCGGCTTCTGGGCATCGGCCATCTCGAGCGCCGCCGAGCCGTCGGCGGCCTCCCATACGGTCTCGATGCCCAGCTGCTTCAGGAGCATCCGGATCAGGATCCGAACGTGAGCCTCATCGTCGACTACGAGTGCGTTGACCGGCCTTGGCATGGACCGAAGTGTCAGAAGCCTAGGCCTTGTTGCAAGCCTGCGAAGGGCCCCCGCCCCGCCCCTCACTCGACCCTCAGGATGTAGCCCCGCAGGTATTCGCTCTCGGGCATCGCTATCAGCACGGGGTGGTCCGGGGGCTGGTGGCAAAACTCGAGGACCTTGACCCGGCGCCGGGCGTCGCTCGCGGCGGCCCCCAGGACGCCCCTCAGGTCCGCGTCCTGCATGTGGTGGGAGCAGGTGTAGGTGGCGAGCACCCCGCCCGGCGCCAGCCGCTGCATGGCCCTCAGGTTGATCTCCTTGTAGCCCCGCAGCGCCCCCTCGAGGGCCGACCTGGACTTCGCGAATGGAGGGGGGTCGAGGACGACCACGTCCCAGGCCGGGCCCGCCCTGCTCGCCGGGTCGTTGAACCAGTCGAAAACGTTCGCGACCTGGAACTCGGCCCTGACGCCGTTTCGCTCCGCGTTGCGGCGCGCGGCATCGACCGCATCGGCGGCGCTGTCGAGGCCCAGAACCCGGCTGGCGCCCGCCTTCGCCGCGTGGAGCGCGAACGAGCCCTGGTTGCAGAAGGCGTCGAGGACGCTGCGGCCCTGGCAATACCTGGCCACGGCGGCGTGCTGCAGGCGCTGGTCCAGGTAAAAGCCCGTCTTCTGGCCGCCCATGAGGTCGAGCCAGGTCTCCATCCCGCCAATGGACGCCCACCGGGGCTCCCAGGGCCGGCCCGTGCGGGTATGGACCTCCGATTCAAGGCCCTCCAGCCGGCGGATGGGGGCGTCGTTGCGGAAGACGACCTCGGCCGGGTGCAGGAGCCTGTCGAGGAGGTCCCCGATCAGCGCCGACCTCCTCTCCATCGCGAGGGTCTGGATCTGCACGACAATGGCGTCCGCAAACTGGTCGGCCACGACGCCGGGAAGGTCGTCCGACTCGGACCACACCAGGCGCCGGAACTCCCCGGCGGGGCGCCTCGCCACCGCCCGCTCGAGGGCCCGCGCCAGGTAGGCCTCGTCCAGGGCCACGCGGTCGCGGTCGAGCCTGCGCCACACGATCTGCGAGCGGCCGTTGCAGATCCCGGTGCCGAGGAGCCTGCCAGCGCGGTCCCGGCACTCCACGACCTCCCCGTCGCATTCCGGCGGCAGCGGGGCCTCGACCTCGTTCGCGAATACCCAGGGGTGCCCCGTGAGGACCCGCGAGTTGGCGTTGGCCTTTAGCTTGAACGAGGGGACCGACATTCACGGATCATCGCACCGCCTGCCCCGCGTAGAAGCCCAAAGTGGCGGCCCGAGCGCCCCGAAAATGCTTCCAAGGCGCCCCGGGCGGGTTTTGACTGACCGATTCCGATGTCTCTCCCCCCTGAAATAGCGCGCCGGCGCACCTTCGCGATCATTTCGCACCCCGACGCGGGCAAGACGACCTTGACCGAGAAGTTCCTGCTGTACGGCAACGCGATCCACCTTGCGGGGGCGGTGAAGGACCGAAAGAACCAGCGGGCCACGACCTCCGACTGGATGGAGCTGGAGAGGCAGCGCGGCATCTCCATCAGCTCGACCGTGCTGCAGTTCGACTACAACGGGCGCGTGGTCAACCTCCTGGACACGCCGGGCCACAAGGATTTCTCCGAGGACACCTACCGGGTCCTGACCGCCGTGGACGCCGTGCTGATGGTGATCGACGCGGCGAAGGGAGTTGAGGCGCAGACGCGCAAGCTCTTCGAGGTGTGCCGGCGCCGCGGCATCCCCATCTTCACCTTCATGAACAAGTGCGACCGGCCGACGCGAAACCCGATCGCGCTCGTCGACGAGCTGGAGGCGGTGCTGGGGATCCAGGCGTCGCCGGTCGTCTGGCCCCTCGGCAACGGGCCCGGCTTCCGCGGGGTGTTCGACCGGCGGACGCGGCAGGTCCACCTCTTTGAGCGCGTGCCCGGCGGCGCCTACCGGGCACCGGTCAGTGTCGCCTCGCTCGACGACCCCGAGGCGCGCGCTCGGCTGGACGACGCCACGTTCGCGGAGGTGGGAGAGCAGCTGGCCATGCTCGACGGGGCGGGCCACCCGCTCGACATCGCGGCCGTGCGCTCGGGCAGGCAGACGCCGGTCTACTTCGGGAGCGCGGTCAACAACTTCGGCATCCAGCTCCTCCTCGACGGATTCCTCGAGGATTCGATACCCCCCCAGCCGAGGCTGTCGGTCGCCGGCGGCGTGCCGAGCGAGGTGGCGGTGACCCGGGACAAGTTCTCCGCGTTCATCTTCAAGATACAGGCCAACATGGACCCCAGGCACCGGGACCGGATCGCCTTCATGCGGGTCTGCTCGGGCAGGTTCGAGCGGGACATGTCCGTGATGCACGCGCAGACCGGCAAGACCGTTCGCCTCTCCTCGTCGCACAAGCTCTTCGGGCAGGAGCGCGAGACGGTCGACGAGGCTTGGCCCGGCGACGTGATCGGACTCGTGGGCCATGACGCCTTCGGGATCGGCGACACCCTGACCCAGGACCGCTCGATCCTCTTTGACGAGATCCCGCGCTTCCCCCCCGAGGTGTTCGCCTTCATCTCGAACCCAAACCCCTCCGACTCGAAGAAGTACCGGGCGGGCCTGGAGCAGCTCCTCCAGGAGGGCGTCGTGCAGTCCCTCTCGGCCCGGTCCGCCCCGCCGGGCTCCACGCTCCTGGCCGCCGTGGGCCCCCTCCAGTTCGAGGTTGTCCAGTACCGCCTCAAGAGCGAGTACGGGGCGGAATCGCGCCTCGAGATGGCGCCCTGGACGCTCCTGAGATGGATCGAGCCCCACCCCGCGCTCAGGAACCCCTCCGGACTCGTCGTGGCGTCCGGCGTCAGCTTCGGCTCGGACAAGCTCGACCAGCCCGTGGTGCTTTTCCCGAACGACTGGACCCTGCGCTACTTCGTCGAGAAGAACCCCGACCTGAAGCTCAGGGAACTGCCGCTCGAGCAGCCGTCCCCGGCGCAGGCCTGATCCGGAAACGGCGGAACCCTGTTGCCATGGCCCCGAGCCGCGTTTGCCTTCCGACATGCTTCTGAAGCGCCTGATCCTCTCCGCAGCCCTCGCCGCCGCAGCAGCGGCGAGCGTCGCGTCGGCCCGCTCGTCGCTGTCCTACAAGGGGGCCATCGCCACCGACGCGGCCACCGGGGCGGTCCTTTTCGAGGACAACGCCGACGCCGTGAGCCCGCCGGCCAGCATGACGAAGCTCATGACCTACGCGGTCCTGGACGACTATATCAGGAAGGGCGCCCTCGCGCTCGCCACCCCGGTCACGGTCACCTCCGAGGACGCGCGGGTGGCGGCCTTCAAGGACAGCACGGAGGTGTGGCTCCGCCAGGGGGAGACATTCCCGGTCGACGAGCTCATCTACGCGATGATGATCCAGTCGGCCAACGACGCTGCCTATGCGCTGGCCCATAAGGCGGGCGGCACGGTCAGCGCGTTCGTCGCCCAGATGAACGCAAAGGCCCGCGAGCTCGGGATGACCCACAGCATATTCCGCTCGCCCCACGGCTTCCCGCCACCGAGCAGGAAGATCGCGGAGGGGGACCTGACAACGCCGCGCGACTACGCGCTCCTGTGCCGCTATCTCCTGCTGCACACGGACATCCTTAGGTACACCTCCGTCAAGAGCCGCACGTTTGGCGCGGGGATTCGCCTCCAGCCGGTTCTGATGGCCAACCACAACCACCTGCTCGGCAGGATCCCCGGGGTCGACGGCCTGAAGACGGGGTTCACGAGCGGGGCTGGCTTCTGCCTTTCGGCGACGGCGCTGCGCAACGGCCACAGGATCATCGTCGTCATGATGGACAGCCCCGACTCCCGGACGCGCGACCTGAACGTCCAGCAGCTCATTTCCGAGGCCTTCATGAAGCTCCCGATCGCCGAGGGCCAGTTCGCGCGCAACCCTTCGGGCGCCGCGCAGCCCACGAGGCCTGCGGACGCGCCCGCCGCCCCCGCGCCGGCCGACAGCGGCCCGGTGATCCACCTCCCGGGCAGGTGACATGACTGCCGATCCCGCACCGGTCAGGGCCTACCTCGAGCGACTGCAGGACGCCATCTGCACCGCCCTTGAGGACGAGGACGGCGCGGCGGGGTTCGCCGAGGAGGCATGGACGCGCGCCGAGGGCGGCGGCGGCCGCACCCGGGTCCTCTCGGGCGGCTCCGTCTTCGAGAAGGCGGGAGTTGCGTTCTCGCATGTCGTCGGCGCCGCGCTTCCTCCCGCTGCCTCGGCGCGCAGGCCCGACATCGCGGGCAGCCCGTGGAGCGCGCTCGGCGTCTCGGTGGTCATCCATCCGCTGAACCCCTACGTCCCCACCTCGCACGCCAACGTCCGGTTCTTCATGGCGTCGCCCGGCTCCGCGGCGCCCGCCTGGTGGTTCGGCGGCGGCTGGGACCTGACCCCCTACTACGGATTCGAGGAGGACGCCGTCCACTGGCACCGGACGGCCCAGGGGGCGGTGGCGCCCTTTGGCGAGGGCCTCCACGCGCGCTTCAAGAAGGGCTGCGACGACTACTTCTTCCTGAGGCACCGCGGCGAGGCCCGGGGTGTCGGCGGGCTCTTCTTCGACGACTTCAACGAGCTCGGGTTTGAGCGGAGCTTCGCCCTCGCAAGGAGCGTAGGGGACGCTTTCATCGCGGCCTACCGGCCCATCGTCGCGCGCAGGCGGGCGGCGGCCTTCGGGGAGCGCGAGCGCGAGCACCAGCTGCGCCGCAGGGGCCGCTACGTCGAGTTCAACCTTCTGCAGGACCGGGGCACGCTCTTCGGCCTTCAGAGCGGGGGCCGCACCGAGTCGATACTGATGAGCCTGCCGCCCGTCGTCCGCTGGGACTATGGGGCGGCGCCGCAACCAGGCTCGCCCGAGGCCAACCTTCTTGATTACTTCCTCAAGCCCCGCGACTGGCTGGGGCAATCCCGTTGAACTCCCGAGAACGATTCCTGGGCGCCTGCGCCTGCGAGCCGCTTGAGCGGCCGCCCGTCTGGATCATGCGCCAGGCCGGTCGCTACCTGCCCGAGTACCGCGAGCTCAAGGCCAGGCACGGGTTCCTCACGATGGTGCGCACGCCGGAATTGGCGGCCGAGGTCTCGCTCCAGCCGATCCGCAGGTTCGCGCTCGACGCCGCCATCCTCTTCTCGGACATCCTGGTCATCCCCGAGGCGCTCGGCCAGGGCTACACCTTCCGGGACGAGGGAGGGATCG
>CAZNNO010000046.1:0-30042 GCA_964574435.1 uncultured Opitutaceae bacterium
TCGTGCGCGAGCGCTACTACGGGAAGGTCGTCGCGAACAAGCAGGCGAAGATATCGATCTGGGAGACGCTTTGGCAGACGCTGCAGTGTCGCCCGTTCCGCATCCAGGTGCTCATGAACCTGGCCTACGGGCTGGGGCTGAGCATGGTGGGCACGCTGGGCTTCTACGACACCATCTACTACGTCTGCCAGGGGGACGTGTCGGCGGGCGCCCGCTGGAACCTCTGGATGGGGATAGGGGGCATGGTGCTTGGCGCCATCGGCGTCCCCGCGTTCGCAATGCTCGCGCGGCGGGTGGGCAAGCGCCGGGCGTTAGCCGTTGTGTTTGTCAGCGCGATCAGCGGGTTTGTTGCGAGCTGGTGGCTGTACACGCCGGCCGTCCAGTGGCTCCAGATCCTCTCGTCGGGGATTACCGCGTTCATCGGCTCCGGATTCTGGACCATCTGGGCCTCGATGGTGGCGGACGTGGTCGACTACGACGAGCTGCAGAACGGCCGCCGGCGGGAGGGCTCGTTTGCCGCGTGCAACTCATGGATCAACAAGGTGGGCATGGCCCTCGGCGCCGGAGCCTCGTTCGGGCTCCTTGGCTGGGTCGGCTTTGACTCGAAGCTCGGCGGCCACCAGACCGAGCACACGCTCTTCATGATCCGCTTCCTGTTTGCCGCGATTCCCATAGTCGGGCTGGTCTTCGCCCTTGTGGCCCTGTCGCGCTTCCCGCTGACGCAGGAGCGCATGGCCGAGATACGCACCAAGCTGGAGGCGCAGCGAGGCACGGTCTGATGCCGGGCACCCTCGGCGCCGCGCGTCCGCTCAGGGAAGCAGGACGTCCGCCGGGGTAACGTCATACTTGCTCGAGCCGTCCGGAAGGAGGAGGAACGGTGTCCCGTGCCCGGGGACGTACTTCAGGGCCTCGGACTGGGCATTGAGCTGCTCCCTGGCCGCCGCCAGCTTCGCGGTGTAGCGGGGGAAAAGGGTGCCTAGGCGGCTCCGCAGCTCCTTGGAGTCGCGGGTCAGCAGCGGGTCGAACAGCATCCCAAGCTGGCTGAACACGGCGGTGAACTGCTGGCGCGGCGTCCCGGGCTGGGAGAGTATGGCCGCCAGCACGGCGATGGAGTCCGCCGAGTTGTCCGGGCTGGAAAACAGGAGGACCTTGGGGCCCCTGAGGGAGCCGAACTGCGGGTTCTTCAGGCACTGGCCGAGAAGATCCAGGCAGTGCGGGCATTGAAAGCTGATGACCAGCACGGGCGACTGCCCCGCATCGACGTCGCCCAGCCAGCTGAACGAGACCTGGTCAATCACGCCCTGCAGGGAGAGCATCGCCGAGGGCGTCGCCGTCACCGGCTTGTTCGCCTTGGCGTCATGGCCGGCCTTCGGGATCAGCACGGTTGAGTAGCCCGGGGCGTCCCAGGAGTGGACCTGCGCCAGGGCGAGCGCCCTCGCGCCGAAAAGCAGGGGCAGGGTGAGCGCCAGCACCAGCGAGGGAACCCAGGGATGGGCCCTTCCCCTCAGGGGAAGGACAAACGCCGCCGCAAGGGCCGCGGCTGCATGGACCGTGCAGAAGGGGCAGAATCCCCTGAGGACGAGGAATTGGATGGCCATGAGGGCGAGGCCTCCCGCGGCCAGGAGCAGAACCGACCCCAGCTGAACGTAGTCCTGCCAGGGCCGGTCGGCCGGGTAGGCGAGGGTGATCCAGAAAGGCACGGCGAGCAGCGGCAGCGGTATGCCGAGCACGGCGCCGTAGCGGCTGTTGATGATCTCGCCGCAGCCCGTCAGGGGGCAGGGCACATTCAGCAGCTTGAGCGCGGCCAGGTAGATGCAGGTGAGCAGGCCGATCCCGACAAGGCAGGAGGCGAAGGGCGAGGGGCGCGAGGGGAGGGTTGCCACGGAGGGTTACGGCTTTGCTTCATTCTCAGGGGCCGGCCCGGGCCGGGCAACACAAGACGGCCGGAGCCGGGAGCCCCCCCTTGCCATCGGCATCCTGACCGGGTTTAGATGGGCCGATCGGGTGACAACGAGCGCGGCAACATCCCCAGAGCACGAGGACGCGACGCCTCCGCGAGTGGTCGCTGCCTGGCCGGCGCTGGCAGGCGTGGCCCTCCTGGCGGCCGCGGTTATCCTTGCGTACGGCAGGACCCTGACAGTCCCCTTCCTTTTTGACGACGAGACCTCCGTCGCGGGCAACGCGAGCCTCCGGCACCTGGGCTCCGCGCTCTGGCCGCCTGTCGACGCGACCGTGGGCGGCCGCCCTGTCCTCAACTTCTCCCTGGCGCTCAACTACGCCGTGGGCGGAACGTCCGTCTGGGGCTACCATGCCGCGAATCTGGCGATCCATTTCCTGGCCGCCCTCACCCTGTTTGGAATCGTGCGCCGCACGGTGGGGATGCGCCGGGACGGGGACGGCGCCCCCTTCGCCCTCTGCGTCGCCCTCCTCTGGGCCCTGCACCCCCTGCTGACCGAGTCGGTGACCTATGTCATCCAGCGGGCGGAGTCGCTGATGGGCCTCCTTTACCTGCTGACGCTCTATTGCTTCCTGCGGGGCGCGCAGTCGGGCGGCGCCGGCGGGCGGCCGTGGTTCGCGCTCTCGGTCGCCGCGTGTGCCCTGGGGATGGGCACTAAGGAGGTCATGGTCTCCGCCCCGCTTGTCGTGTTCCTCTACGACGGCACGTTCCTTTCAGCGGGATTGCGGGAGGCGTGGCGGCGGCGCCGGTGGGTGCACGCGAGCCTTGCCGCGACATGGCTTGTGCTCGCAGTCCTGGTCATCTCGACGCGCGGGCGCGCAGCGACCGTCGGATTCGGGAGCGGCGTGTCAGCCCTCCAATACGCGCGCACCGAGGCGCCCGCGATCATCCATTACCTGCGGCTCTGCTTCTGGCCGCACCCGCTGATCTTTGACTACGGCATGGTTCTGGCGCTGCCGTCCCCGTGGGTCGCCACGAGCGCCCTCCTGGTCGCGGGCCTCGCGGCGGCGGCCGCGTGGGCGATGCTCAGGCGGCCCGCGGCCGGGTTCCTCGGGGTGTTCTTCTTCGCGGTCCTGGCGCCGAGCTCGAGCTTCATTCCCGTGGTCACCGAGACCGTGGCCGAGCAGAGGATGTACCTGGCCCTGATCCCAGTCGTTGTCCTTGTGGTCGCGGGCCTCGACCGATGGCTCGGCCGGGCGGCGCCGGCCGCCTGCCTGCTCCTGGCTGCGGGTCTCGCCTGGGGCACCTGGGAGCGCAACGGGGACTACCGCAGCGCGGAATCCATCTGGGGCGACACCGTCGCCAAGGTCCCCGGAAACGAGCGGGCGCAGTACAACCTCGGGTGCGTGCTTCAGGACGAGCCGGGGAGATTGGACGATGCGGTCTCGGACTTTGAGCGGGCCCTCCAGCTGGCGCCCGACTACTACCGGGCGCACTGCAACCTGGGTATCGCCCTGCAATCCCTCGGGCGGACTCAGGAGGCCATCGCACAGTTCGAAGAGGCGCTTCGCCTGAAGCCCGACCTCGTGGAGGCCCAAAACGGCCTCGGGAACGCGCTCCTCTCGGCGGGCCGCATCCCCGAGGCCATCGGCCACTACCAGAGGGCCGTCCTCCTGAAGCCCGACTATGTCGAGGCGCACAACGACCTCGGCTGCGCGCTGGCGAAGGTGGCGGGGCGCGAAGGCGAGGCGGTTGCCCAGTTCAGGGAGGCGCTCCGGCTTGAGCCGGAGTTCATGCCCGCGCATTTCAACCTGGCAAACGCGCTCAATGCGATGGGGCGGCCTGTCGACGCGGTGGCGGAATACGAGGCTGCCCTGCGGCTAAGGCCGGACGACCCCGCGATCCACTTCTACCTGGCCGGCGCCCTGCTGAAGATACCCGGCAGAACCGAGGAGGCTGTCTCCCAGCTGAAGGAGGTCGAGCGACTCCAGCCCGAAAACGACGTACCCCGCAGGATCCTCGCCAGGATCGGCGCGGGCGGCCCTTGAATTCCGCGGCAGCGGGTCGTTCAGAGATGCCCTCGCGGGCAAACGACCCTGGGGCTCACCCCAATCCTCCGTGGAGCCGGCCAAAGGTGCGGGCAAGCATGAGCGAAAAGACCAAGATGCCCGCGCCGAGAACGAGAACATGCCGGGTCCTTCGCAGCTCGAAATTTCCGACCCGGCACACGAGCAGGTAGGCAACGGCAAGGTTGAAGAGTCCCCAGAGGACGTTGACCGTCGAGGATGACAATCCCTCCCCGGGCGGGCTCGCAAAGGGGCTCTGAAAGGCATGGCCCGAGAGCCCGTTGCCGAGGTGGGGCAGCGCATTCACAAGGAAGGCGCCCCCGAGAAAATAAGAAAGGTGGTGGTACCAGCGCATGGCAGGCGGATTCTTAGGCGCGATTCTCCCGGGGTCAATCGGCCGTTCGCCTCGAACCGACCCACCGCCATTTCCGTGGGGCCCTCGGCCGGCGCCCGCGCGCCGGGTCAGTCGCGAAGCGTCCGCTGGAAGGATTCCCACTCCGCCTCATCCGTGGGCACCGCGCCCGAAAGGGCGTCGTCGATGTCCTCCTGCGTCAGCCTCCACACCAGGATGGCGTGGCCGACAAAGGCTTCTGGGGGCCGGGTCTGCGGCCTGCGCAGCCAGGCGCAGATGCGGCCCAGCCGAAAGGCCACGAAAGGGGTGAACAGCTGGGCATAGGCCCTGTCGCGCTCGCCTCGGGGAAGGGTCGATGCGCCGTCCATCAACTGGCTCACCTTCCTGTAGTTCGCCTCGTAGGCATCGTTCCAGGGTCCCGAGGCAAAGGTGATGCCCTCCAGGACCGAGGCGCTGATCGCGTAGTATCCGGGCAGGAGGCGAAGGACCCTGCCCGTAGCCGGGTCGACCGCCATATTGAGATTCGTGTATCTGATCCCCCGATACTCGGGGCTGTCCATTCCCCGGTAGGCCAGGAAGAGGGGCGCCGCGTCCCCGGGATTGTGCTCGTCCAGCCAATGCTTCAGCTGGGGTAGCCCAAGGCCCCAGTCCTCGGAGCCGTCCGTGAGGTCCCGGTAGCCGTTGCCCATGCCGCCCCCGAGCAGGTTCACGTAGGCCAGGTAGTCCGGCCGGGCATAGAAGGACGTCGCGAAAAAGGCCAGCAATCCCGCGGCGAGCAGGCAGCGCCGCCGCAGCTTTGCGCACGGAAAGAGGGCGGCCGATCCCGCCAGGACGTAGAGGGCCGGATAGACCGCCAGGATGTGGCGGTGGCCTATGTTTATGTGCTGGAGCGACGCCGCCAGCATCGTGGCGCAGATCAGCACGAGCCAGGGCGACCCGCGATAAAGGAGATCCCACCGGCCCTTCTGGGCTGCCCAGCCCCAGGCTCCGAGCCCAAGCAGCACAAAGAGGGCGAGCGGGGTCTTGATCGCAAAGGCGTAGAGGAAGAATGTCCGCCACCCCTCGTAGCTCCAATGCCCGTGCATGAAGGCAAGTCGCTTCTGGTTGAGGAGAAGCATGGCGTTGGCGCCCCTGATGTAGGCCTCCGGAAGCAGGTGGTGGCCGAGGATGAATTCGAAGGACGAACGAACGAGCGGGGGAAGGGGATGGGCGTCCGGCGGCAGTGCCGTCCAGGCCAGCCGCGCGTCGTCCGGGAGGGAGCTGCCGGCGAAGCGGAACTCGTAGTTGGCCCAGATGAAGCCGATCGCGCAGGCCGCGTGAAAGGCGCAGAGGGCGGCGACAAGCAGCAGCTGGCGCGCGCCCCTGGGCAGTATCCTGGGTCCGCCCCCGAGCTCGATCCGCCACGGCTCGTTCCGGACGAGGCGCAGGGTCAGGAGCACCCCCGTCACGGGCACGATCAGGAAGGCCGTCAGCTTGGCGAGGAAGAGCAGCCCCACTGCCAGCCCGCTGGCGGCAAGCAGGCCCCAGGTGACCCGGTGCAGGAGCCGCCATACCAGGAACGTGGACGCCGAGAGCGTCAGCGCCAGGGAGGTGTCCGTGGTGACCATGGCCGCGTGGGCAAGCATCACGGGGCACAGCGCGTACAGGGCGAGGGAGAGCAGCGCGCCCCGCGTTCCGAACAGCTGGCGCGAGGCCGCGAAGACGACAAGCGCCAGCGCGGCCGACAGGAGGACGGTGATCGAGCGCCCGGCGAGAAGCATCTGATCGGGATTGTTGCCCGACTGGAAGAAGAACTCGGTCTCCAGGTTGAAGTAGTCCGCGTCCCGCCAGTAGGCGTTGCCGGGCCCGCCGGGGAAGCGGGGCCGGGTCACGAGGAGCGGCATCGGTGCCAGCCGGTTGATCAGGTCGCCGTTCGCGGTGTTCCACCGGTAGTCATGGGTCGTCCATTGGCTGTAGCCCGTGGTCAGATGGTCCGGCTCGTCGATTGAAAACCCCCTGCCGCTGATCGCCGAAAGGGCGAGCCAGGCGTGGAGCGCCACGAGCAGGACGACGGCGGAGGCGGTCGCCCGGATCGGCAGCGGCCGGTCGATAAGATGAGCGTCGGTGCGGGGCGCCATGCCGGTGTGGGAAGGGGAGTTAGGGTGATCCCCGGCTCGGGGCCGCCCTCACGGTCGGTCTGCTGGGTTGACGACCTGCCTATGAACAATTCCGCCTGGGCCCGCAACCGCCTAATCGTCGAGGGACTTTCTCGATCGCATGGGGAACGGTCCCGGCGCCTCCCTGGGGGGCGTGGGATAGCTTGCCGTCGCCCTCCGGACGCATGGAATCGGGGGAGAACCCCAGACCATGCCCGCGCCGAGCGCCCAGACCGGATCACCAACGCCAGCACCGGCGAGCCCGCGGCGCCCGGACTGGCGGCCGCTGGCATTCGGGGCGGTCCTCGCTGCCGCGGCGGCCGGCGCGTACTGGCGGACCTTCTCCGTTCCGTTCATTTTTGACGACGGCCCGTCCATTGAGGACAACCCGACGCTCCGGAGCCTGCGCACCGCGTTCTGGCCCCAGTTTGACTCGACCGTGAGCGGCCGGCCGGTCGTCAATGTGACCCTGGCGCTCAACTATGCAGCCAGCGGGTCTGCGGTCTGGAGCTACCATGCCCTGAACCTGGCGATCCTGGTCCTCTCGGGCCTCGCCCTTTTCGGTGTCGCGAAGCGCACCCTTTCTCGCCGGGCGGGCCCCGAGGCCACCCAGGTCGCCTTCTTTGCCGCACTCCTTTGGACCCTCCACCCCCTGCTGACGGAGTCGGTCACCTACGTGATCCAGCGCGCGGAGTCGCTCATGGGCCTGTTTTACCTGCTCACGCTCTACTGCTTCATCCGCGGGGCAGGGACGGACGGGCGGCGCGCGAGGCTGTGGTTCGGGCTCTCGGCGGCCTCGTGCCTCGCCGGAATGGGGACCAAGGAGGTGATGGTTTCCGCGCCGCTGATCGTCCTCCTCTATGACCGCACGTTTCTTGCCGGCGGGTTCCGGGAGGCCTTGCGGCTGCGGCGCTGGGCTTATGCCGGGCTCGGCGCCTCGTGGCTCGTCCTTCCCATTCTCGTGATCTCCACACACGGGCGGGGCGGGACAGCTGGGTTCGGCAGCGGCGTCTCGTGGTGGCGCTACGCACAGACCCAGTTTCCGGCGATCGTCCATTACCTGCGCCTCTGCCTCTGGCCGAGCCCGCTCGTGTTCGACTACGGCAGCGCCCTCGCGGCGCAGTCCCTTCGGATCGCGCCCTATGCGCTTCTGGTCGCGGCCCTCCTCGCGGCGACCGCATGGGCCCTTGTCAGGAGGCCGGCCCTGGGTTTCCTGGGGGCCTGCTTCTTTGCGATCCTGGCGCCGAGCTCAAGCGTCGTGCCGATTGCCACGGAGACGATGGCCGAGCACCGGATGTACCTGCCACTCGCCCCCGTGGTCGTGCTGGCCGTGGTCGCCATCCACCGCTGGCTCGGCCGCGCTGCGGTCCCGTGCCTCGTGGCCATTGCCGCCGGGCTCTTTGCCGCCACGTGGCAGAGAAACGGGACCTACGGGAGCGCGGAGCGGATTTGGAGCGACACGGTGGCCAAGCTCCCTGGAAACGAGCGGGCCCACAACAACCTGGGCTTTGAGATCTCGAAGGCGCCCGGGCGGCTGAACGAGGCGATCGCCCAGTACGAGGAGGCGATCCGCCTGAAGCCCGACTACATGGAGGCCCACAACAACCTGGGCTGCAGCCTTGAGAAGGCGCCGGGCCGCCTGAACGATGCGGTCGCCCAGTTCGACGAGGCGCTGCGCCTGGAGCCGAATTATGTCGAGGCCCACAACAACAAGGGCAACGCCCTCAATTCCCTCGGCCGGACGGCGGAGGCGGTCGCGCAGTACGAGGAGGCGCTGCGGCTCAGACCCGACTACGTCGAGGCGCATTACAACCTGGGCAACGCCCTGGACTCCCTGGGCCGGAAGGCGGAGGCGGTCGCGCAGTACGGGGAGGCGCTGCGGCTCAAGCCTGACTACGTCAAGGCGCACAACAACCTGGGGAATGTCCTGGGCACCCTCGGGAGGTCGGCTGAGGCGGTCGCCCAGTATGAGGAGGCGCTGCGCCTGGATCCGGATTATGCCGAGGCGCATTTCAACCTGGGCAATGCCCTGAACAAGCTCGGGAGGACGCCCGAGGCGGTCGCCGAATACGGGAGGGCGCTTCGCCTGAAGCCCGATTATGTCGAGGCGCACTACAACCTGGGCAACGCCCTGGACTCCCTGGGCCGGAAGGCGGAGGCGGCCGCCCAGTTCGGGGAGGCCGCGCGCCTCAGGCCGGATTATGCCGACGCACACTACAATCTCGGCAACGCCCTGGACTCCCAGGGCAGGACGGCGGACGCGATACTCCAGTTCCAGGAGGCGGTGCGCCTCAAGCCCGATTTCGCAGAGGCCCATAACAACCTGGGCTGCGACCTCCAGAAGGAGCCCGGTCGCCTGGACGACGCGGTCGCGCAGTATGAGGAGGCGCTGCGCCTGAAGCCCGGCCATGTCGAGGCGCATTACAACCTTGGCAGCGCGCTTCAGATGATCCCGGGCCGGATGGAGGAGGCCGTCGCGCAGTACGAGGAGGCGCTGCGCCTCAGGCCCGGCTACCCGGAGGCGCATTACAACCTGGGGAATGCGCTCAGCTCCCTTGGAAGGACATCCGAGGCGGTTGCGCAGTACGAGGAGGCGCTTCGCCTCAGGCCCGATTACGTGGGCGCGCACTGCAACCTCGGAATCGCCCTCAAGTCCCTGGGCCGCACCTCGGAGGCGATAGTCCAGTATGACGAGGCGCTGCGCCTGAGCCCCGACGACGCCACGGTCCATTTCAACCTCGCCATGGCGCTGCTAAAGACCCCCGGCCGTGCCGGGGAAGCGGCCGCGCACCTCGAGGAGGTGCTGCGGCTCCAGCCGGGAAACGAGGTTGCCAGGCAAATCCTTGGGCGAATCGAAGCCTCCCGCCAATGAGCTTGGCGGCGGCTTGGATCGCCCCGGGGGAGGGAAACGAGACCGGGCTTCAGGGCCCGCCTGCCCCGAGCTCGCCCAGCATCCGCTCTGCGACGGCATTCCCCGGATCCAGGCGCAGTCCAGCCTCAAGGTGCGCCCTGGCTTCGTCGCGCCGGCCGGGCAGGCTGAGGAGAGCGGCGGCCAGCCTGAAATGGGCCTTGGCATTGTCCGGTTCGAGACGCAGCGCCTCCTCAAACTGGCCGATCGCCTCTTCCAGGCGCCCGGGCGCGTCCGCCAGGGCGATGGCCAGGTTGTAGTGCGCCTTGGCATAATCCGGCGCCAGGCGCAGCGCCTGCTCGTACTCGGCTATCGCCTCGTTCAGCCCGCCCGGGGCGAGCGACAGGGCGTATCCCAGGTTGTTATGCGCGCTCGAGTAGTCGGGCCTCAGGCGCAGCGCCGCTCGATATTCTGCGATCGCGTCGTCCAGGTGCCCTGGTGCTCCGAGCCAGGCGTTGCCCAGGCTGAAATGAACCCCGGGATCCCCCGGATTGAGGCGGATCGCCTCCTCATACTGGGCGATCGCCTCGTTGAGGCGCCCGGGCACGCCCGAAAGGGCATGGGCAAGGTTTGAATGCACCTGGGCATCGTCCGGATCCAGGCGAAGCGCCTGCTCATACTGGGCGATCGCGTCGTCCAGCCGCCCGGGAACCCCGGACAGGGCGTTGCCCAGGTTGTTGTGCGCCCCCTCGTAGTCGGGCCTGAGGCGAAGCGCCTCCTCATACTGGGCGATCGCCTCGTCACGGCCCCCGGGCCTCTTGGCCAGCGCGCTGCCGAGGTTGTTGTGCAATTCGGCGTCGTCCGGATCCAGGCGCAGCGCCTCGCCGTACTGGGCGATCGCCTCGTCGAGGCGCCCGGGAACCCCGGACAGGGCGTTGCCCAGGTTGTTGTGGGCCTCGAGGTATCCCGGCCTCAGCCGGATCGCCTCCTCGTACTCGGCGACGGCGTCATTCAGCCGCCCCGGGACCCTGTACCAGACGCTGCCCATGTCGTTGTGCGCCTCGGCATCGTCGGGCCTCAGGCGCAGCGCCTGCTGGTACTCGGCGATCGCGTCGCCGACGTGCCCGGGTATCCTGAGCCAGGAGGCGCCCAGGTTGACGTGCGCCCGCTCATTATCCGGGCACTTGGCAGCCGTATCGCTCCAGATGGCCTCCTCGCTGCGGTAATCCCTGTTTCTCTGGAATGTGGCCACGGACAGAGCCGCGACGAGCGCGAGGCAGAAAGGCACGGTCGCGCGGCCCAGCCACCTGTGGATCGCAAGCACAGCCAGCACGACGACGGCGGCCAGCGGCAGGTACATCCGGTGCTCGGCCATTGTTTCCGTGGCGACGGGGACAACGCTGGAACTGGGCGCAAGGATCGCGAAGAAGCAGGCCCCGAGAAACCCGATTGCCGGCTTCCTGGCCAGCGCCCAGGCAGTCGCCGCCGCAAGGGCGACAAGCAGCACGGCGCCGGCAAGGATGCCGACCGACGGGGCCGCGAGAGCTGTGCCATAGTCGAAGATCAGCGGGTGAGGCCATAAGCAGAGACGCAGATAGTGCACGACCGCCGGAACCTGGGTGAGGCCATAGCGCCACCAGGCCACGCCGGCACCGGATCCCGCTGTGCCGCCCCGGCCGTGCGTGGAAAGGACCAGGAAGGCCAGCACGAGCCACGTGGAGGCAAGCGTGGCATAGAGGCGCCAGCGGCGCCGGAACGCCTCCCTGAAGCTGCCAGCGGCAAAGGTCCGGTCGTAGAGCAGAACAATCAGCGGCGCGGAAACCATCACCTCCTTAGTCCCCATGCCGAGGACGCAGGCGGCGACGCAGAGGGCATACCAGAGGGGCCGAATCCGGCCCCCCGCCTTCTCGCCCCTGATGAAGCAATAGAGCGTGAGCAGGTAAAACAGGCCCATGAGCGATTCCGCGCGCTGGACAATGTAGGTCACCGCCTCGGTCTGAAGGGGGTGGAGGACCCAGAGGAGCGAGGCGCAGAGGGCCAGGGGAAGGGCCTCGGTTCCCAGGCGCGGAGCGAGCGTGCGCCTGATGATCCCTAGGAGAGCCAGCCCGGCGAGAACGTGTATCGCCAGGTTGAGCGCGTGATAACTCCCCACTGAAGTGCCGCCCAGGGCGTAGTTGATCGCGAGGGACAGGTTCAGGATCGGCCGGCCGCTCGCGGTTGAGTTGTTCGGCGGCACGAGGACGCTTCCCCAGTGCCGGATCGTCGCATTCTCGGCGATCGTCGGGGTGTCGTCGTAGAGCAGCGGCACCGAAAGCGTCCGGCTATAGGCCGCGACCGCGACCGCCGCGAGGAGCGTCGCCGCCAGCAGCCCGGCCCAGTCCGCGTGCGCGGCTCCGGTGCCTTTTGAGGGCGGGTTGCCTAAGCGCGGATCTCGCATGTGCCTGGTCTGGGGCGGGGCTTTGGTTTGGGTCGCAATCCGGAGGCTTGTCTGCCCTTTTTGGAGCTGGATGCCCAGAAGCTTTTATCGGACGAAATGCCCGGTCAGGGGCGGCGCGCAAGCAGCAATTGCGCCGCTGCATTGGTCGGCAGGCGCGTGAAGTGGCTGCCGGTTTCCCTTGGGGCGACCGGGACTTTATTCTCGCTGATCTTCCTTGGGCCATGACCCGCAGGATACATCTCGTGCCGAGCCATTGGCTCAGCCGTCCCGGTCGGCGAGCTCGCTGTAGCCGGATGGAACACGCATCGGGCGGAGGGGAGGTCCGTCATCGTCGGGCCCGACGTCGCGGTAACGATTGTCCGCGGGGCATCCCGGGCCGCAACCCAAGAAATCGAGTTGCAACTGGAATCCACCTGGCGGAACTCCAGAGAACACCGCTTGGCACCTCCAAGCTCCAATTGCATGGCGAGACGGGTCGCCCCAGTTCCTTGAGCTCGGACTGACGCCGGTCCCGGCAGCCCGCGAAATTGCTTGTCGACCAAAGGTCGAAAAGGGTATCACTTGCGGCTTGTTTTTTTGACGGCAAGATAGCTCAGTTGGTAGAGCAGAGGACTGAAAATCCTTGTGTCCCCGGTTCGATTCCGGGTCTTGCCACCACTCTCATAACCACTCGACTGCGATACCTTTGCCCCTTCCATGGGCCCGGTGCAGCCTTTCCCAGGCCTAGGCAGGTTTCGAGGGGCTGCGGATTGCCCCCTAGGGGAAGCCGGCGAGCTGGCTTGCGAGGAGCGTTGCTGGAACGCGAACGACACCGGCACTGTCCAGATGCGGCATATCCGCCGGGAACGCGACACCCGGTGCGTCGCAACCGGCCCGCAGGCAATCCCGTTGGCTGGGCCACCTGCCCGGCGCAGCGACAAGGGTAGACATCCGGCCGCAGACCGGTCATCCAGTACGTTCCCGAGGATTGACCCCATACCCTGATGTCCCCGCCCGCGACCAGCCCACAACTGATTGCCGATTATGGCCGCCGGATAGAAGGCGACCTACGCGGCAACATTCTTCCCTTCTGGATCGACCGCGTCGTGAACGCCGGCGACGGCAGCTTCTTCGGCTCGCTGACCAACGACCTTGCGGTGGACCCCGGGGTGGAGCGGGGGGCTCTCCTCACCTCGCGGATCCTCTGGACGTATTCGGCCGCGTATGCGAGGTACAGGGACCCTTCCTACCTCGCGATGGCCGACCGCGCCTACGGCGACCTGCAGGCGCACTTTCACGACCGGGAGAACGGCGGCTACTGGTGGTCCATTGCCGCCGACGGAGCCGTCCTTCGCGACCGCAAGCAGGTCTACGGGCAGGCGTTCGCGATCTATGCGCTCGCCGAGTACCACGCGGCGAGCGGCCGGCGCGAGCCCCTCGACCACGCGCTGGCCACGTACGCTCTCGTTGAGAAGCACGCCCGGGCCCGCCACGGCGGCTACCTGGAGGCGTTTGGCAGGGCCTGGGAGCCCATAGCCGACATGCGCCTCAGCGCCATGGACCTCAACGAGCCGAAGTCGCAGAACACCCACCTCCATGTGATGGAGGCCTACACCCGCCTCCTCCTGGCGCGGCCGGACCCGGCGCAGCGCACGGTCCTCTCGGAGCTCGTTAACGTCATGCTTGAACGCATCGTAAACCCGGCGACCGGTCATCTTGGCCTGTTCTTCGCCGAGGACTGGGCGCCGCGTTCGGACCTTCTCTCCTACGGGCACGACATCGAGGCGGCGTGGCTCCTCACGTGGGCCGCCGAGGCGCTCGGGGACGCGGCGATGGCGCGGCGCGTCGGGGCGCTTGCGGTCAGGATCGCGGATACGACGCTCACCGAGGGCGTCGACGCCGACGGCGGGGTCTACAACCAGGGCGGGCCTGGGGGCCTCACGGACACGAACAAGGAATGGTGGCCGCAGGCGGAGGCGGTCGTCGGCTTCCTGAACGCCTACCAGCTATCCAGGGAGGAGCGGTTCCTCGCCGCAGCCCTCCAGACCTGGGATTTCATTGAGGGGAGGCTCATCGACCGCCGGCGCGGCGAATGGTTCAGGGGCGTCACCCGGGACGGCCGGGTCCTCGACGGGGAGCTCAAGGTGAGCTTTTGGAAATGCCCCTACCACAACGGCCGGACCGGGCTCGAGGCCACCCGGCGCCTGCGCGAGATCGCGGGCGGGCCCGCCTGATTTCAACCCGATCTGCAATCATGAAAAAGAAGTCCAAGACATCCCCGCGGCCGAAGGCCGTGCCAGCCGCGAAGGCGAGGAAGGGCGCGGGCATTCCCGCCGGCGCCCCCAAGGCATGGGCCACCCGGCTCCGGAAGCTGCGCAGTGAACACGAGAAGTTCCTGTCGCGCCGCAACCCGGTCGACCGCGACTGGGACAACGGCGTCTTTGAGCGCTTCGAGAACCCGGCGATCACGTACCGGCACGCGCCGATCGAGTGGCGCTTCGACCTCAACCCGGCCACCAACCCCTTCCTGATGGAGCGCCTCGGCGTCAATGCAACGCTCAACCCCGGCGCCTTCCTCTGGCGCGGGAAGGTCCACATGGTCGTCCGCTTCGAGGGCTACGACCGAAAGAGCATCTTCGCGATCGCCGAGAGCCCCAACGGGATCGACAACTGGCGCTTCTGGGACGAGCCGGTCGACCTGCCGGAGCTAAAGCCCGAGACAAACGTCTACGACATGCGCGTCACGTTCCACCAGGACGGATGGATCTACGGCGTGTTCTGCGCGGAGGCCAAGGACCCTGCGGCAAAACAGGGGGACCTTTCCAGCGCGGTTGCCGTGGCCGGCGTCGTGCGGACCCGCGACTTCAGGAAGTGGGAGCGCCTGCCCAACCTGAGGACGCCGGCCTCCCAGCAGAGGAACGTGGTGCTTCACCCGGAGTTCGTGGGGGGCAAGTACGCCTTCTACACGCGCCCCATGGACGGCTTCATCGACGTGGGCTCCGGCGGCGGCATCGGCTGGACGCTCTGCGACGACATAACGACCGGAGTCACGGGCCCCGAGGCGATCATCGACGGCCGGGCCTACCACACGATCAAGGAGGTGAAGAACGGACAGGGGCCCGCGCCCATCAAGACGGCCGCGGGCTGGCTTCACCTCGCCCACGGGGTCCGGGCCTGCGCGGCGGGGCTCCGCTACGTGCTCTACATGTTCATGACCTCGATCGAGGATCCGTCGAGGGTGATCGCGAGGCCCGGCGGCCATTTCCTCGCGCCGTACGGCGGCGAGGGTTTTGGCGACGTCTCCAACGTGACGTTCACGAACGGGTGGGTCCAGCTGGGCGACAAGGCGAAGACCGTGCTCATCTACTACGGGGGCTCCGACACGCGCTGCTACGTCGCCCGCACGACCGTGGACAAGCTGGTCGACTGGTGCCTCCACACGCCGGAGGACGCCCTCACGACCCGCCGCGCGGTGGAGCAGCGCCTCTCACTCATTCGCGCGAACCGGGCGATCCTGGGTTCGTGAACACCGGGACCCGGATCCCGCGGTGGCTGAATCCGCCGGCCCTGCGGGTCGCAGCGGCCGGTTTCCTTGCCCTGCTGCCCTGCGCGCGGGCAGGCGACCCGGTCCTGCCCGCCCCGTCCGCGCAGGCCGCGGGCGTTCCGGCGGCGTTCCTGGCGGACGCCGCCGCCCGGACCGAGGCCGCGCTCGCGCGCGGCGGGATGGCGGACTACCGGGGGTGGCTCAAGTACCTCCGATTCGACGCCCAGGCCGAGGCGGCGCGCTCCGGCGCAGCGAGCGAGGCGGCAGTGGCGAAGGCGCGCCGGCTCGACGACTGGCTGCGGCGGGTCAGCGCCGAACCCGGGCTCCTGTCCTCGCTCAGGGGTGTTCAGGAATGGGCGTACGAGTCGCCCGTCGACGACTCGGGCCAGCCCTTCAGGATCGACATACCCACGGACTACGACCCTGCGCACCCCGCGCCGCTCTCGGTCTACATGCACGGCTACAGCGGCAATCACATCGAGCATTCGACCGGGATGGCGCCGCATTCGGGCAACTTCGAGGTCTCCGTCCTCGGCCGCTCACGCGGCGGCGGCTACCGCGCGCTCTCCGAGGCCGACGTCCTGCAGGTGGTCGACTACGTAACGGCCCACTGGTCCATCGATCCCGACCGCATCAGCCTCAACGGGGGGAGCATGGGCGGGGGCGCCACGTACAGGCTCGGGTCGCGCTACCCCGAGCGCTGGTGCTCGGGCCGGCCGACCTGCGGGTACGCGAGCTACGTGCCCGTCGGGAACCTGGTCACCCTGCCGATCTACGCGACGCACAGCGCCGACGACCCGACCGTGTCGGTGCTGCACGAGCGCGGGCCGCTGGCGCGCCTGAGGGAACTCGGGGGGCGGGTGATCTTCGACGAGACGGACGGCTACGGCCACGCAGTCTGGAACTACAAGGCGGGCAACGAGCGCGGGCTGGCGTGGGAAAAATTCCAGGTGCGGCCCGATTCGCGCACCGTGCGCCGGGTCGACTACACGGCGCTCGACGGGGGCGCGGTGCGCGGCTGGTGGGGCGAGGTGGCTGAGTGGGGCCCCTCGCCCAAGCCCGCCCGGTTTGTCCTGACTGCGGGAAACCCCAATCTCCTCTTCGCCGAGCTGACGAACATCTCCCGGCTGCGCCTGCGGCTCACGGAGTCGCCGTTTGACCGGACGAGGCCGCTGCAGGTGTCCGTGAACGGCTCGGTCCCCATCATCCTGCCCGCCCCGCTGCCCGAGGGCGCCGTCCTCGCCGGTTCCGGGAAGGGCTGGAGCTTCGAGTCCGGGGCCGAATCCCCGGGGTTCCGGCTCCACACCCCCGGCAGCGCCCTGCTCCTCTACGACGGGGAGCCGCTCCTGATCGTCTACGGAACCGGCGGGAGCGAGGCCGCGCGCCGGGCGATGCGAGCCGCCGCGCTGGCTGCCAGCAGGAGCCCCAACCCCGCGTGGCCGGACGACTCGGGCGAGGCGGGCGTGGACAAGGTGCCCCACAAGCAGAATCTCTACGGCTCGCTCAACACGAAGGCGGACACCGACGTGACGGACGGCGACGTGGCGCGGTGCCACCTGGTCCTGATTGGTTCGGCCGCGCAGAACGCCGTGGTCGCCCGCCTTGCCGGCCGGCTCCCCGTGACGTTTTCCGGCGGTGCCGTCACCTGCAGCGACGGCGCCACGTTCCGGGGCGGCCGGCTGGCGCTCGGGCTCGTTTACTTCGATCCGCTCGCCCCGGGGCGGCTCATCTTCTGGGTCGCATCGGACGACCCCGCAGCCTACGCGGCCGGTTCCGCAATCCCGGCGAGGATGGCGGCCGACGAATCCTACCGCTCAGTCAACGCGTTCGGCGCCGACCTCCTCGTCATGCCCTCCACCGCCGCGACCCTGGTCGCGGCGCGAAGCTTCGACTCGCGCTGGCGCTGGGTCCCGGGACGCGACGCGTCGCCGCTCGTGCCCGCGAGCCTCGCCGAGCCCCGGGAATTCTGGTCCGCCGTGGGCCGGGCGGTCCGCCGGGCCACGTCCGCGGATTTCGCGTTGGTCGCCGCCGGCGCCCCGTCCGAGGCGCCGAAGGTGACGGCCGGGGTCACCCGGGTCTCGGACGTGGTTCCGTTCTTTGCCAGCCTTCCGATCGGCATGTTCGAGGTCTCCGGAGCCCAGCTGCTCGAGATCGCGAGGCAGGCTTCCGCCAAGGACTCGGGACTCCAGGTGCCCGGCTTTGACGCCTCCCGGATCGTGGCGACACGTGCCTACCGTGTGGCGCTGCCGACGAGTGTCCTCTGGGCCTTCAGCGCCGCCATCAAGCCGGCTCCCCGCAACTACTGGATGACGGGCGTAGACACCGGGGATGCGCTCGAGCGCTTCCTCGGCGGCGAGTGACGGGCGGATTGGGGGCCCGCCGGCGCGGCCGGAATGCGCCCTACGGCAGCCCCGGCGCCGAGAGCGTGAGGGTGGCCGCCCCCGGCCTGAATTCGAAGTCCGACGACGCTCCCAAGGGCCAGCGCACGTGGATCCTCCTCGGCGGATTGGCCACGGGATAGCCGAAGTAGCAGGCGGGGGACGACTGGCTGTAGTATCCGGAACCGGCATACACCTCGCTGGTCTCCGCCGAGCCGTCGGCGAACTCGACCGTGATCCGGGCTCCGACCGCGGTCGGATTCCCGGCGGCCCCGCGCAGGAGGATCCTGAGCGGCCTGTGGCCCGCCACCCCCCGGTTGCGGAACGCGGCCGTGTTGTCGTTGTTGCGCGTCATGACGAAGTCCGGCCAGCCGTCCTGGCCCAGGTCGAGCACCGAGAGGGCCTTGGCGTCCCCCGGCACGACCAGTCCGCTCTCCAGCGGCGGGACGGCCGCAAAATTCCCGCGCCCGTCGCCACGCAGCAGCTGGCTCACACCCCCATCGAAATGCCCGACCGATATGATGGGCGCAAAGGAGTTCTGGACCGCATAGACGTCGAAGTGGCCGCTGCCTCCGAAGTCGCCGGCGACCATGCCCTGCAGCGGCGAGATCTGGGCGATCCGCGGCAGGGGCTCGAAGCGGTACGTGCCGTCGGGCTGGCTCAGGAAGACGCCGCTCCTGAGCTCGGTCGCCGCGAACCGGCTGGCCTTGGCCAGCCTGTCGGCGCCGACAATCGCGCTCAGGGTCGCCCTGGCGTAGGAATCAAAGGTCGGGAACCGCTTGAGGACCGACGGGATCGCCGCGCCCAGGTCCCGGCGGCTGCGCCTGGGATAGAGCGTGTTTCCCTCGTAGTACCCCTCGACGATCTGCTTCGGCCCCCCGTCCCTGAAGTCCCCGTAGAAAATGAGCGCCGGGTGTTCCGGGTCGGCGGTGTAGATCGTGTTGAGGCCCACGTTGCCGACGACATAGTCGATCCTCCCGTCGCCGTTGAAGTCCGCCGCCGCGATCGAGGTCCACCATCCCGTGCCGGCGGAGGCGAACCCCGCCCTCTCCGACCAGTCCTCGAACCCCTTGCCCTGGTTGTTGTGGAAATACTTCACGCCGCCCCAGTCGAGCGCGAGCACGAGGTCGGGCCAGCCGTCGCCGTCGACATCGCTCCAGAGGGCCGAGGTCACCATCCCGACCTCGCGCAGGCCGGGTGCGACCGAGTCGGTCACGTCCTCGAATTTCCCGCCGCGGTTGGCGAGGAGCGCGCTCCGGGGGGCGAGGGGATAGTGGCCGGGCTGGACCCGGCCCCCGATGAACAGGCCGAGGCGGCCGCTGTGGTCCCAGTCGGCCGCCGCGACCGCGCCGGCGCTCAGGGGAAGCGGGGGCAGCGCGTCTTCGGGCGCGGGCCTGAAGCCGCCGTGGCCGTCGTTAAGGAACAGGTGCGGCTGGTATTCCTGCGCGCCCTCGGGGAGGGAATTGCCGCCCTTGGTGACAAGCAGGTCCTCCCGCCCGGTGCCCGCGGAATCGAGAAGGAGCATGGGACCGTCGTCCACGAGGGTGCCCGTCTGGGCGGCCCCAGGGTCCATCGCCAGGAACTGGCCCGAGGGGGCCGCGTAAAGCACGCGGAGCGAATCGCGCGTCGTGCCGCCGAGGATGACGTCGTCGCGCCCGTTGCCAAAGACGTCCCCGACCGCGAGGCCCGGGCCGTGCGGGTTCTGGCGAAGCGGGATCAGGCGCTGGCTCTCGAATTCGTCGACGGGCTCCTCGTGCGAGAAGTGTGACAGGCCCGTCGCGCGCGGGACCTCCTCGAACTGCCCCGGGACGCGCGGCGCGTCCGCGGGGATCGCGATGGCGTCCGACGGCTCCGTCACGGTGTAGCGCCTGTCGACGGGGAGGTTCTCGAAGGTCTGGACGTGGCCGCTCGGCCACGTGACGACCATGCGCCTGATGAGCGTGTCCTGGGCCAAGCCGAAGTGCAGCATCGGCTCGCTGCTCGACATGTAGCCGCGCGCCAGCACGAGCTGGCGGAGCTGGACGCCGAGCGCGCTCTCGACGCGCACCGTGGCACCAACCCCGTAGCGGTTGGAGACCGTCCCGCGAAGGTCGACGTTGGCGACGTGCCCGGTGTCGCAGTCGTTGCGCATGATGGTCACTCCCGAGTGGAAGTTCGAATAGACGATGTCCAGGTTTCCGTCCCCGCTCAGGTCGCCCATGGCGGCGCCGAAGCTGACGCCCCTCTTGTCCAGCCCCCACGGCGCGCTCGCGTCCTCGAACTTGAGGTCGCCCAGGTTGCGCAGCGCCAGGTGCCTCTCGATCTGCGGAGGGCTCTCATACATGATCCTGATGCGCTCCGCGGGGGTCTCGGCGCGCTCCATGCGCGCGATGGTGTCCGCCCCCGGGTCCCGCGGGAAGCCGTTCGTCACGAAGAGGTCGAGGCGCCCGTCGTTGTCCAGGTCCTCCAGGCGCACGGACCAGGTCCAGTCGGTTGCGGCCATCCCGGCCAGGTAGGCGCCCTCCTGGAACGCCCCCGTGCCCGTGTTCAGCAGGAGCGCGTTCCTGTGGTATTTCGGGGCCGCGTTCGGATCCTCCTCGGTGCGCCCGCGCGCGTCCGCGATCGAGTGCTGGTCCCTCACGTGGGTCGTCGCCGCCATGTCGGCCACGAGGAAGTCGATGTGGCCGTCGTTTGTGACATCGCCCAGGTCCGCCCCCATGGAGGAAAACGAGACGTGCGGCATCACGCGCGCCAGGACGTCCGTGAAGGTGCCGTCCCTGTTGTTGTGGTAAAGCCGGTCGGGGTGCCCGTAGTCGTTGGCGACGTAGAGATCGGGCCAGCCGTCGTTGTCATAGTCCCACCATGTCGCGGAATGGCTCTGGGACTCGTCCAGGATGCCGCCGCTGTCGGTCACGTTGGTGAACGTTCCGTTGCGGTTGTTGTGGAACAGGATTCCCCTCTGGCCCTTGGGGCGGGTCGTGATGTTCAGGATGTTGGTCGCGATGTACAGGTCCAGGTACCCGTCGCGGTCGTAGTCGCAGAACGCCGCCATGACGCTCGAGTCGACCACGTCGAGGCCGTAGGCGTGGGCCATCTCTTTGAACGTCCCGTCCCCCTGGTTGACATAGAGGAGGTTCGGCGCGTTGGTCCTGCAAACGTAGATGTCCAGCCGACCGGAGTTGTTGATGTCGACGAAGGTCGCGCCCTCGTTCCAGACCCCGGGCGTCGCCCCGACGCCCGCCTTCTCGGTCACGTCCTCGAACCTGTAGCCGCCGAGGTTGCGGAAGAGCCGGCAGCCCTCCGTCTTGCTGACAACGTAGATGTCGGGCAGCCCGTCGCCGTCATAATCGCCGATGGCGATCCCGGTGCCGACCGACGAGGTCTCGAATTCCTCGTAGAGGTCGCCGTGCATCCTCGGGTCGGCGTAGCGGTTCTCCGTCCGGACGCCGGTCTCCTCCGCGGGCAGCTCGACGAACATCGTCCTGCCGCGCGGGTGGGGGTGCGGCGCGAGCGGCCTCGAGGTGATGCTTCCCGCGGTGTCCGCGCCCGACGCCGCCGGTCCGGCAAGGAGGAGCGCCCACACCAGTGCGAAGCGGGCCTCTCTTCCTGCTGCGGCCCGGGCACTCGGGCGCTTGCGACTTTCGGCGACGGGCATCGTGGAGCGTTGATGGGAAAATTCTTCAACCGCGTAGTCAAGGTACGATTTGGCGCGGTGCCCGCGGCGACTAAGCGGTTGCGGGGTGCAGCAGGATTTGCTCGTGTCTGCACCCGGTGAAAGCCTCCACCTCCGATTCGGCGGCCCCGACTTCAAGCATCCCCGCGGGCCTCTGGGCCGGCGCGCTTGTCTTCATTGCCACGTTTCTCGCCTACCTGCCTTCGCTCCGGGGCGAATTCATCTGGAATGACAGCGACTACGTGACCGCGCCGGCGCTGCGCTCGGTCGGCGGCCTGGTGCGCATCTGGACCGATGTCGGGGCGACCCAGCAGTACTACCCGCTCCTCCACAGCGCGTTCTGGGTCCAGCACCTCCTCTGGGGCGACCACCCGCTCGGCTACCACATCGTCACGCTCCTCCTGCACGCCGCCTCGGCCGTGCTGTTTGCGCTGGTCCTGCGCCGGCTGCTTGACGGCCCCCGGTCGGGCGCCGCGGCGCACCCCTACCCGGGTGTGGAATGGCTGGCGGCGCTTCTCTTCGCGCTCCACCCGGTCCACGTGGAGTCGGTCGCCTGGATCACCGAGCAGAAGAACACGCTCTCGCTCGCCCTCTACCTCGCCGCGGCCCTCGCCTACCTGAGCTTCGACGAGTCGCGGCGGCCGCGGGCGTACGCCACGGCGCTGGCTCTTTTCGCCTGCTCGCTCCTGTGCAAGACCGTGACGTCGACCCTGCCCGCCGCCATCCTCGTGGCGTTCTGGTGGAGGCGCGGGCGGCTCGGCTGGCGGCGCGACGTCCTGCCGCTGCTCCCCTGGCTGGCCCTCGGCGCGGCGGCGGGGATGTTCAGCAGCTGGGTCGAGCGGACCTACGGCGGCGCCGCGGGCCCGGACTTCGACCTGCCTTTCATCGCGCGTCCGCTCGTGGCGGGCAGGGCCGTCTGGTTCTACGCCTGCAATCTCGCCTGGCCGTCCGGCCTGGACTTCATCTACCCGCGCTGGAGGGTCGACGCCTCGGTCTGGTGGCAGTGGCTCTTTCCCATCGGGGCGCTCGCCGCGGCGGCGGGCCTCTGGGCGCTGCGGCGGCGCACGCGCGCACCCCTGGCCGCCTACCTGCTCTTCGTCGGCTCGCTCTTTCCGGTGCTCGGATTCGTGAACCTCTACGGGGCGCGCTACTCGTGGGTCTGGGACCACTGGCAGTACCTGGCGGACCTCGGCCCCATCGCCCTCGCGGCCGCAGGCCTCATCGCGGGCTGTCGGCTCGTGACGGCGCGCCTGCCCGGGATCGCCATGGGCCTGGCCGCGGCCCTTTGCGTTCTCCTTGGCGCGCTTACCTGGTCCCACTGCGGGATGTTCCACGACAACCTGGCGCTCTACCGTGAGAACCTGGCGCTCAACCCCGGCTCCTGGATGGCCCACAACAACCTGGGCTGCGAGCTGGACGCCCAGCCGGGTCACCGGGACGAGGCGATCGCCCAGTTCGAGGAGGCGCTGCGCCTGAAACCCGACTTCGTCGAGGCCCAGAACAGCCTCGGCTGCGACCTGGAGAAGGTCCCCGGGCGCCTGAACGAGGCCATCGCCCACTACGAGGAGGCGCTGCGCGTGAAGCCCGACTTCGCCGAGGCCCATTACAACCTGGGCAACGCCCTGAACTCGGCCGGCCGCACGGCCGAGGCGATTGGGCAGTTCGAGGAGGCGCTGCGCCTGAGGCCGAATCATGTCTTCGCGCACTACAATCTCGGGAACGCCCTCGACGCGCTGGGCCGCACGGCCGAGGCGATCGACCAGTACCAGGAGGCGCTGCGCCTCAATCCCGACTATGTCGAGGCGCACAACAACCTGGGCTGCGAGCTGGAGAAGGAGCCGGGTCGCCTGAACGAGGCTATCGACCAATACCAGGAGGCGCTGCGCCTGGATCCGGGCAACGTCGTCGCCCACACCAACCTGGGCAAGGCCCTGACGAAGGTGCCCGGGCGCCTCGAAGACGCGGCGGCCCAGTTCGGCGAGGCGCTCCGCCTGAAGCCTGACTATGCCGATGCGCGTTTCTATCTGGCCAACGTCCTTGTCCGGGCCGGCCAGATTCCTGCGGCGGTCGAGAACTACGAGGAGGCCCTGAGGATTGATCCGGACCTTGCCGAGGCGAGCAACAACCTCGGGATCATCCTCTGCCGGATGGGCCGCACCGACGAGGGGTTGCGCCGCATCGAGGCGGCGATACGCGCCCAGCCGGATTTTGCGCGGGCGCACTTCGCGCGGGGCACGGTCCTCTATCAGATCGGCAGGCGGGACGAGGCGGCGGCCGAGTTTAGGCGGGTGCTGCAGCTGCAGCCGGGCGACCCCCCGGCGCTCAAGATGCTGGAGCTTGTCGGTGCGAGGCCCTAGGAGCCGGCCGGCCGGCTCACCGCCCTGGGGCGGTGAGAACGACGGTGGAGGCGCCCGCCGGGTAGGCGTGCTCCGTCGTCGCGCCCGACGGCCAGCGGACCCGGATCCCGCGCGGCGGCGTGGCCTCCGGGTAGCCGAAGAAGCAGTCGGGCGTCGACTGGCTGTAGTAGCCCGTGCCGGCAATAACCTCGCTTGTCTGCTGCGTGCCGTCCGAGAGCTCCACCGTGATGCGCGCGCCAACGGCCGTCGGGTTTCCGGCGCCGCCGCGGAGCGCAACTGAGAAGGACCGGCGGCCGGGCTCGCCCAGGTTGCGGAAGGCGAGTGTGGTGCTGTTGTTGCGGGTCACGAGGAAATCCGGCCAGCCGTCGCGGTCGATGTCGGCGACCGCGAGCGCCTTGGCGTCCCCCGGAACGACGAGCCCGCTCTCGGCGGGGCCTGCCGGCGCAAAATGACCGCGTCCGTCGCCCCTCAGGAGTTGACCCAGTCCGCCGTCGTTGCGCATGTCGGCCCGGATGGGCGCGTAGGAATTCTGGACGGCGAAGATGTCGGCGCGGCCGTCGCCGTCAAAGTCCCCGGCGACCAGGCCCTGGATGACGGAAATCTGCGCGATCCGGGGCAGCGGCTCGAAGCGGTAGGTGCCGTCGGGCTGGCTCAGGAACACGCCGCTCCTGAGCTCCGTCGCCGCGAAGCGCCGGGCCTTGGAGAGCTTCTCCTCGCCGACGATCTCCCCCAGCGTGGCCCGCGCGTAATAGGCGTTGCGGGTGAAGCGCCTCATGATCGACGGGATCGCGGCCGCCATGCCCTTGCGGCTGCGCCAGGGGTAGATCTGGTCGCCCTCGTAATAGGCCTCGATTAGCTGCGCCGAGCCGTTGCCCCTGAAGTCGCCGTAATAGAGGAGAGCCGGGTGGCCGGGGTCGGCATGGTACTGGGTGTTGAGCCCGACGTTGCCCACGACGTAGTCCGGCCGGCCGTCGCCGTTGAAGTCCGCCGATGCGATCGAGGTCCACCAGCCCGTGCCGGCCGACGCAAAGCCCGCCCGCTGCGTCCAGTCCTCGAAGCCCCGGCCCTGGTTGTTGTGGAAATACTTCACGTTGCCCCACTCAAGCGTCAGCAGCAGGTCGGGCCAGCCGTCGCCGTCGACGTCGCTCCACAGGGCCGACGTCACCATGCCGACCTCGCGCAGTCCCGGCGCCAGGGAGTCCGTCACGTCCTCGAACCTCCCGCCCCGGTTGGCCAGGAGCGCGCTCTGGGGCGCGAGCGGGTACTTTCCGGGCAGGAAGCGCCCGCCGATGAACAGTCCGAGGCGCCCGCTGTGGTCGAAGTCGGCGGCTGCCGCCGCTCCGGCGTTGATCGGCAGGGCCGGCAGCGCGTCCTCCGGCGCCGGCCTGAAGCCCCCGTGGCCGTCGTTCAGGAACAGCCGTGGCTGGTATTCCTGGGCCCCTGCGGGAAGCGTGTTGCCGCCCTTGGTCACCAGGAGGTCCGCATTTCCGGCGCCGGTCGCGTCGAAGAGGAGAACGGGACCGTCGTCCGCAGCGGGTCGCCCCGCGCCGCCGGGCGCTTCCGCGGGCTGGAACTGGCCGGCCTGCGAGGCGCGCATTATCCGCAGGGGGTCGAGCGTCGTCCCGCCGACCACGGCGTCATCGCGCCCGCCGCCGAAGACGTCTCCCACCGCAAGGCCAGGCCCGCGCCGGTTGAGCCTCACGGGTATCACGCGCTGCAGGTAGGTCTCGTCGACCACCTCCTCGCGCGACTGGAGGGCGAATCCGTCCGTGCGGCCCACCTCCTCGAACTGGCCGGGCTTCTGCGCCGGCGGCGGGGGGATTGGGATCGGCTCCGACGGCTCGGTGACCGTGTAGCGCCTGTCCACCTCGAGGTTCTCGAAGGTCTGGACGTGGCCGCTCGGCCAGGTCACCACCATTTGCCGGATGCTCGTGTCGGCTCCCAGGCCGAAATGCAGCATCGGCTCGCTGCTCGACAGGTACCCGCGCGCCAGCTCCAGCTGGCGGACCTGGGTCCCGAGCGCGCTCTCGATCCGGACGGTCGCCCCCACGCCGTAGCGGTTGGAGACCGTCCCGCGCAGGTCGACGTTGACGACGTGGCCCGTGTCGCAGTCGTTGCGCAGCAGCGTGACGCCCCCTTCGTAGTTGGCATAGACCAGGTCGAGGTTGCCGTCGCCGCTCAGGTCGCCGAAGGCCGCCCCGAAGCTCACGCCGCTCTTGTCGAGTCCCCACTCGGCGCCGACCTCCTCGAACTTGAGGTCGCCCAGGTTGCGGTAGGCGAGGTGCGTCTCGACGAGCACCGGGCTGTTGTAGAGGACCTTTATCCTCTCTGCGGCGGTCTCCACATGGATGGCGCTCGAGTTGACGTCGGGGTTCGGGTCCCGGTTGAAGCCGTTTGTCACGAAGAGGTCGAGGCGGCCGTCGTTGTCGAGGTCCTCGAGGCGCACGGACCACGTCCAGTTCGTCTTCGCTATCCCCGCCAGGAACGCGGCCTCGAGGCAATGCCCGGTGCCGGTGTTGAGCAGGAGGGCGCTCCTGTGGAGCTTCTGCGCGCCGGGCGAGCTGTCCGACTCCTCGTCCCTCTCGCGTGACTCGGCGATCGAGTTCTGGTCCTTCACGTGGGTGGTCGTCGCCATGTCGGCCACAAGCAGGTCGATCAGCCCGTCGTTGGTCACGTCGCCCTGGTCGGAACCCATCGAGTAGAAGGACGTGTGGGGGAGGACCTGGTCCAGCGTGTCGGTGAAGGTGCCGTCGCGGTTGTTGTGGTAGAGCTTGTCGGGGGCCCCGTAGTCGTTCGTGACGTAGAGGTCCGGCCAGCCGTCGTTGTCGTAGTCCCACCAGGTCGCGGAGTGGCTCTGGGTCTCCCCGGCGATCCCCGCGCTTTCGGTCACGTTGGTGAACGTGCCGTTGCGGTTGTTGTGGAAGAGGTAGCCGCGCTGGCCGCTGGGATGCGCGGCGTTGTCGAGCATGTTGGTCGTGATGTAGACGTCGAGCCACCCGTCGCGGTCGTAGTCGCAGAAGGCCGCCATCACGCTCGAGTCCTTGACATCGAGCCCGTAGGCGTGGGCCATCTCCTTGAACGTGCCGTCGCCCTGGTTGATGTAAAGCAGGTTGGGGGCGTTGAACCGGCAGACGTAGATATCGAGCAGGCCGTTGTTGTTCACGTCGACAAACGTCGCGCCCAGGTTCCAGACACCCGGCTCGGCGCCAACGCCCGCCTTCGCGGTCACGTCCTCAAACTTGTAGCCACCCAGGTTGCGGAAGAGGCGGCAGCCCTGGGTCTTCGTCACGACGAAGATGTCGGGCCTCCCGTCGCCGTCGTAGTCCCCGATGGCCACTCCGGTGCCGATCGACCCGCCCTCGAACTCTTGGTAGAGCTCGCCCCACATCCTCGGGTCGTCGTAGCGGTTCTCGGTGCGGACGCCGGTCTGGTCTGGGGAAAGCTGCACGAACATGGTCTTTCCGCGCGGATTGGGCCGCGGGGCGAGCGGCTTCGAGGCCAGGCCCGCCGCGGGGTCCCGCGCTCCGGCCGCGGCGGACACGAAAATCGTCAGTGCAACCATGCCGGCAAGGATCGCGCTCTCCGCCCCGGGGACCACCCCCCCGCGCTTTAAATTGTCGGCGGTTGACATGGCAAAACGGCAATGGGACGAAGCAGCCAAGGGGTAGTCAAGAAACGTTTTGGCGCCGCCGGCGACCCGGACTTTACTTGCCTGATTCTGCATTGTGCGATTGCATGCCCGATTCCGAATTTTGAGGCCAATGCGACGACCCCAGTGAGCAACCCATCACGGATTCCCCAACGGGCGTGGCTGCTTATCCCGCTTCTCGCGCTCGCCTTCACGGCTGCGACCACGGCGATCCGGGTGCGCAGGGTCGAGTTTGTCTCGGATGTCGCGGGTGCGCAGGTAACCGGGAGCCCCGGTGCCGCGCAGGAGCGCGGTGCCGGGTGGCAGCCCCGCCTGGTCGTTCCCGGCCACCACAACGAGAGCTACGAGTGGCTTGACCAGACCCGGCAGATGTTCGCGCGCCGCCAGTGGCGGGTGAGATTCATCGACTATGAGAACGCCCAGCTGGGCCGCGAGGTGTTCGCGTCCTGCCCGTACCGCTGGTGGCTCGCGGGGGTGGCCTGGGGCTACCACGCCGTCGCGGGCGCGCCGGCCGGCCCCTCCGTCGAATGGGCGGCGCTCTATGCTGACCCGCTGCTCTTTCTGGTCTTCGGCGCCGCGACCCTCGTCTTCACGGTGCGGCGCTTCGGCGTTCTGGCGGGCGCGCTGGCGACCGCCGCGCTGGCGACGCTCTTCCCGTTCGCCACGGAATTTTCGCCGGGCGTTCCCGACGACCACGGGCTTGTCCAGGCCTGCGCCGTCTGGAGCGTGCTTCTCCTCGTCAGCGGAGCCGCCTCGATGGACCCATCCGGCGCGGGCAGGCGGGCTCGCCGCTGGTTCGTTGCGGCGGGCGTCGTGGGTGGCGTCGGTCTTTGGGTGAATGTCTCCCGGCAGCTGCCGGTCATCCTCGGGATCGCCGTGGGTGCGCTCCTGGCGGGGTGGGTCGCACGGGCCGGCGCGAAGTCGGGATCGGCGGAGCGCCAGCCGCCGCTTCCCTGGCGGGCCTGGTCCCTGGCGGGTGCGGCAACGTGCCTGGCGGCATACCTGCTCGAGTTCTTCCCCTCCTATCTCGGGGGATGGGAGCTGCGCGCGATACACCCCCTCTTCGGCCTCGTCTGGCTGGGAGTCGGTGAGGGCATCGCCCGGGCAACGGCCTGGCGCGAAGGAGGAAAGCCGCGCTGGAGCGCCGGGGGCGCCCTTGCCTGGCTTCTTGCCGCGGCAGCCATCGCGTCCCTGCCGGCGGCGATCTGGATCGGGCACAATGTCGGGCTCCTGACGATCGAGCTGCCTTCGATGCAGCTCACGCTGCTGCCGGGAACCGCCGCGGCGCCAAACCTTTGGGCGTGGCTGGTCCAGAATGGATTCACCTCCGCCGTCTGCGCAACGGTTTTTCCTCTTCTCATTGTCATTCCGGCGGTTGTGCTTCTCCTTCGGTCCGCGGTGAGCCCGCTGTTCCGTATCCCGATCGCCCTCGCCCTCGGTCCGGTGCTGGTTGCAGGGTCCCTCGCGTACCGCCAGATCAGCTGGTGGAATGGCGTCGATTCGGCGCTCGTCGTGCTCCTCATAGCCTCGGCCGGTGCCATCAGGGGCGTTCATAACTCGCTATATGCGAAGATATTGTCTGTTGCGCTTGGCAGCGCGATGCTCCTCTCGGGCGCCTTTGGGGTTGTCCAGCTGTGGCCCTCGGCGGAAGCCCGAATCAAGGATGGGCTGACCAAGACTGAGATTGTGGGACTAATAGAGAGGGATCTTGCCTATTGGCTCGCAAAGCACGTGGGACCAGCTGGGGCCGTTGCACTCGGCCCCCCCAACGAGACTGCCACTCTCTATTACTATGGCGGTATCCGCGGATTGGCGACTCTTGGTTGGGAGGACCGCAACGGCCTCCAGGCAGCCGTCAGAATCACGAGCGCTACAACGCCAGAGGAAGCCCAGGAATTGATTGGGCTTTATGGTGTTACGCATATAATCATTCCGCAGTGGGATCCCTTCATGGATGCGTTCGCCCAAATAGGCGGCGGACAGCTTGAGGGCAGCTTTCTCGACCGCCTCTACAAATGGAATCTGCCCGGATGGCTGAGGCCGGTGCAATACCTGGTGCCCAACATCCCGGGGTTCGAAGGCCAGTCGGTCATCATCCTTGAGGTGGTCGATGAGCAGGATGATGCGATCGCCCTCGGGCGCATTGCGGTCTACCTCGCCGACATGGGCCAGCTCGAGCTCGCAGCCAAGGCGGGAGCCGCGCTTCGGCGGTTCCCCGCGGACCTCGGGGCGCTCCTGGCGCGGGCGCAGGTTGAGACCGCCTGCGGGGAGAATGAGGCTTTTGCCGAGTCCGCCGACCTGCTGGTGCGCCGAATATCAGGCGGCGCCGATCGCGACCTGCAATGGGACCAGAGGATCGGCCTGGCGGTCGTTCTTGTACAATCCCATCACATGGACCTCGCCCGTCCGCGCCTGAAGCAGTGCATAGCGGAGCTCGATGCGGACAAATTGCGCTCGCTCAGCACGAACCTGCTCTTTCGGTTCCAGATTCTCCGCAGGGCCCTCAACATGGAGATTGTCGATCCGTCGCTTCGCGCACTTTCGCTCGATCTCCTGCCTCCTGACCTGCGCAGCCGGCTTAAACGGTAACGTTCAAAAAAATCCCAGTTGTGGTAAAGAAACTCAATTTAAGTATAACATACCTCATTCACATCGCCGTTTGAATGAGGTATAAACCCCACGTCTACACGTCAGCTTTCAATGGTTTTACCCCCATAAGCTGACCGTTCGCCCCCCCTACGGAAGATT
>CAZNNO010000047.1:0-29938 GCA_964574435.1 uncultured Opitutaceae bacterium
GATACATCCGCCTTTGGGGTCTAAACTCGTCCGGGTTACCCGCAACGCTATTCCTTGCAAAACGATGGCAGAAAAGCCCATCACTCTCTCCGACATCAGGGCAGCCCGCCGCCGAATTAGGTCCGGTGTCATCGTCACGCCGTGCCCGGAGTCGATTCCGCTCAGTGAGATCACCGGCGCCCGGATTGTATGCAAGCTCGACAACTTCCAGCGGACGGGCTCGTTCAAGGAGCGCGGGGCCCGCAACGCGCTCCTGAGGCTCCCAACGGAGAAGCGCGCAAGGGGCGTCGTCTCGGCGTCCGCGGGCAACCACGCGCTTGGACTGGCCTACCACGGCCAGCTGCTGGGGATCCCGGTCACCGTCGTCATGCCGGAATTCGCGCCTCTGATAAAGATTACGACCTGCCAGCGGCTTGGAGCGCGCGTGGTCCTCCACGGGAGGGACTTTGGCGAGGCGCGCGCCGAGGCGATGCGCTTCGTGGCCTCGGCCGGGTTGACCTACATCCACGGATTCGATGACCGGGACATCATCGCGGGCCAGGGGACACTCGGGCTCGAGATCCTGGAGCAGGTGCCCGACGTCGATGCGATCGTCTGCCCGGTCGGCGGCGGCGGGCTCCTGGCGGGGCTCTGCGTGGCCGTCAAATCGCTGCGGCCGAGCGTCGAGATCATAGCCGTCGAGAGCGTGTCGACCGGGAACCTTACCGCGGCGCTCAGGGCCGGGCACCCGGTGCGGGTTCCGAGGAGGCCGACCCTGGCCGACGGGCTGGCGACGCTCACCGTGGGCGACCGGGCGTTCGGACTCATTCGGCGCCGCGTCGACCGCGTCGTGAGGGTCGAGGAGAAATGGATAGCGCTGGCGATCCTGCGGATGCTCGAGCTCGAGAAGACGGTGGTCGAGGGCGCGGCCGCGGTGCCGCTGGCCGCCATGATGTCGGGACGCATCAGGGGTCTCGGGGGCAAGAGGGTCGCGCTGGTCGCCTGCGGCGGAAACATCGACCCCGTCATCCTGGGGCGCGTGATCGAGAAGGGCCTTGTCCACGACGGCCGCCTGACGCGCTTCACCGTCAGGATATCCGACCGCCCGGGAGGCCTGGCGGAACTCTGCCGGGTGATAGCGTCGTGCGGCGCGAGCATCAACCAGGTCTCCCACGACCGCGCCTTCAGCGGCCCCGACGTCAGTGCGACCCACGTACTCTGCACGGTGGAGACGCGCGACCGCGGGCAAATCGCCGCGCTTCACCGGGCGCTCAGGCGGGCCGGCTTCCGTTCGTGACGATACGGTTGTCTGCCAGCCTTGCCGGTGCCGCGCTGATGGCGGCGCTGACGGCGTCCGGGGCGCAACCCGTGCAGCTGGATGTCCCTGTATTCGAGGGGGGCTTTGGAATAGGGTTCTACCAGGAGACGGCGCGCATCTTCGGGGAGCAACACCCCGGCGTCAGCGTCCACGTCTACGGGGATCCGCGGATCCAGGACCAGCTGCGGGTCAGGATCATCGACGGGCACCTGCCCGACGCCGCGTGGGTGCCCTACATCCTCTGGCCGTCCCTGATCCGCGCGGGCCGCATCGCCGATCTGCGGCCCTTCCTTGACGGGAGGAACTGGGAGGGCGACGCGAGATGGGGCGACACCTTCCAGCCGGGGTCCCTCGACACCTGGCGGATCGGCGGGGGAATCTACGGGCTGCCGTTCTCCTATTCCTGCTGGAGCATCTTCTACAACCGGGGCCTGTTCAGGGAGCACGGCTGGAGGGAGCCGCGGACGTGGGGGGAGTTCTTCGAGCTCTGCGGGCGGATCCGGGCGGAGGGACTCGCGCCGCTGAGCCTGCCCGGGACGCGCTGGCTCTATCCCGACGCGTTCTTCCGCGCGGCGTTCCACAGCCTGGCGGGTCCTGCGGGCTGGCGCGCGATCAACGGGCTGGAGCCCGGGGCGTGGACGGATCCGCGCGTCGTCCGGTGCGCGGCGCTCCTGCAGAGGGTGACCCGGGAGGACGCCCAGGCGGGATGGGAGGGGGAGACCGCGCAGGGGGCCGACCTGTATTTCCTGGAGGGAAGGGCGGCCATGACCGTCTCGGGCTCGTGGTTCTTCAACGAGATGCTCGGGAAGATCCCCCCGGGGTTCGACGTCGGCACCATGAATTTCCCGGTCTATGGGGACGGCGTCGCCGATCCCTCGACCGTCCAGACGGGGAGCGACTGCTTCTTTGTCTTCAAAACCGGCGACCCGGCCCGGGAGGGGCTCACGATCGAATTCCTTCGGTTCCTCACCTCGCGCTCGAGGGCCGAGGCGTTCGTCAGGGAGACTGACGCGCCGGTCGCGGTTCGCGGTGTCCCGCAGTCGGCGTATTCGGCGCGGATGCGCGAAACGGCGGCCCTGATAGCCGGTGCGCGTGATTCGTTCAACATGCCCCAGACCATGCTCCAGCCGCCGGTCATCAGGCAGGCGCTCGTGGACGACACGAGGCGGCTCATGGAGGGCCGCCTCGGGCCGGAGGAATTCGCCCGGAGGCTGGAGGCGGCCGCGGCGGACGACCGGGCCCGCGTGGCCGAGCCCGACCGGGTGGACTATCGCCATCCGGTCGCCGGGACCCTGCTGCTTGCCGCGGTTGCCGGCCTGGCCGCCTGGCTCTCCGGGGGACGGCTCGGAGCGCTCATCGGACTGTCCCGCGACGCGGAGCGGGAGGGCGACGGCGCGAGCTTTGGCAGGCTTCGCGGCCCCATGGCGGCCGGGTTTGTCGGCCCCGCCCTCCTCCTCTACGGCGCCCTCATGCTGGCGCCCGCCCTCGTGGCGTTCCTATGGGCCTTCACCCGCTGGGACGGCATCGGCAGGATGGCGTGGGCCGGGCTCTACAACTTCAAGTCCCTGCTTTTCGAGAGCGACACCCTGTGGCCGGCGCTCGGCAACAACCTGTACCTGATGGTCGTGCCCGCGCTGATCGTCGTGCCCATCGCGCTCCTCTTCGCGATGCTGATCCACCGCGGCGTCTGGGGGGCGAAGGCGTTCCGGGCGATCCTGCTCTTCCCCAACATGCTGGGGGGGCTTGCCGCCACGCTCATCTGGCTGAACGCCTACCAGCCCCACGGCGGCCTCGTCAACGCGGGCCTGGCCGGGCTGGGCGGTGCGCTCCACTGGGACTGGCTCCGGTCGTTCGCGGACTATCCCTGGCTCTCGGAGGAGCACCTTTACGCGGCTCTGATCCCGATCTACGTGTGGATGGCGTGCGGCTTCAACCTTGTCCTCTACCTGGCCGCGATGGAGGGAATAGACCCCCAGCTCTACGAGGCGGCCGAGATGGACGGGGCGCCGGGATGGATGCAGTTCTTCACAATCACGCTGCCGCTCATCCGGGAGGTCGTGGCGGTCTCGGCGGTGTTCCTGGTGATCGGCGGGCTCAACGCGTTTGAAATGGTCTGGCTGCTGACCTCCCAGGACCCGTCGGCCTCGGTGAGCACCCTCGGAACGCTGCTGGTTACGACCCTGTTCAAGGACTTCGACATCGGGGGCGCGTCCGCGCTCGCCGTGATCCTCTGCACGCTCGTCCTGGTGGGAAGCGCCGCGGTCCTGCGGGGACTGCGCAGCGATCCGGTCGAACAATGAGCGCGACCGAAAAAGCCGGCCCGGGCCGGCGCCGCTTCTCAAGGGCCGTGGCGTTCTCAGCCCTGCTGGGCTACTCGGCGTGGCTGGTGCTGCCCATGATCTGGGTCGCCTATTCGTCCCTCAAGGGGGACGACGCCATCTTCCGCGACACGTTCGCGCTGCCGTCGGCCTCGGACCTGCACACGGAGAACTACTCAGGCGCCTGGAGGAGCGCCCATTTTGGCGGGTATTTCCTTAACTCAGCGGTCGTCACCGGCGTCTCGGTCGCTCTCATCGTCTCGTTGGGGGCGATGGCCGCCTACGCGCTCGCCCGTTTCTCCCATCCGGCGGGCCGAGTGGTCTTCGGGCTGATGATGGCCGGCCTGACCATCCCGGCCCAGCTCGCCGTGGTGCCCCTGTTCTTCGAGCTGCGATCCCTGGGTCTCCTCAACTCGCGCACGGGGCTCATCCTTGTGTACACCGCGAATGGGCTGCCGTTCGCGATCTTCATCCTGGCCGGCTTCTTCCGGTCGCTGCCGCGCTCCCTCTACGAGGCCGCGGTTGTCGACGGATGCGGGGAGTTCGCGGCCTTCTGGAAGGTGCTCCTGCCCCTTGCCAGGCCGGGGCTCGTTACCGTCGCCATCTTCCAGTTCATCGGGGTCTGGAAGGAGTATTTCTATGCGTTCATGCTTGTGAACGGGGACACGGCTGGCGCGGCGCGGACGCTGCCCCTCGGGCTCGCCAACCTCTCAATCGCCGCGGAATACAGGTCCGAATATGGCATGCTCTTCGCGGGAATCATCCTGGTGACGCTCCCCATCCTGATCGTCTACCTGGCCTTGCAGCGCCAGATTGTCCGCGGGATTGCGGCTGGCGCACTCAAGGGGTGAGCCTAATATCCGAACCGGAACAAATGAGCGACCCAATGACCGGAGCTTTGCAGCGTGCCCTCGTCCCTCTTCGGACCATCCTGCATTGCGGAGCCTGCCTTTGTGTCGTGGGTGGTGCCTTCGCCCGGGGCGCCGGGCAGGGCGCAGCGGGAGGCGGCTCCGACCCCGGGGCCCCGGCGAGGGGATCGGCGCCGCCCGAGTCCGATCTCGTCGCGTGCGCCGTGGCGGACCGCCAGGACTTCCTGCGGCCCGACCGTCTGCATCTGGACGGCTGGATGGGTGCGCGCATGGAGGCCAGCGAGCGCAACCGGCTGCTGAAGCTCGATCCTGCGCGCCTGCTGGAGGGCTTCCGCAAGCGCCCGGGGCGGCAGGCATGGGACGGCGAATACGTGGGCAAATGGCTGAATGCGGCCACGCTGGCCTGGGTCTACAGCGGCGACCCCGCCTTGCGCGCAAGGCTCGATTACGTCGCCGAGGAGCTGGGCAAGTGCCAGCTCGCGGACGGCTACCTCGGCACATACCTGGAGAGGGACCGATGGAGCAGCTGGGACGTATGGGTGCACAAATACAACCTGATCGGTCTCATCACCTACATGCGCTACACGGGAAACCAGGGGCCGCTGCCCGTCTGCCGCGCGATGGGGGACCTGCTCTGCAGGACGTTTGGGGACGGGCCCGGAAAGCGCGACATCATCGCCGCCGGCGAGCACGTGGGCCTGGCGCCAACCAGCGTGCTCGAGCCGATGGTGCTTCTTTACCGCCTGACGGGAGAAAGGCGCTACCTGGATTTCTGCGGCTACATCACCCGGGCGTGGGAGCAGGCGAACGGCCCGCACATCGTGTCCCGCCTCGTGGACCATCGCGGTGTGAACGAGGTCGGCAACGGCAAGGCCTACGAGATGCTCTCATGCCTGAACGGCGCCCTTGAACTGTATCGGACGACTGGCGATTCCAGGCTTCTCCAGGCCGCGCTGGACGCGTGGCAGGATGTCGTTGGCAAGCGCCTGTATGTGACCGGAACCGCATCCTTCAATGAGCGCTTCCAAGGCGACTTCGGGCTGCCCAACTCGGGCAATGTTGCCGAGACGTGCGTGACGGTCACCTGGATGCAGGTGAACGCGCAATTGCTGCGGCTCACCGGCGAGGCGCGTTTCGCCGAGCAGCTGGAATGCACGGCCCTGAACCAACTGCTCAGCGCCCAGCGGCCGAGCGGATCGGGCTGGGCTTACTTTGCCGAGATGGAGGGCCGGAAATCCTACAACGACTCCCTGGACAACATCACCTGCTGCGCCTCCAGCGGCCCCCGCGGGCTGGCATTGATCCCGACCTTTGCAGTCACCACCGACGCGGACGGGGTGGTCGTCAATCTCTATGAGTCAGGCACCGCCCGCCTCGCGCTCCGAGACGGCGCCGCCCTGGCGCTTGTCACGACGACGCGCTATCCGATGGACGGGCTGATCAGCATGACCCTGGACCCGGGCGAAGCCGGGACCTTCGCGGTCAAGCTGCGGATACCCGGCTGGTGCAGCGACCCGTCGGTGGAGGTGAACGACAGGCCGCAGGAAGTGAGGCGCGGCGGTGACGGCTATGCGGTGATCCGCAGAACGTGGGGGACCGGGGACCGGATCCGGGTGGATCTGCACCCCAGGCCCCGTTTGATTGTGGGCCACCAAACGAATGAGGGGAAGGTGGCGGTCCTTTTCGGCCCGTTGGTCCTGGCCGCGACGGGAGGGCCCGAATCCGGCCAAAGGCGAAGCGAAGTGACGCTCGCCATCCCCGCATCAATGCGGACGGCGCTCGCGCTCACGCGTGTGGCCTCGCCGAGCAGGCTGAAGACCGCCGGCGACACGGACGCATTTCAAATTGAGGCCGTCTCGACCAAGGACACGGATACGCTGCGTGCCGGACAGCCCGTCGAGGCCCTCTTGGTTCCCGTCGCGGATGCAGGCTGCGACGGTGCACCCTACAGGATCTGGCTGCCCCTTTCAGGCGCCTTGCCCGACTGACGCCCGGCCACCCTGTCCTTCGCGCCGGCAACTTCTCGGAGGGACGGTGCGACCGGGATGACGGGCGCTGGGACCCGAGGCCTGGGTGCCTGCGCTGCAGTCCTTGGATCTCGGGGAGGTTAACACCCTATATGAAGGGGCGGGCCTTTGGCTTATTCTTTGGGCAGGCCAACTGCGAAGGATTTCCGAGCACTCGAAAGCCGGACCATGAAAGACCACGTCTACAAACTTGTCGAACTCACCGGCACCTCCAGGCAGTCCATCGAGGACGCTGTCGAAAAGGCCGTCAAACACGCGCACAAGGCCTCAAAGAACCTTCGCTGGTTTCAGGTCGTCGACACGCGCGGCGACATTGTCAAGGGAAGCGTGCGCCACTGGCAGGTGACCATCAAGGTCGGCTACGGCGTGGAAGGCTGATCGAGGACGGACCATCGGGCCATGCCGACGCCAATCAACGCATCCCCGGCACGAAACCCGCCGGCCAGACCAGGGCGCACCATAAGGGTAGCCAGGCAGATCGACTTCCTTGGCGGAATGCCGGGGGTTAAGCCGAAGGCGGTCAAGGCATCGAATGGCCCGGTCGAAATGCTGCGCGCGGACCTTGAGAACGAGCAGGCAACGGTTGCGCGCTACCGCCTGCGCATCCGGCGGGCCGAGGCGATGGGCGAGTCTGCGCTCGGCGGGATTCTGAGGGGAATCATCGTCCAGGAGCAGGCCCATGAAATTGACCTGAGCTCCGCGCCGGGGATCAATGTTCCCGCCGCTGGCAAGGCCTAAGGCGGGAATGCGGCCGAGTCCAATCTGACGAAGACGATGCCCCAAGGCGACAAATCCAGCTCTACCGAGAAGCAGCGGCGCCAGGCCGCGCGCATCGAGGAAGGCTACGAGAAAAAGGGGGTGGGCGTCAAAACCTCGGAGGCGCGAGCGTGGGCCACCGTGAACAAGCTTTCCGGAGGAGGCAAAAGAGGCGGATCCGGCAGGGGGGAACCCTGCTTCACGGCCTGGTAGGGCCGCACGACCGCTCTCGCGCTTTTTCCCCGTCGGCCGGCATCCATGCAAACCCAAGGTCGGGCATGGGGCGCGGGATCGGGTGACGCGCGAATCGAGTCCGCCCGCGGTTGATCCGATCAACGCGGCAGGCAACCGGACTTCCTGCGCATGCCGCGCCGAGATGGTCGGTGCATTCAGCCGAGGATTGCCCTGGCCTGTCGATGCCCCGCGGTCGCCTTATCCGGCCGTTCGGCCCGTTCATCGGATGGCGCGAGGCCGGCGGGTTTCACCTTCACCGTCCACTGGCGACCGCTTCGATGACCTTGTCTTTCACCTTCATTCGAGGCTTATCCTGGCGCCATGGGCCAGGGTAGACCTTGGCGTGGAGGGCGTCGGCTGCAGCACGGTCGACAACAAGAATCCGGGAGGCGGCGCCCCACACCTGGCGAGCAGAACCCGCTCCGGCGGGTACTTGAGGGGCCGCCTTGGAGGACGATTGCCGGCTCCCCGAGTCCTGCGAATCATGCTGATTCGGCGGATGCGACCGCATCCGGGGGGTCGGGGGGCGTCGTCTTGCCCATTCACGCGCTTGGACACGGGGCCGCAATCATGCAAAAACCGTTACGGAAAAGTATTTTCTTTAGAAACTTCACTCCGTTAGTCCGGTCGCATACTCCCTATATCCACCGTGAGCGGTAACAAACCCCAGTTGCTCTTGCTGTTCTGCATGGCGCTGAGCGGCCCTTTTGGCCGCGCAGCCTCTCAACCGGCCGATCGGACGCCCTTTCCCGGCAGCGTGAAGGCCATTCCCGGCGCGCCCACGGGGGCGCCGCGTGCTGCGAGTGTGTCCCGCGCCGTCCTGAGCGCCTCCGAAAGCGCGGCCGCGATGACGTTCGAGGTGGGGCTTCGCATGCGCAGTTTCGACGAGATGCAGGCCCGGATCGCCCGCGGCGAGCTGATCTCCGACGCGGAGAAGGAGGCCCGTTATTTCCCGCTGGCCGCCGACCACGACAAGCTCGTCCAGTGGCTCAAGGCCCAGGGGCTTGAGGTGACCCGGACCGACGGCGACCGCCTGGCGATCTTCGGGCGGGGCTCCGTGGATGCCGTCGGGAAGGCGTTCCAGGTGACCTTTGCCCGGGTGGCCGTCAGCGGGGACGGGGAATACACCTCGGCCGTGACCGCCCCGAGCCTGCCCGCGGACATCGCCCCCATCGTGCTCGGTATCCACGGCCTCCAGCCGCATATCAGGCGCCGGGCGCTCTCGGTGCCCCGGGCGGCCCATCCGAAGCCATTCATCAATACGAACGGCTACACGCCCCCGCAGATCGCGGCGGCCTACAACGCGTCCGGCCTCAGCGTCAACGGGACGGGCCAGACGATCGCCGTGTACGCCCTCGCGTTTCCCCAGAGCACCGACCTCACGGCCTTCTGGTCCAGCGCGGGAGTCAGCCAGTCCCTGGGGAGGATACAGCAGGTGAGCGTCGGGGGAGGGCCCCCGAGTTCGCCGACCCAGGACATAGTTGAGGAGGCGACCCTCGATGTCGAATGGTGCAGCTCGCTGGCGCCCGGCGCGGCGATCCGGATCTACGGCGCCAACGAAAACGATCCCGCCGAGAACGACGAGATTCTCCAGCAGGTGTACGCGGACCTTCCGACCCAGCCGAACATGCATGTGCTCAACATCTGCATCGGGGGCAATGAATTCGACGTCCCGAAGGATTACCTGATCATCGAGGCGCAATACATGGCGAATCTGGCGAGCTCCGGGGTGTCGGTCTTCTCGGCGTCGGGCGACACGGGCGCCGTGGCCGAGAACAAGGTCCAGGTCACGTACCCCACTTCCGACCCCGACGTGACCGGTGTCGGCGGCACGACGCTCACCCTCAGCGCCACAAACACCGTCGTCTCCGAGACCGCGTGGCCGGACAGCGGCGGGGGAATAAGCGCCGTCTTCAGCCGCCCCTCGTGGCAGACCGGCACCGGGATAGGAACGGGTTCCACGGCGGGGACCATGAGGCTCGTCCCCGACGTCGCCGCGGCGGCGGATCCCAACCAGGGGGCCCTGCTCGTGTTCAACGGCGCGGACCTTGTGATCGGCGGGACGAGCTGGTCCACCCCCATCTGGTCGGCCTTCTGCGCCCTCATGGACCAGCAGCGCGGATCGCCGCTCGGGAACCTCAACCCCAAGATATACCCGCTGATCGGTGGTTCCTCCTTCAGGGACATAACCCAGGGAAGCAACAGCACCTACAGCGCCGGAGCGGGCTACGACCTCCTGACGGGAATAGGGGTGCCCGTCTTGTCATCCCTCCTCGCGGACAACCTGACCTCGAGCACGGCGGCGACCATCCCGGCGCAGCTGGGCAGCCAGGTCGTCACCCTGGGGCAGCCGGCGACCTTCTTTGTCGTTGGCGCCGGGGCCTATCCGCTGAGCTACCAATGGCAGCGGATGCCCGATGGCTCGACGGCCTGGGCCAACCTGACCGACTCCGGATCCTACAGCGGCTCCTCCACGTCGACCCTCGTCGTCAGCGGCACGACCTCGGCGATGAGCGGCGACCAATTTCAGTGCATCGTGAGCAACGCAGGGGGCACCGCGACCAGCGCGCCACCTGCGACGCTCACGGTCAACGCGGTCGGCGTGACGACCCTTGCCGGATGGCCAGGATCGTCGGGACGCGCGGACGGCACCGGTTGGGCGGCGCGCTTTGCAACCCCGGGCGGGATACGGGCCGACGCAAGCGGCAATCTCTTCGTGTCGGACGCGAGCAACTACACGATCCGCAAGGTCACTGGCACGGGAGTCGTCACGACCGTCGCCGGAACGCCGGGAACGAGCGGCAGCACGGACGGCCCTGTGGCGACCGCGCTCTTCAGCGGGGTCGGCGGCGTCGCGCCCGACTCGGCCGGAAACCTCTACGTCGCCGACTCCGGCAACTACACGATCCGGAAGATATCCGCCGCGGGGGTCGTGTCGACGCTCGCGGGGGTGGCCGGGGCCCGCGGAGAGGTCGACGGCACCGGCCCGCAGGCGCGCCTCTACGACCCCCAGAACCTCGCCGTGGACAGAGCGGGCAACATCTACGTGGCGGACGGCATGGGCGACGTCATCAGGAAGATCTCGCCGGCCGGCGTGGTCACCACGCTCGCCGGCTCGCCCCTGACGAGCGGCAGCGCGGACGGCACCGGGTCCTCGGCCGGCTTCAACGACCCGACGGGGATCGCGGTGGACGGTTCCGGCAACATCTACGTCGCCGACTACGGCAACGACACGGTGCGCCTGGTGACCGCCGCGGGCGCCGTCACGACGCTCGCCGGGAGCGCGGGCCAGGCGGGCAGCGCCGACGGGACCGGGGCGGCCGCGAGCTTCAACGGCCCCGCCGGGGTCGGCGTGGACTTCTCGGGCAACGTCTACGTTGCCGATGAGAACAACGACACGATCCGGGTTATCAACCCGTCGGGTTACGTGACCACCGTGGCGGGCAACGCCGGGGATGCGGACAGCGTCGACGGCCTGTCCGGCAACGCGCGGTTCGACTCGCCCGGGGACGTCACGATCGACGCCGCAGGCGTCGTCTATGTCGCCGACTCGCTGAACAGCACCATCCGCCGGATAATCCCCGGCGCGGGCTCCGCCCCGTTCTTCACGGCGCAGCCGGCGAGCCAGACCGTGAACATCGGGGCGGCCGCCGTTTTCTCGTTCGGCATCTCCGGAACGGCGCCGTTTTCATACCAGTGGTTCTTCAACGGCTCGCCGATCTCCGGGGCCACGGGCCCGACCTATCCGCTGGCCAGCGCCCAGGAGTCGGACGCCGGTTCGTACACGGTGACCGTCACGGACTCGCAGGGCTCCGCGACGAGCTCGGCCGCGACGCTTGCCGTGACACTGCTCCCGGGATATCCGGACATAACCGCGCAGCCGCAGGGTGGCAGCCTCTCGGGCGGCTCCCTCGTCCTGACGGTGAGCGTCACCGGCAACGGGCCCTTCGCCTATCAATGGCTGCTCAACGGCTCGCCGATCTCCGGGGCCACCGCGCCGTCGTACACGGCCAGCGTGCCGGGGAGCTACACCGTCTCGGTGACGAACTCGGTGGCGACGACGGTGAGCAACGCCGCGATAGTCGGCTCCGCCAACCGGCTGATCAACGTCTCCACCCGCTCGCTCGTCGGGACGGGAAGCGGGATCACGATAGCGGGCTTCGTGGTCCAGGGGCCGCCCGGGGAGAACAAGCAGCTGCTGGTCCGCGGAATCGGCCCGACGCTGGCCACCTTCGGGGTGGCCGGCACGCTGGCCGCGCCCACGATCACGCTCGTTAACTCGAGCGGCACGACGATCGCCTCGAACACGGCCTGGGGCACGAATTCAAACGCGGCGCAGATCGCCACGGTTTCCGCGCAGGTTGGGGCGTTCGCGCTCCCGAGCGGGAGCGCCGACAGCGCGATGCTGGTCAGCGTGCCTGCGGGGCAGTACACGGTCGAGCTTTCCGGGGTAGGCAGCACGACGGGCGTCGGGCTCGTGGAGGTCTACGAGACGAACACGTCCGATCCGGAGCTGCTGGACAACATCTCGACGCGAGCCCAGGTCGGCACCGGGGCCAACCTCCTTATCGCGGGATTCGTCGTCATGGGTTCGCAGCCCGCCAACGTCCTCGTGCGCGGGGTGGGGCCGGCCCTCACGGGATTCGGCGTCAGCGGAGCGCTGGCAAACCCCGTCCTGGCCCTCTATGACAGCTCATCGACGCTCATCGCCAGCAATTCCGGCTGGGGCAACGCCCCGTTGGCGGGGTCCTCGGCCGTGGGGGCGACCTTCCGCCAGGCGACGGCCGCCGACATGGCGGCGGCGGGAGCGTTTGCGCTCACGGCGGGATCGGACGACTCCGCGATGGTGCTCTCGCTGCCGCCCGGTGCGTACACGGCGGAAATCACCGGGGCCAACTCCACGACGGGCGTCGCCCTGGCGGAGGTCTACCAGCTGCCGTAGGGAGCGGCCCCCCTTGCCCATGAGAGAAGTCAGCCTGAGGGACATCCGGCAGGCCGGCGCCCGGATCCAGTCCAGGATACGCAGGACGCCCGTGCTGACGAGCGCGCGCCTCGATGAGCTCGCGGGTTGCCGGCTCTTCTTCAAGTGCGAGAATTTCCAGGAGACGGGATCCTTCAAGGCCCGGGGCGCCATGAACGCGGTGCTGTCGCTGACCGAAGCCGGGGCGGCGCACGGGGTGGCGACCCACTCGTCGGGAAACCACGCTGCCGCGCTCTCGTGGGCCGCGGGGCTCAGGGGAATCCCCGCCTATGTGGTCATGCCGAGCACGGCCAGCCGGATCAAGGTGGCCTCGGTCGAGCGCCTCGGAGGCCGGATCCTGTTCTGCGAGCCGACGCACAAGGCCAGGGAGGAGGCGGCCGACAGGATAGTGCGCGAGACCGGTGCCGCGCTCATCCACCCCTACAATGACCCGAGGATAGTCGCGGGCCAGGGAACCGTCGCGCTGGAGCTGCTCGACGAGGTGGCGGACCTCGACGTGATCCTCTGCTCGGTCGGCGGCGGCGGCCTCCTTGCGGGGACATCCATCGTGGCAAAGGGGCTGCGCCCCGGCATCAGGGTGTTTGGCGCGGAGCCCGAGAACGCCGCGGATGCCAAGGCCTCGTTCGAATCGGGAAGGCGCCTGCCCGTGGAGCACCCCTCGAGCATTGCCGACGGCCTCCTCGCGTTCGTCGGGGACCTGACGTTCCCCGTGATCCAGCGCCTCGCGGACGGCATCGTCACGGTGTCCGAGCAGGAGATCGCTGACGCGGTGCGCCAGTTCCTGGAGTTGCTCAAGATCGTGGTCGAACCCTCCGGTGCCGTCCCCTACGCAGCCGTCGCCGCGAAGCGCGTCGAGATCGCGGGAAAGCGCGTGGGCATAATCCTCTCCGGGGGAAATTTGGACCTCGAGCGCACCCCCTGGCTCGGGTAGCTGTCAGAGGGTTCCTGTCCGACAATGGATTTCGACGTCGTCATCGCCGGGGGAGGCTTTGCGGGCGCCTATTGCGCCCGGGCGCTCGGCCGCGCCCTCGGGAGGGGGGAGGGTGAGCGGCGCGTCGCCCTGGTCGCCGAGCGCAACGTCCTCGTGTTCCAGCCCATGCTTGCCGAGGTCGCGGGCTCGTCGCTCTCCCCGGTGGACGTCGTGAATCCGCTGCGCCAGTTCTGCCGCGGGGTGAACGTGCTCCAGGGGACGATCCAGAAGATAGACTGGGCGTCCCGGACGCTGAGCCTTGACGGGGGCCGCTTCACGCGGGACCACAGGGTCGGGTTCGGGCACCTCGTGCTCGCGCTGGGAAACGTCACCGAGCTCAGCTCGGTCCCGGGCATGCCCGAGTACGGGTGGCCGATGAAAAACGTGGCGGACGCCCTGCGGCTCCGGGCCGCCCTCATCAACCGCCTCGAGGAGGCGAACCTCGTCGAGGATCCGCCGACGCGCGGGCGGCTGCTGACGTTCGTCGTGGTCGGCGGCGGGTACACCGGCGTCGAGACAGCGGGCCAGATTCTCGACTTCATCCGCGAGGCGCACCGCTTCTACGCCAACCTGGCGAAGTCGGAGCCGCGCGTGGTGCTTGTTCACAGCCGCGCGGAGCTCCTCGGCGAGATCGGGCCGGAGCTCGGCGCCTACGCCCGACGAGTCCTTGAGAAGCGCGGGGTGGAGGTGAGGCTCAACGCGCGCGTGTCCGCCGTGACCGCCTGGCGGGTCATCCTGGCCGACGGTTCCGCGATCGAGGCCAACACGGTCGTGACGACCGTCGGCAACGCGCCGAACCCCGTCGTGATGGACCTTTGCCGGCAGATTGGGATCGAGGCCCCGAAGGGGCGCGTGCCGACCGACGCCTCGATGAGGGTCCCCGGCACCCGGGACCTCTGGGCCGCCGGGGACGGCGCAGCGGTGCCCTGGGACGACCGGGGCCAGCAGAGGGTCTCGCCGCAGACGGCGCAGTTTGCTTTCCGCCAGGGTATCCTGCTCGGGAAGAGCATCTTTCGGGTCCTCGGCGGGGCGCAGCCCCGGCCGTTTCGCTACCGCTACATGGGCCAGCTCGCCACGGTCGGGGAGCGGGAGGCGGTTGCCGAGATACTTGGGTTCCACTTCAAGGGATTCGTCGCGTGGTGGATGTGGCGGACGATCTACCTCGCCAAGCTCCCGGGAACGATGCGCAAGCTTCGTGTGATGATCGACTGGACCTTCGACCTGATCTTCCCGCGCGACATCAGCCAGCTGCTGCCGCCCCCAGAGGATGCCGTCCGCGCGATCCACCTTGAGAGGGGCGAGACTCTCTTCACGCAGGGGACGCCCTGCCGCGGCTTTTTCTACATCCGCCAGGGGGCCCTGACGCTCTCGACCCACGGGTTGCCCGACAGGCAGCTCCCTGCGGGAAGCGTCATCGACCAGGCCGACCTCGATTCCTCGAATCTCTGGGAGGCGACCGGCACGGCCGCCGAGGCGAGCGACCTGATTGTGTTCAGGGGCCGGCTGCTCGAATACCTGAGGAAGGACCTGCGCCTGACAAAGAGGTCCTGAGGGCCCGCGTCACGTTGCCGTCGCCTCCCTGACAAGGGCGGCAATGGCCCCGGGCAGATCAAGTCCGAGCGCGAGCTGCTGGGCCCGCGGGCTCATCTTGCGCCAGGTCTTCCTGAGGATATCGACAAACTTCTCCCTGGGATACTGCGCATGCTGCGCGGCGAAGGCCTCGATCTCGCTCTCGAGGAAGACCAGGACGGCGGCGTCCTCGAGGGCCTGCGTCCCGGGGTTGGTCTTTAGGCCCGTCTTGGAGATCCAGGTTGCGGCGTCCTGCGCCTTCCCCGGGGGGAATCCCGCGTCGAGAAGCAGCTGGCGGGCACGCTCGGCCTGCTTGACGTAGAGCGACCGGCGCCACGCGAGATAGCCCTGCCTTCCCTGGGGGAACGAGGCGCGGGGAACCAGCCACCGCTCGAGGTGCTGGCAGCGGGCGGCGAGCCGCAGGGTCGCGTCGGCGTCGGGTGCGATGCGGGAAACCCAGGCCTCCATCCTGTCTGCGTACGCCAGCTCCGCCGCGCGGCCGTCCCGGGCGCGGTTCGGGTCGGCCTCGTGGGCGGCGTCGATCAGGACGCGGGCCTTTGCGGCGGGGTCCATGCTAGCACTTCGCGTCCGCGAGGATCCTCGAAGCAGCCCCGGCGTCCTCCTCGGCCACCTGGAGCCGTATGCCGCCCGCCTGGCCGCGGTACGTCACCGTAAGCTCGTCCGGCACATAGGCCCGAATGCCGCAATCCTCGAGCAGCGAGCGTAGCAGGAGGGCCTCGTCCACGCTCGAGCATTCGGCGACGGTCTTCATGGGGTTCCTTTGCGCCCCTCAGCACACCTTCTCGTCGAGCAGGGCGAACAGCTCGGCCTCTCCGATGCGCTTCTGCTGCATCGAGTCGCGTTCGCGCAGCGTGAACGTGCCGTCCTTCTCGATGGTGTCAAAGTCGATCGTGACGCACCAGGGTGTGCCGATCTCGTCCTGGCGCCGGTAGCGGCGCCCGATGGCCCCGGACTCGTCGTAGAACACCGCGTACCTGCGCTGCAGCCTCTTGTGGAGGGCCCTGGCCCGCGCCACCAGCTCGGGCTTGTTCTTCAGGAGGGGCAGCACGGCCACCTTGACGGGCGCGATGCGCGGGCTGAGCCGCAGGACCGTCCGCTTCTCGACGTTGCCCTTCTCGTCCTTCACGTCCTCCTCGGCGTACCCCGCGCAGAGCACAGCCAGGAAGATGCGGTCGACGCCGACCGCCGGCTCTATGACATGGGGGATGAACTTCTTCTTCGTAGCCTCGTCGAAGATGGCCTGCGCTACCCCGCTGCACTTCTCGTGCTGCTTCAGGTCGTAGTCGCCGCGTGCAGCGATCCCCCACAGCTCCTGGACCCCGAAGGGGTACCGGAACATGATGTCGGTCGTGCCCCTCGAGTAGAACGCGAGCTTCTCCTTGGGATGGTTGTACTCGGAGAGGTGGGTCTCGGGGAGCCCTATCGATACCAGCCAGGACCGGCACCAGTTGATCCACTCCCGGTGGCACCTTGCCCAGTCCTCGTCCTCGTGGATGAAATACTCCATCTCCATCTGCTCAAACTCGCGTGAGCGAAAGATGAAGTTCCTCGGCGTGATCTCGTTGCGGAATGACTTCCCGATCTGGGCGATCCCGAAAGGAAGCCTCACGCGGCCCGTGTCCACGACCGCCTTGAAGTCCGCGAACATTCCCTGGGCCGTCTCCGGGCGCAGGTAGGCGACCGAGGACGCGTCCGTCATGGCCCCGACGTTTGTCTGGAACATCATGTTGAACGAGCGCGGGGCCGTGAGGCTCCCGGGCTCGCCCGTCGCCGGGGAGGGGATGAGGGAGACCTCCTCGGGGCTGGCCTCGGTCATGTCGCGCGGCCGCACCGGCTCAAGCCTGCCCTGGACGGCCTTCCTGCGCTTGAGCGATTCAGCGGCCTCCTGCAGGGCCTCCGCCGTGCGCTCGCTCTCAAGGGCGCTCACATACCCCACCGTCGCCCCATCGACTATGACGGTGGAAAAGAACAGCTGGTCGGCGCGGTAGCGCTGCTTCGATACCTTGCAGTCCACGAGGGGGTCCGTGAACCCGGCGACATGGCCTGACGCCTCCCAGACCTTCGGGTGCATGATGATCGAGGTCTCGATGCCGACAATGTCGTCGCGGCGCCTGACCATGTCGTCCCACCAGCAGTCGCGGATGTTCTTCTTCAGCTCGGCTCCCAGGGGGCCATAGTCGAAGAACCCGTTTATCCCGCCGTAGATCTCGGAGGATTGAAAAATGAACCCGCGGCGCTTGCAAAGCGCAACGAGCGTTTCCATCGGGACTTCGGGCGTGGCGGGATCGGGCATGGCCGTCGATACATACCCGCCCGGGGGGCCGACGGTCAATTCCCCCGTTTTGGGCCCGCCCTCCCCCCCCAGGGGGGAAGGGCGCCGAAGGTTCAGACCTGCTCGGGGATCGCGTAGGGCGGGCGCTGCGTCTCCTTCAGCAGAAAGCGCGCCCTCTCGAGCGACGTCTCGGACCCGCCCTCGACTCCCGTGAGCCCGTCCCGCTCGCGATCAAGGCGCAGCCAGGGACCAAGCGTCAGCCCCTGCTTGCGCACGTCCACATTGTTCGCCGCGAGGTTCTCTTTAATTCGGTCGAGAGAGTCCCGGGCCATGGGAACCGCCTCGAGCGCTTGGCGCACGCCCGTTAGGGCGGCCGGCTGCCCGAGGCGGTAGGAGATGTTGGCGTAGAGGCAGATGGTCGTCGACGCGTGTCCGGTGGCTATCGGGGCCGCAAGGTCCTGGGTGCGGCGGCTGCGCACGGCCGAGAGGAAATTCTCCATGTGCCCCGCTCCGCCGTCGCCCGGGAGCTTCTTGATCAGGCGTCCGTTGTTGTCGTAGACCGCTCCCCCGGTGCCCCCGGCATAGTAGCCGCCCTCGCATTGGACGCAGATCCCCATGTGCAATCCGCGGAAGGCGTCCGTGTACCGCATTCCCGGCTTGGCGGGGAGCCCGTGGTGCTCAAAGACGAGCGGAGGGGCCTCCGGATAGTCGAAGACGGCCATCAGCGTGTTCGGCGTCTCGCCGACATCCGGGTTCTGGAAGCGCCCGCCCGCGCACATGACCCTGCTCGGCGGCGCTTCGTAGTAGCCAAAGCGGCGCGCCATGTCGAGGACGTGGATCCCGTAGTTCGCCATGTCGCCCGTTCCGGCCGCCCACATGAAGCGCCAGGTGTAGTGGAGCTCGTCGCGCTCAAGGGGGGCCATGGCCATCGGGCCGCAATACAGGTCGTAGTCCAGCCAGTCCGGGTACCAGGGCTCCCGGCGGCCGATGCTGGGGCGGACCTCGTTGTAGACGGTCCGTATCCACTGGACCTTTCCAAGGCTTCCTGCGCGGACGTACCGCACGGCATCCTCGACGCCGGGGTCCGACCGGCGCTGGGTTCCGGCCTGCACCACCCGTCCGTATCTGGCGGCCGCCTCGATTATCTTTCGCCCCTCCCAGACGGTCCGGGAGATCGGCTTCTCGACGTAGACGTCCTTGCCGGCCTGGCATGCCCATACGGAGAGAAGGCCGTGCCAGTGGTCCCCGGTGGCGATGACTACCGCGTCGACGTCCTCGCGCTCCAGCACGCGCCGAATGTCCGTCGTGGCGAACACGTCGATCTGCCGTGCCTTGAGGGCGGCCACCTCGCGCCCGAGAATCCTCGGGTCGACGTCGCAAAGGGCGACGATCCTCGCGCCTGGGGTCTTTGCAAGCTGCTTGATGTGGTCGGCGCCCTTGTTGTTGATGCCGACCACGGCGACGCGCACGTCGTCATTGGCGCCGATGGCCCGCGCCCAGGCGGGCGCCGAGGCGGCGCGGGCCAAGAGACCGGTGCCGATGGCGGCGGTCGCCTTGCGCAGGAAAGCGCGCCGGCTCAGGCCGTCCGGCGCCGTTCTGATTGGATGCTCGTTCATGGGGTGTGAAAGAGGGGCGGTGTCTCTAGGGCGGACCCAGGGGGTTGCAGGGGACGGCCGCCATCCGGCACCCGGGCGCAGGTTGCGAGCCGCCCCCGGCGGACGTGCGGCCCGCCGCGGATCCCGAGGTTGGAACCAACGGGGACCCAAGACAAGCAAACCTCGGGCCCGCCAGTGCGCCTTTGCGGCGGGACCCGCTCAGTTCCCCGGCTCGTCCAGGCCGCGGCGCCTGAGGAGCGGACCTATCTCGGGATCGCCCCCGGTGAAATCACGGAACAGGGTCATCGGCTCCACACTGTCGCCGTGGGATAGCACCGTCTCGCGGAAATGGCTGCCGTTGGCGCGCGTCAGCCCGCCGTTCCTCTGGAACCACTCGATGCTGTCGGCGACAAGGACGTCCGACCAGATGTAGGCATAGTATCCCGCGGAGTACCCGATGTAGAAGACGTGGGCGAAATACGGGCTCCGGTACCTGGGCGGGACCGGAGCGAAATCGGCGCCGTGCTTCCTAAATGTCGCCTCCTCAAAGGCGGCCACGTCGCCCGGCACCTGGTCCGGCTTGAGCGTGTGCCAGGCCTGGTCAAGCAGGGTGGCCTTCAGGTATTCCGTCGTCTCGAAGCCCTTGTTGAATTTCTGGGCGGCCAGCATTTTTTGAAGGAGTGCGTCGGGCATCGGCTCTCCCGTCTTGTAGTGCCTGGCGTAGTTCCTGACCACGTCCGGGAAGGCGGCCCACATCTCGTTCACCTGGGAGGGGTATTCCACGAAATCACGCGGCACGTTGGTTCCGGCGAAGAGGGGGTACCTCACGTTCGAGAACATCCCGTGCAGGCCGTGGCCGAACTCGTGGAAGAGCGTGACGACCTCGTCGAAGGTCAGGAGCGTCGGCTCGCCCGCGGGGGGCTTGGGGATGTTGTGCTGGTTTGCCACGACGGGCTTGTCCCCGAAAAGCCCGGACTGCGAGACATACTCGTTCATCCAGGCCCCGCCCTGCTTTGAGGGCCGCGCGTAGAAGTCCTCAAGGAGGAGCGCAAGGGGCGCGCCGTCGGCGTCATAAACCTCGAACACCCGCACGTCGGGCTGGTAGACGGGGAGGTCGTGGCGCTCCTTGAACGTGAGGCCGTAGAGCCTGTTTGCGGCGAAGAACACGCCGTCCTCGAGCACGTGGTTCAGCTCGAAGTAGGGCTTCAGCTGCGATTCGTCGAAGGCGTAGCGGGCCTTGCGGACCTTCTCGGAATAGAAATCCCAGTCCCAGGACGCCAGCTGGAAGCCGCCGTGCTCCTGGTCGATGATGGCCTGCATCGCCGCCGCCTCGCGCTTCGCCTTCGCCACGGAGGGGCCGACGAGCTGGCCGAGAAGGTTGTCCACGGCGCCGACGGTGCGCGCCATCTGGTCCTCCACCTGGAATGCCGCGTGGTTCTCGTAGCCCAGGAGGACGGCCTGCTGCGCGCGCACCCTGGCTATCCTGGCGATCGTCGCCTGGTTGTCATACGGCCCCCCGCGGCTTCCGCGGGAGAGCGAGGCCTCCATGATCCTCCGGCGGAGCGCCCGATTCTCCAGGGTGGCGAGCACGGGCTGGCCCGTGGTGTTCTGCAGCTGGATGACGTATTCCCCGGGCCTGTTCTCGTCCTTCGCCGCGGCCTGGAGGCTCGCGATCTCGGCATCCGAGAGCCCGGCGAGCTCGGCCCTGTCGCGGACAATCACCGACGACGCGTTCGTCTCATTCAGGATGTTCTGGCTGCAGGTGGTCTGGAGGCTCGCGAGCTGCGAGTTCAACGCCCTCAGACGGGTCTTGTCCGCCTCGGACAGCAGCGCTCCCGCTCGGACGAAGTCGCGGTGATAGCGCTCGAGCAGGCGATACGACTCGGGATCCAGGCCAAGGGTCGCGCGCCGGTCGTAGAGGGCCTGGATCCTCGCGAAGAGCGCCGTGTTCAGGTGGATGGCGTCGTCGTGGGCCGATAGCCTGGGCGCCATCTCGGTGTCGATCTTCTCGATCTCATCGTCGGTGTTGGTGTCCTTCAGGTTGGAGAACACCTGCGTGACCCGTCCGAGCAGCCGGCCGGAGCGCTCCAGGGCCACGATCGTGTTGTCGAACGTGGGCTCCTGCGGATCTGAAGCGATCAGGTCGACCTCCCTGAGCTGGTCCGACATGCCGCGCTCGAACGCCGGCACGTAGTCCGAATCCTTGATCCGGTCGAACGGTGGCAGGTGAAACGGAAGGGGGCTCTCAGTGAAGAACGGATTGTCGTGCATGGAGGGTTCCGCGGGGGGTGCGGCGCCAACTGGCATTGCCGCCAGAACGAGGACCGCCAGCGCGAGCAAAGGGGAAGCGGACTGTCTGCGCATTAGGACAGGAAACACTAGCCGAGCAGGGCCGCAAGACCCGCGCCCAGTGTCTGCGGGACCACGTCGTAGTGGTCGCGGCCGGGAAACCGATCCGACACCACGCGAAGCCCGCCGAAGGGCCTTTCACCGAGCTGCTTATCGAGGCGGGCCATGTCGTCGAGCATCGAGGGCGTGTCGTCGGCCCCGACGCCAAGATAAAGGGCGCCATCGAGCGCCTCCTGGCGGTCGCGCAGCTTGGAAACGAGACCAAGGATGCTGCGTTCGTCCCACCAGATCGAAGGGGCGCTGGCCAGCGCGAGATTGAAAAAGGGGCGCGCCTGAAAAAGCGCATGGAGCGCGAGCAGGGAGCCGAGGGAATGCCCGGCTATCACCCGTCCCTTCTCGCGCAGGCGATGGCGCCGGGCCAGCTCGGGCCAGAGCGTGCCGGACAGGTATCCGAGGAAACGGTCCGCCGCACCGCTCGACGGCTCGTCCGAGGAGGCCGAGGGCGTGTAGTCGCGGCCCCGTTGGTTCCCCGGCATCCCGAACCCGGCACCGTAACCCACGCCGACAATCACGACGGGAGGGATCCTTCCGGACTCCCGAAGCGACCGGCTCGCCTTGACGGCAGGGTCAAAGAGGAAATCGCCGTCCATGAGGAGCACGGCGGGCATCGGCCGCCCTTTGCCTGAGGCGGCCGGCGCATCCACATAGATGACGTAGTCGGTCCCGGTCTCGGGGGAATGGGAAACGAATGCGGGCTTTGCCCTCGTGATCGCCGGCCTCATGGGATTCTCAGATGGCGCCCGCGGCCTCCCGCTCAAGGCGGCGGGCGCGCCGGCTGGCCCCCTCGATGTCGGGCAGGAACCACGCGAGCAGCCCGATGAGGGGAAGGTACCCGCAGACGTTGAAGACAAACCCGATGCTGGTCAGGTCGGCGAGTCGGCCGAACGCGGCCGAGGCGATGCCCCCGCAGCCGAACGCGAAGCCGAAGAAGAGCCCTGAAATCATGCCGACGCGCCCGGGCATCAGTTCCTGGGCGTAAACGAGGATCGCCGAGAACGCCGATGCGAGGATGAGCCCGATCACGACCGAGAGGGCCACCGTGGCGGCCAGTCCGACGTGGGGCAGGGCGATGGAGAACGGCGCCACGCCCAGTATGGATATCCAGATGACGTATTTGCGGCCGAAACGGTCGCCCAGGGGCCCGCCGAGGATCGTCCCCGCGGCGATCGCGGCCAGGAACACGAAGAGCAGGAACTGCGCCCCCTGGATGGTCAGGCCAAACCGCTGGATCAGGTAGAACGTGTAGTAGTTTGTGAGGCTCACCAGGTAGAAATACTTTGAAAATATGAGGGCGACCAGGACCGCCAGGGACAGGATGACGGTCCTGCGCGGGAAGGCATCGGTCGGATGCGCGGACGCGCGCATCCTGAAGTGCGCAAGGTTGCGGCCGTACCAGCCGCCGACCTTGGCGAGGAGCACGATCCCGCCCAGGGCGAGGGCGCCGAACCAGAGGATGGCGGCCTGGCCAAAGGGCACGATGATGAGGGCAGCCAGGAGCGGACCGATCGAGGAGCCAAGGTTGCCCCCGGTTTGGAACACCGCCTGGGCCAGCCCGTGCCTGTGGCCGGCCGCCATGTGCGCCACCCGCGATGCCTCGGGATGGAAGATTGCCGATCCCATCCCCACGAGCACCGAGGAGACGACGATGACCGGGTAGCTGCCCGCCCGGGAAAGCAGCACAAGGCCCGCCAGCGTCGTGGCCATTCCGGCGGCCAATGAGAAGGGCTTCGGGTTCCAGTCGGTGTACCGGCCGACGAGGGGCTGCAGGAGCGACGCCGTGAGCTGGTAGCTCAGGGTTATCAGGCCGATCTGCGTGAAGGTGAGGCCAAACGAGGCCTTTAGAATGGGGTAGATGGACGGAATCAGGGCCTGCAGCGTGTCGTTGATCATGTGGGACGCGCTGAGCGCGAACAGGATCCCGAAGACGGTCTTTCGGCCGCCGGCCGGCTCGGCGGCTGCAGGGTTTTGATCGCTTTGCACCGGACTTTGGTAACCGGGATCGGGCGATCTGCAATCCAGACCGTCAGTTTGCGACCGGCCTCGGGCGCTGGGACAGCGGGGGGCGCGTGAGGCCGCAGCGCCTGGCGAAACGGGCGGCCTCCGCACGCGAGCGAAGCCCCAGCTTCCGCATGATGTTGAACCGGTGCTTCTCGACGGTTTCCGGGGATAGATTCAGCTGCGCTGCAATCTCGGCGTCCGAAAGGGGCTCGCCGACCAGGCTCAGGATCGTCTGCTCCCGGTCAGTCAGCAGCTTGTCAAAGGCGACGGGGTTGCGGCTGTGCGCCCGGCGCGCCTCCATGAAGGGTCCCGGAAAATAGGTTGAGCCGGCCTCGATCGCGGAAATAGCCAGGCTCAGCTCGGAAACGGTGTTCGTTGACTTGTCGATGAAGCCCTGGACCGCCGCGCGGTCTATCCGGCAGAGCGTGTATTCGTCGAAATAGGAGGAGATGACGAGCGTCCGGATGAGCGCCCTCTTGCGCCGCAGCGAGCGAAGCACCTCAAAGCCGTCCATGTCGGGAAGCTGCACGTCGAGGATGAGGAGGTCGGGGAGCACCTTCGGGACCACAACCAGCGCCTCGCATCCCGTCCCCGCCTCGCCGACAACCTCGTGCCCAAGGTCCGCTGTGCATGCCTTGCGAAGCACATCCCGAAAGAGACGCTCGTCCTCAACTATGGCGATCTTCATCCGGGCCGCGATGATGCGGCAGTCCGGCGGAAAGGGAAGAGCGCGTGCTACCGGAATGCCGGTAACCGCGGCCCTTCAATACTGGTAGAAAAGCTCTTGAAGGCTCCCGATTCCCCGGTTCTGCATCAGCCCGAGCATCAAAAGGATGCGAGCCTTCTGTGGGTTGAGTTCGTCGGCGGCGATAAAGCCGTTCCTGTCGTCGTCCACCTCTATGTTGCGCTCGACGATGCCGCCACCCGTCCGAGAACTGCGCACGACGGCGAGACCCGCCCTCGATGCCGCCGCGGCCGCCCTGAGCGCAGCGGCGCCCAGGTTGCCGTTGCCAACGCCCGCTATCACGAGGCCCCGGGCTCCCCCGCGGACAGCCGCGTCGATCAGCTCCCGCCCCATTCCCGCGTGGGCGTAGACGATCTCGACGCGGGGCAGGGCACCCGCCGCCCGAATGCGGAATTCGCTTCCGAGGGTGTGGCGCCTCACCGGGGAGCCGTAGAAGTGGATCCGGCCCGAGCTGACGAGCCCGGCCAGGCCCCGGTTTGTGCTCTTGAAGGTCCCGACCTGCGTCGTGTTTGTCTTCGCCACCTCGCGCGCGAAATGGATCTCGTCGTTGGCGACGACGAGGACACCGCGTCCGCCGGCCTCGGAATGCGCTGCGGTTGCCACCGCATTGTAGAGGTTCATGGGGCCGTCGGCGCTCATTGCCGTGGCCGGTCGCATCGCCCCGACAAGGACCACGGGCCTCGGGCTGTCGATCACGAGGTTCAGGAAATAGGCCGTCTCCTCCATCGTGTCGGTCCCGTGGGTGACGACGACGCCGGCCATGTCCGGCTGGTCGAGTGCGGCCTGCGTCCTTCGGGCCAGGGCGCGCCAGACTGCCTCGCCCATGTCCTGGCTGCCGATGCTGGCGACATGCGCGGCCTCAAGCCGCGCAAGCGACTCAATCCCCGGCGCCGCGGCGATCAGCGACTCGATGGAGAAGATCGCGGTCCGGTACCGGCGCCCCGATCCGGCCGCCTGGGCTCCCGCAATGGTCCCGCCCGTCGCGAGCACCGCGACGCGCGGCCTGTCCGGCCTGGTAACGGAGGAGCGCGTGCGGGCCATGCGTCGGGGACAATGGCCGCATCCCCTCGGTCTGTCTAGCCGCGTGCGGCTTGACGGATCGGGGCGTTTGGCCGTTTTTCAGTGTGATGGCCCCCTCGCTCCTCGTCCTTGCCGCCGGAATGGGCTCCCGTTACGGCGGGCTCAAGCAGATAGAGCCTGTCGGGCCCTCCGGCGAGACGGTGCTCGACTACGCCGTGTTCGACGCGATCCGCGCGGGATTCGGGCGCGTGGTGTTCGTCATCCGCCGCGAGCTCGAGAAGGCGTTCCGCTCCGGCGTGGTCGCGAAGTATTCGGGCAGGATAGCCGTGGACCTCGCATTCCAGTCGGAGGGCGACCTGCCGCCGGGGGCGTCCGCGCCTGCCGCGCGGGGGAAGCCCTGGGGAACGGGCCACGCGGTTTGGTGCGCCCGCGGTGCGCTCAGCGGCCCATTCGCCGTGATCAACGCCGACGACTTCTACGGCGCGGGATCCTATCGGCGCCTCGCGGCGTTCCTCGCGGAGGCGAGGGCAGGCCAGTCGGCGATCGTGGGATTCCGGCTCGCCAACACCCTTTCCGAGAACGGCACGGTCTCGCGCGGCGTGTGCTTGGAAAGGGAGGGCCGCCTTGTCTCGATAACGGAGGAGAAGGCGATCGCGAAAACGGATGTGGGCGACGGCCGGCGCTTCACGGGCAACGAGGTCGTCTCGATGAATTTCTGGGGCTTCACGCCTGCGATATTCGGGGGCCTCGAGGCAGGCCTCAGGGGCTTCCTGAAGGCCAAGGGGGCGGATCCGGGCGCTGAATTCTACCTTCCAGCGGCGGTCTCCCGGCTCATCGCCGAGGGGTTGGTCACGGTGAGTGTGCTCCCGGGCGACGACGCGTGGTTTGGCATCACCTACAGGGAGGACCGCCCGAGGGTTGAGGAGGCGATCCGTGGGCTCGTCGACAGGGGGAGGTACCCCTCCCGCCTTTTCCCCTGACCGGCCGCTAGACAGTCTCCCTCGCGAGCAGGAGCCTCACTCCCTCGATTGGGGCCTCCGTGATACGCGACAAGGGGAAGGGCGCCCTTGACGAAAGGGCCTGGTAGGCAAAGGCATGGTTCAGGATGTGGCCGCTGACGCCCGCCCGGAACGATTCCGGCCGTTCGCCGGGAAAGAGCTGGTTCGTCACCGATACGGCGAGTGCAAGGAGCTGCCAGACCGATGCCGAGACGGCCTCTGCGGCGGCCGGGTCGCCCCCGGTGGCCAGCCTGAGCACGTCGGGCGCAAGGCCCGCGACGCCGTTGTTTGTAGCGGGATCACCGTAGAAATAGCCGGCCACCGCCGCAGCCGTCGAGTGGCCGGTCCGCTCGCGGACAAGCGGGCCGAGGCCGGACGGCGGGGCCCAGCCCTGCAGCTCGAGGAGCGCCCGGCCAATCGCCCGCCGTCCAAGGTCGTAGCCGCTCCCCTCGTCGCCAAACCTCCAGCCTATCCCGCCGGCGTAGTGGACCCGGCCGTCGGGCGTCCTCGCGGCGATGAACGATCCGGTTCCGGCGTGGAGGACGAGTCCCGGAGCCCCGCGGGTCGCAAGCTCAAGCACGGGCACCGAATCGTCGACGGTCGACAGGCGGCCAAAATTCGCGAGCCCGGAGCCAAAGTCCTTCCAGAAGGAGCGGCTTCCGGCCATGCAGAGCAGGGTGGACGAGATTTCCGCGGCCGGGTGGCCCGCCCGGACGGCCTCGAGGACCTCGGAGGCGATCTCGCGGGCCCGGGCCGCGCCGACAAGGCTGGGGCTGCAGCCGGGGCCCGTGTGGCGGGCAGCAACCGCGCCCGCCGGGTCCACGAGTATGCACTCCGTCTTTGTCCCGCCGCCGTCGACACCGATCTTCCAGGCCATTGGACGGGGGTTCTAGGCGAGCTGTCGGCTTAGCCGGCCCTTGTAGCGGGCGGCGAGTTCTCGGTTGCGCTCGACGGCGCCCGGCGAATTCTGGCTCCCGAGAACGGGAAGCTGATGGCCGTTCGACTTGAGCCACTCGATCACGGCGAGCATCAGCCAGTTGAGGACCGAGCAGCCGACGAGCGTGGACGTGGGGCCCGCGCTGACGCCCCCGCCTATGTCAACGACGGCGTCCCCAAGGACGCCCCCGTTGTCCAGGACATGGTCGGCGACCTCGAACAGCCTCTTTCCCGAGGGGTGCTGCGACGGGGTGACCCGGGACATCGCGAGGCAGGTGAGGGCCGCCACGGTCAGGCCCCTTGCCTTGGCATAGAGGGCCACGTCAACGGGCGAGGCGTTCTTGCCGGAGTTTGAGATGACGATGACCGTTTCACCGGGTTTGAGCTGATACTGCCTGTCGTAGCGCGCAACGAGCTTTTCACCGTAGCCCGGGAGGTTCTCGACGAATCCGCCCGTGGGATCGATTATGCCGGTGACGCACACAAGCCCTCCCGCGCGACCGATGATCTCCCGGGAGATCAGCTCGCTGTGGCCGCTCCCAAATGTGTGGACCACCCCTCCGCCGGCGATCGACTGTCCGATGATCGGTGCGAGGCGGGCAATCGCTGGAGCGTTGGCTTCGCGGGCCCGCTCGAGCAGCTTGACCGCGCTTTCGTAGTAGGTGTCGGCGAGTGTGGACATAAGCTCGTGTTCCTGCCCCTAGCGGTGCGCCTCCCACCGCCCGTAGATCCCGCAGGGGAGGACCTTGCCGTCCCGCTGCACGGGAAGGCCCACCTCCCCGGCAGCGACCGCGCCGGGAAACTCCCCGAGCAGCTGGGAGAGCAGGTTGGCGACAACGGTCGGCGAGAGCCGGGCCGTATAGGCGTTGATAAGGAAGAACAGGGGCTGGTCCGTCAGGAGGGCCCTGCATTCAAGGAGGAGCTCCCAGAGGTGGTCCTCAAGGCGCCAGAGCTCGCCGGTGCTCCCCCGCCCGAAGGTCGGCGGGTCCATGATGACCGCGTCGTAGCGCCGGCCGCGCTTGACCTCCCGCCGGGCAAACTTGAGGCAGTCGTCGGCGATGTAGCGGATGGGCTTGTCCGCGAGCCCGCTCAGGGCCGCGTTCTCCTTGCACCACTTGACCATCCCCTCGGCTGCGTCGACGTGGCACACCGCCGCCCCGGCAGCGGCTGCGGCGCAGGTCGCGGCCCCGGTGTAGCCGAACAGGTTGAGGACGCTGACCGGGCGGCCGGCGCCCTGGACCGCTGCGTGGATCCAGTCCCAGTTCACGGCCTGCTCCGGGAACAGCCCGGTGTGCTTGAACGAGGTGGGCCGGATCTTGAATGTCAGGCCGAGGGCGTCGTACCGGATCTCCCAATGTTCGGGCAGGGGCCGGCGGTACTCCCAGCGGCCCCCCCCGGCCTCGCTGCGGTGGTAGAACCCGTCCCAGTGCTCCCAGCGCGATCCCGGCTCGGCGCCCTGCCTCGGCCAGAGGACCTGGGGGTCGGGGCGGACGAGGGTGTACGGTCCCCAGCGCTCCTGCTTCATGCCGTCGCCGCAGTCGACCAGCTGGTAGTCGCGCCAGCGGTCGGCGACAAGGAGCGGCATTCGTTGGACGGCGGCGGGCATCGGGTCGGGTTCGCCCCGAGGCAATCGCCGGGCGCCCCGCATGTAAAGACGCTAGCGGCGCGGGGCCGGCCTTCGGAAACCCATAAATATCTGAACTCAGCGTTTGACCTGCTGTCGCACTTTGTCTGCGCTCTCGTCCTTGGCGAACGTTGGTACCACAAATTAAGATACACATACGACATCATGGCATCCTCCCTCATCACCCGTCTCTGCGCGTGTGCGGCCCTCTCTTGCACTCTCAGGCTCTGCGCGGACGTGGTCGAAACCACGAACGGCGCCCGCCTTGTCGGAAAGATAACGTCAATCCACGGAGGCGTCGTGACGCTCGACACGGACTATGCCGGCGAGATCAAGGTGAAGCAGGACCAGGTGGCCGCCATCGCGACCACCAACCCCGTGGCCGTCCGCCTTGCGGACGGCACCGGGATTGTGGGGATCATATCCTCGCCCGGGGCGGACAAGCTGACGGTCGCCAGCCCGACAAAGACAGTGGACGTCTCGGTCAAGGACGTCGCGGCCACCTGGGCCGCCGGGCAGGAGGACCCCGACGAGGTCGCTAAGCGGCGCAAGTGGAGCTACGAGGCATCGGTTGACGTGAACGGCCGGAGCGGCACGCAGAGCCAGCTCACCACGGGCTACGCCTACCGGGCGAAGCTGGTGGGCCCCGACGACACGTTCCAGTACTACACGAACTACCTGCGGCAGGAGACCGAGGGCGTGGTGTCCAGCGACCAGTTCAAGGCGGGCGTGGACTACGCCGACACCATCACCGACGACAAGACCTGGTATGTGAACGACGAGGCCGGGTTCGACCGCGTGAACGACATCGAGCTCTACGACATCGCGGCCGCCGGCTTCGGCTACTCCTTCGTCAAGGACAAGAGCCAGGAGCTCACGGGCCGCCTGGGACTCTCCTACCGCTATGACGAGTACTCGACTCCGGACACGGCGAGCCTGAGCTCGGCCGGCGCCGACGTTGAGCTGCAGTATGGCCTGAAACGCAAGACCTACGACGTGGCCGACAAGATAACGTTCGTCCCGGCGTTCCAGGACCTCGCGAATTTCGTCCTCACGCACGAGTTCTCCTTCAACATCCCGATCGACAAGTCCCGGTGGAAGGTGGGCACCGGCATCTCGAACACCTACTACGGCAAGCCAGTTGGGGGCGTCGACAAGCTGGACACGCTCTATTTCGCGAGGCTCGTGTTTGCCTGGGGCGCCCAGACGCCCTGAGGTTCGTCAGGTCCCGTAGAGGCGGTCGCCGAAGTCTCCCAGGCCGGGCAGGATGTACTTGCGCTCGTTGAGCGCCCGGTCGAG
>CAZNNO010000048.1:0-29372 GCA_964574435.1 uncultured Opitutaceae bacterium
ACTTCCTGCCGTCCAGCTGGGGCTACTACAGCCCCTCGATCGTCGAGATCTTCACGTTCTTCGGGACCTTCGGGGTCTTCTCGGTCCTGTTCCTCCTCTTCATCCGGTTCCTCCCGATCATGGCGGTCGCGGAGCTGAAGGCAGTGACCCCCCAGGCCGACCCGCACGCCGGCCCCGCCGAACACTGAGGAGACCCGCCATGGCCGAGAAAACCTACGGACTGATCGCCACCTTCGAGACACCGGGGGCCGTGCTGCACGCCGCGCAGCAGGTGCGCGACGCCGGCTACCGCAACTGGGACTGCATCACGCCCTTTCCGGTGCACGGCCTCGACTCGGCCATGGGCGTCGGCCGCTCCCGGGTGCCGAGGATCTCCCTGCTCGGCGGCATCACCGGCTTCTGCACGGGCATGTCCATGATCTGGTTCATGGACAAGTTCGACTACCCGCTCACCGTCGGCGGCAAGCCCTTCTTCAGCCCACTCTTCGCCTTCCCGGTCTCGTACGAGCTGACGATCCTCTTCACGGCATTCGCGACCATCGGGGGGATGTTCCTGCTCAACGGGCTGCCGATGCACTACCACCCGGTCCTCCACTACGAGAACATCCGGCGCGGGACCGACGACCTGTTCTTCATCGTGATCGAGAAGAGCGACCCGAAGTACAACGCCGAGAACACGCGCGCGCTCCTGGCGAAGGTGGGCGGCACCGAGATAAAGGAGCTCGAGGCCTAGAAGCCATGCGCAACCTCTACCTCCTGACCGCCTTCGCCGTGGTGCTCACGGTCTCGCTCCTCGGATTGCGGGGGCGCACCTTCACGCAACCGCCGATGGACGTCTTCCCGGAGTGGGCGTTCCCCGGCATGAAGTTCCAGCCGAAGCTCACCCAGCAGACCGAGAGCGCCTTCTTCGCGGACGGCCGCTCGGACAGGGTGCCGCCGCCGAACACCGTGCGATCGGCCTACGGCCCGGCCGGGGAGCCCGTGCGCGCCGACAACTTCCTCTACCGCGGCAAGGCGCCGGACGGCTCCTTCGCCCGGGGTTTCCCGGCCGCGGTCAGGCTCGACATGAAGTTCCTCGAGCGCGGCCGCGACCGCTTCACGATCTACTGCTCGCCCTGCCACGGGGCCGTGGGCGACGGCAACGGGATCGTGAAGAAGTACGGGATGGGCGCCGTCCCGACCTACCAGGACGACCGCCTGCGCGCGATGGCCGAGGGCGAGATCTTCAACACGATCACGAACGGCAAGGGCCAGATGAACCCGTATGCCGACAAGCTGGCCCCCGCCGACCGCTGGGCGGTCATCGCCTACGTGAGGGCGCTCCAGAGGGCGCAGATGGGGACCGTGGCCGACGTGCCGGAGGACCACAAAGCGGAGCTCGGAATCAAATGACGAAACCCGACTCAACGAAGGCTCTCGGGATCGGGCTCGCCGGCATCGCGGTGACGGCGCTCGGCGTCCTCGTCTCCGGGGCCCACATCGTGGCGACGGCGTGGCTCGTCGGGCTCGGCTTCTGGACGGCGGTCGCGATCGGGATGCTGATGATGATCCTGATCCACCACATCTTTGACGCCTCGTGGTCCACCGTCCTGCGCCGGCAGTACGAGCACGGCGTGGCCGCCTTCCCGTGGCTCCTCCTCCTCTTCCTGCCGCTCGTCCTGGCCTCGTTCCTCGGGACCCACGACCTGATCTGGCCCTGGATGAACCCGAACCACCAGATCATCGGCGGGCACACGGTCAAGGACGACCTCCTCTACGTGAAGAAGAGCGCGTTCCTTAACCTCCCGCTCTTCGCGATCGTCACGGTCGGCTTCTTCGCCCTCTGGATCTGGGTCTCGGCCCGGCTCAGGAAGGCCTCCTTCGCCCAGGACGGCGACGGCGACGCGCGCTGGACCCGGATGAACGGCAAGACGGCAGGCTTCGGCATCCCGCTTGTCGCGCTGTCGCTGACGGGCGCCGCCATCTACTGGTTCAAGAGCCTCGAGTACCACTGGTTCTCGACCATGTACGGCGTCTGGTTCTTCGCCAACTGCATGCGGGGCGCCCTCTCGAGCGGGGTCCTGATCATGCTCTGGCTCTACGGCCGCGGGGACTTTAGGGGGATCCTGAAGACCGACCACCTCTGGGCGATCGGGCAGCTGATGCTCACCTTCACGGTCTTCTGGGCGTACATCTCCTTCTCGCAGTACTTCCTGATCTGGAACGCCAACGTGCCGGAGGAGACCTTCTGGTACAACATCCGCGAGTACGGCGACTGGTGGTACGTGAGCCTGTTCCTGGTCTTTGGGAACTTCCTGCTGCCGTTCCTGCTGCTGCTGTCCTACCGCTTCAAGGTGACCCACAAGACCATCCGGCGGATTGCCTACCTGGTTTTGACGGTCATCTTTGTCGACATCTCGTACAACATCCTGCCGGCGCTCCAGGACGCGAGGGGCAACCCGCTGCCCTTCCTCTCGCTGAACCTCGTCTGGGCGCTGACCTCGGTCGTCGGCGTCGGCGGGATCGCGATCTCCGCTTACCTGCGGAGCCTGCCGACCACGAAGCTGATCCCGATCCGCGACCCGCGGATCGCCGAATGCCTTAGCCACCATGACTGACCAGAAGGATCCCGCCCCGCGGCCCGTCTCCCTGGTGGCCATCGTCGCCATCTTCTGCGTCCTGTCGCTATTCTGGGTGCTCGCGGTGCGCTACTACCTCCCGGGAAGGCCCCCGGCGCCGCAGAACGAGGCGCCCGACCGACTTTCCAAGGACCTCGCCTGGAGGGCCACGCCGGCCTCGCGCAAGCAGGCCCTCGCCGAGCTCCGCGAGACGCAGGCCAAGCAGGCCGTTTCCTACCGCTGGCTGGACCAGAAGGCGGGGATCCTCCAGATCCCGGTCGAGCGGGCCATGGAGCTCTTCGTCAAGGAACACGGACAGGGGGATGACAAATGAACCCCGGCGAATATTCCCCCAATGACCGGGCCTCGCGCTGGCCCCTGCTTCTCCTCCTCGTCAAGGGCATCGGCTGGCTCGTGGTCGCGGGCATCCTCTCCCTTGTCGCCTCGATCCAGCTGCATTCCCCGGCCTTCATCGCCGGCTGCCCCGTCCTGACCTTCGGGCGGACAACCGCGATGGCCGAGACCGCCTTTGTCTACGGCTGGCTCGGGAACGCGGGCCTGGCGCTGACCCTCTGGACTCTGGCGAGGCTCGCCGGGGAGCCCCTGCGGGCCCAGAATTGGGCCATCGGGGGCGCCCTTGGCTGGAACCTCGCGGTCTTCGGGGCCCTGGTCGGGATCGGCGTCGGAGACGCGACCGGATTCGAGCTCCTGGGGCTTCCCCGCTACGTCCAGCTGGCGCTATTCTTCTCCTATGCCGCCGTCGCGGTGCCGGGCCTCCTCGCCTGGCACGGGCGCCTGCGGGAGGCCTCGTTCGCCTCGCAGTGGTACGGCGCGGCGGCCCTCTTCCTCTTTCCCTGGATCCTCTCGATCGCCCATGTGATGCTGTTTGCGGCGCCGGTGCGGGGCGTCCTGCAGCCGATCGTGGCCGGCTGGTACGCCCAGTCGGCCTGGACCCTCTGGCTGGCGCCCCTGGCCCTCGCCGCGGCCTACTACGTGGTCCCCAAGGCGACCGGCAAGGTGCTTCCCTCCTATGAATTCGCGTCGCTCGGCTTCTGGTGCCTGATCTTCGTCGGGGGCCTGACCGGCGGGCGCCACCTGCTGGGCGGGCCGGTCCCGGCCTGGATCCCGTCCGTCGCGGTTGTCTCCTGCGCGCTCCTGCTCTTCCACACCTCCATCGTGCTCCTCAACCTGAGGGGCGCCTTCACGGCAGGCGGGACCGCAGCCAAGTTCATCGCCTTCGGCCTCACAGCCTATGCGGTCGGGGCCCTCGGCGACGCCCTGACCTCGTTCCACGGGATCGCTGTCTACACGCAGTTCACGCATTTCGACGAGGCCCAGAAGCAGCTGGCGCTCTACGGGGCGGCCTCGATGATGCTCTTCGGGGGCATTTACTTTGCGCTCCCGAGGATCACCGGGAAAGCGTGGTTCTCGGCCGGGCTCATCCGCGCCCACCTCGCGCTCTCGGTCGTCGGAATCCTGCTCCTCCTCGGCTCCCTCACCGTCGCGTCCGTCACCCAGGGCCAGGGCATCCTCGACGCCAAGGTCTCCTTCGAGGAAATAGCCCACAACAGCCGCCCCTGGCTCATGTCGGCCACGTTCGCGCAGGTGATTCTTCTCCTGGGAAGCATCGCCTTCCTCGCCAACTTCTACGTGACGGCCTGCGAGATCCTCAACCTGTCCTCGCCGGCCGTGTTTGACCCCCCGGCGGCCGCGGAGGCCCACACGCCATGAAGAGCAACTGTCTCTTTATCCTGGGCCTTGTCAGCGCCCTCGCCATCTCCTGGGGAGCAATCGTCCTCGGCTCAAACGCGCAGCTGAGCCGGCTGGCGCCCTTCTACGACGAGAACGACGCCACGACCTACCCGCAGTGGATGCCCGGCGACGCGGCCCAGGGGCAGCTGGTCTACCGCGACCTGGGATGCTACACGTGCCACACCCAGCAGGTGCGCCGCCCGGGATTCGGGTCGGACCAGGATCGGGGTTGGGGAGACCGCCAGAGCGTCGCCCGCGATTACATCTACCAGCCGTTCCCGCAGCTTGGCTGGTCGCGCACCGGGCCCGACCTGACGAACCTCGCGGACCGCAAGCCGTCGGCACCCGACGCCGAGGACCTCCTTCACCTGCTCTACGCCGGGTCTGGCGGCATGCCCTCCTACCGGTTCCTCTTTGAGAAGCGCCAGGTGGGAATCGGGGCGCAGCCCTCGGACAAGGCGCTCAAGCTCACGGGCGCGCTCGAGCCCGAATCCGGCTGGGAAATCGTGCCGACGCCCCGCGCCGGGGCCCTGGTCGCCTATCTCCTCAGCCTGAAGACGGCCTATACGTACCCGGAGGCGATCCCCTATACGCCGCCAAAGGCGGAGGGTGCTCCGGCGGCTGCGGCGCCAGCACCCGCGACGGCTGCCCCTGTAACGCCTGCTCCAGCCGCAGCGGGTGCAAATCCTGCGCCCGCGACCTCCGCCGCGGCAGCCCCCAGCTCGCCTGCAGCGCCGGCACCCGCGACGGCTGCCCCTGTATCGCCTTCGCCAGCCGCAACAGGTGCGGCTGCGCCGCCTGCGGCCCCCGCAGCCGCCGCTCCCACGGCCGCACCGACACCGTCGCCCACCGGAGCGCCGGTCCCGGCAGTGACAGGAGGGACAAAATGAACGGGCAACCGAAGCTGGACCCCCGGATGGACCAGGCCGCAATCAGCGACCTGGGCCTACTCGACTCGCACGAAAAGCTTCTGGGGCGCCATCCGGATGACGGCGCCCGCTACCGGCTTCTCCCGATCGGGATCCTCTTTACGCTCAGCGGACTCATCCTCTTCTCTGGCACCTACCTCAACCGCTACACCGGCCACTACAGCGCGTCGATCTTCAACGAGAACGCCAAGCCATCGACAGGGGAGCCCGCGATGCCGAAGCTTGACCCGGTGGCGCTCGGGAAGGGGGCGTACTCGAGCGTCTGCATCACGTGCCACCAGCCGACCGGCACGGGCCTTCCCGGCACGTACCCGCCGCTCGCCGGCTCCGAGTGGGTGAACGGCCCCGCCTCGCGGGTGATCCACATCGTCCTCTACGGGCTCAAGGGCAAAATCACGGTCGAGGGCAAGGACTTCAACGCGGCTGCGATGCCGGTCTTTGGCCAGGTCTCAGGATCGGCGTACAACTGGAGTGACGAGAAGATCGCCGCGGTCCTTACCTACGTCCGCCAGGAGTGGGGCAACAAGGCCGGGGCGGTGACCGCCGACGAGGTGGCCGCCGTTCGCAAGGCCACCGGCGACCGCAAGGAGATGTCCGAGCCGGAGCTGGAGGCGATCAAGTAGGGCGGGGGGACTGCGGTTTGCGCCCCTGGGAAACCTCGGGCGGGAAGCCGATCAAGTCGGCGCCCTGGTTCGGGAGTAATTCGTCTTAAGGGATCCGCCGATGCGGATCGAGCCGCCCTTGCCGAATCTGGAAGCAAGTCTCCTACTGGGACTCCGTGGCCTTCGCCTTCTCGAGGGCGTCCAGGCGAGCTGCGAGAGCGGCGAGTTCCGCGCGCTGGGCGTCGACCTCCCGCTGCTGGTCGGAGATGATCTTTGCCTGCTGCTCGACCTTGTCGTGCTGCTTCCGGAATTCGTTGAGGAGCATGGCGTTAACGGCTTCGTAACGGACCGTGAAGACCTGATTGTTGGCATCATGGATGACCAGGTCGGGTGAAACCTTCTCCACCTCCTCTGCGACCAAGCCGTATTGAGGGGTACCCTTCGGGTCGATATCAGTCTTGTAGCGGAAGGAGACAGGGCGCAGCGCGAGAATTGCCTCACTGGCCGATCCCATGTCCTGAATGTCGGTCTTGAACCGCTGGGAGGAACTTTCGATGCCAAGCTGGCCTTCATTCACTCCAGAAGTAATGACGTAGACCGCAGCGCCGCCCGACACAGTGTCATGATCAATTCCAGCAATGAATGTCTGCGTTTGGTTCGAAGAACCGGTGCCTGGCGAACCAATGCGAATCGTCTGACCTTCCCCGGCCACGCCTTCATTCCCGATATCGATGTTGTAGTTGCCAGTGGTCAGACTGTACCCGGCCGACCCTCCAACCGCTATGTTGTTGGCTCCCGTCGTATAATAGAGCGCCGAAAACCCGAGAGCCGTGTTGCCGTTTCCCGTTCCGCCGCCGCTGTTGTCGCCAGTGCTGGTCGCTAGGGCGCTCAAGCCGACGGCCACGTTGAAGGACCCGTACACGTTTGCTGCGAGCGCACCGGCACCGTCGGCCAGGTTGTCGGTGCCCGTAGTATTCATGGCAAGCGCATTGTAGCCAGTGGCGGTATTGGCATTCCCGGTGGTGTTCAGTGCGAGCGCTGACGCGCCAACTGCCGTGTTGCCCGAGCTGTTCATTGCAGTCCCGTTATTAACGCTTAACGCGGAAAAGCCGACAGCCGTATTTGAGCTTCCGGCTGTGTTCCCCTGAAGCGCCTGGTAGCCGCTGGCCGTGTTAGCCGAGCCAGTCGTGTTTGAATTCAGCGCCTGGTAGCCGTTGGCCGTGTTGTTAAGTGTGTCCTCTGAAGGCACCACAGTTCCCATCGTGCCGTTGGCATCGACGACGACCTGCAAAGCACCACTGCCTACGCTTGAGCCGTAGATGCCGGCGATAAACGTCTGCGTCTGATTCGTAGAGCCATTTCCGGGCGACCCAATGCGTATCGTCTGGCCTTCACCAGCCACGCCTTCATTGCCGATGTCGATGTTGTAGCTGCCGGTTGTCAGGTTCAATCCTGCGGATGAGCCGATGCCAATGTTACCGGTGCCAGTTGCTGAATAGAGCGCTTGGTATCCGTCGGCGGTGTTCCCTGCTCCAGTCGCGTTTGAATAGAGCGCCTGGCTGCCAACGGCCGTGTTCTGAGCTCCGTTTGTATTCTCAAATAACGCCTTGAATCCGGTAGCCGTGTTGTCTGCTCCGTTTTCGCCGACCGTACCTTGATTGAAATAGAGCGCCGCATAGCCATTGGCGGTGTTGTTTGACGCTGTCGTGTTCGTGTAAAGTGAAAGTGCTCCGCTGGCCGTGTTGTAGCTTCCAGTTGTGTTGGAGGGAAGAGCGTGTGCGCCTATCGCGGTATCCAGAGTTCCAGTCTGGTTGTCGATCATCGCCCTAAACCCTGACGCGGTATTATTACTTCCGGTTTGATTGAAATAAAGCGCTCCATAGCCTGTCGCAGTATCGTAGTTGCCGCTTGTGTTGAAATACAGCGACGCCGAACCTACAGCCACGTTGTTTATCCCAGTCAGGTTATTAAAGAGTGATTGGATCCCGTAGGCTGTGTTTTCACTTCCGCTCGTATTAGCTATTAGAGACTTGAACCCAGTTGCGGTGTTCTGGGAACCGCTTGTGTTGTTGAGAAGCGCATCATAGCCATCGGCGGTATTGTAGGAACCCGTTAGGCTTGGCGAACTGAGTGCCCCGGTACCCGTTGCAGTATTATCAATTTGCGCGTTTGCAGCTGCGCAGAAAACAAAAACGAAAAATGTAAAAGGACGGATCATGAATTTATTCATTTAATAGCTTTTTTACGATGCGCCATAAGGCGCACAAACCGAATATTCTACAAGGTAGTAACGCAACCCATTTGTAAGTATGATTACGTATTCCGGAAAACACCCCTAAAGCAGGATTGCATTCAGATTCGTATGCTGCCCGAGCCAGTTGTTCCCGAGAGTGCAAAAAAGGAGCGGTTGCAATCAAGATTCAGTTGTAACATATTTTAATATAATAACTAACGGTAACCCAGCACCACTCGGATGATGTACTTGTTCGCACACAATTTGAAGCGCTTTACTGGTGCCTCGGAAGAGAACTCCCCAAGCAGAAATCTCTCTCATACGCCGAATTTCGGGCGTCCACGCGGTGCAGGCCCAACAGCCATTTGGCTCCCGATGCCGACGGTGTTACGGTCAGGTCACAGGGGCCATACGGATGCGATCCGAAGGCGCCACTAGAAGCACCCCGTTGACTGTCCAAATCGCCATTCCCAACAACCCTTTTTTGTCCCTGCCGCAGAAGTCCGTTTCGGCTACGTTTTGGACTTTCGGGGAAACTCGGCTTAGTCCCCGAGATGCTTCCCGGGCACCAGGTAATTCCTGACGTAATCGGACACCGCATCCGCGAGCGGCGTCACGGGGCGATCGTAACCCGACGCCCGCAGTTTCGTGATATCGGCTTTTGTGTAGTACTGGTACTTTGCCCGGAGCGCCTCCGGCATGTCGATGAACTCGATGTTCGGCTCAAGGCCAAGCGCGCTGAAGATCGCCCCGGCGAGCGCAATCCAGGTGGTGGCCTCTCCGGAGCCGAGATTGAAGAGGCCGACGGCCGAGACCCCCTTCTCGGCAAAGTGAATCGTCATCTCGACTGCATCCTTCACATAGAGAAAGTCGCGCATCTGGCAGCCGTCCTTGTAGCGGGAGTCGTAGCTCTTGAAGAGCCCGATCAAGCCCGACTCCTGGATCTGGATATGCGCCTTTGCGACGACCGAGCGCATGTCGCCCTTGTGGGCCTCGTTTGGCCCAAAGACGTTGAAGTACTTGACGCCGACGATCCGCTCCAGCCAGCCGAGGCGGCGGGCATAAAGGTCGAAAAGGTGCTTCGAGTAGCCGTACATGTTGAGCGGGCGCAGGCGCTCGATCGCGGGATCCCGGTCGTCCATGCCCTGGGTGCCGTCGCCATAGGTGGCGGCGGACGAGGCGTAGACGAAGCGTGCACCGGAGGCCAGCGCCCATGCGGCCAGCTCCCGCGTGAACGCCGTGTTGTTGTCGATCAGGTACGAGGCGTCCCGCTCCGTCGTCGACGAGCAGGCGCCCAGGTGGAACACGGCCGAGAACTTCCCGAAAGCGGCGGGGCTCTGCGCCAGCCGCGAGCGCAGGACGGGGCCCTCGACGTATTCGGCAAACTTGAGCGGCGCCAGGTTCTTCCACTTCTCATCGGAGCCGAGGATGTCCGCGACGACGATGTCGCTGTAACCCCTGCCGTTGAGCGCCCAGATGAGGGCGCTTCCTATGAAGCCGGCCCCTCCGGTCACGAGGATCCTCCCGCCGAGTGGGTTCGTGGGCATCAGGCCGAAAGCTCCTGCGCCCGCGTCCTGGCGGCGATGACGGTTTCGTGGATTATTCCCCTAAAGTCTCGGTCGGCCATGCGGCGAAGCCCCGCCGCGGTGACGCCGTTCGGCGACGTCACCTCCCCGCGGAGCACCTCGGGGTCGACCTTCCGGTGCGCAAGGAGCTCGGCGGCGCCGATCAGGGTCTCGACAGCTAGGAGCTTCGCAACCGCCGGGTCGAAGCCGAGGCCGAGGCCCGCGTCGCGGAGCGCAGCCGCGAATTCAAAGAAATAGGCGGGGCCGCAGCCGCTGATCGCAGTCAGGGCGTCCATCTGGGACTCGGGGACCTCGACCGAGCGGCCGAGGGCGCCAAATATGGCGTCGATGACGGCCCGGTCGGACGCCGAGAGCGGCTCGCGCGAGCACCAGCCCGTGAGACCGGCTCCGATCTGCCCGGGAGTGTTCGGCATGCTGCGGACGATGTTGCGCGCCCCGGGGAACGCCCGGGCGAGGGCCGCCAGCGTCTTCCCCGCGAGGACCGAAACAACAAGCTTACCGGAGGCGAGTTCGCCCAGGCGCGCGTCGACGCCGGCCAGGTGCTGGGGCTTAAAGGCGACTATAAGCGTGCCCGCGGATGAGAGGAGATCCTCATGGTCGCGCGCGAGCCTGATCCCGGCCCGCTTCGCGAGGGCGGGAGCGCTGCCCCCATTCCCCCCGATGCAGATTATCCTCTCCGGCAGGTAGGCCTTCTTCGCGATAAGGCCCTCGACCATGGCCGAGGTCATCGAGCCGGCTCCCAGAAAGGCGATGTCGTCCATGGGGTCTCGCGCCGGGAAAAGCCTATTCCTCGTCCTGTGAGCGGTCCTTGTGGCGCGGGTCCCTAACCGGATGCATGAGGACCGCGCTCGAGCCGCCGCCCGGCCTCGATGAAAGCGTCACCTCGCCGCCGAGGCTCCGGAGGGAATGCCGCGCGACCGTGAGGCCCATGCCGACCCCCACCGTTCGCTTCGAGCTCACGAAGGGCTCGAACATCCGGTCCCGGATCTCCTCGTTTATCCCGGCGCCGTTGTCGTCGACGCGCAGCTCGAGCATCTTGTCGCCGCGCGGCCTGTCGACCACCCGGGTGTGGATCGAGATCGGCCGCTTGTCGGGGGCCGTGCCCTCCGGGTACGACTCCCAGGCGTTGATCAGTATCTTGGAGAGGACCTCCTCCAGGGTCTCTATGTTGGTGTCAATCTCCAGGTCGGCGACCGTGTTCTCGACCACGACGCCCGCGGACAGCTTGTAGTCGGAATGGAAGCGCCGGATGCCCCCCTCGATCAGCCGGGGGAGCGCGACCCGTGTCAGGTCCGGCCGCGTCTTCACGACCAGGGTGCTCAGCTGCCGGACGATCCCCACGATGCGCTGGATCGCGTCATCGACGTTCTGGGCGTTCTTCTTGACCGTTGCCGGCTTGTCGTACCCGCTCTTGATCAGGTCAAGGTAGCCGATGACGACGCCGAGGAGGTTGTTCAAGTTGTGGGCGATGCCCTGGGCCACGGCGCCTATCGTCGCGGCGCGCCGCGACTCCTCCAGGCGGCGCTGGAGCTCGAGGTTCTCCCGGTTGATGGCGGCGAAGCGCAGCTGCGTCTGCACGCGGGCCACGGTCTCGTCGAGGTCGATCGGCTTCGTGATGTAGTCGACCGCCCCGACCGCCAGGCCCTCTAGCTTGCTCTCCTTGGTCGTGCGGGCCGTGACGAAGATGACGGGAATCGAGCGCGTGTCGCTGCTCGACTGGAGGCGCTCGCACACCTCGATCCCGTCCATGTCCGGCATCATGAGGTCGAGCAGGATAAGGTCCGGCTTGTGGGCCTTCACCTGCTCCAGGGCCTCGAGCCCGTTGTTGGCCGTCGACACGAGGAGCCCGCTGCGCTCGAGCTTGCGCTTGAGGAGCTGGACGTTGATCGGCTGGTCGTCGACTACCAGTATGCGTTCGCTGGGCATGGGGCTTTTGCAGATGCAGACAATGGGGCGAAGCGGGTCGGGCGCAAGCCCACGCGCGCCGTGCCTAGCCGGCTGCGCGGCGCCGGAACGCCTTGACGGTGTTCTTCATAAGCATGGCGACCGTCATCGGGCCGACACCTCCCGGAACGGGGGTGATCTTTGAGCAGAGTGGCGCGACCGAGGCAAAATGCACGTCTCCCGCAAGGCGGTATCCCGTCTTCCTCGACGCGTCGGCCACGCGGTTGATCCCGACGTCGACCACGACGGCCCCGGGCTTCACCATGTCGGCCGTCACGAATTCCGGGCGCCCTATGGCCGCGATCAGGACGTCGGCCTGGCGCGTCAGGGCCGCCAGGTTGGACGTCCTTGAGTGGCAGATGGTGACTGTCGCGTTCGCTCCGGCCTTCTTCTGGACGGCGAGAAGGGCGGCGGGCTTGCCCACGATGAGCGAGCGGCCGAGGACCACGACGTGCCGCCCCTCGAGCGCGACCGAGCTGCGCGCGAGGAGCTCCATGATTCCCGCGGGCGTGCAGGAGGAGAAGCCCGTCTCGTCCTCCTGGGCCAGCTTCCCCAGGTTAACCGGGCTGAAGCCGTCGACGTCCTTCTCCGGAGCGATGCGCCCGAACACCGCCCGCTCGTCGAGCCCCTCCGGGAGCGGGGACTGGACGAGGATCCCGTCGACGCCCGCATCGGCGTTGAGCCTGTCGACAAGGCCCAGGAGCTCCGGCTGCGTGATCGTGACCGGCGGCAGAATGACCCGGCTCTCAATCCCGATCTCGGCCGCCGTGGCGTTCTTTTTCCTCACGTAGGAGACCGACGCCGGATCCTCGCCTACGCGCACGAGCGCAATGCAGGGCCTTCGGCCCGTGGCCGCCGCAACCTCCGCCTTTAGCTCGGCGATGATCTCGGAGGCGATCCTGTTTCCATCGATGACCTCCATCTACTTGAGACGCAGCGCCTCGACCTGGATCACGAGGTCCGTGGCGCCGGCCACGGTACCGAGGGATCCGAGGACCACCACGGCGTGGCCCCCGTAGTTCTCGATCTGATCGGTGAGGAGGAGCTTCGTCAGGTCGACATAGGCGATGCGGTTTCCCGAGGCGTCGACGAGCTGCCAGTCATAGGGGCGCTTCGGCAGGAGGCGGTTTTTCGTGGTCGCGAGCGTGCCCTCGAAGAGCTTGGAGAGCGGGGCGTTCTCGCCCGCCGGCTGGACTGCCGCGGGGGCGGGGGGCGCGGAGGGCGCCGGTGCTGGGGCCGCGGCCGGCTGCGAGGCAACCGAGGGCGCGGAAGCGCCCACCTGGATGTAGCCCACAAGGGTCTTGTCCAGGCGTATCTGGGTCCAGCCGCCGTGGAGTCCCGTGATCTCCGCCTTGTCCCCCTTCTCGAAGACGGCAAGCTGGCCGGCGCCGTCCTTGGGGGCGAGGTAGACGCTCGCTCCCGGCTCCACGTCGAGCGACTTGTTCAGGTCCCTGTTGTGCACGTAGCCCTCGAACGGTCCCGTGACCTCGACGGCGATCCATCCCGCGGGCGGCGGGCCGACCTTGTCCGTCGGCGCGGGCTGCTCGGAGCCCGCCTTCAGGACCGTGATCACGGCGGACGCGGGGTCGGGCTGGCTCTGCACCGCCGTGGCGACGCCGAGCGTCGCCGCGCGGAGCGCGGCGCACCAGGCAAGGCCCGCGGCCGCGAGTGTTAATTTAATCTTCATGGAGTAGGGGGGACGTCGGAGCCGTCGCCTGCAGCAGGGCGTCCGGGGTCCTTGGCGATTTGAAAAGAAGTTCGATCTCCTTTGAAGCAAGTTGTAGCGCACCGCGCAACGGGATTCCCTTCAGGCGGACGGCTCCGATCTGGTAGCGGCGAAGCCGCTGGACCGTGTAGCCGAGGGCCGAGAACAGGAGCCGGATCTCGCGCTTCTTGCCGTGGTGCATGTGGACGTCGAGGTCCGTCCCCGTGCCGTCGGTCTTCGGGTTGATGAGGGCGGCCCGCTCGACCTTGAGGCGCTCGCCGTCGAAGGTAAGGCCCTTGACGAGCCTTGGGAGGCGCGAGGCGGGGTAGGGCTCCTTCAGCGTCACGTGGTAGCGCTTGACCACCTCGTTCGAGGGGTGCATCAGTCGGTTCGCCAGGTCGCCGTCGGTCGTCAGGATGACGAGGCCCTCGCTGTCCTTGTCGAGGCGCCCCGCGCAGAAGAAGCGGAACCGGTTGTACTGGCGGGGAAGCAGCGTGAAGACCGTGTCCGGGTTGTGGGGGTCGTCGTTCGAGCAGATGAGCCCCCGGGGCTTGTTGACGGCAAGGGTTATCCGCGGCTGCGCCTGGGTGCGCACGCTCTTCCCGCCCACGTTCACGCGGTCGACCCCGGGCGTCACCTTCTGCCCGGCGACCGCCATCCTCCCGTTCACCCAGACCTCGCCCTGGGCGATCAGCGCCTCGGCGGCGCGGCGCGAGCAGAGGCCTGCGTCGGCCATAAATTTCTGGAGGCGCACGGTGCCCTCTGCCGGGCCCTGCTGGTCGGTGTGTTCGTCCACGTTGAGGGGTCAGGGTTACGTTGGGGGCAAGGCATGGCAAACGCAAAGGCCCGTGCCGGAGCGAGCGCGTCGGAGCCGGGGCGGCACCGGACCTTGCGGGCCCCGGTGGCGGCAGCAGGGTCCCCGGGCAGAAGCGCTTGTTATTGCCCTCGAGAATGCCTTGACCCTAAGTTCGCCCGAGCAGGAATCCCGTGATGAAATTCGCCTCGCGCGCGCGCTTCGCGCTGATCAACTTCCTGGCCCCCCTGGCGTTATCCTGGCTCCTCATCAGCTCCCTGCAGGCGCGCTTCTTCTCCGGCCCCCGGCCGATCTGGAGCCGGGACTTCGGCTCCTACGGGCCCCTGACGCTGAAACTTCAGCTCCCGGGGACCAATGCCGGGATCGAGGAGCCGCTCCTCACCGTGGGTCACCCAGGCAAGGCGACGTTTGTCTACCTGCGCATCCTGAGCGGCGCCCGCGCCCGGATCGGAATCGAATTCTGGGGCTACGGGGCCATCGAGAGCCCGCCGTTCGATATCCCTGCCCAGGATGCGCAGATCACGGTGGAGGCCTCGTTCCCCGCGCTTTTCCCAGGAAAGGGGAGCGCCGACTGGGGGGCGGTGTCCGAGGCTGAGCAGCGGCATCTCCTCTCCCAGTTCATAGTCGCGGTGAACGGCGTGGCGAGGGTCAGGGGCCCGATCACCTACGGCGAGCCGCCGCGCGACCCGATCTACCTCGGCAGGAACCCGCTCGGAGGCTCCGCCGTCTCCGATTATTTCACCGGGAAGGTTGTCGCGGCCTGGCACGAATACTAGCGGCCCGCCACCCCGGGCGGGCACCCTGCGGGGCGGGCGCGGCACAACTTCGTCGATCGAATACAAAACCTTGGAAACTGGCGCTAAGAAATCCGGATACCGTCCGTCCATCGACGGCCTGCGGGCCGTCGCGGTTCTGCTCGTCATCGCCTTCCACGTCGCCCCCAATGCCGTCGGGGGCGGCTTCATCGGCGTCGACGTCTTCTTCGTGATTTCGGGCTTCCTGATCTCCACGATCCTCTACGGCGATTTCGGCAACCCGGAAAGGGGAGGGGCCCGCGTCATCGCCGCATTCTACAGGCGCAGGATCCGGCGGATATTCCCGAGCCTGGCGGTGGTCCTGGCGGCCTGCTACGCCCTCGGATTCCGTGTCCTCTTTGCCGCGCCGTTCAAGGCCCTGTGCCTCGGCATCGTCGCAAGCGTCGGATTCTGCCTCAACCTGCTCGCGACCCGGGAGACCGGGTATTTCGACCCGGACGCGGTCTCACGGCCGCTCCTCCACATCTGGTCGCTCGGCGTGGAGGAGCAGTTCTACCTCGTCTGGCCCCTTCTGATCTGGGCGACGAGCCGGGCCAGGATCCGGCTCCTGCCGGTCGTCGCCTTTCTGGCGGGCTGCTCCTTCTTCATGAACTACCTCAGGATGGGGGCCACCGCAGCCCAGGCCTTCTATCTTCCCCAGATGAGGTTCTGGGAGCTTTCGGTCGGCTCGGTGACCGCGATCCTCTACCCGGCGACCCGCAGCTGGCTGGTCCTCGCCCCGGTCGATGCCGAGGCCGCGCCCGGCAGTGCGGCCGGATGGGCGCGGTGGAAGCCGCACGCGCTCGCGGCCCTCGGCATCTGCCTCATCGGCGCGGGCGCCGTCCTGATCAAGCGCGACTTCAGCCTGCCGAGCGCCTGGATGCTGCTCCCGGCGCTCGGCACCGCGCTAGTGATAGTCGGCGGGGAGTCCGCCTGGTTCAACCGGACAATCCTGGCGCACCCGGCAGCCGTCTGGGTCGGCCTCATCAGCTACCCGCTCTACCTCTGGCACTGGCCGCTCCTCGTTTTCTCGCGCCTCTCGTGGCAGGACGGCGACACGCTGCCCTACAAGCTGGGGGCGGTCCTCGTTGCCGTGATCCTCGCCTGGGGCACGTACCGCTTCGTGGAAATGCCCGTGCGGCGCGGCGCGCGGGGCCTCTCCAAGGTGCTCGTGCCCTCGGCGGCGATGGCCGCGGTCGGATTGGCCGCGCTCGGCACGTACCGCGCGGACGGGATTCCCGACCGCTTCCCGAAGATCATCCAGGACCTCGACCATTTCGAGTTCAAGTACCCGATCGGGGACGCCTGGCGGGCGGGCACGTACTTCCTGACCTCCGACAACTCTGGCGCGGATTTCAAGGTCGACCGCCGCGAGATCGCGCCGGACAGGCCGACCCTCTTCCTCTGGGGCGATTCGCACGCGGCCCAGCTCTACCCGGGCTACAAGAGGTACTTCTCGGACAGGTACAACATCGTCCAGCGCACCGCCATCAACACCGGGCCGTTCCTCGGCATGGTGCGCACCTACCAGCCCGAGATGAAGGGAATGAATGACTTCGTCTTCGACACCGTTAAGAGGATCCGTCCCGATGTGGTCATCCTGGCGGCGGACTGGTACCAGTACGACTGGCCCCGCATCGAGGACACGATCCGGGCCCTGCAGGGCATCGGCATCGGGCACATCACGGTCATCGGCCCGGTGCCCCATTGGAAGGGTAGCCTTCCCCAGCAGCTGCTGATCTACTACCGGGAGCATCCCGGAGGCCCGCTGCCCACGCGAATGACGCAGGGCGCGGTCGAGTCGACGGCCGGGATCGACAGGGGCCTGCGCCTCCTGTGCGAGCGCCTGAAGGTCGGTTACCTGTCGCCCTACACGCTGCTCGCGGACAAGGACGGCTTCATCACCAGGCTGGGGGACGGGGCGGAGAAAATCGTGGCCTGGGACTACAGCCACCTGACGGTTGCCGGCTCCGAGTATCTGGTCTCCCGGTTCCCGAAGGACCCGAGGTGACGCCGGCAGAGCGGCCGGGACCGAGGCGGTCAGCTGCAGGCAACGCGGAGGCAGTCACGCGCCAAGCGGCTTGAGCCCCGCCTCGATCTCGCGGCGGCGAGGCTCGAGGAACGGCGGCAGCGCCAGGCCCTGCCCCAAATTCTCAAGCTTCTCATCTGTCGCGAAGCCCGGGCCGTCCGTGGCGATCTCGAAGAGGACCCCGCCCGGCTCCCGGAAATAGAGGCTCCTGAAGTAGAACCGGTCCACGGGCCCGCTCGTCGGCATGCCCATCCGCACGAGTCGCTCCGACCAGACCTCGTACTGCTCGTCATTCGGCGTGCGAAACGCGACGTGGTGAACGCCCCCGGCGCCCTGGCGGGCCGGCGGGAGCGAAGGCTCGACAGCGACGTGGAGCTCCGCCGCCGGCCCCTCGCCCCCCATCCGATAGACGTGAACGTCGGCGTCCTTCCCCTTCGAAGGCGCATAGGTGCGCAGGGGGTACATGCCCATGACCCCGGTAAGCACGGCGTCCGTCGGCCCTATGTCGGGCACGCTTATCCGGATGGGGCCGAGCCCGCGGATCTGGTGGCCCGCCGGCACCGGGCCCCTGTCCCAGGGATGGGCCTCTCCGAGCCCGCCGTCGTCGACCAGGCTCAGGCGCTGGCCCTCGGGATCCTCGAAATCGAGCACCCAGCGCCCGTCGCGCTCGGCGGGTTCCTCATGCCGGAGCTTGAGGTCGTTGAATCGCGACTTCCACCACTTGAGGCTGTCCTGGCTTCCCACCCGCAGTCCCGTCCGCACCACGCTGCGCGTGCCCCGCCTCTCGGGCGCCGCCGGCCAGTCAAAGAACGTGATGTCCGTGCCGGGGCTCGCCCTGCCGTCCGCGTAGAACAGGTGGTAGGCCGAGACGTCGTCCTGGTTGACGGTCTTCTTCACGAGCCGCAGCCCGAGGGCCCTCGTGTAGAACGCGAGGTTCGCCGACGCCTTCGCCGTCACCGCCGTCAGGTGGTGAAACCCGGTGAGCACGGGGCCCTGGTCTTGCATCCTGGAAAAGTGCAGCAATTGATGCGGCTTGCAAGAGGCGGCTCTCAACCCCTTGACTGCCGCCCCATTTTCATGTCCTCACCCGCGGAATCCCAAGCCTACTCGAAGGACAACCCCTTCAGAGCCCGCATCGTGGAGAATCGGTTGCTGAACGGACCGGGCTCCGCGAAGGACACCCGGCACATCATTGTGGACATAGCCGGGAGCGGCCTGCGCTACAAGGCGGGGGACTCGCTCGGGGCTTTCCCCTCCAACCGGCCCCAGGATGTGGACGGAATCCTCGCAGCGCTCGGGTCGACGGGGGACGAGCCGGTGGTGCTTCCCACGGCGGCGTCCCCGGTTTCGTTCCGAGAGGCACTCGGCTCCAGGCTGGCGCTCAGCGGCCCGACGCGGAAGCTTGTCGAGACGCTCGCCTCAAAGGCCCTCGATCCCTCGCAAAAGTCGAAGCTTGAAGGCCTCCTCGCAGCCAACACGAGGACCGCCCTGCAAGCCTGGCTCGGCGAGCGCGTGTTCTGCGACGTCCTGCAGGAATTCCCGAGCGCAAGGCCAAGCCCGCAGGAGCTCGCGAACCTCATGCGCAGGCTGATGCCGCGGCTCTATTCCATCGCCTCATCGCCCAGAGTCCATCCCGAGGAGGTTCACCTGACGGTCGGGGTTGTCCGCTACCAGGTGAACGGCCGCGACCGGTGGGGGGTTTGCTCCACGTTCCTGGCCGACCGCACCGTCGCGGGGAAAACGCTGGTCCCTGTCTTTGTAGCCCATTCCCAATTTGGCCTGCCGGACGATCCGTCGCGGGACGTGATCATGGTGGGGCCCGGCACCGGAATCGCCCCCTTTCGCGCGTTTTTGCAGGACAGGGCCGCGGCAGGGGCGCATGGGCGAAACTGGATCTTTTTCGGAGACCAGAGGCGCGCGACCGACTTCCTCTACGAGGAGGAATGGAACCAATGGAGCAGGGACGGGATCCTCACGCGGATCGACACCGCCTTCTCTCGCGACCAGCCTGAGAAGATCTACGTGCAGGACAGGATGCGCGAGAAAGCCGCCGAACTCTGGGAGTGGATCCGCAACGGGGCGTACTTTTACGTTTGCGGCGACGCGAAGCGGATGGCAAAGGATGTCGATGGCGCACTCCACGAAGTCATCGCTGGCCAGGGTCGAATGACTCCTTTGGAGGCTGCTGACTACGTTAAGGTTATGAAGAAGGAAAAGCGGTACCAGCGAGACGTCTACTAATCCCCATGCCCACATTCAACAAGCGCACAGCCCTTGTGACCGGGGCCGGCCGGGGAATCGGCAAGGCCATCGCGGAAACCCTTGCGCAGAATGGGGTTACTGTCATCTGCGTCTCGAAGTCGCCTGAATCCTGCGGGGCGGCCGCCGCGGCGATCACCCAGGCGGGCGGCAAGGCCCGGGCGCTCGCGGTCGACGTTTCCGACGGCGCGGCCATCGCCCGCGCGGCCGAGTCGCTCCTGGCCGAGATCCCGGTCATCGACATCCTCGTCAACAACGCCGGGATCACCCGGGACGGCCTCCTCTTCCGGATGAGCGACGCCGACTGGAACGACGTCATTTCAACGAATCTGAGCAGCTGCTTCCACTGGACGAAGCACCTGGCTCGCCCGATGACCAGGGCTCGCTGGGGGCGCATCGTCAACATCACCTCGGTCAGCGGGATCATGGGAAACGCCGGCCAGGCGAACTATTCCGCGGCCAAGGCCGGGATGATCGGCCTCACCAAGGCCCTGGCCCGGGAATTCGCGGGGCGCAGCGTCACCGTCAACGCCGTCGCTCCGGGCTTCATAAAGACGGACATGACCACGGAATTCGTCAACAAGCCCGAGCTGGCGGCAAAGATCCTTGAGGTGGTGCCCCTAAAGCGCTTCGGCGAGGCCTCCGATATTGCAAATATGTGCGCTTATCTGTGTTCCGAGGAGGCCGGGTATGTTACCGGGCAAGTTTTTACCGTTGACGGCGGCATGGCAATGTGAAGCCTGCGTTGACTCGGATTACCACCCAATGGCTGACCAAAAAACCATAGAACAGCGCGTTAAGGAGATCATTGTAAATCAGCTCAACGTCAACGAGGAGCAGATCACCCCCACTGCCTCGTTTCTCGATGATCTCGGCGCCGATTCGCTCGACACCGTGGAGCTGATCATGGCCTTTGAGGAGGAGTTCAAGGATGAGATCAAGGGAGAAATCCCCGAGTCCGACGCCGAGAAGCTCCAGACCGTCGGACAGGTCACGGACTACATAAAGAGCAAAGCCGGCCAGGGCTGAGCCGCCGTTTCCGGCATTCCGGCGTTCCGTGCTTTCGAAAGCAGGAGACACGCCGAGGGGAGACATTTAGTCGATGCACAAAGCCACCCCCCAGCGGCGCGTTGTCGTCACCGGCATGGGGGTCGTGACCTCGATCGGCCACGACGTCGCCGCCTTCTGGTCGGGCCTCGTCGCGGGGAAGATCGGCGTCGACCGGGTCACGCTCTTTGACCCGGCGAGCTTCGCGTGCCAGATCGGGGCCGAGGTGCGCAACTGGGACGTGAACCAGTTCATGGACCCGAAGGAGGCGCGCCGCAACGACAGGTACACGCATTTCGGGTTCGTCGCGGCGAAGCAGGCGGTGGCCGACTCCGGCCTCGACATGGCGGGTGAGGACGGCGACCGCGTCGGCGTCATGATCGGCTCGGGTATCGGTGGAATGTATACCTACGAGAGCCAGCTGAAGGTCCTCTTCGAGCGCGGGCCTCGCAGGGTCTCCCCGTTCACGATACCGTCGCTGATCGGCAACATGTGCTCGGGCCTCTTCGCGATCGAGCTCGGCGCGCGCGGGCCGAACTTCGGCATCGTCTCGGCCTGCGCGACCGGCACGCACTCGCTCGGCGAGGCGGCGCACGCGATACGCCGCGGCGACGCGGACGTGATGGTGGCCGGCGGCAGCGAGGCCGCCATAACGCCCTTTGCCTACGCCTCGTTCTGCTCGATGAAGGCGATGAGCACCCGAAACGACGATCCCCGCGGCGCCAGCAGGCCCTTCGACAAGGGCCGCGACGGCTTCATCATGGGCGAGGGCGCCGGCATCCTGGTCCTCGAGTCGCTCGAGCACGCGCGCGCCAGGGGCGCGCGCGCCTACTGCGAGCTGGCGGGCTACGCCGCGACGTGCGACGCCTACCACATCACGCAGCCCGACCCCGAGGGCAAGGGCCTGTCCATGGCGATGCGCCGGGCCCTCGACAGCGCGGGCGCGAGGCCCGACGCCGTGGACTATATCAACGCGCACGGCACCTCGACCCCGTACAACGACAAGTTTGAGACGCTTGCCATAAAGAAGGTATTCGGGGACCACGCGAGCAGGGTCCCCATCAGCTCGACAAAGTCGATGACCGGGCATTTGCTCGGGGCCGCAGGAGGAATCGAGTCCGTCGTATGCGTGAAGACCATCGAACAGGGCATTGTCCCGCCGACCATGAACCTCGAGGAGCCCGATCCGGACTGCGACCTGGACTACGTCCCGAACGCAGCGCGCCGGGTGAAGGCGCGGACGGTCCTGAGCAACAACCTCGGGTTCGGGGGACAGAACGCCTCCATCGTGTTCCGCGCGCTCTAGGGCCCGCCGCGGCCGCCCTGGCGCTCGTACTGGGCGCGTGCTCGCCGCGCCAGGAGAATGCTCCCGGGGATTTCCCGAGCACGCTCGGCGCCCGGCGCGCGGTCTGGGCGGCCCTCCAGCCCCTGGCCACCGCGCGCAAGATCGACCCGCTCTTCGTCTACGCCGTCATCAAGGTGGAGTCGGACTTCAACCCCCGCGCGAAGCATGGCGAGAGCCGCGGCCTCCTGCAGATCAAGCCGAGGGAGTGGAAGGCGGTCTCCAGCCTACCGTATGCGACCGCGGCCTGGGACTGGCGCACCAACCTGTCCGTCGGGCTGGACTGCATGGCCCTCATCAAGCGGGAGCTGGCGGCCAGGGGCGTCTTCTCGTACCCGCTCCTCTGGGCGTCCTACAACTACGGCTATGACTACGTGGCCGCGCATGGCTTCGACATGAGGAGGATTCCGCGGCCCTCGGATTCGGTTGCGTACCGGCTCTGGTCCGGCGAGATTCATCCCCTGCAACCGCCGCAATGACCACAGACGGATCTCCGGAAGACGCTGCCCGCGCGGCGTCCCGGCGCAGCTGGCCGACCCTCCTCGCGGCGGGCGCCTGCGTGGGCATAATCCTCTGGATGGGCCTTGGCTGGGACGCCCTCACGCGGCCCGGGAGCTACACCGGCAGGAAGAACGACTACTACAGCTCGCTCGTGCACGGCTTCCTTTCAGGCCACCTGTACATGGACAAGGTGCCGGACCCGGGCCTCGACAGTCCGGACCCGAAGGTCGTCCTGAACGCGGCCAAGGTTCTCGATGCAAGCTACTACAAGGGGCATTTCTACCTCTATTTCGGCGCGACGCCGGCCGCCCTCGTCCTGCTTCCCTACGCGTGGCTGACCGGCTCCGACCTGGACCCGAGGTTTGTCGCCGTCCTGGCGGTGGCTCTCGGCTTCCTCTTCGCCCTGGGGACCTGGCTCATGTTCCGGCGCGACAGCCTTGCCGGCCTCGGCGGGTGGTTCCCTCCGGCGGCGGCCGTTGCGCTCGCCTTCGCGACGCCCACGGCGCTCCTTCTCACGCGGGCCATGTTCTACGAGGTCGCCATTGCGGCGGGCTACGCCTGCTCGATGGCGGGCGCCTTCTGGCTCTACCGGGCGCTGGCCGGCAGGGGGCGGCCTGCACTGCAGCTGGCCCTCGCGAGCCTCTGCCTCGGGCTCGGCGTCGGCTGCAGGCCCGACCTCGTGCTCGCGGTCCCGGTCCTGGCCGCGGCCGCGCTCCTGCTCGCGTGGCGGGGCCGCGGGAGCAGGCCCGCTCCTCGCGCCCTCATTCGTCCCGGCGCCGCGGCCGTCCTCCCGGCGGCGCTCGTCGGCGCAGGCCTGGCGGCCTACAACCTCGGGCGCTTCGGCAACCCGCTCGATTTCGGGTTCAAGTACAGCCAGAACAAGTTCTTCTCGCTCCACGACCCCTTTGCGCGGGCGGATTTTCTCTGGACCAACCTCCGCTGGGACTTCCTCACGCTCCCGTCGCTCGGCCCCTATTTTCCCTATGTGTTCCCGGAGAACGCCACATTCAGGCCCCGGGGGTTCCACGGCGACGAGGCGATCCACGGGCAGTTTCCCGTCTTTGCCCTCGTGGCCTTTGTCGCGCTCTCCGCGCTCCTCCTTCGCGGGCGCCTGCGGCCGGGGCGGAGCGGCGCCTACCTCGTCCTTGTCGGGTGGCTCTTCCTCGCCCCGTTCCTCGCGCTCAGCTTCCTCGGGCTCCGCGCCGACCGCTACCTGGTCGACTTCGAGCCCGCGCTGACGCTGGCGGCCGTCCTGGTGGCCGGTTTGGTGGCCGCGGGCATCGCCAGCGGCGCCCGGCGCAGGCTCTGGGTGGGCGCCTTCTGCCTGCTGACGGCCGCGGCGGCCGCGTTCAACATCTTCGCGGGACTCGAGCAGTTCGACGCCTTCAAGGACCTGAGGGGCCCCGCCTATCGGGCGCTGGAGCGCGCCGGCAACGTCCCGTCCCGCTGGCTCCAGGAGCTCGGGCTCCTGCGGAGCGGGCCGCTTGAGCTCAGGGTCGTCTTCCCCGGCGACGTGGCGACGGCGAGGATCGAGCCCCTGGTGACCCTGGGCACTCCCGAGAGGAGCGACTCGCTCAACGTCATCGAGATTCCCGGCAATCAGGTGCAGTTCGTGGCCGACCACAGCCGCTATGGCGGACCCAGGTCCGCGGTCCTTCCGATCACCCCCGGCAGGGCCTACACGCTGAAGGTCGACATGGGGGCGCTTTACCCGCCGCTCAATCACCCCTTTTTCGCGGGATACTCGCGCGCACAGGCGCGCCAGGAAAAGGCCGTGCTCCGGGTGACGATGGACGGCGCCGAGGCGATGGACGAGAGGATGAATTCCTACGATGCACCGCCCTGGACGCTTGAACTCGGCAGGAACGACACCACCTACACCCTTTTTGAACGGAGATTCACGGGAAGCATCCTTTCCATGCAACGCCTGCCGCCGGCGCCGCCCCCCGCTGGGCAGACCGACGGCGGCCTCTGGCGCATCCGCTGCGTTTTCCCGGTCTCGGATCCGGGGACGGGCCTTCCTCTCCTCTCGATGGGCCTCAGGGACTCGTGCACCCTCGTGAGCGCCGCCGTCGTCGCGCCCGGTCGAATCCGGCTCGGCGTCGACGAGTGGTCGATGCCCCTCCAGTCATCGGAGGCGATCGGGATCGATGCCGGGCGGGAGCACACGATCGAGGTCTTCATCGGCAAGCTCGCCGGCAAGACCACGTGGCCCGCGGCCTGGGGAATTTCGACCCGCAACCTCCGGGATTCGGGCAACGAGCTCAGGGTCTGGATGGACGGGAAGCAGAGGCTGGTCGCCAGGATCAACCTGGGGCTCGATCCCCTGGATTCCTACATAAGGGTGGGGCAGAACGTCCAGGGCTTCACCCATGCGGTCCCCGTGTTCGAGGGCTCGATCCGCCCGGATCCCTTCGGGCCCGACGAGGCCCGAAGATTCCTGGCGAAGAATGTCGGGTCGGAAGCGAACCCGGACCCGAGCCTCTGGCGCTTCCGCTGCACCTTTCCCGCTGGGCAGCCGAACGGCGGCTTCCCCATCCTGTCCGCCGGGGTGCCCGGATCGGGAACGCTCGTCTACGCGAGGGTGCTTCCCGGCGGTCAGGTCCGCATCGGCGTCGATGAGTGGAGCATCGGGGGGGCGCTCTCGGATCCGCTCAGGGTCAGCGGGCAGACTGAGCACGTTCTCGAGGTGTTCCTCGGGCCGCTTGCGAAGCGGAGGCCGTGGCCGGGGGATTGGGGGCTCGAGCAGGGGCGCCTGAACGGTTCGGGCGGCGTGCTCCGGGTGTGGCTCGACGGAGCGCAGGTGCTGGAGACGAACATTCACGGTTTCTTCGGCCCCCCGGGCTCACCCTTCGGGGTCGGGGCGAATCCCCAGGGCTTCAGCACGGCCGGTCCTGTGTATCCGGGGCGAATCCTGTCCGACCCGTATTCAGGCGACGAATCCCGCGAATTCCTTCTACGAAACCTGAGGTAACGACCGCAAGCCGCTATCCCGCAGGGGGATGCCGTCTCCGAGAGCCGCGGACGCTCACCCCCGCTCGGGGCGAGGCAGCGCCTCAGGCCTTCTGGACCAGGCCGGCCTTCAGCGCCTTGACCGAAACCCAGACGCGCTTGGTCCCCCCATTGGGCATGCGGATCCGCACGCGCTGGAGATTGGGCCGGAACTTGCGCTTCGTGATGCTCGTCACGTGGGTGCCGATGCCGCCGCTCTTCTTGGTCTGGCCCTTGCGGTTGATGATGCTCCCTTTGACGGGACGACGACCTGTGATTACGCAAACTTTGCCCATGGTGGTAAGAGTTAAAAGGAAGACGTTAGCGGCCGGCCGGTTCGATAAGCAAGGGGAATTTACCGCCTAGCGGGCGGGGGCCGCCCTCAGGGCCCACAGGGCCTGGAACCTCTGGCCCATGTGGGCCGGATGCAGGAGCTGCAGGAGCGAAAGCTTGTCGCGGCTGATCCGCGATGCCTCGGACGCCGTGAAGGCCTCGATGAAATCCGACGCGTGCCGGGCAAAGAAGGCCTCCTGCGACTCAACCCGGGGCGAAGCGAAGCCGCCCGTGGAAAGGGCGCCGGCGATCCAGTCCCAGCAGACGTGGCAGGTCAGGTCCTGGTCGCCGGGAAACGCCAGGAGGTCGTTGGTCTGGCGGTGGCTGCGGTAGGCCCGGGCCGTCCCGGCCGGGGTCCCGTGGGCGATCTCCTCCCAGGGCTTGCCATAGTCGAAGGCGAGGAACAGGCCGTGCCACGGCTCCGCCGCGATCTCCCGCGCGAGGCGGGCCGCGGCCAGGGGTGCGTCGATCACGTACCCCTCGGGGGCTTTCTCGGGGAGGCCCTCCGGCAGCGCGGTGTCGATCTCGGCCTCGGCCGGGGCCTCGCCCGCCACCCAGACCCCGAGCTCGCGCCAGGACCCCTCCCGGAACCTGAACCTGCGGAAGGGCTGCGCGTCGAAGAGCTCGTTCGAGAAGACGATGCTGGGCCCCGAGATCGCCGGCGGCTCGCCGCTGCCGACCAGCCTCGAGGAGCGGAACGGATGGGGCGAGTCCCCGAGGATTCCCATGCCGCCCTCGGCCCCGAGCTCGACGAATTCAAAGGCGGCGGGCGACTGGGGCCCGAGGAGCCTCCCGCAGGCCGCGACCACGAGCCTGCCGAAGAGGGGCGCCGACGCGCTCGCCGTCAGGAAGTCCGTCCCGGGCCCGTAGCCGATCCGCCCGCCCGGCCTCCGGTAGTATCCCTGGGCGGGGTCGTAGAGCGCCACGTCCATGAACTCGTCAAAGCCCACCGCGGGCCTCCCGCGCGCGCGCGCGCGGAGCGCCTCCATGACGGCCGGCCTTGCTGAAATCCCGCCCGAAGCCTTCATTTACAAACAAGTGGCGATGGACACACTTCACGCGATGTTCAAACGGATTCTCATCCTGGCCGCCGCGGCCGCCGCCGGGTTCGCCGCCTGCCTGGGCGCGGTCCGGCACGCCGGCTCGTGGTCGCTCTTCCCCAACCGAGACCTGAACAGGTCGTCCGAGTACGTCAGGGAGGTCCTGAAGACGGTCAACGAGAATTACGTGGACCCGGCCGCCGCGGACTATGACAAGCTCGCCCGCCTGTCCATCCACGGGATGGTCGACTCGCTCGACCCGCATTCCGAGTTCCTCGAGTCGAAGGACAATGAGGAGCTGGAGGAGGACCTCGACGGCGAATACGGGGGGATTGGGGTCGAGATCGAGCTGCACCTTGGCGCGTACTGCGTGGTGGCGCCCCTGCCCGGCTCACCCGGGGAGCGTGCCGGCATACGCCTGGGCGACCAGATCGTGAGCATTGACGGCAAGCCCGTGTCCCATGACGTCCCCATGGACAAGGTCGTCGACAGGCTCCGCGGCAAGGCGCACACCCACGTCAGGGTCGGGCTGCTTCGGCCGAGCGACGGAAGCCGCCTGAACCTGGACCTCGTGCGCGAGGTCATCACGGTCGAGAGCGTGCGGGGCGCGCGCATCCTCGACGGCGCCACCGGCTACATCCAGATCCAGGAGTTCTCGGACCACACGGGAGAGCAGTTCGAGGAGGCGCTGAACCAGCTCCTGAAGCGGGGCATCGACAGCCTGATCATCGACCTGCGCAACAACCCGGGCGGCCTCCTCGACGCCGCCGTCGAGGTCGCCGAGCCCTTCTTCAAGAAGGGCGACCTGATCGTCTACACGCAGGGCCGGCTCCCCGCCGACCGCGAGAACTACCTCTCGGAGATTGACGGCGAGCCGCTCCGGATCCCGGTCGCGGTCCTGATCAACGGCGACACGGCAAGCGCCGCCGAGATCGTTACCGGGGCCCTCAAGGACGCCGGCCGGGCCGTCATCGTCGGCGAGCGGACCTATGGGAAGGGCTCCGTGCAGACGATCTTCAAGCTGAAGAACGGAGAGGGGCTGCGCCTGACGACGGCCCATTACTTCACGCCGAGCGGGGCGATGATCAACGCCAACGGCGTCTCGCCCCAGGTTGAGGTCGTCATGACCCCCGACGAGGACCGCAAGCTCGAGCGGCAGGCCTCGAGGCCCGACATAACCGACCCCGCGGACTTCAAGGAGCGCTTCGACTTCGCGCCGATCGAGGACCGCCAGCTGGACGCCGCCGTGGACGTGCTCCGGGCGGCGCGGATCTTCAGCAGGTGATCCTCGCTTTCGAGAGCTCGTGCGACGAGTCGGCCCTCGCGGTGTTCGACCCCAAGGCCGGCGTCGCCTGCGAATGGGTCCACAGCCAGGTCGAGCTCCATGCCGAGCACGGCGGCGTGGTTCCGGACCTGGCCACGCGCGAGCACCTGAGGCACTTCGGGCCGCTCCTCGGGAGGGCCATGCGGGACCCGTCCTGGGGCGCGATTTCGCGCGTGGCCGTGACACGCGGCCCGGGGCTGGCGGCCTGCCTCGCGCTCGGGACTGCTGCGGCGAAGGCCGTCGCGGCCGCGCTTCGCCTGCCGATCGTGGGCGTGAACCACCTGCGGGCGCACGCCTGGTCCCCGTTCATGCCCGTCCACGCGCGGGCCCCCGGGGCCTTCCGGGAGCGCCTCCAGGAGCTCCTGCCGCACCTGGGCCTCATCGTCTCCGGGGGCAACACGATCCTCTTCTCCCTGTCGGAGAGGCGCGTGATCGCGAGGATCTCCGCGACGCGCGACGACGCGGCCGGGGAGGCGCTCGACAAGGGCGCCAAGCTCCTCGGCATCGGCTACCCGGGCGGACCCGCGATCGAGCGCCTCGCCGCCGGCGGGCACCCCGACGCGTTCGACTTCCCGCGCGCCATCGGCCGGCCGGGCGACCTGGACTTCAGCTTCTCAGGCCTGAAGACGAGCCTGCGCTACCGCGTCCAGGCCATGACCGAGCCGCAGGTGCGCGGCTCGCTTGCCGACCTGTGCGCCAGCTACCAGGAGGCCGTCGTCGGCGCCCTGTCGGCGAAGACCGCGGCGGCCCTTGCCGCCGGCGCCTACCGGAGCGTCGGCCTCTCCGGGGGCGTCGCGAACAACGGCGCGCTCCGCGCGGCGATTGCGGCGAGGGCCCGGGAGTCGGGCGCGGCGTTCCTCGCCGCGGAGCCCCGCCACACGGGCGACAACGCGGCCATGATCGCGTTTGCCTCCTGGACCGACGAGGCGGACGCGGCCCTCCATTCGGGCAGCGAGCTGCGCGTCGACCCCGGCGCCTACTTGTAGTCGCGCCGGAGGTTGCTCGGCAGGATCCCGAGCTCCTCGCGGTATTTCGCGACGGTGCGCCGGGCGATGTTGATGCCCTTGCCCTGGAGCTTGGCCACGAGTTCCTGGTCGCTGAAGGGCGCGCCCTTGTTCTCCACCGAGATGAGGTCCGCGATCATCTCCTTGACGCTCGTGTTTGAGACCGACGCCCCGCTGTCGTTCTGGTAGCCGGGCGTGAAGAAGTACTTGAACTCGAAGACGCCGTGGGGCGTGCGGATGTACTTGTTGGCGATCGCGCGGCTGACCGTCGTCTCATGGACCCCGACGACGTCCGCAATCTGGGTCATCGTGAGCGGCTTGAGCTGCGCGACGCCGTGCTCAAAGAAGGGGAGCTGCGCCTTCAGGATCTCGCGCGTGATCCGCTCTATCGTCCTCTGGCGCTGCTCGATCGAGTCGATCAGGAACTTGCCCGAGCGCATCCTGTCCTTCAGGTAGTCGCGCTCCCCCTTGGAGAGGGTGCCCTTGGCTATCAGGTCGCGGTAGGTGCTCGATAGCCTGAGCCGCGGGATGTAGTCGTTGTTGAGG
>CAZNNO010000049.1:0-28064 GCA_964574435.1 uncultured Opitutaceae bacterium
TCAACTCGCTCAGCGTCTACGACAACCTCGCGCTCTACCCCCGCGAGCACCGCTCGGGCGACGAGAAGTCGATCCGCGAGAAGGTGCTCCACTCGCTCAAGATACTCTCGGTGGAGGATGCCGCGAACAAGTTCCCGTCCGAGCTCTCGGGCGGCATGAAGAAGCGCGTCTCGATCGCCCGGGCCCTCGTCATGGAGCCGCAGCTGCTCCTCTACGACGAGCCGACGAGCGAGCTCGACCCGGTCATGAGCGCGACGATTAGCGAGATCATCGCCACGCTGAAGAACGAGTACAGCGTGACGAGCATCGTGGTGACCCACGACCGCGCCCTCGCGCTCACGATCTCCAACCGCGTGGGCATCCTGATGGAGGGCGAGCTGATCACGCTCGTGCCCCCGGCGGAGCTGTCCGGGTCAAAGGACCCGAGGATCGTCGATTTCCTGAACCCGAAGATAGACCTGCAGCATCCCCGATTCAAGAAGCTCGAGAACCAGCCATAATCATGAACACCACGCAACAGACTGCCCGCGTAGGGCTATTTTTCCTCCTCGGCGTCGCCCTGGTCTGGGTGACATTCGAGACGCTGAGCGACGGCAAGATATTCGAGGAGCGCAGCCACATGCTGATCGCCAGCTTCGACGACCTGAAGGAGCTGAAGACCGGGGACGAGGTCCGCCTGGCCGGGGTCAAGGTCGGCTCCGTGAAGACAACGCGGCTCGCGGGCCGCCATGCCGAGGCCGTCCTCGAGATCGACCCGAAGATCCCCATCGCGAGCGATTCGACGGCCAGCATAGCCATGGCCGGGCTCATCAGCGGAAACTATGTCTCCATCGACATGGGGTCGGCCGGCTCGCCGCCCCTTCCCGACGGCGCCGAGATCCGCACCGTGGACACGCCCGACCTGAACACGATCATGTCGGAGGTCGGCGGCCTCGGCAAGCAGCTCCAGGATTCGCTTGGGACCTTCAGCAAGGCCCTGAACGGCGACGGCAAGCAGGGCGGCGGGATCATCCAGAAGCTCGACAAGCTCGTGACCGACAACTCGGCCCGCGTGGACGCCACCATGACGAACCTCCAGGAGATAACGGGCAAAATCAACCGGGGAGAGGGCACGATCGGCAAGCTTGTCAACGACCCGAAGCTCCACGACGAGCTCCTGGCGACCGTCGAGGAAATCAAGGCCACGGCGGCCCAGGCGAAGGAGTTCACGGCGAGCGCGGAGGCCATGATGGACCAGATCAAGTCCGGCCAGGGCACGATCGGGACGCTCGTCTACGATCAGAAGGCGGCCGACGACATCAAGGCCTCGATCGCCAACATCCGCAGCGTCTCGGACAAGCTCGCCAAGGGCGAGGGCACCCTCGGCAAGCTGATCAGCGACGACAGCCTCTACAACGGCGCGGAGGGGACCCTAAAGAAGGTTGACCGCACGCTTGACGGCCTCAACGACTCCGGTCCCATCACGGCGGTCGGCATCGTCGTCAACGCCCTGTTCTAGATGCCCCCGGGAATAGACCCCCGGCCCAAACCCTCAAACCATTAGCCCATGAAAGCCATCACTCGAATCCTTGCCGCCTGCGTGGCCGGCGCGCTCGTCGCCGCCGCGGCGCGCGCAGCCGAATGGACGGAGGACTATTCGGCCGCCCTCGCCCGGGCCAAGAAGGAGCACAAGCTCCTGCTCCTCAACTTCACGGGCTCAGACTGGTGCGTCTGGTGCAAGCGCACCGACCAGGAGGTCTTCTCGACCAAGGAGTTCGGGGCCTTCGCGGACAAGAGGCTCGTCCTGGTGACGGTCGACTTCCCCAAGGCGCGCGAACTGAGCAAGGCCGTCGTGGACCAGAACGCCGCGCTCCAGGAGAAGTACGGGGTCGAGGGCTACCCGACCATCGTCGTCCTCGATTCGAACGAGAAGGTCGTCCTCAGGCAGGAGGGCTACAAGGAGGGCGGCCCGGACGCGTTCATCGCCCAGCTCCCGAAGCCGCAGACGTGACCCGGCGCCCCCCCCGGGGCCCCTCAGACCTTGGGCCCGCGCTGCACCAGGTTGCGCGCGCGCAGCCGCAGCCCGTTCAGCCGGATGAACCCGGTTGCGTCGTTCTGGTTGTACCAGCTCTTCACGCCCTCCATCGAGGCCACCTTCTTGTCGTAGAGCGAGAACCTTGAGCGGCGCCCGCAGGTGATGACGTTTCCCTTGTAGAGCTTCAGCCGCACGGTCCCCGTGACGAACCGCTGGCTCTCGTCGACCAACGCCTGGAGGGCCTCGCGCTCGGGGGCGAACCAGAAGCCGTAGTAGACCAGCTCGGCGTACTTGGGGATGAGCGAGTCGCGCAGGTGCATCACCTCGCGGTCCAGCGTGAGCGACTCGATCTGGCGGTGCGCGTGGACGAGGATCGTCCCGCCCGGCGTCTCGTACACCCCGCGCGACTTCATCCCGACAAACCGGTTCTCGACCAGGTCCACCCGCCCGATCCCGTGCTTGCCCCCGAGCCTGTTCAGCGCCTTCAGGACGCCAGCCGGCGAGAGGCGGCTGCCGTTCACGGCAACGCAGTCGCCGCGGCGGAACTCAAGCTCGACGTATTCGGACCGGTCGGGCGCGTCCTCCGGCGAGACTGAAAGCTTGAACATCCTCTTGTTGGCCCGCGTGGTCGGGTCGAACCAGGGGTCCTCCAGGATCCCCGCCTCGTACGAGATGTGCAGGAGATTCCGGTCCATGGAATACGGCTTCTTCGCCGAGGCCTCCACGGGTATCCCGTGCTTCCTGCAGTAGGCTATCATCTCCGCCCGGCCCGGAAACGCCTCGCGGTAGGCGTCGATCTTCCACGGCGAGATGATCTGGAGGTCCGGCGCGAGCGCCATGTACGTCAGCTCGAAGCGGCACTGGTCGTTGCCCTTCCCGGTGGCCCCGTGGGCGACCGCCTCGGCCTTCTCCCGCCTGGCGACCGCGACCTGCGCCTTCGCGATCAGGGGCCGGGCGATCGAGGTTCCCAGGTAGTACTGGCCCTCGTAGACCGCGTTCGCGCGGACCATGGGAAAGATGAAGTCGCGGGCGAACTCCTCGACCAGGTCGAGCGTGTAGTGCCTTGAGGCGCCCGTGCGGCGCGCCTTGGCCGAGAGTCCCTTCAGCTCCTCCTCCTGGCCGATGTCGGCCGCAAAGGTGATGATCTGCGCGTCGTAGGTTTCGCGGAGCCACTTGACGATGACGGACGTATCGAGGCCGCCCGAGTAGGCGAGGACGATTTTCATGAGTGGAACGGGAGCATCGCAGGCCGGGCGCCGGCGCGCAAATTCATTTCCCGCGGGACCTGGCTAGCACCGACAGGAGGGCCTTCTGGACGTGGAGGCGGTTCTCCGCCTCGTCAAAGATGGCGGAGCGCGGGTTGTCGAGGACGGCCTGGTCGACCTCCTCGCCCGGATGGGCCGGCAGGCAGTGCATGAAGAGGGCGTCGGGCTTCGCGGCCGCGAAGAGGCGGGCCGTGACCGAGAAGGGGTGCATCCGCGCCGTGCGGGCGCGGGCCTCCTCCTCCTGGCCCATGCTCGCCCAGACATCGGTGTAGACGACATCGGCCCCGTCGACCGCCTCGAACGGGTCATGGGTGAAGACGAACTCGGCGGCGCGCCCCTCGGACCTGAGCTGGCTGCGAATCCGCTCCTTGGGCTCGAAGCCCTTCGGCCCCGCGAGGGCGATCCTCATGCCGAACAGGCTCGCCCCGAGGATCCAGGAATTCGCCATGTTGAAGCTCGTGTCGCCGAGGAACGCGATCTTGCGCCCCCTGAGCGATGCCAGGAGGTCCCCCTGCGGGCCGCTCCAGCGCTCCGCTGCCGTGAAGGCGTCGGCGTAGATCTGGCAGGGGTGCAGGAAGTCCGTGAGACCATTGACGACCGGAACCGAGGACGCTGCGGCAAGCCGCTCGACCTCGGCGTGGTCGTATGTGCGTATGATGATGCCGTGGACGAAGCGCGAGAGCACGCGCGCCGTGTCCTCGATCGACTCGCCGCGCCCGAGCTGGATGTCGTGCTTGTTCAGGTAGAGCGCATGACCCCCTAACTCGTTGATCCCCACCTCAAAGGACACGCGCGTGCGGGTGCTCGACTTGGAGAATATGAGGGCCCAGGTCTGGCCGGCGAGCACCGGCTCGGCGCGCCGGCCCCGCTCCCGCTTGTACTCGCGGGCCAGCGAGAAGACCTCACCCACCTCATTGGGCTTCAGGTCGGTCTCTTTGAGGAAGTGCTTCATCGAATGAAGCGGGTAGATCTAGCGGTTTGCGACCCCTGCGACGAGAGGAAAGTGGGGGCAATTCAGACCCGGCGCGGGCCCTCCTGCGGGTTCAGCGGCCCTTCAGGACGTCCCTGAAAATCGCCACCGAGCGGGCCAGCTCCTCGGCCGAAGCGTTCAGGGGCGGCAGCAGGCGGATGACATTGACCCCCGCCGGCGCCGTCAGCAGGCCGCGCTCGCGAAGGGCCGCCAGGCAGGGGGCGGAATCCGAGGCCATCTGGACGCCCACGAGGAACCCGAGGCCCCTGATCTCGAGGACGTGGCGCGGGAAGTCGGCCGCCATCCGCCGGAGCTCGCCCAGCCACGGGACGCTCTCGCGCGCCACGTGGGCGAGGATGCCCTCGCGCTCGAACACATCGAGGACGGCGAGGGCCGCGGCGCAGGCGAGCGGCGTGCCGCCGAACGTCGAGCCGTGCATCCCGGGATGGAAAAGGTCCGCCGAGCGCTCGCCCACCCACATCGCCCCGATCGGAAAGCCGCCGCCTAGGCCCTTGGCCATCGCGACCGCGTCCGCCCGTATGCCCGCGTGCTCGAAGGCGAAGAAGCGCCCGGTCCTGCCGGCGCCGCACTGGACCTCGTCCATCATCAGCAGCAGGTTGTTCTCGTCGCAGAGCCGGCGCAGGCCGGCCAGGAACTCCGCCGTGCACGGGTTGATCCCCCCGTCGCCCTGGACCGTCTCGATGAATATCGCCGAGGTGTCGGCGTCGACAAGCCGGGCGAAGCTCGCGAGGTCGTTCAGCTCGCCGAACTCGAAGCCGGGCACGAGCGGCCGGAAGCCTTTCTGCACGGACTCCTTCGGCGTCGCGCTCATCCCTCCGAACATGCGGCCGTGGAAGGCGTTCTTCGCGCAGATCACCTTGATGCACCTGCCCTCGGCGCCCGATTTGCGGACGCCGTGGAGCCTCGAGAGCTTGATCATCGCCTCGTCGGCCTCGGCCCCGCTGTTGCAGAAGAAGACGCGGCCGGGGCCCGCGTAGCCGACCAGCCGGCGGGCGAGCTCGCCCTGGTTCGGGCTCCGGAAAAGGTTGCTCGTGTGGACGAGCTCGGCCGCCTGGCGCTGGACGGCCCCGACCCAGTGCGGGTGGCAGTGGCCGAGCGCAGTCACGGCGATCCCCGACGAGAAGTCGAGGTAGGCCTTCCCCTGGTCGTCCCACACGGTCGTCCCCTTCCCGCGCACGAGCGTCACGGGTGCGCGCGCGTAGTTCTTGAGCACGTGCGCGTCGTAGAGCTCGGCCGCGCTCGTCCGGACTAGGGAGGTCGCCTCAGCCATGGATGATCTCGGTGCCGATGCCCTTGTCCGTGAAGATCTCGAGGAGCAGGCTGTGCGGCAGGCGCCCGTCGATGAAGTGAACGCGCTGGACGCCCTCCTCGAGCGCCCGCACCGCGCTCGCGACCTTCGGGCGCATGCCCTTGTCGATGACGCCGGACTTCTTCAGCTCGTCGACCTGGCTGATCTTGAGCGTGGAGATGAGCGAGGCGGCGTCGGGCGGCGACGCAAGGAGCCCCGGGACGTCGCTCATGTAGAAGAGCCTGCGGGCCCTGAGCGCGCTGGCCACCCGGCCCGCCACCAGGTCGGCGTTCACGTTGTAGGGCTTAGCGTCGTAGCCCTCGGCGACCGGCGAGATCACGGGCACAAAGCCGTCGGCGATCTCCTTCTTGATGAGCTTCACCTTGACCTCCGTCACCTCGCCCACGAACCCGAGGTCGATCGGGTTGCCCTCCTCGTCCTTCTCGAGCTTCTGGCACACGAGCACCGTGTCGCCGGGCAGGCCCTTCGGCTTGGCCTTGGCCGCCGCAAGCGCGTCGCAGACGTCGCGGTTCACGATCCCGTCAAGCGTCCTCTTGACGATCGCGATCGTTGCCTCGTCCGTGACGCGCAGGCCCTTGACGAAGCTCGTCTTGAGCCCCGACTCCTCCATGGCCCTCGTGATCGCCTTTCCGCCGCCGTGGACGACGACGACGTTGATCCCGGTCGCCGAGAGGAATGCGATGTCGTTGCTGACGCTCATCCGGACCGCGGGATCGGGGTCGTCCATGAAGCTGCCGCCGTACTTGACGACAAATGTGGAGCCCCGGAAATCCTGGATGTAGGGCAGCGCCTCGAGAAGGACCTTCGCCTTCGCGGTGACCTCGGCAACGTTCATCTCAATGCCCACGCGACCCGCGCGCAGGGCGGGCAGGTGGGGAAGGTCCCTTTGGAGATCACGTTGTTCATTGGCGGCCACATGATGCTTACAACAGCGTTGCCTTCCATTTCCACAACAATTTGAGGCGGGCGCCGAAAATATTCGGCTTCACACCGGGCCGTCGCGGCCACAGTTCTCGATCCATGTCCAGCACCCAGTTGACATTCGCCGACCGCCGGTCGCACCGCGCGTGGCTCGCCTCGCAGTCCCAGATGCCCGCGGGCTTCCGCGTCGGCGTGTCGCGATTTGAATTCGTCCCGGCCGAGGCGCCGAAGCCCGCGAGGATGACGATCACCCTGATCGCGCTCGACAGGCCCACCCCCGACTTCGCCGCGGTCTTCACGAGGAACGCGTTTCCCGGGGCTCCCGTCGTCGTCGGGCGCGCCAGGCTCGCCGGCCCGCGCCTCGGAGCCATCGTCATCAACAACAAGATCTCGAACGTGTGCGCGCCGGGCGGCGCTGCGGCCGCCGAGCGGATCTGCGCCGAGGCGGCGCGGCTCCTCGGCTTCGACGCGGGCGAGGTACTCCCGAGCTCGACAGGGGTCATCGGCTGGGGCCTCCCCGCGGACGCCATGGTGGCGTCGCTTCCGGACGCCGTCGCCTCCCTGCGCGGGGGCTCGATCATGCCGGCGGCCGACGGGATCGTGACGACCGACCTCTACCCCAAGGTCCGCCGCGCCTCGGTCGGCGCCGGCTCGATCGTCGGGATAGCGAAGGGCGCGGGCATGATCGAGCCGAACATGGCCACGATGCTCGTGTACCTGCTGACGGACCTCCGGGTGCCCAGGGCCGAGCTGCGCCGGATGCTCTCGGCCGCGGTCGAGCCGTCCTTCAACTCCATCAGCATTGACAGCGACACCAGCACGTCGGACACGGTGGCGCTCGCCTCGTCGGGCGCGGTGGCGTGCGCGGACCTGCCCGGCTTCGAACGCGCGCTCCAGGTCGTGTGCCGGGACCTCGCCGAGGACGTCGTCCGCAACGGCGAGGGCGTGAGGCACGTGATCCGCGTCCGCGTCTCGAGCGCGGCCGACTTTACCGAGGCGCGCGCGCTCGGGAAGGCCGTCGTCAACGCCCCGCTCTTCAAGTGCGCCGTCGCCGGCAACGACCCGAACGTGGGCAGGCTCGTGCAGGCCATTGGCAAGCACGTGGGCTCGCGGGCGCCCGGCTCCGACCTCTCCCGGATCCGGATGACGCTGGGCGGCATCGAGATCTTCTCCGGCGGCGCCTTCCGGCTCGACCCCTCCAAGGAGTCGGCCCTCGTGGCCCACCTGAAGGGCGCGGAGCTCTACGCGAGCGCCCCTCCCCGGGACGGCGTCTTTGCGCCGCCCGTTGACTTCCCCGCCCACGAGCGCTGCGTGGAGGTCGGGATAGACGCCGGCCAGGGCGGCGCCTCCGCCGTCGTCCTCGGCGCGGATTTGACCCACGAGTACGTGAGCGAGAACGCCGACTACAGGAGCTGAGGCCCCCTGGGCAGGCGGGGCCCTAGTGGAGCCCGGCCGACTCCTCGAACCCGTACCAGAGGTTCATCGTCTGGATCGCCTGACCGGCGGTGCCCTTCACCAGGTTGTCCTCGGCCGAGGTGATGACGAAGTTCCCGGTCCGGGGGTCGAGGACGGCCGACATGTCGACCCGGTTCGAGCCGACGACGTGCGCGGTGTCCGGCGTCTCCCCGCTCGGCAGGATCTGGACAAAGGGGGCTCCGGCGTAGGTCCTCCCCCACGAGGCGTAAAGCGACTCGATTGTCGCGCCGGCCGCCGCGGGGACCGTGATCGTCGTGGCTATCCCGTAGCGCATCGGCGCCAGGTGCGGGTTGAACTGGATGACGGTCGCCTTGCCGGTCAAAAGGGCCAGCTGCTCCTCGATCTCGGAGAGATGCCTGTGCTTGACGAGGCCGTAGGCCTTCGCGCTCTCGCTTCTCTCGACGAAGAGGTAGGTCTCCTCGACCTTCCGGCCGGCGCCGCTCACCCCGCTGAAACTGTTGGCCACGATGTGCTCGCGCGTCACGACCCCGTCGCGCAGCGGCGGCACGAGCGGGATCAGTATGCTGGTCGGGTAGCAGCCCGGCGAGGCGACGATCCTCGCCGAGTCCCTCCACCCGGGGGGGGTTAGCTCGGGCAGCACGTAGCGGGCGACCGGCAGGAGCTCCGGCGCGGCGTGCCTGCCGTAGTACCGCTCGTAGGTCGCCAGGTCAGAGACCCGGAAGTCCGCGCTCAGGTCGATGACCCGCTTGCCCCCGTTGACCAGAGCCCGCGCGAACTCGGCCGCCGCGCCGTGGGGAAGGGCTAGGAAAAAGAGCGGGATGTCCCCGGCCGCCAGGGCCGCCGCGTCGGAGGGCACGAACGCGATGCCGCGGTCGATGCCGCGCACCGACGGGATCACCCGGGAGAGCGCCTTGCCCGCATGGGTGCGCGACGTCACCGCGGCCAGCTCGACCCTGGGGTGCCCAAGGAGCAGCCTCACGAGCGTCTCGCCCGCATAACCCGATGCGCCTACTATTCCTACTTTCATGGAGGGTGAACTTTCCGCCCGGATCCCCGCAAAATCCAGCAAGAAAAAAGGCCGCCTTCCGTCGGGCGGAGGCGGCCTTGAAACGGGGAACCCGGGGCGCGGTCAGCGCTTCGAGAACTGGAAGCGCTTGCGCGCGCCCGGCTGGCCGGCCTTCTTGCGTTCCTTCTCGCGGGGATCGCGGCGGATGTGGCCCGCCTTCTTGAGGGCGGGCCGCAGCTCGGCGTTCATCTTCTGGAGCGCGCGGGCGATCCCGTGAGCGACGGCGCCGGCCTGGCCCGCGACGCCGCCTCCGGAGACGTTGGCCGTCACGTCGATCTTCTCGCGCAGGTCGACGGTAAGGAGGGGGGCGTACGCCTGCTTGGCGAAGTTGTCGTGCGAGAAATAGCTGTCAAAATTGCGGCCGTTGACCGTCAGCTTGCCGCTGCCGTCGGTGATGCGCACGCGGGCTGTCGAGGTCTTGCGGCGCCCGGTGCCTGTGAAGATAGTGGCGGGAGTGCTCATGTTCAGGCGGAAATCTTGACGGGATTGTTGGCCTCGTGCGGGTGCTTGGTCCCGGCAAACACGCGCAGCTTCGTGAGCATCTTGGCGGCGAGGCGGTTCTTGGGAAGCATCCCCTTGACGGCGTGCATGATCACGAACTCGGGGCGCTTCTCGCGCATCTGCCGGAGGCTCCGGTAGCGCTCGCCGCCCACGAAGCCCGAGAACGCCATGTACTCGTTCTTGTCGTCCTTCTTGCCGGTGAGGACGATCTTCTCGGCGTTCACGACGACGACGTAGTCGCCGGTGTCGACGTGCGAGGTATACGTGGCCTTGTTGCGGCCGCGGATGATGTTGGCGAGCTTGACTGCGAGGCGGCCCAGCACCTGCCCCTCGGCATCAACGAGATACCATTTGGGCTGCACTGTCTCCTTCTTCGCGAGATACGTCTTCATGGGAAAAGAGGGTTAGACCATGGATTCCAAACAGGGGTGTCAACCCCCGTTTTGAGCCTTGGTTCCACGCTGGAATTCGCAACGATCGGCCCCATGCACCATCGCATTGCACTCGCCTGGGCGGGGATCCTGGGGGCCACGGGCGTCGCTTTGGGAGCCTTCGGCGCGCATGGCCTGCGGTCCGCTCTGGAGGCCGCGGGCACCCGCGAGGCCTGGGAGACGGCTGCCCGGTACCAGCTTCTGCATGCCGCGGCCCTTCTTGGATTTGCGGGCTGGATACGGTCCTCCGGACCGGGTCCCGCCAGGGGCGCGGCGGCCTGGGCCGCGCGCCTGTGGATCGGGGGAACGCTCCTGTTCTCGGGCTCGCTCTACGGACTCGCCCTCGGGGCACCGCGCTGGATCGGCCCCGTGACGCCCCTTGGCGGCGCGGCCCTGATCGCGGGCTGGTCGCTGGCCGCCTGCTCCGCCTTCGCAGGCTAAACCGCCCAGACGATGCCGCAGAGAGCGGGCACCCCACACCTTCCCGAAGAGCTGCGTGCCATGCTGGCCGCCGTCCGCGGCGTCGGGAGGCCGAGGCTTGTCGGCGGGGGCGTGCGCGACTGGCTTCTCGGCATCCCGTCCAAGGACTTCGACATCGAGGTCGCCGGGGTCGATTTCGAGGGCCTGCGGCGCGCGCTCGGCCCCTTCGGCGCAACCGACGTCGTCGGCCGCAGCTTCGGCGTCATCAAGGTCCGCGGCGCGGACGGTTCCGATTACGACTTCAGCCTTCCCAGGCGCGAGTCGAAGACGGGCGCGGGCCACCGCGGCTTCGCGGTCGAGCCCGACCCGGGGCTCGGCGACGCCGAGGCTGCGGCCCGGCGCGACTTCACCGTGAACGCGATCTCGGTCGATCCCTTCACCGGCGAGGTGATCGATCCCTTTGGCGGCAGGGCAGACCTGAAGGCGCGCACCCTGCGGCACACGAGCCCCGCGTTCTCCGAGGATCCCCTGAGGGTCCTCCGGGCGTTCCAGCTGGCGGCCCGCTTCGAGCTGAGCCTCGCCCCGGAAACCGCCGCGCTCTGCCGCGAGATGGCGCCGGCATTCTCGGAGCTCCCCGTGGAGCGCGTCTGGGGCGAGTGGGACAAGTGGGCCGTCAAATCGGTCAGGCCGTCGAGGGGCCTCGAGGTCCTCGAGCAGACGGGGTGGCTGCGGCATTTTCCCGAGGTCGCCGCCCTGCGCGGCACCCCCCAGGAGCCCGAGTGGCATCCCGAAGGCGACGTCTTCACCCACACGGGACTCTGCCTCGACGCCCTCGCATCCCTCGACGGCTGGCTTTCGGCGCCGCCGGCCCGCAGGAGGATGCTCTCGTTCGCCGTCCTCGCCCATGACTTCGGGAAGCCCCCGACGACGCAGCACGCCGAGCGCCGCGGCGCGCTGCGCTGGGTGAGCCCCGGCCACGAGGCGGCGGGCGGCCCCCTCGCCGAGTCGTTCCTGCGCCGCATAGGCGCTCCCCTGGAGCTGGACCCGCCCGTCAGGGCCCTGGTGGTCCACCACCTGGCCCACCACCACGGCAGGGATGGCGGTTACTCCGACTCCCAGCTCCGGAGGCTCGCGCGCCGGCTCGCCCCCGCGACCATCGAGGACCTGGCGCTCGTCATGTCAGCCGACTCTCTGGGCAGGCCGCCCCTGCCGGCCACCGCCATCCTCGAGCTTGTCGGCCGGATGCGGGCCCGTGCGCTTGCGCTCGCCGTCGAGGCGGCGGCCCCGAGGCCGATCATCCAGGGCCGCCACCTGGTCGCCTTGGGCCGCCGCCCGGGCCCGGAGTTCAAGCCGATCCTGGATTCGGCCTTTGAGGCGCAGCTGGACGGGGCATTCTCGGACGAGGCCGGAGGGCTCGCCTGGCTGCGGGAGCACGCCCGATGATCCCCGCCTTCCAGTGGGACCTTGCCCGCCAGACCGAGCGCCTTGACTGGCTGCTTGCGCAGCTGCCGCGCTACGCCGACTGGGGATACCGCGAACTCTACGTCCACCTTGAGGATGCCGTAGAGTACCCGAGCCTTCCCGGGATCGCCAGGAGCGACGCCTACAGCCGCAGGCAATTCGCGAAGCTGGTTTCCGAGGCGTCCCGGGTCGGCATCGGCGTCGTGCCGATCGTGAACCTTCTCGGCCACACCCAGTACCTGATCAAGGTCCCGGAGCTGCGCGACCTGAACGAGCTGCGCGCACCCGACGGCTCGCCGCTCCTGACGGGACAGGTCTGCCCCCTCCACCCGCGGATCCTCGAGGTGGCCGACGCGCTCATCCGCGACGTCGCCCCCTTCTGCACGGCGGGGAAGGTGCACGTGGGCCTCGACGAGTCGTTCAGCCTGGGCCGCCACCCCCTCTGCGCCGCCGAGATCGGGCAGATCGGCCTCGCCGGGCATTTCGGGGGCTACGTCCAGAGGCTCAACCGCGTCGCGGGCGCCCACGGGCTCAGGCTCGGGCTCTGGGCCGACATGCTGGCCCTGATCCCCGACGCGATTGACCACCTCCCCCCGGGCGTCATCGCCTACGACTGGTACTACTACCCGTTCGGGAGGCTGCCCAGGATCGAGCTGCGCAGCTTTGCCGAGTACGACCTCGCGCCCGCGCTGGCCAGGCGGGGCATCGAGTACTGGGGCTGCCCGATGAACGGCTCTTTCCGCCACGAGCCCCTCCCCGTCTTCGGCGAGCGCCTGGCGAACATCCGCGACTGGTGGCGCCGGTGCTCCGCGGCGGGCGCCGGCGGGTTCCTGGTGACCTCCTGGGAGCCGAGCCGCCTCGCGATCGAGATGACCACCGTCGTCGACGCGGCGGCGGCGTGCCTCTGGAGCGAACCCGAGGTCGACGACGCCACCGGGATGCTCGCCCGCGGCTTTGAGCGGGTGTTCGGGGGAAAGCGCGGCCGCGAGCTCGCCCGGAGCGCGCTCGCCTGCGACCCGCACGCGTTCGTCGGCTATGCCCGCTGGGATATCAACGAGCGGTGGGACACGTGCGCCGGCAGGCGGGGCGTCTCCCGCCACGAGGCCGAGCGCGCGTTCTTCACGAGGCTGGCCAGGCGCCGGGCCTCGCTTCCGAGGCCCTTCGGGGCGAGCGCGGAATTCCGGCGCTACCTCGCCGAGCGCGACGTGTACGTCCGCGCGACGGCTGCCATGATCCTGGCGCTGCGCCGGACATCGGCCAGGCACGGCGCGGCCAGCCCGCGGGTCGCGGCCGGCCTTGCCCGGCTGCTCGTGCACGCCGACCAGTTCGCCGCGGCCGTGGCCTCGGGACACCGCGCCGCGCGCGACCTCTGGCGCCTGAGCCGCGACCGCCGCACGACGGGCCCGAACGAGCGCATCGTTGCGCGCGACGGAATCCGCCTGGGAGCGCTGAGGCGTTGGCTCTCGCGCTGCGCAGCCGACCCCGCCCGTCTGTCCGGCGCATCGCCCGTCTGCGGCGCGTGGCAGCTCCGCTTCGACGTCATCCTTTCCGAGCCGGCGCTCCAGAGGGTGGTCGTCGAGTGCCGGGACCCGGAAGGCGCCTGGCGTGTCCTGCACGCCCGGACGACGATCGAGTTCCGCGCCGAGGCGGCCCGCCCAAGGACGGACATCCGCAGGGAATTCAGCGTTCCCGTCCCCGGGCCGAAGTCCGGGCTCCGGGTGGCCGCTCGCGGCATCGGACGGGTCGGCATCGCCAACGTGGAGCTCACGGACGGTGTCATTTCCCTGCGGCCCCGGGGATGGACGGCCGCGCGCCGCGCCGTCATCGGGAAGCCGGCCGCGCCGAAGGGCTTCCCCAGCCTCGACTGGGGGCGGAACACGGGGGCCCTGGCCCTCGACTTCACCCAAGAAAAGAGGCGGCCCTGAAAGGGCCGCCTCCTTGAAGCTGCCAGAGGCCTTCCGGCCTCCGTCGGAGCCGATCAGAACTTGTACTCGAGCTCCCCGAAGAATTCCCGGCCGATCGGACCATTGTAGGTGCTCAGGTCGACGTAGCTGTCGGGGAACGCGTTGGGTGCCAGCGGCGGCTGGGCGTTGAATACGTTGTTGATGCCCATCCTCATGGTCAACCCGTCGAACCAATGGCCCAGGTGAAGCTCGCTGAGCTTATAGGCCGCGTTGATGTCCCACTGGATGAAGCTATTGACGGGATTCGGGGCAATCTCCGCATCGCCACCAGCACCGATGTCAGTTACCGTTGGAATGAACGTGTTGGCCACCGTCACATCGGCGCCGCGGTACATCCACGAGAGCGTCGTGTAGATGCGGTACCTCGGGAGCGTTCCATTGTTCTGCGTGGCGTGCCCGGCGTAGTTGAAGTAATCCTCCGTCGGGAGCTGCTGCAGCAGGTAGCTGTTGTAGATCGACACTGTGGAGGCGGCGTCGAACTTGCCGTAGACCGTGGTGCCCCACTTGTACTCAACCGAGGCGTCGATGCCCTTCACGGCCTGCGCTCCCTGGTTGATGAGCGGGGTGTCGATGTAGAGGCCGGTGCCGCCGGCGCCGGCAGCGCTGACCTGGCCGGGTGCCGTGACCAGGGCGCCATTGGGGTTGAAGAGGTGGACGTACTGGACGAACGGCGACGCCGCGCCCAGCAGTTCGACGCTCTGCACGATGGCTTGCTGGGAATAGTTGCCGACCAGTTCGTGCTGCACGATCTGGTAGTAGTCGGCCGAGAACTCGAGCCCCTTGATCTGCTTGGGAGTCCAGACCAGTCCGGTAGTCCACGCCGTCGCCGTGGACGGCTTCAGGTTCGGGTTTGTCTGGTCGACGCTGTTGTACTGTGCCTGCACCGTCTGTCCGCCGCCGAAGTTGTTGTATGTCAGCAGGTTGGTCGAGCCCACGGAACTCGGGCCGTAAAGGTCGAACAGTGTCGGTGCAATGAACGATTTGCTGGCCGACAGCCGGAACTTGAGGGAATCGTCAATCGGCTCGTAGCTGAGGCTCACCTTCGGCACATCCGAGTTGCCGATAGACGAGTACTCGTCGTAGCGCCCCGCAAGGTCTATGTTGATTGAATGGACGTACGGGATGTTCTCGCTCGCACCAATCAGCGGGGCGGACAGCTCCCCGTAGAACGACAGGATGTTGCGCTGCGCCGAGAACGGCTGAAGCGAGATCGAGTTCAGCCAGCCCACCGTCGTCCCCGTCTCGGGATCGGGCAGGCTGTTTGCGTCGACGTTGGCGGAGATCTGGGCAACCTGGTATTCCACACCCAGGGAGTAGCCTAGGCTGCCGCCCGGGACGTCGAGGAGATTGCCGAATATCTTGGCGTTGAAATCATTGAGCACGCTGACGCCGTTGTAGAACGCCGAGCCCACGATGTTGCCGGGCAGGACGCCCGGGGCCTGGACAATGGCGAAGGGATTGAGCTCTCCATCGGCGACCGCTGCGTTCCAGTTCGCCGTGTTGATCAGGCCGCCATTCGTGTAGCTGTCCTCGTAGCGGTTGATATTCGCCGAAATATCCCAGTTCAGGTAGTCGCTCACCTTGCCCTTGAGGCCGCCGACGATGCGGATCAGCGTGTCGTCGTTGTTCTCCGTGCGCGGGAAGTCCAGCAGGCGCATGCGGGGCAGAATCAGGTTGCCCGACATGAAGTCCTGATTGCCGTTGATGAATGCGGTCGAGAACGGATTCTCAGGTGCGTTCGCAGGGATGAAGGGCTCTCCCAACGGGGGAGGGGTCACCCCCAGGTCGACCAAGTCGGTGTACGGCGTGGAGACATACGGGACGATCGGCTGGCCGTTCAGCTGGGAGAACGTCTTTACGTTCGAGAACAGGATGCTGGCATAGCTATCCAGGTTGTCGCCGAAGATCTTGTGGTTGAGGTTCGTCATCGCCGTGGCCCTCTTGAGCGCCTGGGAAAGCGTCTCGCCGTTCGCCAGGTTCAGGGCATCGAGCGACTGGGTCGGTGTGATCGGGACGTAGACGTTCATGGCCACGAGCTGCTGGATCGTGTACAGGCCGCCTCCGGGAGGGGCGTTCACGCCTGGCGCCAGCTGATAATACTGGTCGCTGAACCCGTTCGCGCCGCTGAAGACGTCGAGGTGCCCCGGGTAGGTGTTGGTCCCATAATAGGGGTTCGAGTAGCTCCGGTCCTTCTCGAATATCGGGTCCTGCTCCGTGAATTCCACCGAGGTCAGTATGGATGTCGAGTCATTCGACACCCCGCCGACTATCCATCCCTGCCGCTCGGCATAGTGGCCGGCGTTGTCCGTGAAGGCATAACGGACGCCCGTGTCGAATCCGTTGAAATCCTTCTTGAGGATGATGTTCACGACACCGCCGATGGCATCCGATCCGTAGATGGCCGACGCACCGTCCGAGAGGACCTCGATCCTGTCGACGGCAGCGACCGGGATCATGTTCACGTCGACGAACTCGTTGCCGCCCTGGGACGTGATCGGGTCCACCGCCACCCGCTGCCCGTCGATAAGGACCAGCGTCGACAGGTTGTGGATCGAGACGCTCGCACCGCCGTAGGTGTTCGTCTGGATCTGCGCGTTCTCGTTGCCGATGTTCCCGTTTCCGGAGAACTGCGGCGAGCCCTTGCGCAGGATCTCGAGGATCGACGAGGAGACGCCGCTGTCGTCGATCTGCTGCTGTCCGATCACGGTGACTGGAACCGCCAGGGCGTCGGCAGCCATCGGGATGTTCGAGCCGGTCACTACGAATTTCTCGAGGACTTGTGGCTGTTGGTCGGTGGACGCTGGGGTGGTCGTCGTGGTGGTTGTGGTCGCAGTCTGAGCCTTAACCGTGGGTGCCATCAGTCCGTACGCCGCAAATAGCGACAGCACGGCCGAAAACATCCGAAGACGGAGGTCTTTCATAGGTCGTTGTAGTTTGTGTTGTTGTGTTAAGCCAACGCGATTTTCATCGCACTTCGCTTGGCGCCAGAAGAAGGGCCGGTTTCGCCAAATTGCAACCCCATTTTAACCTGAACGTAATGCAAACGTGCCTCAATAGAGGCGGCAAATAGCGCAGCTCTTTCCCATCCAAACCAGCCATTTCAAAGGACGCCAGCGCAGGGATGCCTAGTGCATAAGCCGTTCCCGCTCCATTCGTATTCAGGGGCGCTAATGCCATATAAGGCCCGATATTAGCCGGCAGAAGAACGGGAACCCCAATTCGCTGTTGCCTAGGCGCTCCCCGGTTGGTCGCAAGCCGGCTTGCGTTATCCGTGCGCTGCCGCCAGCCTTTCCCTTCGGTTCCTTGACTGCGCACAGTTCAATTTCGGGGGTGTTCTGGATTCTACCCTTGGTTGGCGTGCGTCGCTGCCTGTCGAGAGCCGAAGGACCCTCGTTAATCTCCCTTCGAAAAAACAAACGGCACACACGAAGAGATGCCCCTGGCAGCCTAAATAAGGCAGCCACGTAGTTCCGGCGACACCTGCTAGCCGAGCACTACGACGACTGCAGGAATAGCGCGCCGAGCGACCCGCGGTCTGCGCGCCGTATCTTCATCCGGGGGTTGGCCTGGGCTTAAGCGCGCGTTTACGCATAACCTGGGCGAGACTAATGTGACGCTACACAGGTAGACGCGGCGTGCAAAGGCCTGGGGCACCCGGGTTCAAATCCCGGCACCTCCACCATTTTATTGATATATAATAACTTAGGGCACTTTCAAATTGCGAAGCCCTAAGGCATCGAGCTTAAAGCTCGATGCCGCGATCCCGTCCTTTCTGCTTTAGATGCCCGTGGGACGGGTTCACCTCGAGTTCGTTGCTGGGCGGGGGTATCGCCAGAGTCGGTGCGAGTTGAAGGGCGCATTCAGCGCACGCCTTTCGAATGACCGACCAATCCTGCCAGCGAGGGGATAGTTGCTTGAATTCGCTCAGATCGGTCTGCGAAAGATCAAACGGCATCGGGCTCGAAAGCTGAACGATGAGTTGCTGCGTTGGGGATTCGCCGTTCGGCTGCGGGTAGAGTCGATCGAAAGACTCCATTGCAGCTAGGGTTCCCTTCATCCGTAGCTGGTCGTGCATCGCAACAAAATCGATGTAGTCGTGGGTCGCGTTTCGCTTGAGTATCAGCACGGCCTTTATCCGAAGCATCTCGGCCCTGGTGGGCACCGTTATCAGATGATTCCTGATCGAAACCTTCTCTGTCTCCAATGGGTGGTCGCGGATCAACTGGCGCACGCCCGTCTCGATGCCATCCAGGCTCCCAAGAATTTGGACAGGGCGGCGGATGCGTGCCGTCTTCCAACCGGCAACGGATTCGAGCTGACTAAGCACGTCGTCAAAGCGGGAGTTCAGATCCGTCAATACGTGGCCGGCGTCAGTTGAAAGTCGATGTTCGGCATGGATTGCCGTTGCGGTTCCACCCACAAGGACGGCGTCAGGCAGCAACTCCTGGAGATGAGCTGCCGCGGTAAGAATACGATCCCATTCAGGCAGATGCTTGGCGGGAGGCATAGTTGTTCCAGAAATGGTAGCGTTGTGCGTATTCGTCAGATATGTGGGCTGCACAGACCTTCAAGACACGATCGCGGATCTCAGGCGACGCGTCCACCGCTGCAAGCAACAAAGCCCATGAGTCGCGCTTGCCGCGATCGATTACGTCATCGATTGCCGCAGGCGTGAACCGGCTGTGGTTCAAATGCCGGTGGTTCATTCCAGTGCCCAAGATTGATAATGCGCGACGCGAATTGACTGCCTTCATTCGATCCCGGCGACGAGCTCGCTCCGCCTCTGAAAAATTCTTTGCTTTGCCCGCCGATAGCGAAGCGAGCATCCGAGCAGCCTGCTTACGCGTCAGAGTAGCCTGACAATGAGGGCACTTTGGGAGCTGAGGCATGCATCCAATTCGATACGATAAGCGCTTATTGTCAACCGTCCCTATTCGCCACCTGTCGGATTGCCGTTTTTCGCGTTCCAGACAATTTCTAGACAATCCGCTTTCAAGACACTTTGCTTTTGCCCCCCACCCGCCAAAGAGGGCACCCGGGTTCAAATCCCGGCACCTCCACCCTTTATATTTTGATAGGCCATGATTTATGTCTTTCAAGCGTACCGATGCTCACTGTGCGAAGCTACAACGGCTTCATCTGCGGATGTTGTCGCTCCCCCAAGTGCGCCTTGACCTGCACGGCATTTGCACGACACTTGATCTATGAAGACCAAGTGGATTGCTTCGCGTGAATTCTCAGCCAGTCCTGGCCGCGCGCTCGCAGCTGTAAGCAAGGCAGGCCGCGTCTTGGTTACCGCCAATGGAAAGCCGAAGGCGATCATGATCCCAACTTCCGAAAGCACCTTCGCTTCCGATTTGGAGCTTCTAGACCGCGTGGACTTGGCGCGGGCGATTGCTGCGATTAGGTCGGACGCGGTTACGAATGGAACGGACTCGCTTTCAATGAAGGAAATCGACGCTGAGGTCGCCGCAGTGCGTGCCGCCCGGAGACGTCAATGAAGTGCTGGGTGGTTGACACGAATGTGGTCGTTTCGGGTCTCCTGACCGCCAAGGGCCCGTGCGCCCTGATCCTTGAGGCAGCCATGGACGGACGAATCAAGATAGTCTACGACGCGCGAATCCTCACCGAATATCGCGATGTGCTCTGCCGACCTCGCCTTAAGCTAAACCCGGAGCATGTGATGCATTTTCTGCAGGCCTTGGGAGGTCAGATGTCCGTGGTCCCAGAACGGCTCGTCGCCTTTGGACCCGATCCCGACGACTTGGCTATTATTGAGGTAGCCCTCGCAGTGCCCGACAGAACGATCGTAACAGGCAACTTCGCGGACTTCCCTAAAGAGATTCTAAACGGCGCACGACTGCTTACGCCAGCACAGGCGGTCGCGGAGCTAAACCACGATGCGCAATTCCGAGTAGAGACCCATTTCAAAAAATGAGTGATTCGAAGAAGATGTTGAATGTGTCCGCGCTATACGAGGCGCTGGCTGTTAATAATGGTTTGCCGGTCCCGGTGGAGTGCCTAGGTCCAGCGTTTACAACGGAGGCGATGCTCCAGGTTCTCGTGCGAGGCGGTTGACCGCGTTGAAGGCTCGCGTGACCAGCGCCTCCCGCAAGCTCTCGCGGACAAGCCTCGCCACCTCTGCCTCAAGCGCCGGCGTCGCCTTATATCCGGCCAAGTCTATGGCGCGGCGGACATCTTCCCGGTCCACCACTGGCCCGCCAGCTGATCCGTTCATCTCGTCATTCATCCCTGTCATCTTAACCCGAAAATCCGCCTCGTGCTGGGGAAAGTGGCCTTTAAAAAAACCCGCCGATTTCCAAGCAGGGTGCCCTTTTATCGCCTAGCCTAAGATTGGGCCACCGCGCATTTCCGCTCGGGGACCCTCTCAAAAAAACATATGAAAGAGTCAAAAAAAACTGCCAGAGGTATCCGCGCTTTTCGAGGCGCTTGCGGTTAATAACGGCCTGCCAGTCCCGTTGGAGTGCCTAGGCCCCGCGTTCGCAACGGAGGAGATGATCCGAGTTCTCGTGAAGGGCCGTTGCCTTCGCGAGGTCGGCGGACGCCTTTGGGTGAACGTCGTCAAACTGGGTGCCTTCCTCGATAACGTCGAGGCGGGGTATACCGTGAAGGAGTCGGGATCCAGGCCTGTCCAGTCGCTGGATTTTTAGACCGGCGCATCAAAGTGATAGCGAAGGGCCCTTCCTGAACGGAAGGGCCTTTTTTTGTCCGCTGATGCCGAGGCACCGCAATCGCGCGCCTAATCGGACCTCGTTGCGCCTTCGCAATTCGTGTTTCCAGATACGCACGACCCTCCAACCCCGAGCCGTTAGGCGGCTGAAAAAGATGAGGCCTCACTTACGGTTGCCCGTGAAATTCCGAACCCAATGGCCTCGACTGGCGGACCACTAGCGTTTCGACAGAAATTCGTTGAGCGATTCCCGTTCGATCAAATGTCTCCTATTCGAGAGGCGGAAGGTTGTAATTCTCCGATTCTACGCCCTTGAGGATGAATTTGTGCCAATTCGTAAAATCGCCATTCTTGACACAATCGTCTATCTCCTTACCCGGATAATTGCTCTTTTCTCGACCATCAGGATTTTTCCCAAGCGCATGAAGAAGTTCATGAATCAAGGTTACAGGATCAAACGCTTTATCGGTTCGAATACAAAAATCGCGCAACCCTCCGCAACCGAAGCATGACAAGGTACGCGAAAAATTTGCTGAAATACGATTACCAATGCGCTCCTTTTTGTGCGGAGGAGGGCGACGAATCCCGGAAATCTGATTCCCTTCGTTGTCGAACTCAGTCGAGTTCTTCTCGTGATCTATCGGCTCTGGCCGAAGCTCGTAGCCCATCCGGATACTTGATTCCTTCTCAAGCTTTCGCTTCAAGATCTCCATAGATTGGATCACGTCGCCCTTGCTGAGAGATTCCGATGAATTATAATATGCAACAATAGATAGGTCTTTCACTGTCGTTACGCGTGGATTAGAAAATTCTTGGCTCCAAAACTCCCCTCATAACGAAGGTTTGGGGTAACGCTTATCCGCCCAAGCTAACGCCTCCTGCTTTGCGTAAGCAATTTGGTCGGCGGTCATATGCTTGGCGATATTTTCTACCGCAAGGCTTGCAGCCGCGTATTCGGGAGTTTCGGGACTAGTTCTGGACCTGGATAGCTCAAACCATTTCATAGCCTCGGCGTAATCCTGGGTCACACCACGGCCGCTGGCGTACATGCCTCCAAGATTGCTCTGTGCAATGGCAATCCCTTGGTCGGCCGCCAAGCGATACCACTTTACCGCCTCCGCATAATTCTCTGGAATACTCCGAGCCTTCTCAAACATGAATCCTAGGTTTATTTGCGCTTGGCCGTCTCCCTGTTCTGCTGCGTCTCGGTACCACTTAAATGCCATAGCGAGATCCTGTGACACGCCTAGACCATTCTCGTACGAGATTCCAAGGTTGCGCTGCGCCTCGGCGTTCCCCTCGTCCGCCGCCTTTTGGTACCATTTCACTGCCATCGAATAGTTCTGGGGTACACCCTGACCCGTTCCGTACATAAATGCTAAGGCACATTGAGCCTTAGCAAACCCACGCTCGGCCGCCTTGCTGTACCATTCAATGGCTTCCACGTAATCCTTCGGACCTCCCCGACCACTCAGGAAAATGTCGCCAATGTTGCACTCCGCTTGGGGGAGCCCCTTTTCGGCTGCCCGTTGATACCACATCATTGCCTGACGTACATCCAGCGGAACCCCCCGTCCTTTTTCGTACATCAGTCCGAGGTTAAGCTGTGCATGTCCATCGCCCTTTTCTGCCGCCCTTCGAAACCACTTGCTCGCCTGAACGTCGTCATTCGATACCCCCCAGCCCATCGCAAACATTATCCCCAAGTTGAATTGCGAAGCCGCCCAGCCCTGTTCAGCCGACCTTAGGAACCATTTTAGCGCCGTGGCATAATCTTGGGGTAGATCCCAGTCGCCTTCCAGGTAGGCATTCCCGAGATTGCACTGCGCCTGTGGATTGCCTTGTTCGGCGGCCTTCTTAATTGCTTCGATGTTGACCCTCGACATTCCCTCGGCATTCGCATCCATCAACTAGTTTTGCACTCGGCCTTTTTCTTGAGCGAGTGCAAATCTGAATCACTCGGAACTCAAAATCGTAAGATAATGTTAGCGCAAGCCGTGGTTAGCCTACTGAATCGTCACGTCCTTGGGGTCGTAACCCTCCGACCGAATCGTCAAACGGTCCCCACTGGCCAAACCGTTAAGGAGCCACAAACGACCTGCATCAATGACACGGTTAAACGTACGAGCCCCATTGACTGTGAACGTAAAACGCAGGGAAGAACGGGACTGATTTATCGTAATGAGCGTATAACCCGGAGTGAGCGCATGGCGGTTAATCCGAAGGACAATGGGAAGCTCCCGAGCCTTCTGCGCCAATGGCTGCAACTGAGCGATCTGCTTCTCTGAGTCCTCCAACTGCGAGGTGAGCGTACTAACCTGCTCTTCAAGAGAAGCCTGTTTCTGCTGACCGGAATACAATGACCACCCAGCAATGGCGGCCACGACAATAAGCAGGACACTAAGCACGGGCACCAAAACCTTGCCCGATGTAGGCTGGGGAGCATCAGTCATGTTGAAACGGGGATAGAGTTAAAACGTTGGACGACCATGAGACGCGTTACAACCGTCGAAGTTACGCAAGGCATCCAAGGGGGTCCAATGAGGATTAAGACAGTTTTAAGACATCTCAGAGGGAGAAAAGGAAGTATTCTCAATAAGAGGCACGTTTTATCGGGCTAATCTCAACAGGTACCCGGATTCAAATCCCGGCACCTCCACCATTTTCGCGTGGGAGGCCTTGCATGGGGCCTTCCAAGGGCTAGGCTTTCGCTTGATGACGCCTGTGGCCACCAAGCGACGCCTTCATGACGCTGATTCGCGTTCAAAGGATTGGCTTTCGCGGTCCCACCAAGAGAGGCTGGCCGCGGTGGAGGCGATTCGCCTCACCACTCCGGATTCATCCCATGCTCAACAAGCATTTCCAAGATTTTCTCGGATTACTCGAAAAGCACAACGTTGAGTATGTGGTTGTTGGTGGGTATGCCGTTGGGGTCCACGGCTTTCCGCGCTATACGGGAGACATGGATGTTTTTGTGGGCACAAGCAGTGAAAACGCGGGGCGCCTTGTCGAAGTCTTTAGCGAATTTGGTTTCGCATCTCTAAATCTCAAGGCCAGCGATTTTCTCGAGCCGGACACAGTGGTCGAGGTCGGAAGGGAGCCCATGAAAATCCAAGTCCTCACGGGGATCGACGGAGTTACCTTTGACCGGTGCCGTTCCGACCGGATGATGGTGAACATATCCGGATTGCAGGTCCCTTTCATCGGATTTGAATCTCTCTTGGCCAACAAGGCCGCTTCTCCCCGGAGCAAAGACCGGATCGACCTGGAGGAGCTCATCCGTCTGCGGGACCTGCAGAAGAAACGGGAGATTGAACGCGAGATCGAATAGATGTCTTCGTTCGAATATGCCAGACGCAGCCCGACAGGCAGCCCCTCCCGATCTCAATCTCCAAAACTGAGAAATCCGGCCCGTGGAAACGGATATTGGGATGACTGCGGACTAAGTGCGGACAATCCCGAGCGAAAACGGGCCTGCCGTCTCAATAAGAGCTCTCGGTCATCGGGCTAGTCTCAGCCGATGGCGGATTCAAATCCCGGCATCTCCACCATTTGGCCTGGCAGGCCTGGCATGGGGTCCTCCGAGGGCCAGGCTACCGGTTGATGGCGCCTGTGGCCACCAAGCGACGCCTTCATGATGGCATGCGCGGCCGCTCAGCCACGCTGTCGGGCATCTGGCGTTGTTCACCGCCATCGGCATTTTCCTCGCAATCCTCAAGGGAGTGAGCTTGCGCAAGTTTGGGCTCTGCCCCGGACGTTAGGGGATCGAGGCAGGGACTAATTGGTTTGCCGCCTCCTCGGCCAGCGTTATCTCGGACCGAGCCGCGGCGCGTCATGCCCTCCAATTCCGATTTCTTCACCCATGGTGACGCCTTTTTCGGGCGCGAGCCCGACGTGGCCTATCTGCTCAAGAGAGTCGACGCTCCCGGCGTCACCTTTGTCGTTGCCCGGCCAAAGATGGGAAAGACGTGGCTGCTTCTGGAGTTGGCCCAGCGCCTCTCGGAATTCGGCCCGGACGCAAAGGATCCTGCGTTCCTCGTCGGCTACCATGAGTGCAAAGGCGGCGAGGAGCTCTTCCGCTACACCGTGCAGGACCTTTACACACGCTGGCTCGGGCAGGCGCCGCTGCGCGAGCAGGCGCTTCAGGTGTGGAACCAGCAGAAGGACGGCTGGGTCTCCAAGGCAGCCGGTACCGTAGCAGCGATATTCGGGGGTGTCGCCAAGCTGACCGGGGCCGTTCCCGATGCGGTCGGCGACGTCGTGAGGACCGCCATCGACGGACTTGTCACGGCGAACAAGACGCTCAAGTCCGGGGACCTAGACCTGCCGAGCCTACCGTATGACCAGGGCCAGGACCTCGTTTCAGCGTTGGCAAGGATCTCGGGCCGCCGGATCGTTTTGATCTTCGATGCCTGGGAAAAGGCCGGCGACGCGGTGCGCGAGCAGGACTTCCTCGACACGTACCTCAAGCACCGCGAGGACTGGCCGCACGTGCATTTCATCGTGGGGATCCGCAATCCGTCGCTGACGGAGAAGACGAACGACCCCGCCTGGAGCGCCGCCCAGGACCTGAAAAAGTCGAGCGGCGCGGCAGAGATCCTCCAACTGGCCCCGCTGCACCTGGAGGACGCCGCCGAGCGCGCGCGGCTCCTCGCCCATCTGCGCCAGCGGCTGCCCGCCGCCGCCTCCGTTCCGGATGCAAGCATCTTCTCGATCCTCAATGACTACCCAGGCACGCTCGAGCGCTGGATGGAGAAGCCCGCCCTGGCCACTGCAGCCGAACTCCAGGCCGAGGCCGAGGACGCCGAGGGATTCCTCTACCGGGAGCTCGACCGGATCCTACCCTCGCTGAGCACGGATCAGCTTACGCTGGCCCTTCGGCTGGCGCTTATCCCGCGGGCTTCCGCGGAAACGTGGCAGGTCTACGAGCCAATAGTGATGGAGGGCATCCGGGACGAGGTCCGCCTTGAGTGCTCGGAGTCGGGCCTGCTCGAGGGGGACGACGTGCCGACTTACGGTCACGACACGCGCCACCGCGCGGTCGCGCTCTGGTTCAAGGGCAAGACGAAGTACCGACCCCGGGTGCTGAAGGAGGCAAGCCGCCTTATCGTCGAGTTCTGCCCGCGGATCGATTTCATCTCCCGCGCGGCGGTCCCGCTCACGGCCGGGATCCGCACGACCTACCGCACCGTCGGGCGCGACGGCCTTCCCCCGCTGGCCCAGGTCATCGGCGCAGCGAACCAGGCCTTCTGGAACGAAAATCCGGGACCCGCGATCCTCGCGGCCCAGCCGTGGCCCGGGACGCCTGAGCAGAGGCGCCAGCTGGCCCCGTTTTTCGGCCGCGCCTACTACAACATAATCATCGACGCCCGGAACGCGAACGACCTCGGGCAGGCGCTGGCGGTCCTGGATCTGCTGCGGAAGCTTCACTATGACTTTCCGGAACAGGTGGTGGTGCGCCAGCGCTTCGCGATGATGCTGGTCGACGGCATCAACATGTGCACGGCCGCCGGAAAGTCGGCCGACTGCGAGTCCCTGTCGGGCGAGTTGAAGAAGCTGCATCAGGCGTCGGCGCCCGAGACCGGGGTGTGGCGGGAGTACGGGTACTCGCTCTTCAACGCAGCGCAGGACGCGCAGAGGCGCAAGGCGTTTGAGGAGGCGGTGCAGCGGGTCGACGAATGGCGCGCGCTCCAGCCCATCCCGCAGGACGCCCGGAGCCTGCGCGAGTGGTCGAAATTGCTTTCCGACCTTTTCGAACAGGGCGAGCGCACGGGCCAGAAGGCGGAGGTCCTGAACGGATGGCTGGAGGAGATCCGCGGCCTTGCCGCAGCTCATCCGGCCGAGCCCTTCCTGCGGGGCGTGCTGGCCCATGCGCTGTGCGCCCGCGGGACCCTGGCGCGGGAGCGCCAGCAGTTCGAGGCCTCGGACGCGATGATCGCAACGCTTATCCTGCTCTACGGAAAATTCCCGGGCGAGGAGGCGATCGCCGAGCAGCTCGCCTCCATGCTCTCGGTCGAGATCGTTTCGACGCCGGTGGCCAATGTGCTAGGCGACCGCCGGCCATTCCTGGGGATGGTCCGGACGCTCGCCCAGCGTTTTCCAAACAACAAGCGGATCCGCGAATTCCAGGGAATCGCGCGGCGGACCATCGAGCAGAAGCTGAGAACGGCCGGCGTCGACAAGGTGCCCAACCTCGAGCAAAGCCTGGCCGACCTAAACTCGCTCCTGCCTGAAGACATTCGGCCGGAAGGCATACCAGCGGCGTCCATCCCCCCTCAGGGCTGAGGTTCCGGGAGCTGGGAGAGGGGCCTTCGCGGCCGGTTTGCCGTGCGGGCGGCAATGTCCAATTTGGAGAAGAATCCATTCGCGAAAGACCACTTTAGAACTCCACGGCACTTGAGCAGCTGGCTCCTGCGTCGATCCTGGCCCGATCGCGCCCCGGAATCGTTGGTTCGGAGTTATGCCCGCGCAGCCCCGGAAAAATCGCGAAATCGCGCGCCGAAACCCGAACCTTGGCGCCCCCGGATTGTCAATAATAGCGGCATTCCCGCTACCGACTAAGCCGTGTCGATCCCAAAGCGAGTCAAGAACATCTGCCTTCTGCCGGCCGCCGTTGGGCTGTTGCTGACCGAATCCCCATGCCGCGCCCAGATCGATCCCGTGGACCGGAACCTGATCGAGCTCGGCTACGACCAGTTTCTTGCCGCCCGCGGGCCCCAGGCCATCTACGCCTACTACTACTTCAACAGGCCCGACTTCCTAGGCCCCGACGTCGCCCTGCGGGTGGCCGTCGCGCCCGCCTACCTCGACAGCGAGATGGGCTTCAAGCACCTGCTCTCACCCTATACCGACGTGGGGATCGGCGTCTCCGGCGGCGCCTTCGGCGACAACTACTACGAGGTCCGCCAGGGAAATTACCTCGAGAACCAGAGCTTCTACGGAAGCGGAGGAGGAACGTCGTTGAGCATCTACCAGCTGCTCGACCCCGGAAAGCTCATCCCGCTGAACCTCGTCGCCCGGGCCGGGTTCCGCTACTCGACCTTCGCGGACACGCCCGAGACCTCGCGGGCCTTCACGCTGCCCGGCAGCCAGGACGACGGCTACACTCGGGTCGGGGTGCGATTCGGGGGGCAGCAGCCGGTCCTCTATCCCGCGCTCGGCATGGAACTGTCGGCCTGGTTTGAGCGCCAGCAACACTTCGATTCCGGGACCTACGGGTTCGACAACGACCGGGGTGTCACGCCGTACACGGACCTCTACTGGTTTCGCGGGAGCCTGGACTACAAACTTAAGGATAGCGGCGACACGTACTCGTTCGCCGCTACTGCAGGCGGCTCCACCGACACGGACCGGTTCAGCGCATGGCGCCTGGGAGGCGACCTCCCGCTTGTCTCGGAATTCCCGCTGGTCCTGCCCGGCTACTACTACGAGGAGCTGACGGCCGTGCGCTTCGCCCATTTCTACGGGTCGTACAGCGTTCCGCTGGACCAGGCTCGCCGCTGGGACTTCCGGCTCGAGGCGGCGACGGCGCGCCTCGACTACCTGCCCGGGTTCGAGCAGCGGGGCGACTGGCAGACCGGCGCGGGCTTCGGC
>CAZNNO010000050.1:0-27868 GCA_964574435.1 uncultured Opitutaceae bacterium
CATGATCCAGTAGAGGGATATCCACTGCGGCAGCAGCCTCCCTTAGCTGCCGTGTCAGTTGGATATCCGCGGCACTTGGAGATGGATCTCCGGACGGGTGATTGTGTGCGCAAACGACCGCCGCGGAGGATTCCCGGATCGCTGACCGGAACACCTCGCGCGGGTGGGCGAGGGCGGCGGTGGCGGTGCCCGATGACACCTCAACCCGCTTTCGCAGACGGTTGCGCCGGTTGAGGCAGAGCACCCAGAATTTCTCGACGTCCAGCCCATGGGCAACCGGGTCGAGGTGGGAGGCGATGAGGTCGGCGCGGTTGAGGATCGGTGACTCGCGCAGCGGCAGGCTGATCGCCCGGCGGGCAACTTCCATAGCCGCCACGAGTTGAAGGGCCTTGACCCGCCCAATGCCCTTAAGGCTTCGAAAATCGGCCTCGTGCCAGGCGAGGAGGCCGGCCAGCGAGCCGGCCTCCGCAATGATCCTTGATGAGACAGCCAGAACGTCCTGCTCCCGGGTGCCGCTTCGGACAAGCAAGGCAAGCAGTTCGGTGTCGCTCAAGGCGGAGGCTCCGAACCTTTCAAGACGCTCCTGGGGGCGTTCGCCCACCGCCATGGCGTGGATCCTGGTTCCAGCGTTCGAGGGGGGGCGGGGAACGGGTGAATTGGGGTCCGGATTCATATTTTTTTAGGAAGGTATGCAGTGGCCCAAGTTAAACAATCAAATTAGACAAGACTAACAATTGATTCCGGCGGGGTGTTCCCGTGGGCGCTTCTCCTCTGGGGGCCTGAGGGAAACACCCCAGGCGCACCCGGGTTGTCCCGACGTATCCCGAAACGGGCCCTAGGAGCCCCGGGTGAACTCCCCTTCCCGATCGATGGGTAGCCCCTATTCAGATGGAAGCCCTTTTCCCGTTTAATGTCCCCATGAAAGACAAGCACACAACGGAAGGCTCCTCCTTCTCCTCCCTCCTCGCACGTTCGGCCGCCTTCGGGTTGGTCGCCGTCGCCGGCCTCGGATGGTCAGGTTGCGCCACGCAGACATCGGCCCGCTACTCGCCTCAGGCGGTCGCCGCGATGTCGCCTGCGGCCGAGGTGGTGCAGCCCTTTGACGCGATGAGGTTCGCTAAGAAGTACGTTGTCGATCACCCGGGAACGGAGTTCCTGGTTGGGAGCGGCGACTCGATGCTCCCTCTTTACAAGGACCATACGGTTGTCGTCACGCAGAAGGTGGCCGTTGCGGACCTCAAGGCGGGCATGACGGCGGTCTACCTCGGGGATTCGGGCCGCCCGGTTGCCCATGTCCTCGTCAGGATGACCTCCGACGGCTGGATCGCCATGGGCGTTGGCAACGTGAAGTGCGACGAAACCCTGGTGACGCAGGACAACCTGCTCGGCGTCGTCGTGAAGGCATTTGAGCCGACAAGCAGCCCGATGGTCGCCCTGATCAGCGAGGCCGCCTCGAGGTCGTCGATCGCATCAAACCCCTAGAGGCTTCGGCCGGGGTTCCCGGCTAGAAGTGCTTGACGTAACCGTTCCGGCGCAAGCGCTCCAACCAGCGGTCCTCATATTCGCGGCCCATCTGCTGGACCAAGATCCTCTCGATCTGGTCGCGGACCTCGTCGAGGGGCTGTATGCCGGCGTATTTCCGGTCCTCCGCGTAGAGTAGGAAGCAGCCCTCGGGAAGGATCACCGGGTCCGAGCATTCGCCCTTCTTCACCGCAAAGAGGGGTTCGCTGAACTCAGGCTTCAGGTCGGACCTCTTCATCCAACCCCAATCGCCGCCCTTTGCCCGGCGCGAATCCGAGCTGTATTCCTTGGCGAGGTCCTCAAATTTCTCGCCGGAGCGCAGCCGCAGGAGAATCGCATCGGCCTGGCCCCTCATGTCGCCGTCCGTCGCCCCAACCGGCCGCGAAAGCTGGATTAGGCGAAGGTGGACGCTGTCGTCCTGGTAGAACCTGTCCTTGTTCTCCTTGTAATACTGCTCGATCCGGACCGGACTCACGATGCTCTGCGACTTGTGCTGCTGGTGCAGCTCGTAATTGTAGATGATGTCCTCCTCCACCTCCTTGCGGTAGTCCCTCATCGTGGTTCCCCGGGCCCTCAGGTAGGCTAGGAATTTGGAGCGATCGTTGTCGAACTGATCGGAAAGCTGGTCTGCGATTTGGTTGTCGACGAAGCTTGTGGGCACATGCTTCTTATCGTCTTTCTGGAAGTCCTTGATGATAAGGACCCTGTCAATCAGATTTTGAATCGCATTGTCCTGAAGCGCCTCGAGCTTCTGGTTGAATTCTTGCTCGTTTCGGGCCTCGCGTTGGAGCTGCGGGATAAGGGGCGTCACCTCGCGGCGGACGTCGTCGACCGTGATAATCTTGTCCTCGGCTATCGCCGCTATCCCGTTCGCAAAACGCAAATTGAGGTTGTCATCCGCCGGGGACCCCTGTGCCAGACCTGAGTTTGCCAGCAAGAGTGCGAGAATGGCAGCGCAAACGCTACGGGACAGTGTCATGGATTCGGCAAATGGTTCAGAAATGAGATAATCTCCTTCAACCGTAGGTGCGGGCGCGGCGCGGTCAACCTTGGAAACCGGGTTCCGATCATAACCCAGTCATCCCGTTGCCCGCTGCCCCGCAGACACTTCAGCCGGTTTGACTCCGATTCGACGGTAAGGATGCCCTTTTGTTCCGCAAGGACACGGATCTCCGTCACCTGCAGGAGTGTGCGAACTTCCTCGGGAAGCTTCCCAAACCGGTCCGTCAGCTCCCCGCCGATCTGGCGGACAGCGTTCTGGGAGTCGGCCATGGCAAGCCTTCGGTAGATGTCAATCCGCAGGCGGGTCTCTCCCACATAGGAGGTGGGGATGCGGGCCTGGACGCGGGCCATTCCCGGCCCCGTGGCCTTGTCCTCGGCGTCCTTCAGGGCCGTGTACCCGTCTTCCCGGCGGCCCAGCTGGGCTCCCTCAGAGGGCTCGCCCTCGCCGACGAACACGAAATCGAGCTTCACGTTCGCCCGGATCGCGGCCGCTGCCTTGTCGCCGCGAAGGCGCGCGACGGATTGGCGCAGGAGCTGGCAATAGAGCTCAAAGCCCACTCCCACAATGTGCCCGCTCTGCTCGGCGCCAAGAAGGTTGCCGGCGCCCCTGAGCTCAAGGTCGCGCATCGCTATCCGGAAGCCGGCGCCGAGCTGCGTATGCTGGCGGAGCGTGTTCATGCGCTGGCGGGCCGCGTCGAGGAGCCTGGTGTGCCGGTGGAGCAGCAGGTAGGCGTAGGCCTGGTGCTTGAAGCGGCCGACCCTGCCCCGGAGCTGGTAGAGCTGCGAAAGCCCAAAGCGATCGGCCCCGTCGATGATCAGCGTGTTGCAATTCGGTATATCGAGGCCGCTCTCGATTATGGTTGTGCAGACGAGGACGTTATAGCGGCCGGCGACAAAGTCCGTCATCACGCGTTCGAGGCCGGAGGCGTGCATCTGCCCGTGACCGACGCCGAAGGTCAGGTCCGGCATGAGCGCGCGCAGTCGGTTCGCAACGAGGTCGATCGTCCCGACCCGGTTGTGGAGGTAGAACACCTGCCCACCGCGCCGCATCTCGTGGCGGATCGCGTCGACAACGATGGTCTCGTCGTAGGTCTTCACGATCGTCTGGATGGGGTGGCGGTTCACCGGGGGCGTGTCGATGACGCTCATGTCCCTGGCGCTGGTCAGGGCCAGGTAGAGCGTCCTGGGGATCGGCGTGGCGCTCATGGAGACCACGTCGACGGTTGTGCGCAGCTTCTTGAAGGCCTCCTTGTGCTTCACCCCGAAGCGCTGCTCCTCGTCGATGACCAGCAGGCCGAGGTCCCTGGGGACGACGTCGCGCTGGAGAAGGCGGTGGGTGCCAATCAGGATGTCCACCCCGCCCGTGGCGACGGCCTCGAGGATCGCCCGCTGCTCGGCCGGGGAGCGGAAGCGGCTCAGCATCTCAATCGCGACGGGGTAGCCCGCCATCCTCTCGCGAAACGTGTTGAGGTGCTGCTGCGCGAGAACCGTCGTAGGCACCAGGACGATCACCTGCTTGCCCGCCTGGACGGCCTTGAAGGCCGCCCTCAGGGCAACCTCGGTCTTGCCGAATCCGACGTCGCCGCAGATGAGGCGGTCCATGGGCCGCGTCCTCTCCATGTCCCGCTTGGTCTCCTCTATCGCCCGCGACTGGCCGAGCGTCTCGGAAAACGGAAACGAGGCCTCGAATTCGCGCTGCCACTCCGTGTCCTCGGGGAAGGCGAATCCCGCCTGGGCCTCCCGGCTCGCCTGGATCCGCAGGAGCTCGGCCGCGAGGTCGACGGTCGCCCGCTCAACGGCCCTCCGGGCCTTCTCCCAGCGGCCGGTGCCGATCCTGCCGAGCTGGGGCTTCGTGCGGCCGAAACCGACGTAGCGGCTGATGAGGTGCGACTCCTGGAGCGGCACGTGGAGCGTCACGCTGTCGTCGAACTCGAGCGAGATGACCTCGCGCAGCCCCTGGGCGGTGTCTATCCTGGTAAGCCCCCGGTAAAGCGCTATCCCGTGCTGCAGGTGGACGACGAAGTCGCCTTCCACCAGCTCGGAGAAATCGAGCAGCTGGTCCACCTGCGCGACCGAGGCGCGCGCGCGGTCGCTCCCGGCCGGCCGCCGCACTCTCTTTCGGCCGAACACCTCGGTCTCAGTGACGAAGACAAGCCCGCGCCTTGTGTGGGCCAATGGCAGCCGGGCGCCGCCTCGCGCCGTGAGCCTGAACCCCTCGTTCAGGCCGCCCCGAAGGAAGATGGGCTCTATGCGCCCGGCGGCTGGGAGCTCCGCGAGGATCTCTCGCATGCGCTTCTCCTCGCCGTCCTTGGAGGCTGCGATGGCCACCAGGTACCCCTCCCTTTCCCACGCGGCAAGCTGACCTAGGAATGCCCTGCGGGCGTCATCCTCGGCCTGGAGGCGGTCGCGCGCCAGCAGGCTCTCCGAAGCGAAAGGGCGGTGATGCTCGAGCCCCTCGGTGTCCCAGACCGTCTCCGAGGCGGACCCTGCGAAGATCACGCTGGCCTCATCGATGTCGCCGATGCCGAACGCGGCGGCGCACTTGGCGAGCAGGGGGACGAGCCCGTTGGCGCCCTCGGCCGAGAACGCCCTGAACTCCTCCTCGAGCGCCGCGGGCTCCACGAGCGCGAGGTGGGAATGGGGGCCCAGGTAGTCCGAGATTCCCGTCTTCGCCGACTCGAGCCGCACGCGCGGCGACGCGGCGACCGAGATGCGCTCGACGTGCGCGCCGGAGCGCTGCGTCACGGGGTCAAACGCGCGGATGTCCTCGATCTCGTCCCCGAAGAAATCGAGCCGGTAGGGCTCGGTTGCCGTCACCGGGTACACGTCGATGATTCCGCCGCGCACCGCGTAGTGCCCCGGCGACTCGCAGACAGCCTCGCTGTCGTAGTCCAGATTGCGCAGCCCCTCAAGGAGTTCCCGGAATGGGAGCCTGCTTCCGCGTGTGAGAACAATCTCACTCGCCGCGTACTGCTCGATGGCCGGCACGGGCTGAAGCAGGGAGGTCGGCGTCGCGAAGACGGCGAGGGCCGCCGCGCCCGGGGCCCCCCCGGCGGCCGTGCGCGCCTCCCTCAGCCTCGAGAGGACGGTCAGCCTGTCCCCCGAGGCCGCAAACGCCTCGCGCATGTCGCGGCTGTCGGGCATCGATTCCGGGAATACAAGAGCCTCCAGCGCAGGCCCAGGGCCGCCCGCTCGCCAGAAGAACCCGGTGTCCTCGGCGAGCTGCTCCGCGGCCCTCAGGTCCTGGGCGATGACGACCCAGACCGGTGACGGGTTGGCCCGCATCGCCTCGGCAAGGACGGCCCCGCGTGCCGCCCGGCAGACGCCCAGGATCTTGTGCCTCGCCGCCCCCGTCATCGGGCTGCGCTTCCCTGGTCCAGGGCGGCCAGCGCGGCCTTGGCCGCCTCCTCCTCGGCTGCCTTCTTGGACGAGCCCCGCCCCGAGCCGAGTCTCCGCTCGAGAAGGAAGACGGCAACCTCGTAGCTGCGCTGGTGGTCGGCGCCCTCGGTCGCAATCACCTCGTAGCGTATCGCCACGTTGCCGTGGAGGGGCTGGACGATCTCCTGGAGGCGTCCCTTCGGGTTGGCACTGCCCTCACGCGGCGCGAGGCGGTCCGAGAGGTTGCCGTAGATGCCGAGGACCGTGCGGCGCGCGCACTCGAGGCCGCCGTCGAGGTTGACGGCGCCAACCAGGGCCTCGAAGGCGTCCTCAAGGGCTGCGTCGCGGCCCCGGCCGCCGGTCGCTTCCTCGTTCGCGCCGAGCCGCAGGCACTCGTCGATCCGTATCTCCCGGGCGAGGCGGGACAGGAAGGCTCCCCCTCCAAGGACGGCCCGGCGCTTGGAAAGCTGGCCCTCGCGGTCGTCCGGGTAGAGCTGAAACAGGGCCTCGGTGAGGATGAGCTCAAGGACCGAGTCGCCGAGGAACTCGAGGCGCTGGTTGCTGCCGGGCGCGGCGGGATTGTCCTGGAGCCAGGAGGAGTGGGTGAGCGCGCGCTCGAGAAGGGTAGGGTCGCGGAACCTGTACCCGATCCTAACCTGCAGGGCGTCGAGGTCGCCGGTCATGAGCTGGCGCTGGCGTAGCGTCTTAGCCCCCTGCGGAATACGGCGACGGCGAGCGCGAACCAGGCGAGTGTCGCCGCGCACAGGCCCAGCGCCCACCTGGGCTCGAAGCCGTGCAGGATCTCCCGGGCGGGCGCGTTGCTGACGACGACCACCGGCAGGATCCAGACAAAAATGAGGCTCGCGACACCCCTGAGCGCCTCTCGGGGCAGGCGCGAGAATTCCATCAGCGTGAAATAGCTCCCCTCGACGCCCTGGGAGCTCGTGATCCAGAATGAGAGCGACATGGCCATCACGAGGGCGCTGAAGTGGATGACGACGCCGCAGCCCACCATGAGCGCATAGAGGGCGATGTCCAGGGCTCCGGGATGGAGGCCGAGCTTGCGCGCGGAGTAAATGACGAGGGCGGCCGCGACCACCGAATTGAGGAGGCCGTCGAGCTCCAGCTTGCGGGTGGACGCCATGAAGAGGGGGTCGCCGGGCTGTGCGAGGACGAAGTCGAAGAGGCCGCTGCGCACGTTGCGTCCCATCTCGAAGATGCCGCTCCAGAAGAATCCCATCAGGAAGCGCTGGATCAGCATGGAGGTGCCGACGAGTATCAGCATCTCATAGAGGCTCCATCCGGCGATGGTGCGGGTATGGCTGTAGATGACGGCGACCATCACGACGTTCACGGAGATCCAGAGGAGCTCGACAACGGCCCAGATGAAAAGGTCGCCGCGGAACATGGTCGCGCGCACGAGCGAGTATCGTGCGCTCGCCAGCCAGATTCGGAGGTAGCGGGAAAGGGAGCTCATCGTGTCGGCCGCTAGCCGCCGGCCGCGGTATGGTGCTTGAGGCCCCGCAGCCACACGGCCTCGGCGAGGCACACAAGTATGAAGGCCCAGAATGCCTGGATCACCAGCCCCTGCACAGCGAAGTCGAAGCCCTGGCGGCCGGTCAGGATGGCCGCCGGGAAGTAGGCCTGGTAGAAGAAGGGCAGGAAGCGCACGACATTGAACACCGCCGGCGGCAGGAGGTCGAGTGGAACGATCTGGCCGCCGAGGAGGTTCTCGACCGCCATCGAGAGGATGACAAATCCTTGGATGTCGAGGAACCAGAACGCAAGGAGCCCGAAGCAGTAGGCGATGCTGAACTGGATGATCGCCGTGAGCGCCATCGCAGGGAGGCCGAGCGCGATCCTCCACGCCTCGTGGGGCAGATCAAGGTATCCCCTGAGAAAGGGCAGGGCGAGGGCGAGGGCGAGGAGGCCGAATGCGCCCGACACGACCCTCGCGGCCGCGAAAACGCTCAGCCTGTAGGCGAAGTAGTTTATCGGCTTGAGCAGGAACTGGTTGATGAGCCCGTTGCGGATGTCCTCGCTGATCTGGTAGTCCTCATTGAAGGCGCCGATGAAGAACTGCAGGATGAAGATCACAACGAAGTAGGTCAGCGTCTGCGCGAACGAGTAGCCGCCGATCGCCGGGTTTCCCGCATAGGCCGCCCCCCAGAGGATGAAGACGACCACCAGGTGGCAGAACCAGAACAGGCTCCTCACCCCGAAATTCCAGCGGTAGACGAGGTTGCTCTGCAGCCCCACCAGGAAGGCCTGGCCGTATTTTGTCACAGGGCGAAGCGCTTGATGACCTCCGCCGCAAGGTTGCGGTAGGCCGTGGTTCCGGGGCTGAGCGGGTCGTAGGCAAAGATCGTCTTCCCGAAGCTCGGGGCCTCGCTCAGGCGGACGGTCCTCGGTATGACCGAGGCGAAGATCTTGTCGGGCATGTGGGTCTTCACCTCCTCGACCACCTGCCTGCTCAGGCTTGTGCGGACGTCGAACATGGTCATCACGATCCCTCCCAGCTCGAGCGCCGGGTTGATCCCCGCCGTCTTGAGGCGCTCGACGTTGCGCAGGATCTGGCCGAGGCCCTCAAGCGCCATGTATTCGCACTGCAGGGTGATCAGCAGGTAGTCCGCGGCCGCCAGGCTGTTCATCGAGAGCATCCCGAGCGCCGGCGGGCAGTCGATGATGATGACGCGGTAGCCGCCCGAGGCCACGATGGGGGCAAGGACCCCCTTGAGCTTCATCAGGTAGTTGTCCATCTGGGAGAGCTCGATCTCGGCGGCCGCAAGGTCCTCCTCGCTCGGGATAAGCGCCAGGTGCTCGTATGCCGTCGGTGTCACCAGGGGAAGGGCGTCGCCCTCGCCCCGGAGCGCCGAGTAAAGGCTCCTGCCCTCTTGCTTCTCGACGCCGAGCGAGCTCGTCGCGTTCGCCTGCGGGTCCAGGTCGATGAGAAGCGTGTGGATTTTCCTCTGCGCAAGGCCGGCCGCGAGGTTGACCGCGGTCGTGGTCTTGCCTACGCCCCCCTTCTGGTTGGCGATGGTGAAGACGGTGGTGGGCATTTGCGGGGATTCTCGTTTTTGAAGTGCCGCGGCGTCAATTCCCGCCGCAAAGCGTTCGGTCTTGACCGCCAACCGCCGATGTCTGGCATCTGGGCCGTGGCCTCCCATCCCAACCTCTCCACAAAGACGATCCCCCCGCGCGAGCGCCTGATCCTCGCCCTCGACGTGCCGTCCCTCGACGAAGGAAAGCGGTGGGTCGAACGCCTTGGGGATTCCGTCCAGTTCTACAAGCTCGGGCTGCAGTTCCTGATGACGGGACGCTATTTCGACATGGTCGACTGGCTGGACGCCCAGGGGAAGAAGGTCTTCGCCGACATCAAGTTCTTCGACGTACCCGAGACCGTGAAGCTCGCTGTGGAACAGCTGCAGCACCGCAAGGTCACCTTTGCGACCGTCCACGGCAACGACCCGATGATTGAGGCGGCCGTGTCGGCCAAGGGCCACGTGAAGATTCTTGCCGTCACCGTGCTGACGAGCCTGGACAGGGGTGATCTGGACGACCTCGGGTTCCAGTGCGACCCGGAGGAGCTTGTCCTGTCGAGGGCGAGGAGGGCGCTGAAGCTTGGCTGCGACGGGGTGATCTCCTCCGGACTGGAGGCTTCGCGCCTCCGGGGCGAGCTGGGTGCCAACTTCCTGGTCGTCAGTCCCGGAATCCGGCCGGTCGAGAACCGTCCCTCGGACGACCAGAAGCGTACGGTCGACGTTGAGGACGCGTTCCTGCGGGGTGCCGACTACATCGTCGTCGGCAGGCCCGTCCGCCAGGCCGCCGATCCCCGCGCCAAGGCAGAGGAGATCCAGGCCAAGATCGCCGGAGTCTTCCGGACCTGAAGCCGTGAAATGCGCCCCGCTCCTGCTCGCGTGGGCGACGTCGGCGGCCCTGGGCTCTGCGAGCGCGCCCCCGCGCACGCTCCCGGGCCCCCAGCCCGATGGCTACACCCTGCTGCACAACCAGTGGCCGATCCATCCAGTCGGGAGCCAGGTGGGCCTTGGGGACTTTCCCGTGGGCATGGCTGTCAACCCCGGGGGCACGCTGGCCGCCGTGCTTCACGCGGGGCACGGGAAGCATGAGGTCCGCCTGGTCGACCTCGTCTCGCTTGAGGTCGCGGATTCCGCCGCCCTGAACGAGGCCTTCTGCGGCGTGGCATTCTCGGCCGACGGGCGGACTCTCGCCTGCAGCGGGGCCAGCGACGGCGTCATCCACCTTTTCGACGTGAGGGCGGGGCGGCTGCTCGCGCGGGGGGACGTCAAGGTCGCGGAGAGGACGGGCAGCGGCGTCGTCGCCGGATTTGCGCTTTCCCGGGACGGGCGCTCGGCCGTGGTCGCCCTCGCCTATGACAGCCGCGTCGTCCGCGTAGACCTCGCGACCGGCGCCGTGGCCTGGACCGCCCTCCTCGAGGCTACGGGGGGCGTCCATCCGCGCCCGGCGCCCGGCGCCGTGTCGACCAACGACGTCCTCGACCTTCGCGTGCTGTCAACCGACGCCGATCCCTTGAACATCGCCTGGGACGAGTCCGCCTCGCGGGCCTATGCCAGCCTCTGGGGCGAGTCCTGCGTCGCCGTGATCGACACCTCCGACGGCAGGGTGCTCGGCCGGTGGCCCACGGGCCTGCATCCCAACGAGGTTGTCCTGTCGCGCGACGGCCGCCTGTTCGTCTCCAACGGGGGCCTCAACACGGTGACCGTGCTCGACACGGCGGACGGGCGCACCTGCGAGGTCCTGTCGTCGTCGCTGACTCCCGGGGACCTGCCGGGCTCCACTCCGGACAGCCTCGCGCTTTCGCCCGATGGCCGGACGCTCTACATAGCGAACGCCTACACCAACACGATTGCGGTGTTCGATGTCAGCGTGCGCGCCGGCGGCCGTCCGCTCGGTTTCATCCCGACGGGTTGGTTTCCCTCGGCGGTGCGGCTGACTCCCGACGGCAGAAGGCTCCTGGTTGTGAGCGCTCGCGGGCTCGCTCCGGCCTCCAACCCTGGAGCAGACGGGGAATGGCCGTCCATCGCCGAGCTCTACAGGGGCTCGCTCGGGGTGATCCCGCTTCCCTCCGGCGAGGCCTTTGCGCGCGCGCTGACCGCGTGGACGGCGGTCGCGCAGCACTGCAGGCCTGCCGCCGCACAGCGCCCGCGGGCGGGCGACCCCGTGCCGGAGGCGCCAGGGAGGGCCTCGCCAATCCGGTATGTCATCTACATAATCAAGGAAAACCGGACATACGATCAGGTCCTGGGCGACCTGCCCCAGGGCAACGGGGATCCGGCCCTGTGCCTTTTCCCGGAGAAGGTCACCCCGAACATCCACGCGATCGCCCGCCAGTTTGTGCTCCTCGACAATTTCTACGCGAATGCCGAGGTGAGCGCGGGAGGCCACGAATGGAGCATGGCCGGGTACGCATCCGAGTTCGTGGAGAAATCCTGGCCGGTGAACTATGGGCACGCAGGCAGCCATGTTCCCTATCCAAGCGAGGGCCATTTCGCCGCAGCCCTTCCTGCCCTCGGCTACCTCTGGGACCGGGCCGCCGCCGCGGGCGTGACGTACCGCAGCTACGGAGAGTTCACAGAAAATCCGGACAAGGACGGCGCGCCGGTGACGAGCAACCTGCCGGCCCTCCAGGGCCACCTGGACCCCCTGTACCGCGGTTGGGACATCGGCTACCACGACCGCTACCGCGCCGCCGAATTCATCGCGCAGTTGCGGCGCTTTGAGCAGGCGGGTGACATGCCAAGGCTCCAGATCGTCCGCCTTCCCCAGGACCACACGGCAGGGTCGAAGCAGGGGAGCTGGACGCCCGAGGCGATGGTCGCCGACAATGACGAGGCCGTCGGGCGCGTGCTCGAGGCGCTCAGCCATTCGAGATTCTGGGGGGAAAGCGTTGTCTTCGCGGTCGAGGACGACGCCCAGAATGGCCCCGACCATGTGGACGCCCACCGGACCGAGGCGCTGGTCGCGGGCCCGTTCGTCAGGCGCGCGGTGGTTGACTCCACGCCCTACTCGACATGCTCCATGCTGCGCACGATGGAGCTAATTCTTGGCCTTCAGCCGATGTCCCAGTTTGACGCCGCTGCGGCGCCGATGAGGGCTTGCTTCCAGGCGGTACCCGACCCGACCCCGTACCAGGCCCTCGACGCGGGAGTCGATGTCGAGCGGCGCAATTCCGGGGCGGGGCCGCTGGCCGCATTGTCCGCGCATTTTGACTTCTCCCGCGAGGACCTGGTTGACGATCAGGCATTCAACCGGGTGATCTGGTCCGCGGTCCGGGGCGAGGGTTCCCGGGCGCCCGCCCCGGTGCACGCCGCGTTCGTGCGCCAACTGCCCGGGCCGGATGACGACGACGACTGAGCGGCAGGTATCAGTCGTGCTCGGCTGACTCGTAGGGGATCGGATTGATACCCTGCTGGCGGCACACGGCGATGTCGACGATCGAGTACTGCTGCGACCCGACGTACGGCAGCGTGGTCTGGAGCTCCTTCGCGCCCTCCGCGGCGGCGGCCGCAAACGGGGCTGAACCGAGGAATGTCGTCTCGAACGCCACGATGTGCCCTCCCTCCGCCGCGTCGTAGAAACCGGTGAAGCAATGCCCGGGCCTGAACAGCAGGACCGGACGAAGCCCGATACGCCGCAGGATGGAGGCGAAGAGGACGGAGGCGTCCACGCAGTTGGCGCCCTGGTCGTGGACTGACTGGTCCAGGAAACGGACGTATTGGGTCGCGACAAGCGGGGAGGTGCCGCTGTCGGTGGCGACGTTCACATAGCTCAGGCCGCGCGCGGCCAGCGCGTCCCAGACAGCCTGGGCCTGAAGCATCGCGGACTGGGCCCCGTACTGGTAGCCCGTGAAGCTCCGCACCGACCCGGTGCTCATCGCCTCCTGGAGGACGGCGTTGATCCAGGGATGGTCCTCGTTGACGAATGCGGCAAAGCAGACGCTCGTGTCCAGCCATTGCCCCGTCGAGGCGACAAAGACCCGGGAAACCGCCTCGTTGACCGAATGGACGGTGCAGACGAGGGCCACGTCGGCCTGCGACTTCCCGTCGACTAGGAGGGACGCCACAAAGCTCTGCGGCCCCATCTGCGTGCTGCGCCTCAGGGCGTCGTAGTTCCACGGCAGCTCGGGATTGAGCGTTGCGGAGCCGGACGGGGCGTTGAATGCGGCCTGAAGCGGCTGAAGGAAGAGGCTCGAGTCTATGCGAAGCTGGAGCTGGCCCGAGGAGGGAAGGTTGTGAAGCGACACTGTCAGGCAGCGCGCATACTCAGGGTAGGAAACCCCGAGGGAGAGAAGCAGGGAGGGATAGATGTTGTTCTGGAACGAGCCGGAGACCTCGAGCGTCGGGGCTGGGACGGATTCAGGGGGCGCCTCGGTCCGAGGCGCCTCAGCCGCCTGCCTCGGGGGCCGGTCCGGGACTGCCGGCGGGCGCTGCCTGCGGCTCTCGATGTACATGCCGATCCTGATCCCTGCTGCCAGCAGAAGCAGCGGAACGACCACGTAGCGGGTCGCCGCGCTCAGGGGCTTCTTCGGGGCTTTGCGGAATTGGGATGTTGTCACGGCTCTTCCATGGGGACGACGCCCCACGGAAGATGAAGTTTCTTTCTTGCATGTGCAACCCGGCGTGATCAAAGCGCGTCTTGCAACCCGCATGCCCACGCAACGCATAACTGCCCTTTTCGCGCTCGCGGGCATGGCCCTGCTCGCGGGATGCTCGCAGGTGACCATGCGCGCGCTCCCCAAGGCGGACATCGCGAGCCGCAAGCACATTTTCGTGGAGCACCGGCTGGCGGACAGCTACGGGGTCGCCGATGAGATTGCGCGCCAACTCAGGGCCATGGGTTACGACGCCTCGGCCGGGGCCCTGACGATGATGCCCATAGGCACGGAGCTCATCGTGTCCTACGAGGACATGTGGACCTGGGACTTCAGCACGTACATGATCGAGATCGACCTGCAGGTGAGGTCCGCTCGCACGGACAAGATACTCGCCGTCGGCCATGATTTCAGGCCGGGGGCGCAATTCGGGCATCCACCCGGCGACATGATCCACGAGCTGCTCGCGAAGCTGTTCAAGCGCCCGTGATATGCCCGACGGGCAGCGGGCCTGCCGGGGGCCCGCACGAAGGGCGTCCTTGAGCCCGGCGGGAGCTTGAGGGTGCGCAAGGCCCCTTCGGCTGGAATAAAGTTGAAACTGGGTTACTCTAATGGGCAGTGAAGTTCCTGATCCCCCCGATTGCACTCCTGGCCGCAGCTGCGACGCTGCTTGCCGACACCGATATGAAACCCTCGAATCCGACCGATTCCGCGGCCAAGGGCGCCGCATGCGCCACCGACAGCGCGAAGTCCGCCTGCGGCCTTCCCTCCAATGTCGTCATCGACATGTCCAAGGCCTCCGTGAAGCACTCAGACGCCGAATGGCAGCAGCTGCTCACGCCCATCCAGTACAGGGTGGCGCGGCAGCAGGGGACCGAGCCGTCCTTCCAGAACGAGTACTGGGACAACCACGAGGACGGTGTCTACTTTTCGGTATGCAGCGACACCCCGCTCTTTGACAGCCGGGACAAGTTCAACAGCGGCACCGGATGGCCGAGCTTCACGAAGCCGATCGAGCCGCTTTTTGTCGCGGTCCAGTCGGACACGTCGTTCGGGATGACGCGCGACGAGGTGCACTGCACGGTCGACGGCGCGCACCTGGGCCACGTATTCGACGACGGCCCCGCGCCGACCGGCCTGCGCTACTGCATCAACTCGGCTTCGCTGCGCTTCATGCCCCGAAAGCAGTACGAGGCGTGGTTGGCCGCGCACTCCGCAAGCGTCGCCTCGAAGTGAGAATCTCCTGCTCCCTCCTTCCCTCCCCATGTCGCGCTCCCGGCTGCTTTCCTCCGTCCTCGTCCTGATCTCGATGTCAATCCTAGCAAAGGCGGCCAGCGCCGATTCAGTCGTCCTCGGCGGGGGGTGCTTCTGGTGCCTGGACGCCGCCTACAAGCTTCTCCCTGGCGTGACCCATGTCACCTGCGGCTACGCAGGGGGCTCTCTCGCGAACCCCACCTACGAGCAGGTGTGCACCGAGGAGACCGGCCACGCCGAGGTCGTTAGGATCGAATTCGATCCGTCGGTCATCACGCTTGAGGGCGTTCTCAAGTTCTTCTGGAAGGTTCACGATCCGACCCAGGTGGGCGGCCAGGGCAACGACATGGGCAGCTCGTACCGGTCGATAATCCTCTATTCAAGCCCGGCCCAGAAGGCCGCGGCGGAGAGGTCGCGAGCCGAGGCCCAGAAATCGCACGCCGAGCCGATCACGACCGAGATAGTGCCGCTTGTTAAGTTCTGGCAGGCCGAGGACTACCATCAGGACTATTTCGACAAGCATCCCGACGAGGGCTATTGCGCCGTCGTGATCAGGCCGAAGGTCGACAAGCTCAAGCGCATGCTCGACAGCGGCAAGTAAGCCCGCGCCCGGCCTAGCGCTCGTGGCCGTAGGGATCCACCTGGCTCTCAATCGCACGCTGGCGGCGCTCGATGTTGGCGACCACGTAGCGCTCGTTCAGCTCGTTGAGCACCTCGTCCACGTCGCGTTCCTGCACGTAGTGGGCGAGCGCATGGGCCCTCAGGACCTCCCAGTAGCTTTCGAGCTCCTGGTTCTCGATCACCGTGATGGCCTCGAGCGCGGCGGCCGCGCTCGCATGGTAGTCGGTCAGCTTCTTTGCAACGATCGAGCGCGCGTCGGACTCCATCTCCTGGCAGGCGGGCAGCGCATCGCGGTCATGCTGCAGGGCCAGGTTGTCGACCCATCCCACGACGCCCTTGATCGGCAGCTCGGCCACCTGCACGTCCTTGTACGGCGAATTTGCCGCGAACATCGCCATCGAGCGCGTGAGCGACTCGAGCTGGAGGGCCGTGCGGTCGAGGCTGTCCGCGCCCATGCGCAGCTCTGCAAACGCCTGGGCGCGGTCGCTGAACGCGGAGCGCACCCCCCCCGCGGCGCCGGCGAAGGACACGGCCACGTTCTTGATGTTTCGGGCGAGGGCGAGGAGCTGCTCGCCGTAGTGCTCGATCAGCCTGTCCCAGGTCCTCACGCTCTCGGCGATCTTCGCGCTGCGCCGGTAGTTTTCGGACACCTGCCTTAGGTAGTCGCGGAGCCGCTCGCGAATCGCCGACTTGAGCCAGTTCTCGATCGCCTCCAGCTTGCCGAGCCTGTTCTCTATCGCGGCCTCGGTGTCCAGGACGGTCTGCATCGACGACTCAAAGACCTCCCGCTGCTTCTTTGTGGCAAGTATGCCAAACGGCGGCCGGGTCTCGGTCACCTGCTGCTTCTCGGCAACGAGGCGCTCGAGCGCATCCTTCAGGGCGTTGCGGCATAGGTCGAGGTACGCCTCGTCGCGCAAAAGCGAGATGACGTCGTCAGGCAGCGACATACCCGATGAGCTTGCGGGGTTTCATGGCCGATTAGGATATCAAAAACACACCAAAGTCCCTTTTGGTCAATCAGAAAGGTATAACTCGGGCCTCGGCAAACGCACAGGGGCGCCCTTTGGGGAGCCGTTTCTTGACGCGCCGCCCCGCCGCCGGATGATGCTGGCAGACCTCCATCGCTATCATGAAATTCAAGAAATTGGGCCGTACCGGTTTAAGCGTGTCTGAGATTGGATTTGGCGCGTGGGCGATCGGAGGGGGGTGGGGGCCCCAGAACGAGGCCGACTCGGTTGCTGCCCTGAATCGGGCACTGGACCTTGGCGTCAACTTCATCGACACGGCCGCGGGCTATGGTGAGGGCAAAAGCGAGAGGGTCATAGCGTCGGTGCTCCGCGAAAGGAGGGAATCCGTCGTGGTCGCGACCAAGACGCCGCCGACCCAAGGCCCGTGGCCCCCGTCGCCCTACTGTGTCGTGTCCCAGCGCTACCCCGAGAAATACCTCCGCGAGAACGTCGAGCAACGCCTGCGCAACCTCGGGACGGACCGGATTGACATCCTGCAGCTCCACACATGGACGAGGGCGTGGAACCGCAGCCCCGAGCCCTTTGAGGTGCTGCGCGCCCTCAAGAAGGAGGGGAAGGTGCGCTTCGTCGGCGTCTCGACGCCCGAGCACGACCAGAATAGCGTGATCGACCTGATGCGGGGGGGATGGGTCGACGTCGTCCAGGTCATCTACAACGTCTTTGAGCAGGAGCCGGCCGCCGAGCTGCTGCCCGCCGCCGCCGAGGCCGGTGTCGGCATCATCGTCCGCGTTGTCTTCGACGAGGGGTCGCAGACCGGAAAGTGGACGGCCGACACGCGGTTCCCAGAGGGGGACTTCCGCAGGAGCTACTTTGAGGGCGACCGCCTCGGCCGGTCCGTTGAGCGGGCGGCTAGGGTGGCGGCGACACTCGCGGGCAGCGGCTACACGCTTCCCCAGGCGGCCATCAGGTTCGCGCTGGCGCACGGGGCGGTAGGCACGGTCATACCTGGAATGCGCAATCCGCGGCAGGCGGAGGACAACTGTCGGGTGAGCGATCTGGCCCCGATGTCCCCGGAGCTCCTGCGGAGCCTTCAGGCCCACAACTGGCGGCGCGGGTTCTGGTACGCGGGAAAGTAGGGCCCCGGGCGCGGACTCTCATCGCGCCCGCGTCCGGCCGGGTGCCTGCTGCGCGCCGCGCTCGCGGTCCACCCGCGGCTGCTGGCGGAACGCGACCTTCTGCCACGTGCGCCCGGAGCCGGCCCAGAGCCTGCCGTTCTGGAACACGAGCGCGTCGGACGCGTAGGCGTTCTCGGCACCCCCCTTCCTCAGGGCGGAGAGTTCCTTGGGCTGGATCTCGTAGTCGATGCTTTCGCTGCGGCCGCGGTTCAACGACGCCCCCATGCTCTGGTGGCCGCCGAGGCTGAGGCTCGATCCGATCCCGGAGCTGCGCAGCAGATTGAGCCGCTTGCCCACAAGGTCCGCGGCGAACTGGTTCGTCTCGCGGTCGCTGTTCGCATGGAATATCTTGGTCCCCAGGTTTCCGAGGAGCGAATCCGTCATCATCCTGCCGTCGGACCCTCCCCCGAGCGCGCCGGCAAGGCTCGGATAGTTCTGCGTGAGGTAGACGCTCGCCGCGCGCGACGACCGGGCGGTCGCCTGGAAAAGCGGGTCGTAGCGGCTCGTAAAATGCTGGCACTCGTCCGCCCAGATGAAGAGGGGGCGGCCCCTGCCGTCGCCATTGTCCGGGCGGCGCTCGACCGCCTTCTGGAGGCAGTATTTCCAGAGCACGGCCGCCATCCTGCCGACCTCGGACCATTCCTTGACCGGCAGGTCGACAACCACGACCCTACCGCCGATGACGTGCTCCGGGGAGAGCGTGGTTTCCTCGCAGAAGAGTTCCCGCATCTTTCCGCGCATGAGCGCCTCCGCCAGGCTCGAGAACATGGCGACGATGCTGCCCCGTGTCTTCTCCCCAAGCGTGGGGAAGTGGCCCAGCCAGTAACCTGCGACCTCCCGGCAGTCGATCTCCCAGGCCGTGCCCGGGGCCCTGTCCCTCGCGATCTCGAGCTTTCGCCAGCATTCGGAGCGGGACCGCCAGGCCCGCGACGAGAGGCTCGCCGAGTCCGGAGGCGCGCTTCGGACGATGTCAAACATCCCGTGCAGGGACACGGGCTCGCCGGCCATCACGAGGACCTCCACGCAGTTCCTGATGAGAGACCGCATCGCGCGCTCCCAGAATGGGTCGCCGCCCTTGGCTCGTCCGTCCCCGGAGCCGATCGACGAGACCTCCATAAAGAGGCCCACCAGGTTCTCGGTGAGCCCGGCGCCGGCTCCCGAGCGCAGCGACTCGTAGTTCATGAAATTGAAGCTCCAGGGCCCGTCCTTGCCAAACATCACGAGGTCGGCGGCGCGTCCGGTCTCGAGTGCGTACCGCCGCCAAAGCTCGGGCTCGTCCGGTTTCGCGCAGAGGACCAGGCCTCCGAAGCCCGCGGCTAGGAACGACCTGGCGATGGCGCTGCCGCTCCCCGATGTCTTTCCCGAGCCCGTGGCGCCGAATATCATGGTCCCCTCGCACGCATCCTTGATGCGCCAAAGGTCCTCGCCCATGGCCACGAGGCACTGGTCGTCAGGCCAGCGCAGATCGTGCGGGCAGCCGCCGCTCAAAGGCTGCGGCCCCCTATCTCCTGGCCGCGCGCCGCCATGGGGAGGGTCGCAGCCTCGAAGAGCTCGTCCAGCGAGACTAGGCGGTCGCGGCCCCTCGGGGACGCCTGGGGATCCCGCGAGATGGCGCCGGGCCGGCCCCTGGTCCCGCGCTCGAGCTCCACACCGATCAGCTGCTGCGACTGGCGGAGCTGCTCAGCGTCGGCCCCCGCCGAGAGGTTGTCGATTGTGGAGAAGATGCACCGCAGCGCCAACAGCGGGTCGTCCGGGCCCGCCCTGACGACCCGCGCGTTCACCTCCTCCAGCGTCGCCTCGAACTCTCGGGCCAGCCAGGCCGGCGCCGCCCTCTCGGTGGCGCCCGCCAGGCCCGTCGCCAGCTCGGGGTCGCCGGGCAGCTGGCTCGCGGCCTCGATCGCCTCCAGGCGCGGAGCGTGGCAGTGGGCGGCGTCAAGGGACGGAGTCGGGAAGAGCGCGGACTCGAAGACCGTGGCGCCGGCCCGGAAGGCCGCCACGTCGAGCGCGGCGAGTGAATCGGGACAGTGGCGGCCGAGGTGCTCCCTGACGGCGGCGCGCCACGGGCCCTCCGACGGGACGGCGACCTTCGGCGGCTTGAATGGCGAAAGGGATCGCGCCAGGAGCGACTCGAGCTGCTCCGACAGCGCCGCGACCACTGCGGGCGGCAGCTCGTCGAAAAGGCGCTCAGGCGATGGCGGCCGGCCGCCGGCGATCATGCGCTCAAGAAGGCGCGCGACGGCGATCCGCGGCGCCTCCAGGGCTGCGAGCAGCCTCCCCCCGACCCCCTCGACGCGGAGGGCGGGCGCCGCGGCGCCGCCCACGCTCGCCCTGTAGCCGAGGTCCGAGAGCGCCTCGGCCTGCCTCCGGACCCAGTCCAGCCTTGCCAGTTCGCCGGCGCGGGCGAGCGCCCCGGAATCGAGGCACTCAAGCCTTTCAGGGGCCTCGGCGAACGACGTAAGGTTGAGCACGCGCGCGTGCACGTGGAGGAACGGCATGAGCCAGCGGTTGTTTGGCTCGGCGAACACGCCGGCAAGCATTCGGCCCGTGCAGCGGGAGCCAGAAGGGCCCTGGGCGCGCGAGGACACGCGGCCCTCGACGCGGCCGCAGAAGTCGTCGCCGAGCGCCACGAATCGGTCAAGGACGCGCCTATCGCCTGCGACGAGCGCGAGGGCGGACACCGACGGATCGGCGACCAGCACGAAGTCGAAGGCGGCGAACCTCCTCGCCGGCCTGCAATAGTCGCGGGGCAGCGGTCGGTGCGGCGGAACATTGCCGAGGGCGAAGTGCCCCGGCCCGAATCCGGGGACCCACGGGAACGCACCGCTGTAGAGCTTCCTCCAGCGCGGGAGGTCCAGGCTCCCGGCGAGTTCGCTCAGGTTCCCGGAAAGGGCGCCCAGGCAATACGGCTTTGGGAAGGGGGCGATCGTCGCCGGATCGACGCCGAGCAGGAACCTGTGGTAGTGCGAATGGTGGCTCGACTTTGCCGCCAGCGGGAAAGGGTTGGTGCATCGCTCCATGGCCGCTTGCTTCAACGTGCCGTGCCGCCCGTGAGGCTCGTCACGGCCGTTGCCTTGTCGGATTTCTTCGTCGCCGACGAGTCGTCGGCGAGCAGTACGCCCGGCGGCGCGGGGCCCACGGCGAACGAGACCACGACAGGCTGGGCCGGCAGGTATTGGTCGTTCCCGGTCTGGGTGGCGGTGAGGGTGACCTGTCCGGGCATCCCCGAGGGGGTGACGACGAAGCCCGCCAGCGCCACGGGCCCGGCGTCGAGAGCGAGCGAGACGGGGAGCCCGCTCGAGGAGCTTACCAGAAGGGTGAACGGCGGCGTGCGAATTGAAACGCTCCCTGGGGGCACGAATGTGATCGACTGCGAAAGGAGTGCCGAGAAGTGGGCCATGACCGACTTGTTCGCGTTCATGAGGACGGTGATCGTCGGGGCGGGCCCAACGACGTCGCCTGTCCACCCCGCGAACGCGTAGCCGGGCGACGCGGTGGCTACCGCGACGGCCTGCGCATTCGGAGGGTAGCTGCCTCCCCCGGACGCGGTGCCGCCGGCGGACGCGGAGGCGGCGAGGGTGAAGAAGGGGGCCCCCACGGCGATGGTGGCCACGGCGGGAGCGGAGGGGCTAAAGTCGGCGTTCCCCGCATCGAGCACGGTCACCGAGTAGGTGCCGGGTGCCGGGAAAAGGACCGCCTGCACGGCGCCCGAGCCCGAGGCAGAGCCTCCCCAGGTGTAGTTGCCCGTAGCCCCGCCCGATGCCGTGAAGGCAACGCTCTGTCCCGCAGTCACCGAGGGCGCCACCGGCGAGATTGCCAAGGGGCCCTGGCTCGCCCGCGCGACCGAGACGGTCTGGACCGAGGTTGCCGATTGTCCCCGCGCGTCGGTTGCGGTGGCGCGAAGTGTCGCGCTTCCCGTAGCGGCAAAGGCATAGGATGCGCTCTCAAGATCGCTCGGGCTTGTGGGACTTGAGTCGGAAATGATGTTAAACCAAGTGTCTCCGCCGTCCTCCGATACCTCGATCGAGACCGACGCGAGCGGAAAGCCGCCGGCCGCTGCGGTTGCCCTGGCGCTCATGCCGACGGCCTGGAAGACCGTCGCCGAATCGGGTGCGACGAGAACTAGTGAAGGCGGAGAGGGTGTCGGCGTCGGACTCGGCGTCGGCGTGGGGGTGGGTGACGGGGTGGGTGTCGGCGTGGGGGTTGGCGTGGGGGTGGGCTGGCCCCCGACGGGGCTTCCGCCGGTATCCATTGCGTCCGTGGTTATGGTGCTCAGGGGATTTCCAAGGATCATTTTCTGGGTGAACCAGAAACGGAGCGTGTACGGACCTGGGCTGGGGCCGGAGATGTTCCAGGTCCCGTGCACATACCCGTCGGCCGGCGAGCCGGCCGCGCCGTAGAGGCTGATGGACGCCGTCGCGTCGGTGACCGACCCGGCGCCGCTGACCGTGACCACGGGCCCGGAGCTGCTGGCCGTCGCCACGACCGTCCCCAAGAGGTTTCCGCCCGGGGCGACCAAGTCGATTCGCCCGGGATTGCTCACGGTCCCGCCCGGATCGTCGTCGCAGGTCCAAAGCACCCCAAAATTGAGCGTGTAGCCGCCGCTTCCAAGGTCGATCGACGCGGTGGAATAGGTCTGGGCGCGGACGGCCAGCGCAAGGACCGGGGCGAGAATTCCCCCCAAGGCTATCCGTCGTGCTCCCGCTTTCATCACGCCCCTGAGCAATGCTTAAAACATGTTATGAGACAAGTCTAATTATTCGTTTTCATGGCCAATCTCATCGACGGCCGGGTTCCCCCCCCGAGGGCGCCGACCGCCTGCCGCCGAGAATGATGAAGGTCCCGTCGAGCCCCAGGAGGCGCCTCACCTGGGCGCGCACCGGGGCGCTCGCCCTCCACGGGGGAACATAGTGGTCGCCCGGGTGCAGCCTGAGGCCGGCCAGCTCCGCGGGTAGACCGAGGGCGTGAGCGGCCCAGTGGAGGGGATTCCAGTCGCCGAACCACCAGGCGGGAATCCTCCCGTCCGGCGTCGCCGGCATGGCGATGCACTTGCGGTACAGCCAGCGCCCCTCGGCGGGCGCAAAGACGACATGGAAGGGCGGCAGCGTCCGGAGCTCCCGGCGGGGAAGCAACGGCCGCTCGGGAAACGTGACGGTGGTCGTTCGACCTCCCTCGCCGTGGGAGTACGAGACCTCGCGGCAGACCCGGCCGCTCAGCAGGTTGGAGCTCTCCTCCGCGCATTCCTCGGTTGCGGCCTGGCAGATCCAGCGGTTGCGCAGGTTTGCGATGAGGGGCGCGGCCTTCTCGCGGCCGCCGAGCTTGAGCCAGACGGAATTCTGCGACTGCGTGGCCGCGTAGACCGCGCCGCGCGCCTCCCGCACGACGTCGACCTCGCAGTCCGCCCGGACGGCGTGGCGCTGCCACTCGTCCTGTTCGACGAGAACGACGTTGCGGTTGAGCCAGTCCGGGTGGTCCGCCCGCCGGTCGAAGCGCTCGAGGATTATCTGGTAGGCCAGCGCCTTGAGCAGTGTCGCGACGTAGCGCCGCTGGAGGGCGAACTTCTGAGGGATCGCGGTGCAGACTACCTTGCCCAGCTGGATATCGCGCAGGTCGAAGGTGCTGTCCGAGCAGAAGACCTCGGCGATCTCCGGCTCCGCGAAAGGGACGAGGAAATTGTACACGGTGCTGCGGACCCCCCCAAGCTGGTCCGGGGGCTGGCTCCAGTAGTTGTTCTCGAGCTGGAAGCGCGCCTCGGCGAACGCCTCGGACGCCGCGAGGCCGGGAAGTGCGGCGGAGCACCGCAGGAGGTACCCGCGGTAGCCCTCCTGGACGGTGAGTATCTCGAAGAGTGTGAGGAGGCTAGGACCGTTTGCCGGATCCAACGGCCGGGCTCCGGCCGCCGCCTGCTTGACGGCGCGCGTCAGGCGGATCCCCCATGCTATCTTGTCCCGGGCCTGCGGAACGAAGAATTCGTCCCGCGTGCCCGACTCCTCGACCGAGAGCCCGGTGTCGACGAGCATCTTCGCGCATGTGTCAGCGGGAATCTCGTCCATGGAAACCAGGTTGAGGCGCACGGGCGGGCGCCAGCCCCCAGGCGCCCAGGCGGGCCTCGTGCGCAGGACGCAGAGATCCTCCTCCCTGCCGTGGTGGCGCAGGAGCGCCTCGACGGACTGCCATTCGTTGCCCTTTTCGCCGCATACAATCCCGCCCCATGGGGGGACCCGGAAGCGGGCGCTCCTGCAGGTGTCCGACGCCTCCTGGAGGCCCTGGGCGCTTTGCTCGGAGAGGCACCGAAGCCGGCCGATCTGCTCATCAATTGAGCCAGCGGCCCCGGCCTCCTCCGTCGCCCCGACGTCGCCGCGGGCCGCGCCCAGGCGCCGGATCTCCGCGGCGATGTCCCTGGCCAGGGAGCGGTGGCCGGTCCTGATCCGCTCAAAGTCGATCCCGGACGGGCTTGAGCGCCACTGGGGCCGCTCGTCTCCGGCCTCGTTGACGCAGAGCGAATGCAGCCGCGGCATGATGCAGGCGAGCGTCTTTCCGGAACCGGTGGCCCCGGTCACGCATCCGCCCCTGCACCCCGCGTTGCGGTCGACAGTCACCCCGGCGTAGGCGTACATCGCCCCCGGGTGCCTGACATACACGGGCCGCTCCTGCTTTGGCCCGAGCACGAGGTGGGCCAGCAGCGCCCAGGCCCCGGGCCATGCCCACCCTTCGGCGAGGGCGAGGGCGCGCGTGCCCGCGGGGCCCAGCGCGTGGCGCAGGCCGCGGGGCGCCCACTTGGGAGGCTCCAGATACCCGAGGCGCTGTAGCAGGTGCGCGAGCAGCGCCGCTCCCAGCGCGACCGCGAGGGCCTCGGCTATCCTGGCGAGAAGGTAGCGCGCGTACTCGGTCCGGGTCACGCCCGGAACCGAGCTCAGCACCCATTATTAGACAAGTCTAAAAATGGGCGCCGCGGGCAAACGGCGGGCCCGCCTACCGCCAGTGCCCGGCATGCCATGCCCAGCCGCGGCCGGCCCGCAGCCAGCCTCCGGAAATCCAGGCGGCCCCATGGAAGGGCCTCGGGGCGTAATGCCCTGCGGTCCAGTACCAGCCGAGCCCGCTCCATCCCCAGAATCCGCCCACCCAGACGTAGTCGGGATAGGGGCAGACGGGTACCGTCTCGACGATCGGCGCGGGGGGATCAGAGGCGACAACCGCGCCCTCGGCCATTTCAGGGGAGGGCGGAGGCGGCGTTGAGGGAGCCGGCACACCCGCGACTGCCGCCGATAGCGGGGGCGGGGCGGAAGGGGCGGACTGCGCGGCGCCTGCCGGCTCGGAGGGAGGGACGGGCGGAGGCGGAGCCGACTGAGGCTGCACGGGCGGGCTGCCAATTGTCCAGGCGCCGTCCACCCACACCCAGCCCGCATTTCCCCTAACCCAATGGCCGGCAACCCAGAGGGCGCTCGGCGAAGGCGGCAGCTCCCAGTGGCCCGCCACCCACACCCAGCGCTGGGACACGTTCGTCCAATGTCCTGCCAGCCAGACATATCCGGGGCCAGGGGCGACCGTCACCTGGTCCCCCGCGACTCCGGTCTGCGGGGATTGGTAGACAACCGTCTGCGGATAGGCTGGTGCCGCATAGTAATACCCTGCAGAGGGATAATAAAGGGGCACGGCTAGGTTAAGCCGGAACCCAACATAGGCATTGGCGTGCGTGGGCGCGCCCAGCGCAAGTACCGCGGGGATGAGTAGCAGGCTCCTGGTGTTCATGGCTTGTGTCAAAAGATGACGCTTTCTGATGACAAAGGATACACCCCAAAGGTTCCCGATGCAACGCCGAGCTCGCCTGGCGCAGAGCCGTCCGTGCAGCTGAAAGGCCACGAACTGGGACAATCCCCGGGGGGGATCGCTCCCCGGGCCTGCGTCACCAGAAGAAGAAGTCGCCGCGCGTGAATGAGGTCGTTGTCGGCGAGCCGGCCGGCGTCCGCTGCTTCAGAAACGTGTCGTAATTCAGCTTGCGGGTCTTCGGTTGGATGTACACGCGGTTGTATACGCCGGGGCTGATCGTCCCGAGTCCCTGCTGCATGCCCGGGGCGTACGCCCCCGTGAAGTACTTCGACGTGAAGAGCTGCCCCAGCGACCCGTTGAGGACGAGCGCCATGCCGCTCCCGTTTCCGAGCGGGTCCGGATAGAACCAGTCCTCGATCATCCGCACCAGGTTCTGGGCGCCGCCGCTGTTTGTCGTGGACGTCGTCGGCGTGTTGCCCGTGAGGATAGCGGCATCGATGGTCATTCCGTTGGGCGTTCCCGGGCTGGCCGGATTGACGCCGTTCGCCGGCAGTGCGGGGCTTGGGGTCGCCTGGCGGGCGCCGCTCACGTCGATCATCTGGAGCGTGGCCGCGTTGGCCATGCTGAACCCGGCCGAAAGCGCGGTGATGGCGTCGCCCATGATCGCCGCCGGGTTCGGGACGTCGTTGCCCTGGACGGTGATTCCCGTCGTGTTGTAGTCGCCCTGCACGTAGACCCCGTTGTTGGAGACAACCGTGAACCCGAGGGGATTGCCGTTCTGGTCGTTGAAATCGGGGGTTGTAGCGGCGTCCGTCAGGCGGATGCCGTTCAGGGTGTTGGGCGACCCGACATTGTTGTTGTTGGTGTTGTCGTAGACATAGACAACACCGTTGTAGTTGGCCGCGAGGGCCGGGTCCGTCGTCATGGCGGCAGCGAGCGCATTATTGAGGTTGCCGATGTCGACGGTCGTAACGTTGACAGCCGTGGTGCCGTTCAGCAGCTCGCGAGGGTCGACGATCGGCGTTCGCGGGTTCTGGACGATCGAGCTCGACGCCGCCGTGGGATTCACGATGGTCGCAAAATTGGGGTCGTTGTTGTACTGGGTCGGATTCGCGGCAGTGCCGACGTTGATCTGGATGTTTCCCGCGCCCGAGGCCGTCTGGTCAATCGTGATCAGTATGCCCGCATTGTTGTACATCCGGCTTGCCGCGACCACAGGGTCCTCGGGAAGGAGGTTGCCCTGGGCGTCCACCGGTGGCGGGGCGACCACGGCGCGGTAGATCTCGTTCGGGTCCACATTTCCCTGAAGGTCGGTGTAGGCGGCCTGGTACTGCGGGTTCGCGACGTCGGCGGCCACGTCGACGCCGCCGATGAAGCTCGCCTGCTGCGCCATCTGAGACACCTGGAGCGCGCGCTGGGCCGCCTGGTTTGCGGGAGCCGCGGCCTGGGGATTGGGATTGTAGGTCGGATCGACCAGGGACGACGAGCCCTCAAGCTGGAGAGTCTCGCCGGAGAGGGGATCGGTTGCCCCGTTATAGTCCTGGAAGTAGTACACGGAGTCCGTGAGCGTGAGGACGTACGGGTTGCCGTTGTTGTACTGGGCGCCGAGGTAGGCGCTCGCGTTCGTCGAAACCTGCCCGCCGATCGTCATGTTGCCGCCGGCGGCCATCTCGAGGTTTCCCTGATAAAACACAGCGAACTGGAAGAGCGAGGTGCTGGAGAAGGTGAAATGGTGCCCCGACTTATAGGTGACCACCCCGAGGAGCGGCAGGTTGATCGAGGCCTGCGTCTCCGCCGTGAAGTAGTAGTTCTTCCCGATCTCGTTTGTTCCCGGGACGATTCCCGAGGCGCCGCCGTCGGGCGTGCCTGCTACCGGATTAAACTGTATGGACCGCATGACAGTCCATCCGCCGGCCACCTGTAGATTGGATGCGAAGGGAACGGTGCTGCTCGTGAGCGGCGACAGCGCATTGTCGACGTTCGCGACCGGCATCTTGTTCACGAGGTCGGTCTTCCACTCGTAGTAGAGGTTCTCCATCTCGCTGTCCGCGATCACCTTCGCCTGGTCGAGCGTCGCCTGGCGCACCGAATTGCGGTAGGTCGTCAGGCTGTACGAGAGGATTCCCGCGGCGGCGAATGAAAGTATCGTGATGACGATCATCGCCGCCAGAAGCGCGCTACCCTTGGTCGGATCCCTTTCCAACGGATTCAGTTTCATGGCCAGGACAGGATTCTAGTCGTCCGGAGGAGGTGTCGGCGTGGGCGTGGGCGTGGGCGTCGGTGTGGACGTCGGCGACGGCGTGGGTGACGGCGTCGGCGTGGGTGACGGTGTCGGGGTCGGCGACGGGGTCGGCGTCGGGGTCGGCGACGGGGTGTGCGTGGGCGACGGCGTCGGCGTCGGCGACGGCGTGGGCGTCGGCGTGGGCGACGGTGTCGGAGTCGGTGACGGCGTGGGTGTCGGCGTGGGCGACGGCGTGGGTGTCGGCGAGGGCGTCGGTGTCGGCGTCGGGGTCGGCGAAGGCGTATGGGTGGGCGACGGTGTGGGTGAAGGCGTC
>CAZNNO010000051.1:0-27422 GCA_964574435.1 uncultured Opitutaceae bacterium
TGCTGAGCCTCGCCTCCCTGATCCTGGGCCAGGACGGGATCTGGGGCGACCTGCCTGCGATCTCGGACAGCGGTGTCGCCCTCTTCGGCCGCGTGCTCGCGAAATACAGGCAGGTCCGCGACGACATGGCGGAGGCTTTCCCGGTGGTCAGCGGGCCGGTCGGCGGCACGCCGGAGGTGCACGAGAAGATAGCGCCGGATGGGCGGGGCGCCGTGGTGCTTTTTTCAAGCCACGGAACCTACCGGTACATCACGCAGAACCGGGTCGACCGGCGAATCTGGCATGACGAGGGCATCTCGGTCGCCTTTGACGATTCCGGCAGGGCCGTGATCACCGCGGACTTTGTCCGCGGTCCGGGGGGATTCCCGAAGGCAGGCGCGCACCTTGTATTCTTCGGTGTCGAGTGAAGGGCCCCTCCCTCTCGGTAGGCGGCCCCCGTGTCGCGCGGGCGGATTCCTCTCGGTCCTTTCCCGACGCACCAAACGCGGCAACCGCCGGCATTATGGCTGCCCGGCCTGGATTCGAACCAGGACTAGGTGAGTCAAAGTCACCTGTGCTACCTTTACACCACCAGGCAATTAAACGAGCCCAAGACCCTGCTGCCCCGACGCTAGCGCAGTCAACGGCGTAATCCAGACCCTTTGCACTGGGGAGTTGACGCCCTATTTGCCCAATTGTTTCATTTGTGCCCATGCACGCATCCCTGCCCGTGGACCCCCGGGTGAAATACAAGCGCATCATCCTCAAGCTCTCGGGAGAGCTTCTTCGCGGCGAAAAGACCGGCGACCCGATCGACGTGGACGCCCTTGAGCGCACCTGCAAGCAGGTGAAGGAGATCCACGACCTCGGTGTCCAGATCTGCGTGGTCATCGGCGGGGGAAATATCTTCAGGGGCCTTCTGGGCGAGAAGCGCGGCGTCGACCGGACGACCGGGGACTACATGGGCATGCTGGCGACAGTCATCAATGGAATGGCGATCATGGACCGCCTGGAGAAAATGGGGGTCATGACGCGGGTCCAGAGCGCGATCCCGATGAACCAGATCGCCGAGCCCTTCATCCTGCGCCGAGCGATCCGCCACCTGGAGAAGGGCCGGGTCGTCATCTTCGTCGCCGGAACGGGAAACCCGTACTTCTCGACGGACACCACGGCGGCGCTGCGCGCCTCCGAGATGCGCGCCGACATCATCGTGAAGGCCACGAAGGTCGACGGGATCTACGACAAGGATCCGAAGAAGCACGCCGACGCGGTTAAGTACGACGAGATCACGTTCATCGACGCGCTCAAGCAGCGCCTGAAGGTCATGGACTCCACCGCCTTTTCCCTGTGCCTCGACAACCATGTGCCGATCCTCGTCCTGGACCTGCACGAGGAACATGCGATCCTGCGCGGCGTCACCGGCAAGAAGGTCGGGACGCTGGTCCACGCCTGAGTCGCACCCCAAACCCCCAGAACCCCATGTCCCACCCGCTCCTCGCAGACGCCAGCGCCAAGATGAAGAAGGCGCTCGACCACACGCTCCACGAATTCGCGTCGATCCACACCGGGAAGGCCTCCCCGGCCATGGTCGAGGGCGTCATGGTGGAGGCCTACGGCTCCCAGATGCGCCTCAAGGAGTGCGCGGCGATAACGACGCCGGACGCCCGCCTGATCCAGATCCAGCCGTGGGACGCGGGCCTGACGAAGGCCATCGAGAAGGCGATCCAGGTCGCGAACCTCGGCTTCAACCCGATCGTCGACGGTAAGGTCGTGCGGGTCCCGCTCCCGGACATGAGCCGCGAGCGCCGCCAGGAATTCGTCAAGACCGCAGCCCGAATAGCCGAGGAGGGCCGCGTCCACATCCGCAACGTCCGCCGTGACGCCCTCGAATCCGTTAAGAAGGCCAAGTTCCCCGAGGACGAGTCGAAGCGCCTCGAGAAGGACATCCAGGCAGCGACGGACAAGGCGATCAAGGACATCGGCGACCACTTCAGCGCCAAGGAGAAGGAGCTTCTCGCAGTGTGAGCGGCGCCGGCATGCTGACGGCCCGAAAAAGCCCGGCGCGGGTCGTTGTGAAGCTGGGGACGGGTGTGCTCACGTCGGGCGTCGGCAGGCTGGACACCGACCGCATCGCCGACGTGTGCGCGCAACTGGCCGCGCTCCGCGCCGCCGGCACGGAGGTCTTTGTGGTCTCCTCGGGCGCCATAGGCCTTGGCATGGGCAGGCTGGCCCTCGCCCGCAGGCCCTCGGAGACCGCGCGCAAGCAGGCCTGCGCCGCCGTGGGCCAGAGCCTCCTCATGGAGACCTGGCAGGCCGGCTTCGCGCCGCACGGGATCACGGTCGCCCAGGTGCTGCTGACCCACGAGGACCTGCGCGCGCGGGCGCGCTACCTCGGCGTCAGGGAGACCCTCTCACAGGTCATCGCCTACGGCGCGGTGCCGATCATCAACGAGAATGACGCCGTGAGCGCGGCCGAGATCAAGGAGGTCGGCCGCGGCTTCGGCGACAACGACACGCTCTCGGCCATGGTCGCGAGCCTCGTGGGGGCGCAATTCCTGCTGATCCTCTCCACGGCGCCGGGGCTCGTCGACATGAAGGGCAGCGGCCGGGTCGTGCCCGTCGTCGAGCGGATAACCCCCGAGATCGAGGCCATGGCGGGCGGCACGACGAGCGAGACGGCCGTCGGGGGCATGGTGAGCAAGCTCTCGGCCGCCAAGCTCGCGACCAAGTCCGGCTGCGGCGTCTTTATCGCAAGCGGGGCCGAGCGGGAAATCGTCCCGCGCCTCCTCGCGGGCACCGGCCCCGGGACCTTTTTCGTGCCGAGCGGACTTCCCCTCGAGGCACGCAAGCGCTGGCTCGCGTTCTTCCAGAGGCCGTCGGGAACCATCGTCATCAACACGTGCGCCGTGCCTGTACTCAGGGAGCAGGGCCGCAGCCTCCTCGCCGTGGGCGTCACCGGCGCCCGCGGCGAATTCGGGGCCGGGGACGTCGTCGACATCGCCGGTCCGGACGGCGCCGTGATCGCGCGCGGCAAGTCCTCGTTTTCCTCCGCCGAGATTCCCGGGCTGGCCGGGAAGAAGGGCGAGGAGGTTCGCGCCCTCCATCCCGGCAGGCGGCGGATCGAGGTCGTCCACCGCAGCGACCTCGCGCTCCTTTGAACCCCTTCGCCCAGCTCCGGGGCGTGACGGGGCCCCAATGGAGGGCCTTCATGGCCGCGTACCTCGGCTGGATGCTCGATGCCTTCGACTACTTCCTGCTGGTCATGGTCGTAGGCCACATCGCCGACGACTTCCACACCAAGCTGAGCGCGGTCTCCTACGCGTTCTTCCTGACGCTCGCCATGCGCCCGGTCGGCGCGCTCCTGTTCGGCGTCTTCGCCGACCGCTGCGGCAGGAGGCCGGCGCTCATGGCCAGCATCCTTCTTTACTCGGTCATCGAGCTGCTCTCGGGGTTCGCGCCCTCGCTTGGCGCGTTCCTCGCCCTTCGCGCCGTCTTTGGGATAGGCATGGGAGGGGTCTGGGGGGTCGGAGCGTCGCTTGCCATGGAGTCCGTCCCGGCAAACAGCCGCGGCTTCCTATCGGGGATACTCCAGCAGGGCTACCCTGCGGGCTACCTGCTGGCCGCCCTCGCCTACTGGCTCGCCTACCCCCATTTCGGCTGGCGGGGCATGTTCTTCATCGGAGCGCTCCCGGCCTTCCTCATCCTTTTCATCCGCTCGGGAGTCCAGGAATCACCCGCGTGGGTGCGCGAGCACGCCCGGCCCGCCGACGGGGCGCCGAGGCGGACACGGCGCGCGGCATTGAGCGTCCGCGAGCATCTCCCGCGGTTCCTTTTCATGATCGCGCTCATGGCCCTCTTCAACGCATTCAGCCACGGGACCCAGGACCTCTACCCGAGCGGGTTCCTTGAGAAGCAGCGGGGGCTCCCGCGCGGCGCCGTCACCATGATTGTCGTGATCTACAACCTCGGCGCCATCTCGGGCGGCATCCTCTTTGGGGCGATCTCGCAGTGGATCGGCAGGAGGAGGGCGATCGCTTCGGCCTCGCTGCTAGCGATACCGCTCATCCCGTTCTGGGTCGGAACCGGCTCGGTCGCCGCGCTGGCGGCAAGCGCCTTCTTCTTCCAGTTCGCGGTCCAGGGGGCCTGGGGCGTCGTCCCGGCCCACCTGAACGAGCTCTCGCCGAGGGCCGTGCGGGGGACGTTCCCCGGGCTCGCCTACCAGCTCGGAAACCTCTGCGCCTCGTTCGTCACGACGCTTCAGGCGAGGCTCGCCGAGGGCCACGGCAACGACTACGCGCGCGTCCTCGGCTGGGTGGTCGCCGCCACGGCCGTCCTCCTAGCGGCCCTCGCCCTGGCAGGGCCCGAGGCGCGCGCGGCCGAGCTCGCGCCGGAGGCGACATAGGTCAATCCTCGGGGCCAATGGATTCCGCACTGGAAGCACTTCCCTCCCCCGACTCCGTTCCCCAGATCGACTTCAAGGCGCAGCTGAACGGGGACCAGTACTCGGCCGTCACCGCCGAGCCCGGGCCTCTCCTCGTCCTCGCGGGGGCTGGCTCAGGCAAGACCCGCACGCTCACCTACCGGGTCGCGTGGCTCCTGTCCCAGGGCGTGCGCCCGGGCGAAATCCTCCTCCTCACGTTCACGAACAAGGCCGCAAAGGAGATGCTCTACCGCGTCCAGGAGCTGACGGGAATCGAGCCGAAGCGCTTCTGGGGGGGCACATTCCACTCGATCGGCCACCGGGCCCTGAGGATGTTCGGCGAGGCGATCGGCCTCGCGCGCACGTTCACGATCCTGGACGCGGAGGAGGCCGAGCGCCTCATGAAGCAGGTCGTGGAGTCCCAGGACAAGGGCTTCTTCAAGGACAAGACCCGGCCCAGGCCGGGCCCGCTCTTCGGGATCATCTCGCTCGCCCGGAACACGCAGCTCACCGTGGAGGCCACGGTCGAGAGGTACTTCCCCCATTACAGCGACATAGCCGACAGGCTCCCCGCGTTCGCGCAGGCCTACGACCTGAGGAAGCGCGCGCAGAAGGTCTGCGACTATGACGACCTCCTCGAGCACTGGCTCGCGCTCCTGAAGCGGGCGCCCGAGGTCGCGTCGTATTTCACGGAGAGGTTCCGCCACGTGCTCGTCGACGAGTACCAGGACACGAACACCCTCCAGGCGCAGATCGTCGACAGGATCGGCTCCCACCACCGGGTCATGGCCGTGGGTGACGACGCCCAGTGCATCTACTCGTGGCGCGGCGCGAACTTCGAGAACATCATGACGTTCCCCGAGCGCCACCCGGGGACGGCAATCCACCGGATCGAGACCAACTACCGCTCGACGCCGGAGATCCTGAACCTCGCCAACGGCGTCCTCATGGCGCAGCCGAAGGGAAGGCACTTTGACAAGGAGCTGCGCGCGGCCCGCGGGCACATGGAGAAGCCCTATGTGGTCCAGGCGATGGACGACCGCGAGCAGGCTGAGTTCATCGTGAAGCGGACCCGGGCCCTCCACGAGGACGAGGGCGTCTCGCTCAGCAACATCGCCGTCCTCTACCGCTCGCACTTCATCGCCGTTGAGACCCAGATCGCCCTGGCCCGCGCCGGAATCCCCTACCACATCACGAGCGGCGTGAAGTTTTTTGAGCGCCAGCACATCAGGGACCTGGTCGCGCTCCTGCGCTTCGTCTACAATCCCGCGGACGAGCAGGCGTGGGAGCGGATTGCGGTGCTTTTGCCCAAGGTCGGCGAGAAGGGGGCCCAGAAGCTCCACGCGGCGGCGCTCGCCCAAGCCAGGGATTCGCAGAAGAACTTCATCGACAGCCTGGCCTCCGACGAGGTCCGCGCCCGGGTGCCCAAGGACGCGCGTGCGGAATGGGAGGCGCTGGCTGTCTCGCTGGCGCAGGTGGCCGACTCGATGCAATCCGGCAAGCCGGCCGACGCCGTTGAGACGGCGATCGACGGGTGGTACGGCGACTACCTGAAGGGCGCCTATGCCGACTACAGCGACCGCCTCGAGGAACTCTCCGCCCTGGTGGGCTTCGCGCAGCGCTTCGAGGAGACCCAGGACTTCCTCGCCCAGATCCTGCTGCTCAACAGCGAAACGAGCGACCGCCACGTCGATCCCGACACGGAGGCGGTTAAGCTGACCACGGTCCACCAGGCCAAGGGCCTCGAGTACGACGTCGTGTTCGTGATCGGCCTCGCGGACGGGCAGTTCCCGGGGCGGCGGTCGATCGAGGCCGGGGACGTCGAGGAGGAGCGGCGCCTCTTCTACGTCGCAGTGACGAGGGCCCGGAACGAGCTCTACCTGAGCTTTCCCAAGATTGCGTCGCGACCCGGTCCCGGCGGCATGATGCTCACCCCCAGCCGCTTCCTGCAGGAGCTGTCCCCGGGCCTCTACCAGGAGCTGAAGATAAGGCGCCTCCACGGCTGGTGACGGCCCCGATTCCGGGCAAATATCCGGAGTTGCACTGCGCGAACTCCGGGGCTCTGTGTTTGTGAACCCTTTATCATGTCCAATCCAACCGTGGAGAATGTCGTCATCATCGGCACGGGCTGCGCCGGCCTAACCGCCGCCGTCTACACCGCGCGCGCCAACCTGGGCCCCCTGGTCCTCGAGGGTCCGCTGCCCGGCGGGCAGCTGACGACGACCAGCGAGGTCGAGAACTTCCCCGGCTTCCCGGAGGGCGTCGACGGATTCCAGCTCATGGACAGCCTGCGCAGGCAGGCTGCCAGGTTCGGGACCCGCTTCGAGCAGACCCTCGTGCATTCGGTCGACTTCTCCTCGATGCCCCGCAAGCTCGTCTGCGGGGACAGGACCGTCCTCGCAAAGGCGGTCATCATAGCCACGGGCGCCTCGCCCAGGATGACGGGGATACCCGGCGAGAGGGAGCTTTACGGCGGCAAGGGCGTCACGACGTGCGCCACGTGCGACGGGTCGTTCTACCGCAAGATGGACGTCGCCGTGATCGGCGGGGGCGACAGCGCGGCCGAGGAGGCGCTCTTCCTCACCCGCTTTGCGAGCAGGGTCTACCTCGTCCACCGCCGAGGCGCGCTGCGCGCCTCGAAGATAATGGCGGACCGGGCCACGACGCACCCGAAGATCCAGATGGTCTGGGACAGCGCGCCGGTCGAGGTCCAGGGCGTCCCCGGCGGAGCCGTCAGCGGCCTCAAGGTCAGGCAGGTGAAGACGGGCGTGGAATCCGTTCTCCCTGTGAGGGGCGTCTTCGTCGCGATCGGCCACGTGCCCAATTCCGCGCCGTTTTCCTCGGCCCTCGACGTCGACGAGAACGGCTACTTCCTGCCCGCCGAGGGCTCGCAGGTGAGGACCAGGGTTCCTGGCGTCTATGTCGCGGGCGACTGCGCGGACCACGTCTACCGCCAGGCGATCACCGCGGCGGGCATGGGCTGCCAGGCCGCCATTGATGCCGAACGCTGGCTTGCCGAGCACGGCGGGTGAAATCGCTCGGCATACCTGAGGGTTACGGGGCCAAGCGCGGCCTGCCGCTCCAGGCCGAGGCAAGGGAGCTCATCGGGATCGGGACCAATCCCGACGGACGCGAAATCCTGCTCACTCCGGCCGCGGCGGCGGCGTGGAAGCGGATGCGCGACGAGGCCGCCTTGAGCGGGCACGCGCTTCTCGCTATATCGGGATTCCGAAGCTTAGAGCGCCAGGCCGAGCTCATCAGGGGGCGGCTCTCCCGAGGAGAGTCCATCGACGCCATCCTGCGGACGGTGGCGGCGCCCGGCTACAGCGAGCACCACACGGGGCGGGCCGTCGACATCGGCGTCCCCGGCGAGCCGCCGCTGACCGAGGGATTCGCGCTCACACCGGCGTTTGCCTGGCTGGAGGCCCATGCGCACCGTTTTGGCTTCAGGATGTCGTACCCAAGGGGAAACACCCACGGGATTGCGTTCGAGCCCTGGCATTGGTGCCTGGAAACCATAAGTTAGAAAGTTAACTAACTTGTATAAAGGCTATTACAAAATATCATTGGAATGATTCTAATTCCCAGTTGAAACTTGGTACCATTCCAATTAACTGCTACAAACCACCCTTCACCCTATGGTCTCAAACACAGACAGCTCCGAGGCCCTGGCCCAGCGCCTGTCCGACAGCGGGCTCCGCTCGACACCCCAGCGCGAGGTGATCTACAGCGTGCTCCTGAACAAGCGCGACCACCCGACCGCCGAGGAGGTATTTGCACGCGCGAAGCCGGAGATCCCAATGATCTCCCTTGCAACCGTATACAACTGCCTTGAGACGCTGGTCCAGTGCAACCTGGTGCGCGCCGTCAACTTTGAGCGGGGGCCAACACGCTATTGCCCGAACCTGCACCCGCACGCCCATTTTCATGACGAGACCACCGGAGCCACCCACGACGTGGACCTGCCCCCGGGGCTGATCGACCAGGTGAAGGCGGTCCTCCCCCCGGAATTCGACGCCGCGTCGGTCGAGATCATCTTTCGCGGCAAGGCGCCGTCCAAGGCCTGAAACCAGAGCACAATCTCCCACGCGCATGTCCTCACTCGAAATCAGCAACCTGCACGTCTCCACCGGGGACAAGGAAATCGTCAAGGGTGTCACCCTGACGATCAACACGGGCGAGATCCACGCCATCATGGGGCCGAACGGCGCCGGAAAGTCGACGCTGGCCAAGGCCATAGCCGGGCACCCCGACTACGTGATCACAGAGGGCGACGTCCTGATCGACGGCAAGTCGATCCTCGAGAAGGAGTCCGACGAGCGGGCCCGCGAGGGGATCTTCCTCGCATTCCAGTACCCGAGCGAGATCCCCGGGGTGAGCATCGCCAACTTCCTGCGCGCGGCCATCCAGGCGCGCATGGGCGAGGGCGAGGAGATTGACGCCTCCGCCTACTACAAGCGCCTCTACCAGAAGATGGACCTCCTGAAGATCGACCGGAAGTTCACCTCGCGCTCCGTGAACGAGGGGTTCTCGGGCGGCGAGAAGAAGAGGAGCGAGATACTCCAGATGGCGATGCTCGAGCCGCGGTTCGCCCTCATGGACGAGACCGACTCCGGCCTCGACATTGACGCGCTCAAGATCGTCGCCGAAGGGGTCAACCACCTGCGGGGCCCGAACCTCGGGGTGCTCCTCATAACGCATTATCAGCGCCTCCTCGGCTACATCGTCCCGGACCATGTGCACGTCATGGTCGAGGGCCGCATCGTCAAGAGCGGCGACAAGTCGCTCGCCCTCGAGCTCGAGAGCCGGGGCTATGACTGGGTGAAGCAAGAATTCGCAAACGCCTGAAAACGGAGGATCCCACCATGCCAGAAGCCACCGACACCCTCGAAACGACCGCGGAGAACCCGGTATCCGGGATCGACCAGTCGTCGGGAAACTTCAAGTACGACATGACCTACGACTTCGACGCCGGCACCGGGCTCAACGAGCGGACCGTCGACTACATTTCATCGGTCAAGAAGGAGGCGCCGTGGATCCATGAGTTCCGGCAGAATGCCCTGAAGACCTTCTTCTCGAAGCCGCTTCCGACGCACTGGGCCTCGAAGGACCTCGAGAACATCAATTTCGACAAGATCCGCTACTACCTCTCGCAGGGCCAGAAGCCGAAGCGCACCTGGGACGAGGTCCCGGAGGACATCAAGCGCACGTTTGAGCGCCTCGGGATACCCGAGCAGGAGCGCAAGTTCCTTGCCGGCGTCGAGGCGCAGTTCGACTCCGAGGCCGCCTACTCGAACATCAAGGAGGCAGTCTCGAGGCAGGGAGTGATCTTCATGAACTCGACCGAGGGCCTGAGGGAGCATCCGGAGATCTTCCGGAAGTTCTTCGGGAAGGTCATCCCGACGAGCGACAACAAGTTCTCGGCGCTCAACAGCGCCGTTTTCTCCGGGGGCTCTTTCATCTACGTGCCCCCCGGTGTCAAGGTCTCCCATCCCCTCCAGGCCTATTTCCGGATCAACGCCGAGAATTTCGGGCAGTTCGAGCGGACGCTCATCATCTGCGACGAGGGAAGCGAGCTCACCTACATGGAAGGCTGCACGGCGCCCAAGTTCTCGACGGCGACGCTCCACAGCGCCGTGGTCGAGCTGGTGGCGCTCAAGGGCGCGAAGATCCAGTACATCACGGTCCAGAACTGGTCGTCCAACGTGTTCAACCTGGTGACGAAGCGCGGCCTCGCGCACGAGGACTCCGAAATCAAGTGGATCGACTGCAACATCGGCAGCCGCCTGACGATGAAGTATCCCGGCGTCGTGCTCAAGGGACGGAAGGCCCGCGGCGAGGTGATCTCGATAGCGCTCGCGAACGACGGCCAGCACCAGGACACCGGCGCGAAGATGATCCACGCGGCGGACGAGACGACATCGACCGTGGTCTCGAAGTCGATCTCCGTGGGCCAGGGGCGCGCCACCTACCGGGGCGTGGTGCACATCCCAAGGCACCTGAAGGGCTGCAAGAACAACACGGAATGCGACGCGCTCCTCATCAGCACGAACAGCCGCACCGACACGTACCCGGCGATCACGGTCAGGGGCGACCGCCACGCCGTCCAGCACGAGGCGAGCGTCTCCAAGGTGAGTGCGGAGCAGATATTCTACATGCAGCAGCGCGGGCTGACCGAGGGCCAGGCGATGAGCCTCTCCGTCAACGGCTTCATCAACGACCTGGCCCGGCAGTTCCCGATGGAGTACTCGGTCGAGCTCAAGAGGCTGATCGACCTCGAGATGGAAGGGAGCGTGGGTTGAACCATGTCGTCCGACGCACCGGCCGCTAAGCCTGCCGCGGACCTCGTGGGCGGATTCACACCCGAGGTCTTTGCGCGCCATATTTCGGCACACGCGAGCGCCCCCTCCTGGTGGCTCGAGCGCAAGCGCTCGTCCTACGCCCGGTTCGAGGCGCTTCCCATGCCCGCCCGCACGGACGAGGCGTGGCGGTTCAGCACCATCTCCGGCATCACCCTCGAGGGCTTCGCCCCCGCCGCTGCGGATGCGGGCGCGCAGGCCGCGGCGCCCATCGCCATCGAGAGCGCGGCGTCGCTGGCCTTCGCGAACGGCTGGCGCACGGGTGGAACGCCCGTCTCCTCCGAGCTTGCGAAGCGCGGCGTCGTGGTCTCGACACTCTCGGACGCGCTGGCGAGGCACCCGGGCCTGCTGCGCGAGCATTTCATGGCGCAGCCCCAGAAGCTCGGCTCCGCAAAGTTCGCGGCGCTCCACGAGGCATTCGTGCGGGACGGAGCGTTCATCCACGTCCCGCGCGGGGTCGAGGTGGAGAAGCCGGTCGTCGTCGTCCACGGCGCATCGGGGGGCGGCACCGCGGTGTTCCCGCACACCCTTGTGGTCGCCGAGGAGAACTCGAAGGTTACGGTCGTCGACATCTTCGTCTCGGGAGACGGCGCGCGGCAATTCGCCTGCGGTGCAAACGACCTCTACGCGGGCCACGGCGCGAGGATCTCGTACGCGGCCGCCCAGTGCTGGTCGCTTGAGACGCTGTCCCTGCAGTTCAACTCGACGGTCGTGCGCCGCGACGCCCGGGTGCAGTCGCTCAACCTGCACCTTGGGGCGAGGCAGGCGCGCCACGAGTCGCTGAGCCAGCTCCAGGCTCCGGGCGGGTTCTCGGAGATGCTCGCGCTGACCATAGCATCCGGGGCCAGGGAGTACGACCAGAGGACACTCCAGATCCACCAGGCCCCGAGCACCAAGTCCGACCTCCTTTACAAGAACGCCCTGCTCGACAGGTCGCGCACCATCTTCTCGGGTCTGATCATCGTCGACCCGGACGCCCAGAAGACCGATGCCTACCAGAGCAACCGCAACCTGATGCTGAGCGACGACGCGGAGTCAAACTCGCTGCCCGGCCTCGAGATCCAGGCAAACGACGTGCGCTGCACGCACGGAGCCACGAGCGCCCGGATCGACGCCGAGCAGGAGTTTTACCTGAAGTCCCGCGGGATCCCGCCCAGGGCCGCCAATGAGCTCCTCATCTTCGGGTTTTTCGAGGAGGTGCTTGGCCGCTTGGAAAGCGAGGGGCTTCATGATGCGCTCAGCTCCCTCATCCGGACGCGCATCAGCCGGTAACGCCATTTCCAAATGAACCGCGAACGCATCCTATCACGGGACATCACCGTGACTCAGATCCCGTCCGGCGAAAAACAGCCGCTCCCGAAGGGGACGAAGATCATGATCCACCAGACGCTCGGCGGGAGCTTCACGGTCCAGACCGACTTCGGGCTGTTCAGGATTGACGGGAGGGACGGGGACTCCCTTGGCGAGGAGGCCGCCGACCACAAGAGCGAGGCCCCGACTCTCGCCGACGGCGCGCCTGACCCCGAGGCGGTCTGGGACCAGCTGCGCAAGGTATACGACCCCGAGATCCCGGTGAACATCGTGGACCTCGGACTCGTCTACTCGATGGACGTGGAGCGCAGCCCCGACGACGCCTACAGGGTGAATGTCGCCATGACGCTGACGGCTCCCGGCTGCGGGATGGGCCCCGCGATCGCCGAGGACGCCAAGAGCAAGATCCTCCTCGTTCCGGGCGTCGGCGACGCCGACGTACGGATCACCTGGGATCCCCCGTGGAACCAGTCGATGATCAGCGAGGAGGGAAAGATGAAGCTCGGCCTTGTGTGAGCATCTATGAGCAGGTCGTGGCGCTCGACAGCGAGGGTGCGCCGTTCGTCCTAGTCACCCTTGTCGAGGCAGTCGGCAGCACGCCCCAGGACGCGGCGGCGAAGATGATCGTGACCGAGGACGGTCTCCACAGGGGGACCGTGGGCGGGGGAAGGGTCGAGGCGGCGGCGCTCAAGTTCGCCATGGAGATCCTGGCGAAGGGCGACGCCAGGCCGCAGTTCGTCTCCTGGACGCTCAAGGGCGATGTCGGCATGACCTGCGGGGGCTCGGTCAAGTTCTACTTCGAGCCCCATTTCGGGCCGGGCCCGTGGCACATCGCGGTGTTCGGGGCGGGCCACGTCGCCCAGGCGCTGATCCCGGTCCTCGTGCCCCTGCCCGCCAGGATAACGTGCGTGGACTCGAGGCCGGAATGGCTGGGGCGCCTCCCCAAGGCCTCGAACCTGTCCGTGGTGCAGTCCGAGACGCCGCAGGAGGTCGTCCCCACGCTCCCCGACTGCGCCTACCTGGTCGTCATGACGATGGGCCACGCGACGGACAGGCCGATCCTGCGCAGGGCGCTCACCGAGAGGAGCTTCCCGTTCATCGGGGTGATCGGCAGCGATGCGAAGGCGGAGATCCTCCGCAGGGAGCTCGTTGCCGAGGGCGTCACGGCCGAGCAGGCCGGAAGGTTCCGCTGCCCGGTCGGCCTCGACTTCGGGTCCAACCATCCGCACGAGATTGCGATAAGCATCGCGGCCCAGCTGCTTTCGGAGCGCGACCGGGCCTCCTGACTCCGCTCCCCGTCGGGCCTTGGGAGCGGGCACGGCGTCAGCGGGCTGTCAGGCCAGGCGGCGCCTTATCTCAGAATAGATTGCCTCGCAGGTCGCCGGCGAGGCGAGTGCAACCTCGCCTTGCTTCGAGCCGAAGGCGGCGACGGCGTCGCGAAGCGCCTCGCGCACCGAGAACGCCAGCATGAGCGGGGGCTCGCCCGAGGCCTTGCTTCCGTGGATCACCCCCTCCTGCGCGGCCATCGGGAGCAGGGTGACATGCATCTCGACGGGAGCGTCGCTAAACGCGGGAATCTGATAGGTGCTGGCACTGTGGGTCAGGAGCCTCCCCTGCCTGTCCCAGAGGAGCTCCTCGCGGGTCAGCCAGCCAATCCCCTGGACCAGTCCCCCCTCGATCTGGCCGAGGTCGACGCCGGGGTTCAGGGAATCCCCCACGTCGTGGACGACGTCGACCCGCATGACCCGGTGCATCCCGTTGTGACCGTCCACCTCGACCTCGGCGACGGCCGCCCCGCACACAAAATATTGGAAGGGCCTTCCCGACGCGCTCGCCCAGTTCCAGTGGATGCCGGGCGTGGCGTAATAGGCGGACACGGCCAGGCTGATGCGCTCCTCATGGGCCTTCCGGCAGACATCGGCCAGGTCGACTGAGACGTCCGTGCCGAGAATCGAGACCCTGCCCCCGGCAAACCCAATCCGCGCCTGGGGCACCGGCGCCCCGGCCATCCGGGCGAGGACCGCGGCAGCAACCGGCAGGAGCCGCTCTCGGAGGATGACGCACGCGTTGCGCACCGCCGCGCCGTTCAGGTCCGCCCCCGAGGAGGCCGCGGTTGCCGACGTATTCGGGACCTTGTCCGTCGCTGTCGGCATCATCCGGACGCGGCTCGCCGGCAGCCCAAGCTCGCGCATCGCAACCCCCTGGATCTTCGTGTGGAGCCCCTGCCCCATCTCGGTCCCGCCATGGTTCACCTGCGCCGTCCCGTCGGTGTAGAGGAGCACGAGGGCTCCAGCCTGGTTAAAGTGCGTCAGGGTGAATGAAATGCCGAATTTCACAGGCGTGACCGCCAGCCCGCGCTTCACGCCGGGGTGGGTCCTGTTCCAGGCGTCCACCGCGACGCGCCTCTCGGGAAAGCCAGCCTCCCGCTGCACCTGCGCCCAGGCCGTCTGGAGCCGGTTGTCCCCGATCTCCTGGAGAAAATGCGTCGTGTTGGTCTCCCCGCTGCCCCTGTAGAGATTGCGGCCCCGGACGACCTCCGGAGGGAGTCCCAGGCGGCGCGCGATCCTGTCGACGATCTCCTCGATCACGAGCATGCCCTGCGGTCCGCCGAATCCCCGAAACGCCGTGTTGGAGGCCACGTTCGTCTTCGCTATCAGCCCCGTGAAGCGGACGGCCGGGATGTAGTAGCCGTTGTCCAGGTGGAAGAGAGCCCGGTCGAGCACCGGCTGCGACAGATCGAGCGACCAGCCGCCGTCCGAATACAGCTCGACGTTGGCCGCCAGGATGAGGCCCTCCTTGTCGTAGCCGACCGAGAACCTGGAATGGAAGGGATGCCTCTTGCCCGTCAGCATGATGTCCACGTCCCGGTCGAGCTGGATGCGCACGGGCTGGCGCGTCCATATTGACGCAAGCGCAACCATCGCCGCAAAGGCGTTCCCCTGGGTCTCCTTGCCGCCGAATCCGCCGCCCATTCGGGGGGACTGGACCACGACCTTGCTCCTGGGCTCCCCGATCACGTCGGCGACAATGGCCTGTATCTCGGTCGGGTGCTGCGTCGAGGAGCTCACGAACACCGAGCCCCCCTCGCCGGCCTCGGCCCAGGCCGCCTGCGTTTCCAGGTAGAAATGCTCCTGGCCGCCGAACGAGAACTCGCCGTCCAGCCTGAGCGGCGCCCTTGAGAGCGCCGCGGCGACATCGCCCCTCGCGAGCGTGTGCGCGGGCGTGTGGAAGCTGCCCTTTTCTATCGCCTCCCTGATCCCGATCAGGGGAGGCAGCGGCTCGTACTCCACGACGACGGCCGCCGCCGCGGCACGGCACGCCCCAAGGGAGCGGCCCACGACGATCGCGACCACCTGCCCGTGGTATTTGACCACCTCGTCCGCAAACAGCGGCTCGTCGTGGTGCGTCCCCACATTGTTGTGCCCCGGGATGTCCTCGGCCATCAGGACGGCCACGACACCCGGCATCGCCCTGGCAGCCGCGCCGTCGCGCCTCGTGACGCGCGCGTGCGCGTGCGGGGAGCACACCGGCCAGACGTCGAGCATGGGCCGGCGCTGCGCTGTGTCATCGGCGTAGAGCGCGCGGCCGCTGACGTGCCCCACGGCGCTCTCGTGGCGAAGTGCCCTCGAGGCATCGGCCAGGGTCGCATCCGGTCCCCTCCGGAAGTCCAAGGCGCCGTCCTGGGCCGCGCTCGTCTCTCCCGACACGAACTTTTCCCAGAGGCTAACGATCAGGCCGCGCCTGAACTCGGCCCCGGCGCGCACATCGTCAATGGGGCTGAACTCTCCGGCCAGGATCCTCGACACTTCGGCGGCGCCATCGGCGATCCGCCTTCCCTCCAGCGCCGCCTCGGCCCTTCGCGCGCGCACCGGCGTGGCCGCGACGCCCCCATAGGCCAGCCGGGCGCGCCTGACGACGCCGTCGCCATCGGTGTCGACCGAGAACGCGGCCGCGACGATGCTGATGTCGAGTTCCCGGCGCTTCGAGACCTTGAAAAAGTCCGACCTGCGGGCGAGTCCGCCGCCCATCGCGAAGCGTGGGACGACGATCTCCGCTATTATTTCGCCGGGCATCAGGAGCGTCCTGCGGTAGGCCGTGAAGAACCCGGAAAGCGGGACGGTCCGGCTGGAGTCCGCGGACAGCAGGACAAGCTCCGCGTCCAGCGAGAGCAGGACGGGAGCGCCGTCACCGATGGGCGATGCGGTGGCAAGGTTGCCACCCAGCGTCGCGCGATTTCGTATCTGCCTAGCCGCAAATACCTTAAGCATCTTTGCCAGGGACGGATACTCGCCCGCGAGCGCCTCCTCGACGGCCGTCAGGGTCGCGCTGGCGCCAATCCTCCAGGAGGTCTCCGTCCTTGTGATCCGGGTGAGCTCGGGGATCGCGTCGGTCGAGACAAGCAGGGGAAACGACCGGAACTTTTTTGTCACGTCGACGCCGATCTCGGTGGCGCCTGCCACGAGCGTCGCACCGGGGGCTTCCCGAAGCGCGGCAAATAGGCCCGCCAGCGTGAGCGGCCTGACGAAGCGCCCCGGGCCCGCGCTGTAATCCAGGGCGGCGGCCGCCGGCAGCGGGCCGGCGAGCCTCCCGAGGAAGGGGTCCGCGGCGCCCACAGGGGACGCGGCGCGGGCCTCAAGGGCGGCGAGCGCCGCGTCCCTGATGGGGCGGTAGCCGGTGCACCGGCAGAGGTTGCCACCCAGCTGGTCGCTGATGTCGCAGGGCCCCTTGCAGTCGCCCCGGTAGTAGCCCTCGAAGAGCGACATCACGAACCCAGGCGTGCAGTAGCCGCACTGCGAGCCGTAGCTGTCGACCATCGCCGCCTGCACGGGATGAAGCGGGCCGCCATCGCCCGAGAGCCCCTCGACGGTGACGACCTCGCGGCCCGCGAACTGGGGCAAGAGGGCGATGCAGCTGTTGACCCCCCGGAAGGCCGGCCGGCCCGAGGAGTCCCGCTCGACGACCGCGACGGTGCAGGCGCCGCAGTCGCCCTCCGCGCACCCCTGCTTGCTGCCGGTCAGCCCGTTGGCCCTCAGGAATTCGAGCAGCGTCGTGGTTGGCGCCGAGTCCTCCACTCGGACCGCGCGGCCATTCAGCGTGAATTCAAATCCCATTGGTCTAGACAGCGAGGCGCGCCATCGTGTGGGCGAGAACCTCGGCCCCCGACGCGACGTGCTCGGGCTCTGCATACTCCTCGGGCCTGTGGCTCCAGCCGTTGCGGCAGGGAATGAATATCATGGTGGTCGGACTCACCCGGGCCATGAACAGAGAGTCGTGGTAGGCGCGGCTCACCATGCGCAGCGAGCGAAGCCCGAGCTCGGCGCACACCTCCTCGGCAATCGCCACCGTATTTGGGTCGCCCGCGGCAGGCGGATCGGCGTTGATCTCCTCAAACTCCATGCGCACCCCCCGGCTTTCGCAGACCTGCGCCGCAAGGCCCTTGATTTCGGCAAGGGCCTTTTGGCGGCTGCCGAGGCTTGCGTCCCTCAGGTCTATCTCGAGGTATGCCTTGTAGGGGACGCTGTTCACCGCGCCCGGTTCGATCCGGAACACCCCGACCGTTCCCACGGTGTCGGGGCTCCCGCTTTCCTTTGCGGAACGCTCGACGGCGAGGGCGATCTCTGCGCCGGCGAGCATCGCGTCGTGGCGGGCGGGCATGAGCACCGCCCCGGCGTGCCCACCCTCGCCGTGGAGCGTCACGCGGTAGCTGCTTGGCCCCGCGATGCGCTCGACGATCCCGATCGGGATGCCCTTCCCCTCGAGGACCGGGCCCTGCTCGATGTGAAGCTCCACGAATGAATGGTAGTAGCCCGCGGGCAGGCGCACCGACTCCAGCGGGCCCTTGCACCCGGCGGCGGCCCTCAGCTCGTCGAGAGTTCGGCCGTCGCGGTCCCTCAGGGCCTGGGCCTTCTCGACCGAAATCGAACCTGCCATCAGGCGGCTGCCCAGGCACCCCAGGCCGAACCGTGTGGGCTCCTCTGCGGTGAACATGACCACCTCGAGCGAGCGCCTGGGCTTGAACCCCGCCCTCTTGAGCGCGGCCAGCGCCTCGAAGGCCCCAAGGACCCCGACGACGCCGTCGTACCTTCCCGCGTTCGGGATCGCGTCCGTGTGCGAGCCCGAGCCGACCGCGGCAAGCCCGGGCTCCGACCCCGTCCAGCGCGCGAACATGTTGCCCACGGCGTCCTCCCGGACTGTCAGCCCGGCCTCGCGGGCAGCCCGGCGGACGTAGTCGCGGCCCCGGATGTCCGCGTCCGAAAAAAGGACCCGCGTGACGACGGGAGGCGGCGCCTCCGAGATCAGCGAAAGCTCGTCTATGCGGCGCTGGATCCCCGCGCTGTCGACCTCGATCCTGATCTCGGGCCTCGGGCTGGTCACAGGGCCGGTCGGTTCACGTCCTTATAGTAGAGGTACCGTGCGGGCACCTTGCCCATGGCGACAAACCACTGGGCGCAATAGGGGGCCATCCAGATGGCGTCCCCGGCCCGGACGGGGTACCAGGAATCCTCCAGTCGGTACACGCCCTCGCCCGAGAGCATGACGAGCCCGTGCTCCATGATGTGCACCTCGACGAACGGGAGGTGACCGCCAGGCTGGTAGGCGAAGACGTTGACGGCCATGTCGAACGCGGGCTCGTCCGGCAGGAGGACCTGGAGGTTCGCCGCGGGGTCGCCGAGAAACGGCGTTCCCTTCACCCGGGACTGGTCGCCAAGAACCGCGCGCGGGGCGCGCACACCCGGGAGAGGGACGTATGTCTTCTGAAAGAGCGTGACCTGCGTCCCCTTCCTGGGCGAGCCGAGGCTCCAGCCCGTTCCGGCCGGGCAGTAGAAGAACCCGCCAGCCCTGAGCCGGCGCTTCTTCGTTCCGACCGCCACCGCCGCCCCCCCCTCCATGACGTAGCCGAATGTCTGCGTTTCCCCGGCCGCGATGCGGGCCGAACCCCCGGACTCGAATGTCAGCAGGGTCTGGGCGACCCTGGCGCCCATGGCCGGGCTGGCGAGGACGACCGCGGTCGCGCCCGCGACGCCCGGAAGCGAGCTGTTGACATGGTTGCCTGGGGTTATGAGCGCGTGGCGCGCTCCCACGTGGGCTCGGGTTTGGCCAAAGATTTCGGGCATGGTATTCAGGGGAATGCGGTTCGTGTTGGAAGCAGTTCGCGGGCCTAATGCGGACTCGGGCGCCTAGGACGGCCTGACTAAATGACCGGAAGGGGCTCCCGGTGCAATCCGGCCCTGTGAAAAGACGGTCCGGCCGCGGACGACCGTCCTGACGACGCGTACCCGCGACCCGCGCCCGTCGTAGGGGCCCTGGCGGTGCCTGTAGAGCAGTTCCGCGTTCGAGAGCGTGTGCTCCCCGCGCGTGTCGATGATCGTCAGGTCCGCGTCGAGCCCGACGGCAAGCCTGCCCTTGGTCGCGCCGATGCGGAATCGCCGGGCGACGTTTGCAGAGAGCAGCCCCGACAGGTGCGCCAGGGCGGCATCGGGCGGCCTCCGACCGATCGCCTCCGAAAGCAGCAGCTCAAAGCAGTGCTGGCATCCGGATACACCCCCCCAGATCGCGAAGAAATCGCTCGAGCGCTTCATCTCGGGAGGGGCCGGCGAGTGGTCCGAGCCGATCGTGTCGACCCCTCCCGACTCGAGCTCGCGCCAGAGGCCCTGGCGGAGCCCCTCGGGGCGCAGCGGCGGAAAGCACTTGGCCGGGGCGCCGAGGCGCACGACGTCATTGTCCGAGAGGAGCAGGTAATGCGGGCAGGTCTCGACCGAGACGTCCACGCCGCGCCTGCGCCCGTCCCGGGCAAGCGCCACGCCCTCGGGACTGCTGACGTGGACGATATGCAGGGCGCATCCCGTCTCGCCCGCCAAGTCGAGGGCCGTCCGGATCGCCGCGAGCTCGAGCTCCACCGGCCGGGACCTGAGCCATGTCCGCACATCCGTACCGCGCGCGTGCTGCTCCTCGGTGCGGCGGCGGGCCAGCGCCTCGTCCTCGGCATGGACCGCCACAAGCATCCCGAGCGACGCGGCGCGCTTCATGCCGGCGCGCAGCGTGGCCGGGTCGGCGAGCGGAAACTCCTCGACGCCGCTGCTGCACATGAAGGCCTTGAAGCCGATCGCCCCGGCGTCGCGCATCGGCCCGAGGTGCTCGACGTTCCCGGGCACGAGGCCGCCCCAGATCCCGAAGTCGGTGCGTGACGACCGCTCCGCCGCGGAGCGCTTGAGCGCGAAGCTTGCGGCGTCGGTCACGGGCGGCAGCGAATTGAGGGGCATGTCGAAGAAGACGGTCGCGCCCCCCGCCGCCGAGGCGCTCGAGCCCGTGGCCAGCCCCTCCCAGTGCGCCCTGCCGGGCTCGTTGAAATGCACATGGGAGTCGATGATCCCGGCAATCACGTGGAGCCCCGCCGCATCGACGACCTCGGGGGCCGAGCCGCCGAGATCGGGACCCATCGCCGCGATCCGCCCGCCTGATGCGGCGATGTCGGCCCTGGTCGCGCCTTCCGGGGTCACGAGCGTTGCGCCGCGCACGAGGATGTCGTAGGTATCGCTCATCGGGACTGGAGCGACCCGACGCGCGTCAGGAAGTCGACCACGATCTTGAGCGCGGCACCGAGGTCTCGGAACTGGACATGCTCGTCGGGGTGATGGCTCAGCCCCTTCCGGCAGCGGACAAAGAGCATGGCGACGGGCGTCAGGGATGAGATCACCACGGCGTCGTGCCCCGCCCCGCTCGGGATGGCGATCGACCGCCCCTGGTGCGCACGCACGCTGCGCGCCAGGAGCGCCGTCAGCTCCCTCGAGCACGTCACCGTGCCGTTGTCCTGCTTCACACTGACAGTGAATCTGAGCCCCCGGCGCCCCGCGATCCTTCGGCCGGCCCGGCGAAGGGCGGCGAAGGCCGCAAGCCGCCGCTGGTCGGAGGGATGCCTCACGTCGAGCGAGAGCTCGGCCGCCCCCGCTATCACGTTGGCCGCCCCGGGATGCGCCGCGATCCTCCCCACCGTGGCGACCAGCGGGCGCCGCGCCCTCGCGTAGGCCTCGGCCTCAAGGATGAACTCCGCGGCGCCCGCGAGGGCGTCCCTGCGCAGCGCCATCGGCGTCGTGCCCGCATGGCCCGCCCGGCCCTCAAAGAGGAGCCTTGCGCGCGTCTGCCCGGCGATCGCCGGCACGACCCCGGCGGCAAGCCCGTGGGACTCCAAGACCGGACCCTGCTCGATGTGCACCTCAAGGTAGCCGAGGAGCTCGTTTCGCCGGTGGGCGGGGCCGGGCGCCGGCCGGCGGCGGCCGTTGAAGCGCGAGAGCGCCTCCTGCACCGTGACGCCGGCGGTGTCGCGCAGCCGCAGGTCGGACTTCGGGAGCCGGCCGACGTAGCCCTTGCTCCCCAGGTAGGCGCTCGCGAACCTCACACCCTCCTCCTCTGAAAAGCCCAGGACCTCGACGGCAAAGGGGAGGCGTATCCCGCGGCTGCGGACAACCTCGAGCGCCGCAATGGGCAGGAGCACCCCGAGCGTGCCGTCAAAGCGCCCCGCGTTGCGGACGGTGTCGAGGTGCGAGCCCATGAGGAGCGTCCTCGAGCCCCTTTCCGGCCCGTCCATCCGGCCGATCAGGTTGCCGAGTCCGTCCTGCCTGACCGCAAGCCCCGCACCCGCCATCCAGCCGCCCACGAGCGCATTGGCCCTGTGCATCGCCGGCGACAGGAATGTTCGGGTCGTCGCCCCGCGCTCGTCCGACACGCGCGCAAGCAGGTCGATCCTGCGGGCGAGGGCGGCTGCGGCCTGTGCCAAGGATTTCCTGGGCATTAGGTCCGTCAGCTCCCCCGGTAGGTGTTGTAGGCCCAGGGCGTCACGAGAAGCGGCACGTGGTAGGCGGCCGAGGGGTCCGAGATTCCGAAGCGAACCGGCACGACGCCGAGGAAGGGGTTCTTGGTCGACGGGGGCGCCTTCGAGGCAAAGTAGTCGGCGACGTGGAATTCCAGCTCGTAGGTCCCCGCGGCCATCTCAGCCGCGCCCAGGAGAGGGGCGTCCGTGCGCCCGTCGGAGTTCGTGACGGCGGACTTGTGCAGGGCGGGGCCGGGCGCCAGCCGGCGCAGCTCGATGCGCATTCCGGCGGCGGGGCAGCCCGCCATTAGGTCGAGGACGTGGGTGCTTAGTTTTCCGGGCATCTAGTTATCCTTTGTGACGGCCTCGCTGAGTCGAAGCCGGGCTATCTTGGCGATTTCACCAAGCGCAGTCGAGAGCTCCGCTTCGCGGGAGTTCCCGACCCGCGCCCGCATCGCCGACAGGATCGTCTCCTTCGCATTCAAGCGGGCGCAGATGACGAAGGGGAACCCGAAGCGGTCCCGGTACGCGCCGTTGAGGCGCTGGATTTCCGCCGACTCGGTGGGCGTGAGCCGGTCCAGGCCGGCCGAGGACTGCTCTCTGGCGGAGGCTGCCGTCAGCTCGCCGACCCTGGCAAGCCGGCCCGCGAGGTCGGGGTGGGCCCGTATGAGGGCCAGCTGGCGCTCGGCCTGCGCGCCCGTCAGGGTGTCGCAGAGCGCCTGGTGAAGCGCCTCAAGGTCGCGGAACGGCCTCTTCGGGAATGTCTCGTCGGCCACCCACGGCGAGTGCTCGAAGAGGTGGCCGAGCGCCGCGACAAAGGCGCCGCGGTCGCACGAGTTGAGCGAGGCCAGCGTGTTCGGCATCGAGGCGCTCACTTGAGCAGTTCGTAGGCCGGGAGCGTCAGGAATTCGTCAAGCTCCGGGGCCTTGATCATGTCCATGAAGAGGTGGGCGGCTGTCCTGAAATGGCCGTTCGAATAGCGCTCCATGCCGACCTCCGACTCGATCTTCGCTATCACCTCCCCGAGGAGCATCTCATAATGGGAGGCCGTTATCGCCCGGCCGTTGTCGAGCTTCCCGCCGCAGTGGAGCCACTGCCAGAGCTGGGCCCGGGAGATCTCCGCCGTCGCCGCGTCCTCCATGAGGTTGTAGAGGGGCACGCACCCGAGGCCGCCAAACCAGGCCTCCAGGTACTGTATGCCGACGCTCAGATTGGTCCGGATCCCCGCCTCGGTGATCGTCCCGGCCGGGGCGGCAAGCAGCTCGGCTGCGGTGACGTTCACGTCGTCCCTCTGCCGAGCGACCTGGTTGGGGCCCGGCATGTGCTTGTCGAACGCCTTCAGGGCAATCGGGACGAGGCCCGGGTGGGCGACCCAGGTCCCGTCGTGCCCGTCGGTGGCCTCCCTCTCCTTGTCGGCGAGGACCTTCGCGAGGGCCTCCTCGTTGGCCGCCGGGTTGTTCTTGATCGGGATCTGCGCGGCCATGCCGCCCATCGCGTGCGCGCCGCGCCGGTGGCACACCTTGATGACATGAAGGCAGTAGGCCCGCATGAACGGCGCCGTCATCGTTACCTGGGTCCTGTCGGGGAAAAGATAGCCCCTTCGCCGGCGGAGCTTCTTGATGCAGCTGAAGATATAGTCCCACCTGCCACAGTTGAGACCCGATGCGTGGTCCCGGAACTCGTAGAGCATCTCCTCGGCCTCGAAGGTCGCCAGAATCGTCTCGATCAGGGCGGTCGCCCGGATCGAGCCCCGCGCAATCCCGAGGGCCGCCTGCGCGTGGACGAAGACGTCGTTCCAGAGGCGCGCCTCGAGGCGGCTCTCCATCTTCGGGAGGTAGAAGTACGGGCCCGACCCCCGCGCGAGGAGTTCCCGGGCGTTGTGGAAGAAATAGAGGCCGAAGTCGAACAGGCTCCCCGAGACGGGCCGGCCGCCGACGAGCACGTGCTTCTCGGGCAGGTGCCAGCCGCGGGGCCGCACGAGAAGGGTCGCCGTCCTCTCGTTGAGCCGGTAGACCTTCCCCTCGGGGCTGGTGAATGAGATCGTGCGGCGGACGGCGTCCCGCAGGTTGATGTGGCCCTCAAGCAGGTTGTCCCACGTCGGGGAGGTGGCGTCCTCAAAGTCAGCCATGAACACCTTGGCCCCGGAATTGAGGGCGTTTATGACCATCTTTCGGTCCACGGGCCCGGTGATCTCGGTGCGCCGGTCCAGCAGGTCGGCAGGGGCCGGGGCGACCCTCCATGATGATTCGCGGATCGGGCGCGTGGACTCCAGAAAGTCGGGCAGGACGCCCGCGTCCAGCTCGGCCTGCCGGGCTACCCTGGCCCGCAGGAGGTCCTGGCGGCGGGGCTCGAACGCGGCAAAGAGCCCCGCGAGGAAGGCGCAGGCCTCCGGCGTCAATATCTCGGCGTACTCAGGGGGGACGGGGCCGCGGATTTCAAGGCCGGAAGAAATTGGGTCGGTCATGGTTCGGCGGTTTTGATGGGCACAGATAACTTCCTCGTTGAGTCCTGTCACCTCCATAGTACCGTCGGGGGTTTGTGCACGCCATGCGCCCCGCTGCAAATCCTATCCCATGAGCAATGAATCGTTTATGCGGGAGGCGATCCGCCTCTCCCGGGACGGCGTGCGCTCGGGCCGCGGCGGCCCTTTCGGCTGCGTCGTCGTCCGCCGGGGCGAGGTCGTGGGCCGGGGGAGCAACCAGGTGACGTCCACGTGCGACCCGACGGCCCACGCCGAGATAGTGGCGATCCGGGAGGCCTGCCGGGCCCTGGCCACGTTCCAGCTTGGCGACTGCACGCTCTACGCGAGCTGCGAGCCCTGCCCGATGTGCCTGTCGGCGATATACTGGGCGCGCATCCCGACAGTGTTCTACGGAAACACGCGCCAGGACGCCGCCGCAATCGGCTTCGACGACGACTTCATCTACGGGCAGATCCCACTTCCGGCGTCCGAACGCCGCGTCTCCATGCAGGTTCTGCTCCGCGACGAGGCGGGTGAGGCGTTCGCGGACTGGTCGAAGAAGACCGACAAGGTGGCCTATTGAGTCCTGAGGCGCTTGCCAAATTCGCACTTTCCCTCAGATTTTGACCCGATGCATTTCGAAAACCTCCAGCCCGGACTGAACGCCCCCCTGCCCCGCCTCGACGACGATGACGACGAGGACGAGCCGACGGAGGAGACCGTGACCGCGAAGAAGGAGGCTTCCGTATCCTTCTTGATCCAGAAGCGCTTCCTAAACCAGCGCAAGCTGTTCCTGTGGGGGCCCGTGACCGACGAATCCGCCAAGGACCTGAGCGAGAAGCTCCTGTACCTCGAGTCCACGGCTCCCGGCAAGGACATCACCTTCTACATGAACACCCCGGGGGGATCGATCACGGCCGGCATGGCGGTGTTCGATGTGATGAAGCTCGTTTCGTCCCCGATCACCGTGGTGGTCACCGGGATGGCCGCGTCCATGGGCTCCATCCTCCTCTGCGCGGCGTCGAAGGGCCGGCGTTTCATCTATCCCCACGGCAGGGTCCTCATCCACCAGCCGCTGATCTCCGGCCGGTTCATCGGCCCCGCGACCGACATCAACATCCAGGCTCAGGAGATGGAGAAGCTGCGCAGCGAGCTCAACCAGATCCTCGCCGACGCCTCGGGCCAGCCGATCGAGAAGATCTCCAAGGACAGCGACCGCGATTTCTACCTGAACGCCAGGGAGGCGGTCGCCTACGGCCTCGCCGACAAGATTGTCGAGAAGATCTGAATCGCGGGCGTGCGGGAGGCGTGAGCTAGGGCCTCTTTGAGCCCAGCGGCTTCTCCAGGGTCAGGTCCAGGTCCTCCTTCCACTGGGCCGCCAGGCCGACGTCGCCCGCGTCCAGCGCGACATTGCGGGCCTCCGCAAGCCAGACGGACCGCACCGAGGCGGGCAGCTGGTCGATCTCAAAGAGCTTCCTGTAGAGGTCGGTGGCCTCGGCGGCCCGCTGGTGGGCGGCGAGAAAGGTCGCCGTCTCGCGAAGCAGTTCCCAGTTCCCGACCGAAGTGTCCGCGCCGTCGGCGGCTCCGGTCACAACCCAGGCAGCCTGCTCCTTGTCTCCCGACGCGACCAGCCGCTGAGCGAGCGCGAGCGCAAGCGCGAGGTTCGGAACCTCCTTCATCCCCTCCTTGCCCTCGGCAAGCGCCTCGTCACGCTGGCCCGAGGCATCGAGCAGATTCATCCGCCTGATGACGGCGTAGCCGGCAAGCTGCGGCGGCATCTCCGAGATCTTCCGGGACTGCGCCGTCTGGGGCTTGAGCGGCGTGTAAAGCGGGTCGCCGATGACTATCGACTGCCAGCTGAGCATGGGAAGGGCGTAGTAGGCCGCGTCGACCAGGTTGGCGCCCTGGGCAAACGCCTTCACGAGGAGGTCGGGGCGGTGGAGGTATTCGAGGTACGGCTCGTAGACATTGCCGACGGTGGCCGTCACGCCGCGCGCAACCAAGGGGCCGCACCAGCCCTCGGTTGCCGAGCGCAGGGTGTGCGCCGAGAAGCTGTGGATGTGGACGGCAACCGCCCCCGGGGGAAACCGGAATCCGGGAAGCGCGAACGGCCCGTTCAGGTCCGGCGTGTACCATCCAAAATAAAATGCGGGCGCGTCGAACCGTGAGGTCTCCTTGAAAGTTCCGGGGCCGCGGCCGACCGTGGTGTCGAAGCCCAGCCCGGCCAGCTCGGACGCCGTGGCCTCAAGCCAGCGGTTCCCGTCCTCGCTCGGCCCGGCAATGTCCACGTACGCGCGCCCGAGCAGCCCGCCCTGCTCCGCCTGCACGGCGAGGTCCACAAGGTGCATCGCGTCGGCCGCCGCGGGGCCGTCCAGCCTCGAGACCTTGACGACCTGGGAGAGCAGGGCGTCACCCGGATCGTCGATGTCGAAGAGTGGATTGGGAACCGCGGCGTTGATCGGGTAGTCGGTCTGCGCGAGGAGGCTCAGCTCCGAGTCTACGGCCCCCTGGTTGGTGCGGAACTGCGCATGAGCGGTAAACGCCCCCACCTCCTTGAACAGCGAGGGGTCGTTCGCTATCCGAAGCGGCACTCCCCGGCAGACGACGAGCGCCGCAATCCTGTGGCCGGAGACCGCGTATTTCCGCCGGCCGACGTCGTCGAATATGTCCATGGGAATGGCGTCAATCCATCCCTTCTGCACGAGCTGCTCCTCCAGGGGCTGCCAGATCGCATTCACGAACTCCCTCCACGAGATCGTCTCGGCCACGGGCATCCTGAGGGCGAAGAGGTTCGCGGCGGGCACCCCGCGCACCTGCGCATAATGCCGTGCGATCGCCACGGAATCCGGCGCGTCGCTGTTCGCCACGATCACGACCCGCTCCGCCAGCCCGGCGCCGGGAGCCGGCGCGGCAAAGGCGAGGCCGAGCGCCGCGGCCGCGAGAGCCGGCGCCGCCCCGAAGAACGCCCTCTGTAATGATGCGATGATCCCCAGAGTTGATCCAACCGCCGGCTCCAAGGCAACTGCCAGCTGCCGCACCCACGGCGGGATTGATTCGGGCGGGTGGGCGCGGCTAGGTTCGTGCGGA
>CAZNNO010000052.1:0-25544 GCA_964574435.1 uncultured Opitutaceae bacterium
GACCAGACGCGCCTCGAGTCGGGCGCGCTGAGGCCGCACCTCGACTGGTGCGACGGGCACGACCTCGTCAACGCCGCGGTCGAGGGCGTGGCCGAGTCGCTCGCCGGGCACCCCTTTGAGGTCGACATACCGAAGGACCTTCCGCTCTTCCGCGCGGACGCCGCGCTCATGGAGCAGGTGATCGCTAACCTGCTGCTCAACTCGGCATTGCATACGCCGCCGGGAACGGACATCTTCCTGACTGCCGGCGTCGACCGCGCGAGGTCACGGATCTTCTTCACCGTGGCGGACCGCGGGCCAGGGCTGCCGGCAGCGATGCGCGAGCGACTATTCCAGAAATTCCAGCGCGGCGACGCTGCGAAGGCGGGAGGGCTCGGGCTGGGCCTCTCGATAATCCGCGGCTTCGTCACGGCCCAGGGTGGCGACGTCGTCGCGGGCGAGAACCCCGGGGGCGGCGCCGTCCTGACCGTGTACCTGCCCTTCAAGGAGCATGGCGACGTGCCCGCCGAATGACTATGAGCCCCGCAAAACTGACGGTTCTAGTAATTGACGACGAAGTGCAGATTCGCCGCCTGCTCAGGATCACGCTCGAGGCGGCGGGCATCGGCGTCCTCGAGGCCGACACCGGCAGGATCGGGCTCGAGGAGGCCGCCCGGTGCCAGCCCGACGCGATCATCCTCGACCTGGGATTGCCCGATCTCGGCGGACTGGAGGCCCTGAAGCAGCTGCGCGAATGGTCCAAGGTTCCCGTTCTCGTGCTGACGGTCCTTGCGGCCGAAGGCGACAAGGTCGCGGCCCTGGACGCCGGGGCCGACGACTACCTGACGAAGCCGTTCGGCTCGGCGGAACTCACGGCCCGCCTGCGCGCCATCCTGAGGCGGGTCACCGACGAGGATGAGCCCTCGGTCGTGAAGTTCGGGGAGATCGAGATGGATCTGGCGGCGCGCGTCGTGCGCCGCTCGGGCGTGGAGGTCCGCCTGACCGCCAAGGAGTACGCCATGCTGCGCATGCTGGTGATCCACCGGGGCAAGGTGGTGACCCACGGCCAGATGCTCCGGGAGCTGTGGGGGCCCAAGGCCGAGGAGAACACGCACTACCTGCGCGTGCACATGACCCACATCCGCCAGAAGCTCGAGGCCGAGCCGCACAAGCCCCGCCACCTGCGGACGGAGTCGGGGATCGGCTACCGCCTGCTCGAGAACTGAGCCCGACGGAGGCTGGCGCGATGGCGTGCACGCCCGGGGCGTTGTCGGCGGCCCTCGACCGCGGGTGCCCTGCGGAAGTTTAATTTGTTCTAACCGCATGTCCTGCGCGGCGGTTGACCGTGTTCGGGGCCGGGATTCCCGATATGGGTCGTGTTTTGGCGCGCGCACTCCTAAAATGGCCCTTCCATGAGAGATGATTACATCAAGGAAGCCCTGAAGACGATAGATGATCCGAACATCCTGGTAAATGTAGTCTCCCGCCGTGTGAAGCAGTTAAGGCGCGGCAACCGCCCACTGGTCGAATCGCTTGAAAAGCTTTCGGCGGAGGATACGGCGCTCCGAGAAATAATCGAGGGCAAGATCAGCTACGAGCTGGCGAGCACCACGGCCAGGAGCTAGCTCCGGTCGCAGGGACTCTCGGCCGCGATCGCCGTCGCGAAGGCGCGGCCTCGGCTTCCCAGGGGTCCCGAATCCGCCATGCCCGGGTCGGCGCCGCCTCGCGCGCCGTCCGAGGCAGCCTCCGGCTGCCGTTGGAGCAGCGCCAGGGCAAGGGGCGCCGCATAGCTGCCCCCGTGCTCGACAAAGACCCAGATTGTCGAGCCAGCGGCCGGCGACAGCGCCTCGGTCGCCAGCTTCCACGCCACGACGAAGTACAGGAGCCCGGAGCCCGGCCGCGCGAGCACGGCCAGGGCAAGCACGCATTCGAAGCCGCCGACCAAGGGCTCGGCCCAAGCGCCGTGGATGCCGATCGCAGCGTATTGCTGGACGAAGAGCGGCTTCCTTACGGCGAGTCCCAGGATCCCGTGACCAAGGAGGAGCAGTACCGTCGTCGTCCGCAGGACCCAGCCAACCCGGGAGCGGAGCCTGGCGTCCAACCCGCCAACCGGCTCGAATCCGAGCCAGGACCGCAACCCGCCTCCCCTCGCCAGCAGGAAGAGGGCGTAGAGGGCCCCGAAATTCCCGGCCCGCTCGACCGCCTCCCAGAACGACTCCCCGGACAGGGGCCGCAGGAGCGCCGTCCACAGGCCCCAGGCCGCCATGTAGAGGATCGCGGCCCGCATGGGATAGATGACGGCCGCAAGCGCCATCGAGACGTCGAAGAGGCCCACGAGCGGCATCAGGGCCGACGCCGTGTCCGGACGGATGCCCACGACCCCGAAATACCGCGCCCAGGCCGCGACGCGGATCATGCCCAGGACCCCGTGGCCCAGAAACTCCATGAACGCCCCCAAAACGAGAACGCGCAGGACCAGCTGATTCGGCGCGCCCTTGGGATTCATCCGCCCCACGATGGCGGGGACGGGCAGGCGAGGAAAATGTTTTGTGGCCAAGTGTCGCCCGTCAGGGGCGGAACGAGCCTCCGCCCGGGGCGTTTGCCCGCGCGGCCCCGCCGGCGCGGCGAAAAGATTGCAGCGCAAATCCAAGACCGTGTAGTGTCCGGCTTCCGCCACGGATTGCCCGGGCGCCCGGCGGACGCGCCGGCCGCGCCGCGGACCCTGAACCCCTATCGCGCCTCCCCAACCCTCGAAGCACAAGCGCCGCCCCACCCCCCCAGAGCAACGAGCCCCGGGGCAGAGCGCGGCACCGACTCCATGAACGACAAACCATTCTCCCTGACCGCCCCGATCGCCATCCTCGGCCTGGCGGCCCTGTGGGCTTCTCTGCCGGCGCCCACAGGGGCCCGGCAGCCCCAGTCGACCGTCCCCGATCCCGGCCTTGGAATTGCGACCGTGCGCCTCTGGGACGGCGCAGCACCCGGCGCCCTGGGGAGCGCCGACTCGGACATCCCGACCCTGACCACGTTTCTCCCCAGGCGCGGGAAGGGCAACGGCACGGCCGTGATCGTCGCGCCAGGCGGGGCCTACCTGGGCCTCGCGAGCGATCTTGAGGGACGTGAGGTCGCCGACTGGTTCGCGGCGCGCGGCGTGGCGGCCTTCGTGCTCAAGTACCGGCTCGGCCCGCGCTACCTTTATCCGGTGCCCCTCGTCGACGCCCAGCGCGCGATTCGGCTGGTGCGCTCCGACGCCGCTCGCTACCTGGTATCCCAGAGCCGGATCGGAATGGCCGGGTTCTCCGCCGGCGGGCACCTGGCTGCCATGGCGGGAACGCTATTCGACGGCGGCAAGCCCGGCGCCGCCGATCCGGTGGAGCGCATGGGCAGCCGGCCCGATTTCCTTGTGCTCGGCTATCCGTGGATCGACGCCATGCGCCCCGGCAGGCCCGGGTTCATACCCTCCTACCAGACGCTGATGAAGCTCCCGCAGGAGAGGCACCAGGAATTCGAGGCGCGTTACGATCCGACGGCGCTCGTCACGGCGCAGACTCCGCCTTCCTTCATCTTTCACACGTCAGACGACGGCGTCGTGCCCGTCGAGGCGAGCGTGGGCTTCTACAGCGCCCTGCACGCGGCCGGCGTGCCGGCTGAGCTCCACGTCTTCCGCCATGGCAACCACGGCTCAGGCCTTGGATCGGGCGACCCGGCGCTGGACGCCTGGCCGGCTCTCCTCGAGCAGTGGCTGCGCGAGCAGGGACTGTTCACTGCGGAGCCCGCCGCCGCTCCCATCGCCGAGCACGCCCCGGCCCCCGCCCCGGGGAGGGCCGGCGCCACGCCCCAGTGACGCGCATCCAGGCAACCGCTGAACCCAGAAGCCCCGCACGGCGATGGCCCAACTGACGCTGCCCGTACTTCTCGTCGTCAACTACCTGGTCAACCCGCTGGGGGTGAACGACACGGCCCCCCGCCTCGGCTGGCAGCTCTCCCCCGTCCTGGGCCGCCACGGCACCGCGCAATCCGCCTATGAGATCCGCGTCTCGACACGGCCCGGGGGTCCCGCAGACCTTTGGGACAGCGGCCGGGTGGCAAGCGACGCCAGCAGCCAGATCCCCTACGCAGGGGCAAGGCTTGCGTCCCGGCAGAGGGCCTACTGGCAGGTCACGGTCTGGGACGAGCGCGGGCAGCCCGCCACATCCCCCGCAGGAGCGGCGTACTGGGAGGCGGGACTCCTCGAGCGCAGGGACTGGACGGCCCGCTGGATCGGCCCCCCCTGGCACGGCGCGGGCCAAACCGCCGCCGCGGCGCCATACCTGAGGCGCGGCTTCAACCTGGGTCAGAAGCCCGTCAGCGCCAGGCTCTACGTCAGCGCACTCGGCCTCTACGAGGCCTATGTGAACGGCAAGCGGGTCGGCAACGGGCATTTCACGCCCGGATGGACCGATTACCACCGGCGGGTCCAGTACCAGGACTACGACGTCACCGACCTGCTGGCGGCAGGCGACAATGTCATCGGCGCAATCCTCGGCGACGGCTGGTACTGCGGGCACGTGGCCTACAGGGACCGCGAGGTCTACGGCGACCGCCCGAAACTGCTGGCGCAGCTTGAGGTGACGCTCGCGGACGGGAGCCACACGGTGGTTTCAAGCGGGGGCGACTGGCAGGTCGCCGCGGGGCCCATCCTGGAGGACGACCTCCTCATGGGCGAAAGCTACGACGCGCGCCAGGAGCTCGCCGACTGGCAGAGGCCGGGACAGGGCGACGGCCGGTGGGGGCCCGCGGTCGTCTTCCCCGATCCGGGCATCGAGCTGTCGCCCGTGCTTGACGCGCCGGTCACCTCGCACGAGGAGGTCCCGCCCCTGGGCGGGCCGCGGAAGGCGGGCGGGCACCGCTTCATCTACGACTTCGGCCAGAACCTCGTGGGAGTGGTCACCCTGCGCGTCCATGCCCCGGCCGGCACGACGATCAAGCTGCGCTACGGGGAGATGCTCGATTCATCGGGCGGCCTCTATGTCGAGAACCTGAGATCGGCCCGGGCCACGGACTTCTACACCTGCAAGGGCGATCCCGCCGGCGAGAGCTGGACCCCGAAATTCACCTTCCACGGGTTTCGCTATGCCGAGCTGAGCGGCCTGCCCGGGGACGACGCCCCCGGGCAGGGAGACCTCGTGGCGCACGTGCTGCACACCGACCTGCCGGCCTCCGGCGACTTTGCCTGCAGCAATCCGCTCATCAACCAGCTCCAGCACAACATCCAGTGGAGCCAGAGGGCCAACTACCTCGAGGTGCCGACCGACTGCCCGCAGCGCGATGAGCGCCTCGGCTGGACGGGCGACGCGCAGGCCTTCATCCGAACGGGCGCGTGGAACCGCGACGTCGGCCCTTTCTTCAGCAAGTGGCAGCGCGACATCGCGGACGCCCAGGCCGCCGACGGCTCCGAGCCCGCGTTCATCCCCGCGATCGAACCCTCTCCGGGCGACGGCGGTCCGGGCTGGGCTGACGCGGCGATCATCTGCCCCTGGACGGTCTACGAGTGCTACGGGGACCGGACGCTGCTCGCCCGGCACTTCGAGGAGCTGCGCCGGTACGTTGACTACCTCGCCACCCAGAGTCTGGACGGCATCCGTCTGCATCCGTCGCTGGGGAGGTGGGGCGGCTTCGGAGACTGGCTGGCTCTCGACGGAAGCGGGCGGATCGACGGCGGGACCCCCAAGGACCTCATCGCAACCGCATTCTACGTCTACGATGCGCGTCTCCTCGCGTCCATGGCGCGCGCCATCGGCCAGCCCCAGGTGGCCGGGCCCTACGAGGCCCTCGCCGCGCGCGTCACGCAGGCCTTTCAGCGGCGCTTTTTGACCGCGGACGGCCTCATGGCGGGCGCCACGCAGACGGGCTACGTCCTGGCCCTGAACTTTGACCTCGTGCCCGCCCAGCTGCGCCCGAGGCTGGCGGACGAGCTCGTGCGCGACATCCGGAGTCGCGGCAACAGGCTGAGCACCGGCTTCGTGGGCACGCCCTACCTGCTCCACGTCCTCTCCCGCGAGGGCCGGCTGGACGTGGCCTACGCGCTGCTCCTGCAGGAGAGCTGGCCGTCGTGGCTCTATCCCGTCACGCAGGGCGCGACAACGATCTGGGAGCGCTGGGACGGCTGGACCAGGGACAAGGGCTTCGAGGACAAGGGGATGAACTCGTTCAACCACTATGCCTACGGGGCCGTCGGCGACTGGCTCTACGAGGTGGTGGCCGGCATCGACATCGACCCGTCGCAGCCCGGCTACAAGCACATCCTGCTGCAGCCGCAGCCGGGCGGCTTCCTCACTTCGGCGCGCGGCACGCACCTCTCGCCTTTCGGCCAGATCGTGAGCGACTGGCGCTCCGGAAAGGGCACATTCGAGTGGGACGTCGTCGTCCCGCCAAACACCACGGCGAGCGCCCGGCTGCCCATCCCTGCAGGGGCCCGCGTCACCGAGGACGGGGCGCTGCTTGAGTCCGCCGACGGCGTCTCGCGCGTCCACGCGGACGGCAAGGCGGTAGCCTGCGAGCTCACGTCCGGCGACTATCACTTCAAGGCCGCGTGGGAGGACTGACCCGGGCAGCCGCAGAGGCAATGCGCGCCGCAGCGGGCGTCTCCACCAGCCACCATTCCACCGCCACCGCATGAAAGCCCTCGCGCGCCCGCTGCTCCCCCTGCTCCTCCTCGCTCTCGGCGGCTGCAGCACGGCGCGCTTCACCCCTGCGGACGCCAGGACCGAGTACCTGGTCGACCCGTCAGGCCTCGGCACGCCCAGGCCGCGCCTCAGCTGGACTCTTGAGGCAAAGGACCCCGGGGATCGCGGCCTGCTCCAGAAGGCCTACCAGGTCCGCGTCCAGGCCGCCGATCCCTCGGGCGCGCCGGTGGCCCTCCTCTGGGACTCGGGAGAGGTCGCATCGGCCCAGACAAGCCAGATCGTCTATGCGGGGGCGCCGCTTGCCCCGGGCCAGGCCTGCGTGTGGTCGGTCAGGGCTCGCGACCAGGACAACGCCTGGTCCGACTGGAGCGCGCCGGCCCGCTGGAGCACGGGCCCCCTCTCCGCGGGGGACTGGTCGGCCCGTTGGATAGGCACCGGCGAGAGCAATCCCGAGGGCGCCAGGGAGAACCAGCTGGCGGACCCCTGGTTCCGCCGCGACCTTAAGCTTTCCGGCCGACCGACCCGGGCGGTCGCGTACGTGGCGTCGGTCGGCTTCCATGAGCTCTACGTCAACGGCAGGAAGGTGGGGGACTCCGTCCTGATGCCAAGCGTGACCGACAACAGCCAGCGCGCGCGCTATGTCACGTACGAGATAGCCGGCTACCTTCACGAGGGCGACAACACGATCGGCCTCTGGCTCGGGACCGGATGGTCCCTGAGCAACGCCTTTCACACGGCGGACAAGCCCAGGGCGCCGATCGTGCTGGCACAGTTCGACATCGCCCTGCCGGACGGCTCCGTCCAGCGCCTCGGGACCGACGCCAGCTGGAGAAGCCATCCGAGCCCCAGCCAACTGCTGGGTGCCTGGACGTTCATGAACTACGGGGGGGAGCTCTATGACGCCAATCGGGAGATCCCGGGCTGGGCGGCGCCCGGATTGAGCCTCGCCGATTGGAGACCCGCCGTCGTCTTCGCGCCAGCGCTCAAGGTGTCCGCGGAGCGGTCCGAGCCGAACCGCATCCTGACGGAGGTCCCAGCCGTGGCCGTCGCCGAGGCGGCGCAGGGAACCTATCGCTTCGACATGGGCAGGAATTTCGCCGGCTGGGTCGAGTTCCGGGTCTCGGGCAGGCCGGGAGACCGGATCGACCTCGAGTTCTCGGAACGCGCGGAGACGCCGGTGACACACCGGATCCGCAGCGCCTATGTGATCGGACCCTCAGGGAGCGGCATCTTCCGCAACCGGTTCAACTACGGCGTCGGGCGCTGGATCACCGTCCGCGGGCTTCGGGCGCCTCCCGCCCTCGGCGACATCCGTGGCTGGCTCGTGCGCAGCGGCTACGCCCGGGCCTCGGCCTTCGAATGCTCCGACGCGCTCCTCAACAGAATCTATGCCACAACGCTCTGGACCATCGAGAACCTCAGCCTGGGGGGCTACATGGTCGACTGCCCCCACCGGGAGAGGATGGGCTACGGCGGGGACGCCCACGCGACGACCGCGACGGCGCTCATGAACTTCCGCACCGAGGCATTCTACACCAAGTGGGCCGAGGACTGGCGCGACGTCCAGAGCACCGGCAGGAAGGCTGGCGCCGGGACAATTTCCGGCTGGACCGGGCCCGGGGAGCGAGACGCCGGCGACCTTCCCTACACGGCTCCGACCTACTGGGGCGGCGGCGGGCCCGTCTGGAGCGGCTACTGCGTCCACCTGCCATGGGAGCTCTACGGCCACACGGGCGACCTGCAGATCCTGGACCAGAGTTTCGGCACGATCCAGCGCTGGCTCGCCTTCCTCGAGACCAAGGCGAGCGGCGACCTGCTGCGCCGCTGGGGAGGGGAGTGGGACTTTCTTGGGGACTGGCTCTGGCCGGGCGCCACAGGAATGAACAACGACTCCCGCGAGACGCTCTTCTTCAACAACTGCTATTGGATCTACAATCTCTCGGCAGCCTCGCAGATCGCGCGCCTGCTGGGGAAGGAGGGGCAGGCCGTGGCCTGGGAGCGGCGCGCCGACGCCGTCCGCCAAGCCGTCAACCGGGAGTTCTTTGACGCCCCAGCCTGCAGCTACGTGGACGGGCGCGAGGCCTACCTGGCCATCGCACTCCTGGCCGGGGTGCCCCCGCCCGGGGCGCTCCCCGGCGTCTGGAGGCGCCTTGAAAGCGAGATCCTCGTCACCCGCAGAGGCCACATCGACGCCGGCATCACCGGGGGCGCCCTGCTCTTCAAGACCCTGATCGAAGCGCACCGCAGCGACCTGCTGTTCGCGATGGTGGACCAGCCCGACTACCCGGGCTGGGGCGACCTCCTCAAGCGCGGGGAGACAACCTTCGGCGAGTCCTGGGACGGCCACGACTCGCTGCTGCACAGCTCGTACCTCTACGCCGGTGCCTGGTTCATTAACGGCGTTCTGGGAATCGAGCCCGCCCCGGGCGGCGGCGGCTTCCGGAGATTCTGCATCCGGCCCGGCCCCCTGGACCGCCCCACCCTGACCTGGGCCCGGGGGCATTATGACTCGCTGCAGGGCCGCATCGAGGTCGCCTGGCGCCGCAAGGGCGATACATTCGAGCTCGATGCGACGGTGCCCCCGAACACGTCCGCCGCGGTGTACCTTCCCAAGGGCTCCCCGGGGTCGCTAAGGGAGGGCGGAAGGCCGCCGGCGGCCGCGGCCGGCGTCCAGTCGGTGGCCTTCGACGGGCAGAGCACGATGGTCTCGGTCGGCTCCGGAACCTACCACTTCTCAGAGTCGCTCGGGACGGACGGCCCGCGCTGACCCGGTGCCACACCTGCACCCCTCGGTTTCCTCCCTTTTTCCAATGAACAAAAACCCAACGCCCCCCACCCTCAACGGCCGAATCGCGCTCCTGACCCTGACGGCGCTCCTCGGCGGCCTCGCCGCGGCTGCCGCAGACCCGCCCCCGGCCTTCGCCCTGCACGACGGCGACCGCGTCGTGTTCTACGGCGACAGCATCACGTCGGACGGCGGCTACGCCCGCTTCGTCGAGGAGTACTGCCGCAGCCGCTACCCCCGTTGGAGCCTGCGGTTTTACAACGCCGGCGTGGGCGGTGACACGGTGAATGGCGGCGGGCTCGGCGACATCGGCGTCCGCCTTGAGAGGGACGTGATCAGCCTGAAGCCGACCGTGGTCACGATCATGCTTGGGATGAATGACGGGCGCTACCGGCTGTTGGACACGGCCACCCGGGACGCGTTCGTCAGCGGATACCGGTCGATCGTGTCCCGCCTAAAGGAGGCGCTGCCCGGCGTCAGGCTCTACCTCATCCGCTCGTCCCCGTATGACGACATCTCGCGCCCGCCCGACTTCAGTCCGGGCTATGACGAAACACTGCGCCAGCTCGGCGACTGCGTCGCCTCGATCGGGCTGGAGCAGCATGTGCCGGTCGTTGATTTCGGCACGGCGGTCGACGAGGGGATCAGGAAGGTCCTTGTCGAGGACCGAGTCCTCGCAAACCTGATCCTCAACGACAGGGTGCACCCCGGCTCCTCCGGCCACATGGTCATGGGCGCCACCCTCCTGCGCGCCTGGAATGCGCCGGCACTCGTGGCCCGGGTCGAGATCGACGGCGCCTCCGGGGCCGTGGTTGCGGCAGAGAACGCGACGGTCTCCGACCTTACGACGGGCGACGGAAAGGTCGCCTGGAGCGAACTCGACGGCTCGCTGCCGCTTCCCGTGAAGTATGACGACGGAGACACGCAGCTCGCACAGCTCGCCCTGGCGCGCCTCGACTCGCTGGATTCCGAGCCCCTGGTCGTGACAGGGCTCAGGCCAGGCCGCTATCACCTCCAGATTGACGACTACAGCGTCGGCGACTTCACCGAGTCGGAGCTCGCCGGCGGCGTCAACCTGGCCCTCCTCAACACCCCGATGCGCCGGCAGGCCTACCGCGTCCTCTGGGGAGCGGATAGCGGGCACCAGGAGCAGAAGGTGAGACGCGAACTGATGGCAGCGTCCCCCGGCGGCCCGGAGCTTTCGGCCGCTGCCGCGGCGCTCGCGGCGCGAGAGGAGTCCGAGCAGGCCGCGCGGTCGCGGTCGGCCGTGCCGGCGGCGCACCACTACGCGCTCGCGCCGGCCCCCTGATCGGGCCGCCGGTCGACCGGAAATCATGAACAGGCCCGCGGCAGCCATCCTTGCAGGCGCACTCCTGGCCGGCTGCGCGTCGTCGCTCGACTGGAGGTTTTCGGAGGTCTCATCCACGGTCGAGAGCTACCGGCTTTCGCAGCCCGCAGCGGGCGCGGACCTTCCCCACAGGATACGGTCCATCAGGATCGACGGCGCGGACTCGCTTACGGTCTACCTGTCCGACGATCCGGGACTCAGGGGACATGGGTGGGAGGTCAGGCTGAGGCGATCGCCATCAGGCAGCTGGGTGGTCTCAGGCTCGCGCCTCTTCGACTACTGACGCCCGCCGGCTCAGTGCGACTCGGAGAAGCTCGTGATCGAGTGCCACTCCAGCACCTCCTGGAGAAGCGCCCGCTCGGTCTTCAGCACCAGGCGCTCCAGGCTGTTCCATGTCTGGCAGAATTCTATCTGCCTGCGGCTGTCGTCGAGCATCGCGCACATCTCGCGGTAGCGCGCCACGCGCCTCTGCAGGTCGTTGATGGAGATAAGCGAGATCAGGGACGCCGCGACGACGGGCAGCGTGATCGGAAGAAAATAGAAAAACGTGTCGCGGGTCCAATCCGGGACCTCGGCGTGCAGCGTGTGCGCGACCGCATACGCCGCGGTCGAGATGATGGCCAGCAGGGTGGCGACCCAGAATCCGAGCTTCAGCCTCCTGAACAACGGAAGCGCGCGGCCCTCCTGGCGCCGATAATAGGCGAGCTGGTCGTCGATGCGCCTCCCAAGGTACACGCCCTTGAACTCTGCCATCGAGACCTGACGCAGGGCGGAGGAGCGGCTGTGAAGGACGTGCAGCGAGCGCGTCAGGGCGCGGACGCCCGGCAGATCCAGCTCGTCGAAGAGGGGTGCGGCGCGCGGCAGCCCCCACGTGGCCAGGGCCGAGCGGCAGAACTCGGCGGCAAGCCGGCAGCGCACCCAGCTGTCATGGGAATGGGCGTGGCGCCGCAGCACGACCGCCACCCCCAGGGCGCCCCCGAGGCAAGCCAGCTTCGCCCACGGAACGACAATGTAATGCAAGCCGAATGCGAGGGCTGCCGTTGCGATGACGGTCGCCGCGACGTGCAGGAGCACCGTGGAGACGATCAGCCGGCGGAACTGGGGGGCGCCGCGGCTCGCGGCGAGGTCGCATTTCAGCTGGAAGTTGAAGATGGCGTCGGGCGCCTTGAACGGGTTCGCCCCGACGGCCTTCCCAGAGTCTGGCAGGCGGTTCAGGTTGGCGAGGCCCGCGTCGTCGCGCTCGAGACTCTGCCAGTTCTCCCTGCGGATCTCGCAGGTCGCGGCGTCGATGATCACGAGCGGCTTGCCGATCGACTTGGCGTAATCGATCACATCCGCTGTCCCCCCCTTGCCGCGGGCCGCAATGCCGTCCCACACCGCGAGGAGCACGTCCGAGCCGTTGACGGTTTCCATGCCGCAATCGAGGTAGGCGTCTTCGCGCGAGCCGTTCTCAGTAATGACGCGGGAGTTCTCCGCCTGCTCGAGGATGCCTTCCACCGCGCGCCACTCGTCCTCTGAAAAGTCGCGCTCGAACTCCGCCCGGGGCAGAGGCAGGATGGCATACCACGACAGGCCGAGCGCGCGGGCCTGGGCCACGAAGAGCTGGTCGCCCCCCATTGCGACCGACGAGAGCGCAACCCACTCGCCCTTGGTCTCCCGGCACAGCGATTCCAGGGCCAGCTTCAGGGCGGCGGCGACGGCAGCGCTGTTTTCCAGCTGCCGGTGGCCGGAAAAACCTACGACGTGGAAAAGCGGTAGCTCGGAGCTGGCGGACATCCGCAGGGAAAATTGAGCGCCGTCAGGGCTTTGCCAAGCTTCTTGCCGCAGCCCTCTGCCGGGGATTCGTGCGTGCCCGCCCGCGGGGCATCACGCCCGCCGGGGACCGAATGCCTTCAGCGAGGAACCAGCCCGACCCTCAGGTGCTCGTAGCCGGACGCGCGCTGGTAGCGCGCCTCGACCTCGACGCGCTCCTTTGCGTCGAGCACGGTCACGCTAGCCACCCTCTCCGCCAGCCTCTGCAGCAGCGTGCGAAGGATCAGCCTCGCATGGGGGGCGCCGATGCACACATGCGCCCCGAAGCCGAAGGCCAGGTGGGGATTCGGCTTCCGGTCGAGGCGCACCTCCCCGGGAGAGTCGAACGCCGAATCGTCCTGGTTGGCCGAAGCCCAGCATAGGGACACCCTGCCCCCGGCCTTGACGACCGACCCGTGGACCTCCGTCTCCACCGGGCACACCCGCCCGATGTGAGTGAGCGGCGAGATCACGCGGAAGAACTCCTCGCCCGCATGGACAATGCGCGCCGGGTCCCGCCTCATGAACTCAAGCGCGTCGGGATGCTGCCCGAGGTAGGCCACCACGCAGGACACGGTGTGGATGATCGTGTCGCGGCCGCCTGCGAAGGCCAGGTTGGCGTAGCCCATCATCTCCTCGCGGCTCAGGGCCCTCCCGCGGAAGGTCGCCTTGGTCAGGGTGCTGAAGAAATCCTCACCCGGGTTCGCCGCGGCGCGGTCAAACTGCTGGTTCAGGTACGCCTCAAGCGCCGCGCCCTTGCGCTGCCCGGACCCGCCGTCGCGGAAGACGTGGGTTCCCCAGCCGATCCAGAGCTTCGCCTCGGCCTCGGGAACGTTGAGCAGGTAGGTGAGCGCCCGGGACTGGAGCGGCAGCGCGAACTCGCGGACCACCTCGACCGATTCCCGGCCCATCGCTTCCGTGAGAAGCTCGTCTACCAGCGCCTCCACCCGCGCGATGACGGCCGGGTCCTTGGCCCTTCGGAAGATCGGCTCGACGATCTCGCGGTAGTCGGTGTGCTCGGGCGGGTCCGTCTCGATCGGCAGCTGGCGCATCGTCCTCACGTCCTCCTCCGAGGGGATGGGAACGCGGAACGGGGCGTCCGAGCTGAACGTCCGCCAGTCCTTGGCCGCCTTGCGCACGTCCTCATGGCGGAGGATCATCGGCACGCTCTCGCCCTGGAATTCGCATTCGAGCGCACCGGTCCTGAGCCGTTGCTCGCGAAAGGGGTCCGGGATAGCGCTCATGGGGTTGCCATTTCCTCCTAGCGAAACGGTGAGGTGGACTTAACTCCATTGGCGACCCATGCAAGTGAATTTGGCGCTTCTTCGGGAACGACCGACACCGGAGAGGCCCGGTTTCGCGCCCCTGTGCCCGCCAAGCCAGCATTCCGATGTTGTTTGTCGAAGGGCCCGCGCAACAATCGCACGCATGCGACCCCTAAGGATCCGGCCCGCCGCCGCGGCCCTCTTTCTCGCCTGCGCCACCGGAGGCCTCGCGTCGGACAGGCCGCCCCCGTCCCCCGAGATCCGGCGCGCGGTCGCCCAGTTCCGCGACTTCTACCTCGGCGGGGAGCTCGGGTCCGAGGCCCGCGATTCCAATGCGCCGGTGCCGGATCCCTCGCGCTCGCTCGCGTTCGCAAGGTCCCTCCTGGCCGACGGATCGTGGGCCGACATCGACTACGCGTCGCAGGCGCGCTCCGGATGGGCTCCGGCAACCCACTGGGCCCGCATAGAGGCGATGATCCGGTCGGCACTCGGGCCGGCCACCGCCCTTCACGACAGGACGGAGCTGACGGCTTCGGTGCACCGGGCATACGCCTTTTGGGCGGCGCACGACTTCCAGTGCACGAACTGGTGGTACAACGAGATTGGGATGCCGAAGGTCATCGGCACGGCCTCGCTCCTCCTCGGCGGGGAGCTCGTGCCGGCGGAGTTCGCCTATGCGACGGGCACCTCGCTGTCGCGTTACCCGATCGGCCGGACCGGCCAGAACAGGGTCTGGCTAGCGGGGAACACGCTGATGCTCGGGCTGCTGAAGGGCGACCCGTCAATCATAGCCGCCGCGTCGGACGCCATCTGGGGCGAGGTTCGCGTCACGACCGACGAGGGAATCCAGCCTGACTTCAGTTTCCACCAGCACGGGCCACAGCAGCAGTTCGGCAACTACGGCCTGGCTTTCGCGGTCGAGACGGCGCGCTGGGGCAGGATCCTCCGGGACACGCCGTGGCAGCTCCCGGGTGAGCGGCTTTCCACATTCAGGCGGTACCTCCTCGACGGGCAGAACTGGGTGTCGTGGCGGGGCGCGATGGACATAAGCGCGTGCGGCCGGCAGCTGATGCCCCATTCCCCCCGCGAGAAGGCGGCGGCCATCGCCCTCGTCATGGAGCAGGCCGCCAGCTTCGACCCCTCGCAGGCCCTGGCCTACCGTGCGTTTGTCGCCCGAAACGACCCCAGGGCCGAGAACGACCTCGTCGGCAACAGGTACTTCTGGCGCTCAGACTACATGGTTCACCGCAGGCCCGGCTTCGCGGCGACCCTGAAGCTCTCGTCGAGGCGCGTCATAGGCGCCGAGCTCGTGAACAGCGAGGACCTCTCGGGCTTCCACCTGGGCGACGGCGCCCTCTACCTCTACCGGGACGGCGGCGAATACCAGGACATCTTCCCCGTGTGGGACTGGCGCATGCTGCCCGGGGTGACCTGCACCCTGGTCGAGCCGCCGTCCTTCAAGACATCGTCAGTGGACAGCGACTTCGTGGGCGGGGTCTCGGACGGCGCTGACTGCTGCTGCGCGCTCGACTACCGCCGCGAGTCCGTGAGGGCAAAGAAGGCCTGGTTCCTCTCAGGGGACACGGTGGTCTGTCTCGGAGCCGGCATCTCGGGCACGGCGCCCGCCGCGATAGCAACCACGCTCAACCAGTGCCTGCTTCGCGGCCCGGTCCAGGTGTTCTCGGGGCGGGACACGAGGAGCCTCGGGCCCGGGAGCCACTCGCTCAGGGGAGCGAAGACTGTCGAGCACGACGGCTGGCGCTACTCGCTTCTCGACGACGGGTCGCTCAACCTGGAAACGGGCCCCGTGACCGGTAACTGGCACCGGGTATTCGACAATCCCGATTCGCCGAAGGAGGACGTCACCAAGGAGGTGTTCAAGCTTTGGCTCGACCACGGCCGAAGCCCCGTGTCGGCGCATTACGCCTTCGAGGTCACGCCGGTGGCATCCACCGAAAAGGCCATAGTGATCGAGAACTCGGCGATATGCCAAGCGGTCCTTCTGCCCGGCGCAAACGTCGGGATCGTGTTCTGGTCAGCAGGCGAGGTCCTGCTCCCGGATGGCCGGCGGATAGCAGCCGACGAACCCTGCCTGGTCCTGGCTGGCGCGAAGGGAGCCCTTGTCGTGGATCCGACCCAAAAGCTGAGGAGGCTGAACGTAAGGATAGACGGCGCAGACCATGCCGTGGAGCTGCCGGCTGGTGGGCTCACCGGAACCGGTGTCGCAATATCGGCGGGTTCCTGAGCGCGGGCCTAAGCCCGGGGTTTCCGGCGTCGGAGGCTGGCGCCACAGGCTTGGGCGCCCGTCTCCCTCGTTCTGCAGTCCCCCCGGGGGACAAGCCAAGCCCAAGGAGTCTGCCCCGCCTAGGGCACCGCGTAGACCTCGATGAGGGCGAGGCCCGTGTCCCCGCTCGCACCTGAAACCTGGGCTGTGTAGGCCCCAGGCGGCAACGTGACGAGGATGCTGGAATCGGGAGTCGCGGCAATGCCCCAGGAAAAAGCCCCGGCGGAGGCAGCCGCGACGGCGATCTGCGAATCGCCGCCCCAGCCGGTGTTCGCAGCTATCACTCCGGATCCGTTGTTGAGCTGGAGTACGGGGTCAGGGAGCGCTCCGGAGATGCCAAACTGCGCCAGCGCCGGGCCCGACGCTCGAATAAGCACCGTCTCGGACGTGCTCCCTCCGATCACAAAGCCCGCTATCGGCGCAGCTGCGCCGGTGCCGACTTGAACCCGTGCGGAGACGTTGATGATCCGTGGAGAGGCCAAGGCATACGTGCCGCTCGGCGTCGCATCATAGACCTCGGCGAGCGCAATTCCCGAGTCGCCCTTTGCCCCTGCAACCTGCGCGCTATAGGCACCGCCCTGCAATGACTCGACAAGGGCGCAGTCAAGGCTTGTCGGGGATGTCCACGGGAACGCCCCAACCTGCGTGGCCGCTGAGGAGACCTGGGCGCTGCCACCCCATCCGCTGTTGGCCGCGACCACGCCGTTCGCGCTGTTGAGCGTCAGAATGGGATCGGGAAGGACTCCCGCTACGCCGAGCGCAGCGAGCGCGGGGCCGGAGGCGCGCACCAACACGGGCTCAAGGCCCGAGGTGCCTTCGCCTCCCACGACAAATCCTTCAATCAGCTGGCTTGCGCCAGCACCCGCCAGCGCACGGCACGACACGTCGATCAGCCGGCCGACATCCTGCGTTCCGCTGACCGTGAGGACCGCCGGGGCGCTCGTCGCCGAGCCGCCGGAGTCCGCGGCGACGCAGGCATAGCTGCCGGCGTTGGCAGCTGACGCCCCACTGATGACCAGAACTGGGCCGTTCGAACCCGATAATGTGGCTGGGCCTGAGGCACCGTCGGAAAGGGAGACGCCGTTGAAGGTCCATTGGTACGTCACAGCCGGGCCGATGGCGGAGACGCTAAGGACGACCGTGCCCCCATTGCCTATCGTCGCGGACGCCGGCTGCGCCCCAAGGGCCGGGGCGGCACCCGTTGCGGGGCTTGAACCGATTGCGACCCCCGCAGGGTCAAGCGCGATCACCTGATAATAGGGCATCTGCCCGGGCACGACCATCGCGGTGTCGAGCCCGCTCCACGGGCCCCCGCCAACAGGGCTCAGGGTGCCGGGGGAGGCCCCGCCAAGGACCGACCAGGTGGCAACATCGGTGGCCCCGTTCCAAATTGCGTCGACCGTCGCCGTCCCGTCGCCGTTAAACCTTGCTGCAACCGAGGGGCTTGTTGACGGCGCTCCAACCCACGGGAGCCGAAAGCCGCGATACGAGCTGTAGCCGCCCGCCAGGCTCGCGTCAAAGATCAGGTTCCCGCCGGGGTCGAACTCGGAGTACCTCCCGAGTATGCCCCAATCCACAAAGGTGTCCCCATTGGCTAGTGACTGACCGCTGCCCTCCGCGAGGACCGACAATCCGTCCGGATGCTGGACCGATCTGAGCAAGGTCGCGGCCATTGTGGTGTCGTCGTGGCTCACCCAGATCACTCGCGAAGCGGGCAGCACCGGAACACCGTCCGATTCGTTGTCGAAGATCCTTAGCGTGCTCGAATCGACCGCCTCCACGTCGTGCTGGTAGGCAAACGGCAGGCCCGGGCCCAGGGTGAAGTCGCTCAATTTGCCCCCCAGCCGCCAGATGATCGCGCCCGTGGTGCGGTTGACCTTGAACACCGTCGAGGTGTGGCGGGAGGAGATGAGCAGGTTGCCGTCCGTATCCAGCTTCACCGAGTTGATGTGAAAGTAGTCGTACGGCGTGCTGGCGGAGGTGGGGACCGGCATGTAGCTTTCCGTGAGGGCCACGTGCCCCAGGCTGTGCCACTCCATGACCACGCTGCCGGTGGCTACATCGATCTCCTGGGCCACGCCCTCCAGGACCAATCCGTTGGCCGGGCCCCCCAGGGATGATAGGTCAGCAGGCACGGTGTTGTAGATGGTGATCAGCGCCGTGTTCTCGGGGGTGAGCTGGAACTCGTGCTCATCGGCGTTGTAGCCGTTGCCCGCCTGGACGGTCGCGATCACGGTGTAGGTGTTGTCGCAGATGTAGTCGGTGGTCAGGCCCGGTTGCTCCAACTCAAAGCCGGGGCCCTGCGCCCAAGTGAGGACCTGCTGCCCCTGGTAGGTCTGTATCCGGAAATCGGAAGCGATCTGGTTGCCCGCCAGGGGTAGGAACCAGACCGGGCGGCCCTGGCTGTCCAGGATCTCCGGACCTTGAATGGCGTTGGGGAGCGGCACCAGGCCGCCGGGCCCCGTGGGGGTGATGAAGATGTAGCCGGCCGCCGCCTGGCTGGTGTCCTGCAGGATATCTACCGGCAGCGGTTCGGTGGTCTGCGCCCGGGCCGAAAGCGTGAGCGCGCAGCAGAGGCCAAAGAAACCGGCGATGATCGCCAGCGGGCGACGTTCAGGCCGGGCCGAATCCCGCCTCGCGGGACACGGCCCTGCATTCAACAGGCTCACCCCTGGTGGGGAAGCAGGCATCGGTCAGCTTGGCTAGTACGACTGCACGTGGCTTGGGAACCCAAGATACATCCGGCTGGGAGGTCTGGTGCATAGACGCGAGAGTCACGAAAAGGTTACGCCAAATCAGGCCCTTTTGCCGCCAGCCGTCGCGGGAGCCCGCGCACCTGCCGGCCAGACCCGGCCGAATGACGCGCAACACTTTGGCTGCTAAGCACTTGATTCTCACAAAAGCCGCGGAATGGAGGTCGATGGCCTGCCAGGGGAAGGGCGCCGGGCGCCGTCATGATCGCAATATTCGCCGAGTAACTCGCAATAACTGAGGAGCGGCGGGATCACGAATGGCCTACTGTCGACGCGTGGGTTCCGCTTCAATCCTTTCGATACTCCGTCCGTCCTGTCGGCGGAGGCATTACCCCCCGAGCAGGAGGGATCTCGCCACGCCCCGCAGTCGCCTGGCGGACAGGAGACCGGGCGAAGCCGCAATGCCCGCCGGTCGCCTTCCCCGGTTGCCATGGACGACGGCCGCCGCAGTCCTCGCCTTAGGCCTCGCCTCGTCGAGCTTCGCGCAGGTTGCCGAGCCCTTTCCAGTTTCCGTCCTTCAAGACAGCACCCAGACGTCGGACGGGCTCGTCTTTATTGCTCCCATTGGCAGCCTGGTTGACTCGGTCACACCAAGGTCAGATTCAATCCAAGGCCCGGAGATTCTGGACAACCAGGGCCGGCCGGTGTGGTTCATGCAGGCGCCCGGGAACCGATTGGCCTCGGACTTCCGGGTGCAAACCTACCAGGGCCAGCCGGTGCTCACCTGGGTCCAGGGTCCCGTGTTCGAGGACACCCAGCGTGGCGCGACCACCGACTACATCTGCGACACGACCTACACGGTTATTGCGACCGTCCATGCCGGAAATGGCTACAACGCCGATGAGCACGAGTTCCAGCTCACTCCGCAGAACACGGCGTTGATCACGGTATTCGACCTGGTGCCGACCGACCTTTCCTCGGAGGGCGGCTCGCCGAACGGGGTGGTCCTGGAAGGCGCGGCACAGGAGATCGATGTAGCCACCGGAAGGGTGCTTCTGGACTGGCACAGCCTGGACCACGTCGCGCTCTCCGAGAGCTACGTTCCAGCACCTGCCGCCGCGGGCACTCCCTACGACTACTTTCACATAAACTCGGTCAAGCTGGATACGGACGGCAATCTGCTCATATCGTCGCGGTACACGAAGACCGTCTACAAGGTCGACCGGACCACGGGCGCGATCATCTGGCGGCTGGGGGGCAAATTGAGCGACTTCGCCTTGGGTCCCGGCCTTCCCTTCGCATGGCAGCATGATGCCGAGGCGGTCGATTCGACCACCATCCGAATCTTCGACAACGAATCGGACGGCACTCCGGCGATGTCCAGCTCGCGCATCATCTGGGTTACCCATGACGACACGAAAATGACCGCAAGCGTCTCGAGGTCGATCGAGCACCCAGCGGGACTGCTCGCCCCGGCTGAAGGCAATGCTCAGAGCCTGTCCAACGGCGACACGTTCGTGAATTGGGGGGTGCTGGGGCGCTATTCGGAATTCGACCCAAATGGGCTGCTGCTCTACGACGCGAGCCTTGACGACGAATACAGCTCGTACCGCGGATACAGGTTCCCCTGGGTGGGCGCCCCGTTGACGAGCCCGTCTGTCGCTGCCGAATTCAACGGCGACGGGTCGACAACGGTGCATGCGGTCTGGAACGGCGCCACCGAGGTGGCCACCTGGTCGGTCCTGGGGGGCAACTCTCCCGCCTCCCTGAGTCCGCTCGGCAACGGGCCGTGGAGCGGGCTGGACACAGCCATCGTCGTGCCAGGCCAAATCGGTTACCTCCAAATGATTGCCTTCAACTCCGCCGGAGCCGCCATCGGCACGAGCGGAGTCTACGCCGCCCCCCCGACCATAGTCTCAGAGCCGGTGTCACAGACAATCGCAAGCGGAAGCACCGTCACCCTGCGCATCGGCGCGATAGGCCCGGCGACAACCTACCAGTGGACCTACAATGGCAGCCCGGTCTTGGACGGGACGACGGGGGCAACATCCGTTTCGGGCGCGACAAGCCCGACGCTCGTCATAACCGATGCCACGGAGGCCAACGCTGGCGCCTATCTTTGCACGGCAACCGATTCCGGCTCAGCGTCCTCGAGCACGGCCGCGACGCTCTCGGTGGTCGACACTGCCGATGTCGGCCGCCTGATCAACGTCTCCTGCCGCGCAAACGTCGGCAGCGGCGACAATGTCCTGATCATGGGATTTGTGGTTGGCGGCCAGCGGGCATCGGGCACCGAGTCACTCCTGGTCCGTGCCTCAGGTCCGGCACTCGGGATCCTGGGTGTCTCCGGCGGGCTTCCCGACCCAGAGCTGATTCTCTCGGGCGCCATCCCGACCCAGGTTTTCAAGGCCGGATGGGCAGGAAACCCCCTGGTAGCCGCCACAGCGTCTGCAGTCGGGGCCTTTGCATGGGCCAATCCCGACAGCCTGGATCAGGCGACCGACCAGGCGCTGGCTCCGGGAGCGTACACCGCGGTGGTTGCCGGACAGAGTGCGGACTCGGGCGTCGCGCTGGCTGAGGTCTACGATGCCACGCCTGTTCCAGCGTATGCACCAACAATGCTGCATCTAACAAACGTTTCAGCGCGCGCCCAGGTTGGAACGGGGGAGGCCATCATGATCGCCGGTTTCGTCGTGGGGGGCACAACCTCAAGAACGGTCCTCATCAGGGCATCGGGGCCGGCACTCTCTCAGTTTGGCGTTTCTGGCGCCCTTCCTGACCCCCGGCTCCAGCTCTTCAACGCGGCTTCAGCGGGCACAGTGCTCGCGTCGAACTCCGCGTGGGCGGGAGACCCGGAGATTGCGCTCGCGGCTGCCTCCGCTGGCGCATTCACCTGGCAAAACCCCGGGTCAAGCGACTCGGCTCTTCTCATGACGCTGCCGCCCGGCTCCTATACGGCACAGGTTTCCGGGGCAAACGGGGACACAGGCGTGGCGTTGATCGAGGTCTATGAAATCCCCTGATCCGACGAGCAATACCAGGGGAATGGGATGAAGGCTGCTGCGTGCCCCTTGCGACCGCCTGAAAAGAGTCCTGTTTGAAAGTGGCGCACCCGTAGGGAGTCGAACCCCAAACCTTCTGATCCGTAGTCAGATGCTCTATCCAATTGAGCTACGGGTGCGTGTGAGGAAGGACGAAAAAGCAGGTTTGCGCCCCTAAGCGCAAGCGGGAAGTGGGGCACCCTGCACGCGCACGGGGTGCCCCAGCAGCTGTCAATCCCACCGAACTTACCAGCGGAGCGCAATAATCAGGACGAATATGACCGAATTCCGTGACGAGGGGTCCGAATCCCGCACTCGGAGGCCAAGGCCCCGCTTTACGTCCGAATGCGCGCGGCCCCACCGCGGTTTCATGGGGTTCTGGGCTTTGGCGGACACGGCCTCGGAAATCAGACTGCCGGCCCCGAGCGGTGGCTTCGCCCATAAGCGCAGGCAGAATGCGCGCTTGCGCGCCTTAAGGGGTTTTTATCGACTGCCACCTCGGTGGAATCGCGGCGTGATACAATACCTCAAGCAGGGTTTTCCACGCCGAAGGCGCGAGCGCAGTCCCTGGTCCTGGCCTGCATCGTCGCCGCCATCGGTTGGTTTTACCTCTGGGTGGTCTGGCCGGAAGGGGCGCCGGCACCCTTTTCAAGGGAGTATTCGGACTACTACAATCTGCTGACACAGGGCTTCCTAAAGGGCCACCTTTCCCTCGACACGCCCGCCGATCCCTACCTCGCCAGCCTCAAGGACCCGTGGGATCCCGCGAAGAACGGCGGCCATGGAATGCACGACGTCAGCTACTACCGGGGCAACTATTATCTCTACTTTGGGGTGACGCCGGTCGCCGTCCTTTTCCTGCCAATCCGCCTCATAAGCGGCTTCGAGATCAGCCAGGAGATGGCCTCTGTCGTGTTTGCGTGGGCGGGGCTTATCGCCTCGGCCTGGATCCTCGCCGCGGTGCGCAGAAGCTATTTCCCGGCCGCGCCATTCTGGGCGTGCGCCATGGCCGTCGCGGCTCTCGGAATTGCGGATTCGATGCCGGTTCTGTTGCGGCGGGCAAGCGTCTGGGAGGTCCCGATCACCTGCGCGTACGCCTTTTTCATGGTTGGCCTGGCCTTTCTCTTTGGCGCGCTCCACGGGGCGCGCAGGAACACCTGCCTCGCCCTCGCCAGCGCCTCCCTCGGCCTCGCCGTCGGAGCCCGGCCAACCTACCTCCCCGGCTGCGCGGCCCTTCTGGTGGTGCTGATCCACCTCGCGGGCGCCAAAGGCGGATTGCGGGCGGCCCTGCGCGACCGGTCGTGGCGGGTCGCGGCGGCAGCCGCGATTCTACCCGTCTGCCTGATCGGGATCGGGCTTGCGGCCTACAATTACGCCCGGTTCGGCAGCGTCACGGAGTTTGGCCTGCGCTATCAGCTGGCGGGAAGCGACGTATCGAAGATGACCCTGTTTGACTGGCGGTTCATCCCGTACGGGTTCCGGCTTTACTGGCTGCTTCCGGCCACATGGAGCCCGTACTTCCCGTTCCTGTCGGCCGCCAACATCCCCGCCGGAACGTTCCCGCGACCGGGCGCGGAGGATCCCTTTGGCATCCTCCCGAACCTCCCGTTCGTCCTTCTTGGCCTGGGCGCCTTCGCGCTGGCCGGCCGGCGCTCGGCGGGGAACCGCCCGTTTCTGGCAACCTTCTGCCGGGCAGTCATGCTCGCCGTGGCGGCCGATTGCGCCGTCATTCTCTGCTTTGCGGGCATCGCCAACCGCTACATGGCCGACTTCGTGCCGGGACTCGTGCTCATCGCCTCCCTCGGGCTTCTGGGCCTCGCCGCGGCCGCCGGCTTCCGGGGACCGCGTGCGGCCGGCCTCAGGTTCGTCGCCGCAGCCCTGTTCGCCTATTCGGCCACCTTCAGCTTCTTCGCCACGATCCGGCACAACGGGCTCCTCCAGGCCGAGCACCGCGGCCTCTACCAGCGGCTGGTGCACGGCTGGAACCGGGTCCCGTACGCATTCGACCGCTGGCTTCACCCCGGGGGCTACGGGGACATCGAGCTCAGGGTGGTCTTCCCTGCCGGTGCACCCGGCACGAACGAGCCGCTGATCGTCACCGGGAATTCCTTCCTGGCGGATTACCTCGTCGTCCACTACGGGCAAAAAAACGCGGTCGCTTTTGGTTTCGACCACACGAGCCATGGCGCCGTGTTCGGGGAGCCCATCCGGATGAGTCCGGAAGTCCCCCATGTCGTCGTGGCGAGCCTGGGTTCGCTCTATCCACCCCCGGGGCATCCCTATTTCGACCCGTTCGGGCTGCTCCAGAGGTGGCGGATCCAGAACCGCGTCAGGGTGACCGTCGATGGGAACGTGGCGCTGGACGCGCACGCAGAATACTATGACGCCACGAGCTGGGAGCCCTCGATCGGCCGCTCTCCCACGGGTGCGGCCTACCTGAAGCCCTTCTCGGGAAGGATTCTCTCGTGGCGGCGGATACCGGTCTCCCAGGCGTCGCCACCCGCCGGCGCCGGGAGCAAGGGTCCGGCCCGGCTATCGCTCAGGCTCCCGCCGTTCACGGGTGTCAGGGACGAGCCCCTCCTCTGCAGCGGCACAACGGGGCGGGGCGACCTTGTGTTTCTCCGGTACCTCGGGCCCGGAATAATCGCCGTCGGATTCGATCACTGGGGCTTCGGGGGGCCGGTCAGCGCGCCCCTGGAGCTGGATCCCTCCGCCGTCCAAACGATCGCGGTTGATTACGGGGCCCTGCATCCCGCGGGCGAATCCGGAGCGAAGGGCGGGGATGCGATTGCGGGCCGGCTTTTCATCGCCGTCAATGGCAGGCCGGTCGTGGACGCCGCCCAGGATTTCTACCCCAGCGACCGGAAACTCGTTGAGATTGGCGACAACATGATAGGCTCCTCGCTGGCGGTCCCGAAATTTTCCGGCGACATCCTCGAATTCGACTACCTGGGCCGCTAGGTCGGGCGCCTAGGCCGCGGGCCGCCAGTCTATCAGCTCGATCTGGAGGAGCTTCCGGTCGTTGAAGAAATTCCAGTTGAGCTCGACCGCAAGGTCGAGCGCCACACCCACGGGCGGAATTCGGTCCGCCATCTTCCAGGCGACGCCGTTGAGCGCTCTCCCGCGCGAGTCCTCCAGCCAGAACCTGAAATGGCGGGCCTTGAACACCTCCGGCCGCCGCCTGAGGGACACTCCCCTCAGACCGAACAGGGGCTCGGGATTGCCCTGGCCGTAGGGATGGAGGGCGTCGAGCTCGTCCATGAGGCCCTCGCCGATCTGGTCCAGGGCGAGCCACGCCGAGATCGTGAGCCGCGCCTCCGTGATCGCCGAGCCCAGGTGATCCCTGACCGCGGCGGCAAACCTCTGGCGAAACCCGGGCAGTTCCGCCTTGCGCAGCGACACGCCGACCGCCATCGGGTGGCCCCCCCAGCTGGTGAGGCCCTCGGGGCACTTGGCCAGAATCTCCACCAGGTTGACGCCGTCGACGCTGCGCCCCGAGCCCTTCGCCATGTCGCCCTCGTTACCCAGGACGATGCACGGGCGGTTGTAGCGCCGGCTCACCCGACCGGCGACTATGCCGACGACGCCGGGATGCCAGGCCTCGCTGAAAAGGACGATCCCGGCGTCGCCGATGTACTGCTCCTCGATCATCCTCTCCGCGTCCTCGGTGATCTTGCGCTCGATGTCCTGGCG
>CAZNNO010000053.1:0-7310 GCA_964574435.1 uncultured Opitutaceae bacterium
GACGAGCGAGATGCCGACGCTGCCGCCGACATTACGCATCAGGTTGAAGATGCCACTCGCGTTGCCGATCTGCTCGGGCTTGAAGGCCCCCAGCGCGAGCGTGTTCAGGGGGACGAACATGAAGCCGATCGAGACGCCGCTGAAAAACAGCGGCCAGAAGAGCAGGCCGGGCGTGAGATCGAGCGAGAGCTGGGACAGGACAAGGGACGCCGCTCCGAAGGCGAGAAAGCCGCCGGCCACGAGGTAGCGGCCCTGCACCCTGCTGACCAGGGCGCCGGCAAGCGGCATCGCGATCAGGGCGCCCAGGCCGCGGGGGATCATCGCAACGCCGCTCTGAAGGGAGGTATAGCCCATCAGGCCCTGCAGAAAGAGGGGGATGGCGGCCGTCATCCCGTAAAGTGTCACACCGGCGCTGAACATCAGGAACAGCCCCAGGCTGAAGTTGTAGCTCTTCATCACCCGCAGGTCGACGAAGGGCCGCGGCGTCGTGAGCACGCGGGCGACAAAGGCGACGAGGCCGACGACCGCCAGAACCGCCATCAGGACGATGAAATGGGACGCGAACCAGTCGTCTTCCTGGCCCTTGTCGAGCAGCACCTCCTGGCAGCCGAGCCAAAGCGACATGAATCCGAACCCGATCGCGTCAAGCCGTCCAGGACGGGCGTTGCTGATCCAGGGCGGATCCTTGATGAAGCTTTGCATGAGCATCATCGCGACGATCCCCACCGGGACGTTGATGAAGAAGATCCACCGCCAGCTGTAGTTGTCCGTGATCCAGCCGCCCACGACAGGCCCGATGATCGGCGCCGCCACGACACCGAGGCCGTAGACTCCCATCGCCTGGCCGTGTTTCTCCTTCGGGAAGCTCTCGAGGAGGATTGCCTGCGCAATCGGCTGGAGCGCCCCGCCGCCCGCCCCCTGCACGATCCGCATGATGAGCAGCATCGGAAGGCTCGTGGCCACGCCGCAAAGGAATGACGAAAGGGTGAAGATTCCGACGCAGGCGAGGAGGAAGCGCTTGCGCCCGATTCTTTGGCCGAACCAGGCTGTGCTCGGAATGACAATCGCGTTGGAGATGAGGTAGGTCGTGAGCACCCAGGTCGATTCGTCGGTCGAGACCGACAGGCTGCCCGCGATGTGGGAGAGCGAGACGTTCGCGATCGACGTGTCGAGCACCTCCATGAAGGTCGCCAGCATGACGGCCAGGGCGATCCACCAAGGGTTGATGGAGGACGGCGCCCGGGCGCCCGCCGCAGGAAGGGGTGAGTCGGCGTTCATGGCACGCAGGATTGAAGGGTTGCGGACGCTCAGCGCACCCGGACTTCGGGCACCACCGACATGCCGGGGCCAAGGACCAGCGCCGGCTCGGCGCCGTCGAGGGTGATCTTCACGGGCACGCGCTGGACCACCTTCACGTAGTTACCCGAGGCGTTCTCGGGCGGAAAGAGCGAGAACCGGGCGCCGGCGCCCGCCTGTACGCTGTCAACGCGCCCCTTGAGAGTCAGGCTCGGGTAGGCGTCGACCGTGATCGCCACCGGCTGTCCCGGATGCATGTGGGTCAGCTGCGTCTCCTTGAAGTTTGCGATGATCCAAACCTGGCGGGGCACGAGCGCCAACTGCGGCTGGCCGATTTGGACGTAGTCCCCGGGCTGGACGCCGCGATGGGTGACGAAGCCGGCGACGGGAGCCTCGACGCGGGTGTAGGATAGGTCGAGTTCGGCCTGCCGAAACGCCGCCTCAAAACGCAGCACCTCGGCCCGCGCCGTCTTGATGTCGGCGTCGTCGAGCCCCAGCTGTGCCTCCATGGCCCGCTGCCGGTTGAGCGCGACGGTCACTTGAGCCGCCGAGGAGCGCGCCTGTGTGGCCGCAAGGTCCAGCTGGCTGGCGGAGACGGCCAGGCTTCCGACATCGTGGAAGCGGCGGAAGTCGGCCTCGGCCCGCTTCGCCTCCGCGTCCGCGGCTGCGACGCTCGCCCTTTCCTGCTCCACCTTGGCGCGGTCTACCGAGAGCTGCGCGACGGCCTGGTCAGCTCTGCCGCGGGCCGCGGCGAGCTCGGAGCGGGCCTGGTCGGCCTTTGTCTGGTAGTCGCTCGGGTCGATTTCGAAGAGCACGTCGCCTTGGCGCACCTCCTGATTGTCGGAAACCGGGACGCTGAGCACGCGTCCCGCGACCTGCGGCGCAACCGGCGTCACGTCCGCCTCGACAAACGCGTCGTCGGTGGACTCAAACGGGGCGACGAAAGCCCAATAATAGGCGCCTAACGCGGCGCTCGCGGCTAGAGCTGCGGCCGCAATTATGACGACGCGCCGGCGACCCCGCTTGATTGCGCCCGGAGCGGGGGCCGCGCCGGCGTTTGCCGGCGCCCGCTTGGCGGACGCTCCGGCGGGTGCAGTCAACGTGACGGCATCAGGGCGGGTTTGAGTTTCGGCAAGATCGATAACGGCGTTCATGGGAGAAGAGTTGGTTGAATTTGCTGGATTCCTATTGGCATGTGTCGTGCCAAACTCGAAAAGATGCTTAAAATGCTTTAGTAAAATATCTTACACATTTTATCTAAATTCCAAAAAGGGTACGAAATATCGAATGTACTGAATGTCGTCCCCATCATGGTTGAAAAATCGACCCTGCGGGTCACTTTGTACTCATGGAATCCGATCCCGAAGACCGCTTCGACCCCCAGCAAGCGATCAACCTGATCCTCGAGATCGCGCAGAAGCCATCCCTCGACGAGATCGTGGTAACGCTGAAGCGCTTTCTTCTCAGCCGTCCGGGCGTTGCCCGCGTCCGGATGTGGCTCATCGACAAGGCGGACAATTGCCTCCATGCCGTGGCCGAGGGGGCCAATCCGGGGCCCGGTGCCGAGGCAAGCACGGATCCAAACGATCCCAAAAGGGATCCCTTCATCCGGATACCCCTCGGTGTCGGCGCGGTCGGCAAGATCGCACAGACAGGGAGGCAAATTGTGTTGAGGGACCTCGATCGCGACCCGGCGGAGCTGTCGCATATCGAATGGCTGAAGGCCGAACGCATACGCGGCTTCAGCGGCGTGCCGATCGTATTCAAGGGTGAGGTTCTCGGGGTCATGGCCGTGTTCAGGCGGCAGAACGTTCCGGAGGCGGCGGCGACCTGGGGCCGGATTTTCGCGGACCATGTGGCCGGCGCGATTGCGCACGCGCGAGCGTTCGAGGAGATACAGCGGCTGAAGCTGCAGCTCGAGCAGCAGAACGCGTATCTGCAGGAGGAGGTGGTCGAGGCCAAGGCCTTTGGTGCCCTGGTCGGCCAAAGCGCAGCCCTGCAGCAGGTCGTCTCACAGATTGACATGGTGGCGCCGACCGACGCCTCCGTGCTCATCACGGGTGAGACCGGCACCGGGAAGGAGCTGGTCGCCCACGAGATTCATCAGCGAAGCACCCGCCGGGGCCGACCGATGATACGCGTCAACTGCGCCTCGATACCGAAGGAGCTCTTCGAGAGCGAATTCTTCGGCCACGTGAAGGGCGCCTTCACCGGCGCCGTCAGGGACCGGGCCGGACGCTTCGAATCGGCTGACGGCGGCACGCTCTTTCTCGACGAGATCGGCGAGGTACCCATGGACCTCCAGTCGAAGCTTTTGCGCGTTCTTCAGGAAAAGCGCTACGAGCGCGTCGGCGAGGACCGCACACGACGCGCCGATGTGCGCATCGTCGGTGCCACCAACCGCGACCTTAAAAGGGAGGCCGCCGCCGGCCGCTTCCGCGAGGATCTCTATTATCGGCTGAGCGTCTTCCCGATCCAGGTCGCTCCACTGCGCGACCGAAAGGAGGACATTCCGCCCCTGGCGAAGCATTTCATCGACCTGTCCGTCCGCGAGCTCCGCAGCCCGAAGCCGCGGCTGACCCGGGCAGGCATCGCGAAGCTCCAGAGCTACGATTGGCCCGGCAACATCAGGGAGCTCCGAAATGTGATCGACCGTGCCGTGATCCTTGCGCGGGGGGGCGCATTGGACTTCGACCTTCCCGGCGGCGAAGCACGGCCTCGCTCGACCTCGCCCAGTCCTCAGGCGACGCCAGGAGGCGAGAATCCGGGATTCCTCACCGAATCGGAAATGCGCGGTCGCGAGCGGGACAATCTATTGGCGGTTCTCGAGAAGAGCGCCTGGAAGATCAAGGGCGAGAACGGTGCGGCCGAACTCTTGGGAATCAAACCGACGACGCTGATCTCGCGAATCAAGAAGCTTGGACTTAGGCGGCCCGCATAGGGTGGCCTCCTGGCCACCCGGCTCCTTGGAGGTACGGTTTTTCGTTCCAATTGGATACGATAATTCGCACATACGATATTTCATCTCCGCCTTTCAATCTTCCATGATATCTTTAATTATTCAACAACAGGGTCTTATAATACTTCCGTTCGTTGGCATGCGGCATGCGAAAGCGACGGCATGATCATCATGCTCTTCTGCCTCTCCGGCCTCGTCATATTCACGGCTTGGGATAGCTCGGCCTCCTGAGGCCCGCTGAAAACGCATCGCCATGCAATACCTCACGCTATCCCGCCGCCGCGCGGAGCTGTGTTGCGGAGCCGATTTCCATCGCCGCCTGGAAGCCGAGGCCGGCCTGGTCCGCGATCTACGCGAAGCCGGGATCATCCGTCAGATTTGGCACCGCGGAGATGCTCCCGGGGAGTGCCTGCTCATTGAGGCCCAGAACGAGGAGGCTGCGCGCGCGGTTCTGGAGATGTCGCCCCTCGTCAGGACCGGTCTGTTCGAGATCGACACCGTCGTGCCGCTCAGGTCGTACGACAGCCTCGCTGGCCCCGCTTGAGCGGGGCGATGTCTGCCTTTTCGGCATTCTGCGCGCGGCTGGAGGGCATTTTCACCTGGCGTCCAGCCCGGGTGTCCTCGAAGTGGCGATCAAGGGAAAATCACCGTCCGATTGTTAATTATGATATCACCGGAGCGATTCAAGTCAGTGACGGCGGCATGGATTGACTCCAGTGAAAGCGGTTCGAATGAAGGGTCGACCTTGCCGCGGAGGGTCTGGTCTCTCAGTTGCAAGGCAAGCTCACTGAAGCTCAATGAGCTCAGTCCCTTGCTGCGATTGAGATTGATGATGAATCGAAGCGCCTGATCACGGTACTCGGGAGGTGCCAGTGGCCGTGCCGTCGCCTGGTTATCGCTTTGAAATATTATCTTGGGGTCGTTGCCTTCGTTCGTGGTGCTCACGGCAGATTTTCTTTGGGGAATCGGTTGGTGGATCCTGTGTAATATGCAGCCTGGTAGTTGATGTGAGAAGCCGGAATCAAAGGGAAGGCTTCTCATTCACGCCGCAGGCGGCAATTTTTCGCCCAGCAGATACGTGTGCGTATCCCGTATAGGCCCTTGCAATCGACGGTGACGCGCTCGGTAAGCCGGAATCTGGCTGGGAGAGGGTCGGCGGGACCCGACGGGAGCTGAATGCTGTCGGGTGGGCTCGTGAATTGCATTTGGTTGGCAAGAATGACAGCCGTCCCCCCGCAGGTCTCTGGCAAATTCCATTCGCCCAACGGCACCGGCCGCCGCTGATCCCGGCTTGAATCCAATGCGCAGGTCAAACTTGGCGCCCTGTCGTCGCGCCTCGATGCCCGACGGGGCCATTACGACGGGGCCGCCCCGAGGGCGGACATGAAGGACTGGCCGCGCAGCCACTGGATCAATTCGGCAGCCATCCGCTGGTGGTCGACGGCCCGGGGGTGCAGGTCCGTATGATGAACAAACACAAAGTGGCAACAGCGCCTGTCGTGCGCCTCGACGCGCCGGACCACGTCCGACCACGCTGCGATCAGCACGGGATCGTTTTCGGTTTCGCTCATTCCGCCGCGGAGCAGGACCATTTCCACATCGGGATAGGCGGAGCGCACCTCTGCAAGAACCTTCACATAGCGATCGGCAAACGATGCCGGGAACGGCAGCCCCTTGCTCAGCGGATAGGAGGTGTCGTTGCCGCCGAAATTGAGAAAGACAACGTCGGGGCGCCACGCCGAGAGGTCGGCCCTCGGGGCGTCGCGTACCGGATACAGGCGGTCCCAGATCTCGTCAAACGTCACGTCGACGTACCCCGTCACAATGCCTATTCCGCTCACGGAGATGTTCTCGAAGTCGGCGCCGAAGGCGTATGCCGTCAGCGCCGCGTAGCTCAGCTCGGCGTTGTGGGTGCGCCGATTCTCCCATTGGTCGGCTGCGCCGTCCTCGTCGCAGGCCCCGGCGGTTATCGAATCCCCGAAGAACAGCATCCTCAGGGCCGCCTTGGCGGGAGCCGGCCTCTCCACTCTTTTGCCGGGAGCGACCTCGATTCCCCTGAAGGCCACGGATCCTGCGGAGGCCTCCGAGCGCTTGACGAGCACAAGGTGGTGGCGCCCAGGACCGATGGGATCGGGCCAGGCAATCTTCGCCTGGATGCCCGGCTCAACCGCCAGAATCCTGCTCTCGCCGTCAAGCTGCGCATTAAAGAAGTTCTGGCCGGTAGCCCGCCCGAAGCGCAGAGCGAGAACCGAGCCTTCGAAATCAAATGAGATTCGGCTCGATTCCCAAACCACCACGGGCGCGGCCCGGTCCGTCACGTCAAATCTGCCCTGGTAGCTGAAGGCGGGGTCAGAAGCTTCGACCTCCCTGCGCGGCGCGGGGATGCCGGAAGCGGGGCGCGGGTTATCGACGGACCCATTTGTTTGCCCGCGGCCGCCCTCGGTCAGGATGCAGAGGCAAGACATCCCAACCAGCGATACCCGGAGAAATCGCGCGATTCTTACGATGATGGTCTGAATGGGATCAATCGTCGCTATTCGATCAAGTACAAATGGCATCGACGGGCCACCGTTAACTGGGAAACGGTGCCAGGCACCCCAACTCTGCCAGTCGCTGTCGCCAGCAAGGCGCTGGATCGAGTTCCGGCGCGTGTGCCGTTGAGGCTCCGGTTACGGCGTGGAGGTCGGTGAAGGAGTTGGTGTCGTAGTAGTTTTGAGCTTTCGAGTTGGAGTGGGAGTGGGCGTGGGAGTTGGGGTCGGTGTGGGAGATTCCGTCAGTGATGGGGTCGGACTGGGCGTAGGCGTGGGTGTCGGAGATGGTGTCGGTGTGGGACTCGGCGTCGGCGACGGCGTGGGTGTCGGGCTCGGCGTAGGGGAGGGTGTCGGAGATGGCGTCGGGGTGGGGCTCGGTGTCGGCGACGGAGTGGGCGACGGGCTTGGCGTGGGTGACGGTGTGGGCGTTGGGCTTGGAGTCGGCGAGGGCGTGGGTGACGGAGTGGGAGTCGGGCTCGGCGTAGGGGAGGGTGTCGGAGATGGCGTCGGGGTGGGGCTCGGTG
>CAZNNO010000053.1:7410-25326 GCA_964574435.1 uncultured Opitutaceae bacterium
GCGACGGGGTTGGAGTGTGGGTTGGCGTTGGCGATGGAGAGGGCGACGGTGTGGGAGTCGGGCTCGGCGTAGGCGAGGGTGTCGGAGATGGTGTCGGGGTGGGACTCGGTGTCGGCGACGGAGTGGGCGACGGGCTTGGCGTGGGTGACGGTGTCGGCGACGGGGTTGGAGTGTGGGTTGGCGTTGGCGATGGAGAGGGCGACGGTGTGGGCGTTGGGCTCGGTGTAGGCGAGGGAGTCGGGCTCGGCCTCTTCGTGCTAATTTGAGTTGGCGTAGGCGTTGGACTCGGAGTCGGAGATGCCGTCGGCGTTGGCGCTGGGCTTGGCGTTGGCGTCGGGCTGAGCGTTGGCGACGGTGTCGGAGTGGGTGTTGGACTCGGAGAGGGCGAGGGAGTCGGGCTTGGTGTGGGTGAGGGTGTTGGAGAGGGTGTCAGAGTAGGGCTTGGAGTCGGCGAGGGCGTGGGCGTTGGCGACGGAGATGGCGAAGGCGAGGGAGTCGGGCTTGGCGTTGGCGATGGCGTCGGAGTGTGGGTCGGCGTCGGACTTGGTGTTGGAGAAGGAGTTGGACTTGGAGACGGTGTTGGCGAAGGCGACAGAGTGGGGCTCGGAGTCGGCGAGGGCGTGGGCGTTGGCGATGGAGAGGGCGACGGTGTGGGCGTTGGGCTTGGAGTTGGAGAGGGCGTGGGTGACGGAGTGGGTGTCGGGCTCGGCGTAGGCGAGGGTGTCGGAGATGGTGTCGGAGTATGAGTCGGGCTCGGAGTCGGCGTTGGAGTGGGTGTTGGAGTGGGTGTTGGAGTTGGCGTGGGCGTCGGTCCCACCAGCGCGGCCACCAAATTCGAGACATTCGGCGAGCCAATGCCTGTCAATAGATCATAGTCCACGCCCGCGAAGTACGCGCCGTTGCCCAGGGATCCTGACTGCGTGATGTCGTGGAAAGCCGATGTCCCGATCAAGGGGTAGATGCTGGGCCCGAGAAGGCCCAGCGACGACTGCCCGGCGCTTGCCCGCGCCTGGTTGATGCACGCGCATATGCCAGCCCAAATGGGAGAGGCGAAGCTTGTCCCGCCTGCGGCACCAAGGGTCTGCACGCCGTTCACCCTGTAGACTATCGCCGTGTTCTGGTTCGAACCCTTCACATTCCACGCGACGCCGGCCACATCGGGCACCAGCCGGTTGATGCCGGCGCCCGAAAGGACCCCCATTCCCACCTGCCATTCGGGCTGGCCATAGATTGAGCTGATCCCGCCGCCCGTGGCGTTGCTTCCGGTGTCGTTTGTCGGGTCCAGGAACCAGGCTGTCTCCGTGTTGATGGATGCGTCCGAGTTCAGCTCGAGGTCGGTTCCGCCTACCGCGGTGACATAGGGGTCGCTAGCGGGGTATTCAACGTCGAGCGGGTAGGCGCTTGAGTAGCCGTTGGTCTGCCCGGACGGGTCTGGGTTCGAGCCTCCGTCTCCCGATGACGCAAACAGCGACACGCCCGCGTTCTCAAGCACGCCGAAGATATTGTGGAAGGCCTGGAGGTCGGTCGCCGTTGTCTGGTATTCGGAGCCCCCGAAGCTCATCGACACGATGTTCAGGTTCTGGACGCCTGCGCGGTCCGCGGAGAGCCGCGTCAGCCCGGCGACGATCTCCACCTCGCTGAGATCGGGTATGTTGTAGAAACGGACTGCGGCGCCCGGTGCAATGCCGGACGACCATTCCACGTCGACGCAGCCCTCGATGCCGTCGTTGGGCGCCGAGCCGCCGTCCACGGTGACAACGGTGTAATTGCTCAGCGTCTGCGGGACGTTGCAGTCCGCCCAGAACAGCGAGACGTCCGCGTCCTGCGGAGCGGGTCCCTGCATGATTATTCCGATCGCCTGACCAGCGCCGGTCAGGCTTGCGGGCACGTTGTACGCCGTTCGGACGTCCGGAGGAGCCAGGAACGGGGAACCGAAGGGCATGGTGAGACCATGCCGGTGGAAGTGCAGGTGAGGCTGCAGGCCCATGATTCCAAGGATGACCGAGCCGAAGGCGCTCGGAACCGAGGGCGCGGTGACAGCCGATGTGTACTCGCCCTCGCTTGTCGCAACCCGCGCAAACGTCACGTTGAAAACCCTGCCTACGCCCTCGACCGAATGGTGGACGAAGATGTTGAGCCTCATGGGATCGCGGGTCTCGTCCATCAGGAAGCCCTCGCCGAGAAGCCAGGACACCACCCGGTCGTAATCGGCCTTCAGCGGAAGGTATCTCGCCTCCATCTCCGCGCCGGGTATGGCGACCCTGCTGCCCAGCCTGCTGTGCAGTTCGAAGGCGTGGCGCATCTGAAGGCTCACCACCACGTGCAGGGGCGATGCCATCTCGGCGGAGGTGAGCGTGTCCGCGACGACATGCGGCTGACCAGGTTGCGGGCTTGCCGGGACCGCTATGATGGATTCGGGGATCGCGATCCGGTCATCCTGGACCGGCGCCGTGGAGGGCCCCGAGGCGAGCAGGGTGGACTGCTGCAGGAGCGCTCCTACCAACGCCCTAAGAAGTGAACACCTGAATCGCACAAGTTTTGACCGGATTGAAGCTGTGAGGATTTATTCGGGGAACGGAACCGTAGAGCGAATCCCTCGCAGTGCAAACCCGTTGCATAGGCTGCGCCAACTTGCCGGCAGGCCTCCCAGGGCGAAGGCCGCGGGGATGCCGCGGGCTAACGGCGACTTGGCTTGTCACCAGGGCCCAACAGTGGATGCATGTTGATCGATGAGATGGAAGGGCAAGGGCGACCTGCAGCCGCTGGGATCGTTCCCCAAGGGGAAACCAGTTCGGAAGGTTCAGGCCTCCATGCCCGCTCGCGCCGTTCGCCCCCGGCGGGGCAGGAGGCTCGCCACGCAAGCGACAGATCGCTACGGTTTTCTGCAAGAGATCATGATACGGCCCCCCGCGCCCTTCCCTGGCAGCTCCGGCATCCGTGGGCAGAACCGGGGCGCGCTCGCGGGGGGCAGCAGCGCCGGGGGGAAAGCTTCAGCTGTCGCAGCCCGGGGCGGTTTGGCCATCCTGGCGGCGCCTTTCACTCCGCCGCTGCGCGGACCGTCATGAGGAGGCTTTCCCTTGCCGCCTATGTCGCCATCGTGTGCGCGCTATTCGCCACGGAGGCTGCCTATTTCCTGGACGATCTGTCCCCGTGGAGGAGGTTTGCCGGACTTTTCTGGATTAGCTCCTCGGCCATCATAGTCCTCTCGTCGTGGGCCTTCGCTTTCGCCCCTTTTTTTGAGAGTCGGTTCTGGGCGCTTCCGCACCGTGCCTGGTACCTGACGGCCTTCCTCCTGCCCCCGCTGCTGATCCTCCTGAACGCGGGAGGCACCTACTTCACTCCGGTGGACGGGGAGGGGCTGGCCCAGCTCGCGGGCGGAATCACGCTGATCCGCTATGACCCGAGCCTGGGGGTCTTCAGGCTGAGCTACTACAGCTACATGGCCCGCCAGTACCTGCTCAACTGCCTGCCCACCTACTTCCTCGGGCCGAGCCTCTGGGCGGCGAGGGTCGGCAACTCGATGCTCTACATGGGATCGTACGTTTTCTTCCTCTCGTCGCTTGCCTCCCATCTGAGGAGGAGGAAAAACGCCGACGCCCTGCTCCTTGCCGGCTACTGCGGCGCCCTGGTGGCCCTGGGCCAGTACACGCTGCTCAACGCCCGAAAATTCGAGCAGACGACCATGCCGATAGCCGTCACGCTGTTCTTCCTGGGCGCGCTCCTGCTGTTCCTCGCGGAGCCCGGGCCGCTGAGGTTTCTGTGGCTGGCATGGTCCTTTGGATTCCTGACGGAGTGCTACACGCCGGCGCTCGGGTCGTGGGTGCTCGCGCTCGCGATCCTCATCTACCTGATAGCCTGGAGGCGGCGATGGATCCTGGTCCCGGCGGCTGCCTACGGGTGCGCGTGCCTCTACGTCGCCTACCGTGTGGTGAAGAATGACGATGCCGTGAGTATCCTCCACAAGTTCCGCTTCGGGCACGGGACCGCAAGCGACTGGATCCTTCGCTACCTCAACAGCGTGCGAGCCGTAATCGGGTCCGATTACTCGCTGGTCCCTGCCCCGCTCGCGCTCGCCATCTTCTCGGCCGTCTGTCTGGCCTGGTTCTATCGCGAGTACCGCTACGCGGCGGTCTGCGCATGGGCCCTCGCGATAGTGGGCATAAGCGTCACGACCTTTGGATCGAACCTGAATATCCCGTATTTCGACATCCACCGCACGATGATCATCCTGCCCCCGCTCGCCCTGGGGGCGGTCCTCCTGGTCGTGCGGTTCATGTCCGGATCTGGCGAGGCGCCCGCCGTGGCCGGCTTGCTCAAGGCCCTGATGAAGGTGTCCGTCGTCTACATGGTGTTCACCGGCGTGTGCACCGTCTTCCTCGTCCGCAGCTTCATGGGATCGGGCATCAGGAGCGACTATGACGAGGTCTTCGCAAAGCTGGACGAACTGGCCGCCTCGTCCTCCTTCGCCCGCCCGACGCGGATCTACCTGGTCCCGCCGTTGGACGTCATGCTCGAATCCGGGTTGAGGTATTTTGCCCCCGACGCCGTGGTCCTGCGGTCCTCCCCGCCGGCGGGGGAGAAGATCCCCGGAACCTATGTCTTCTCGTACCTCTCCGACAACCCGGGCGACAGGGTCGTCAACCAGCACATGCCGAGCGTCCATCTGCGGCCCTTCGTGAAGATGGTCGCCGAATAGGGAGCCGCCGCATGAGAAGCTCGAGCGTCGCAGCCTGTCTCCTCCTTGCCGCGGCGGCCATGGTCCCGTTCAGGCCGTGGGCTCCGGCGAGGACGAGCCCGTGCGCCTTCGAGATACGCGTGGCTTCCGACCATTCGGGCCTGGTCCAGCTCTATTACCAGCTGGGGGAGCACATGGTCGAGGAGGACTCGGCGCTGCAGCCCGTCGCCGAGGGGCACCCGGACCTGCTTCGTTTCGCCCTCCCGTACGGCACAATAAGGGCCCTGAGGTTTGATCCGATCGACAGGGAGGCGCACATGATCCTGCGGGACGCGCGGATCGTCGACGGGTCCGGCCGGACCCTCGTCTCGTTTTCGCCGGCGCGGTTCCAACCGATGAACCAGATACAGCTGCTCGAGGTCCGCGGCAGTGAGCTCCGCGTCGAGACGACCCCAGGGGGGACGGATCCGCAGCTCTCGATCGGCCTCGATCGTCCCCTGGTGATACCGCGGCCCCGCTGGTGGTGGGCAATCGTCAGGCTGTTCGCCGTCCTTGTGGGATCCGTCCTTGCCCTCGAATGGGCGCGCCGAAGCAGGTTCCTGCGGCTGGACGAGCGGGCACGGGCGCTCTGGAGGGGAGCCTGCGCCTCGCCCGGCTTGGCGGTGCTCGGGGCCTCGCTCCTCGGGACCCTGGCCGCCAACTACCCCGTTGTCTTCGCGGGAAGGAGCCTTGCCACGCCCGGCATGGTCGGTGGCCTCCTCTACGGCCAGCCGCCGTTCCTGCCGGGGATCAGGGACGCCGACCTGGGCGGCATCGCGGACGCGCACGGGTCCGACGTTGGCGCCCTCCTGTGGTACCATCTCCCCGCATCTGCGGTGGAGAGCCGCGCCGTGCTCCGCGACGGGGAGCTGCCGCTGTGGAACCGGTTTGATTCGGCGGGCTCGTCGCTCCTCGGGCAGGGTCAGTCCTGCTTCGGCGACCCGCTCCAGATCCTGCCACTGCTCGCGGCAGGAGCTGGATGGGCGTGGGACCTCAAGTTTCTCGCGGCCAAGTGGCTTTTCGCCTGCGGGATCGGCCTCTGCGTCTGGCGGTCCTCCCGGCACCTGCCCACGGCCCTTGCGCTCGCGGCTTCGGCTTCCTTCATCGGGTTCTTCGTCTTCAGGATCAACCATCCGGCGGTCTTCAGCATGTGCTACTCGCCGTGGATCCTGTACTGCTGGCTGCGGTATTCCGGGGGCGAGTCGGCGCGCGCCGCCGTCCTTTGGCTTCTCGCGCTGATCGGCGCGAGCTGGACTGAGATGAACAGCGGCACGGTGAAGGAAGCCTACGTCCTTCTCCTTTCGATGAACTTTGCGGGGCTCTGCGTGCTGCTCGCGAGCGAGCGGGCCCTCAGGGCGAAGGCGAGGCTCGTGGGCGCCGCCGCCCTGGCGGGCGGCGTCTTTGCCATGGTGGGCTCCCCGGTTTGGTTCACGTTCTACCGTGCGCTGAAGGCCTCGTACACAAGCTACGCCAACCCGGCCGCGTTCCAGGTGCAGCCCGGGATGCTCCTCGGCCTCTTTGACGAGGCGTTCTACCGCCCGTTCGAGGAGGGTCTGGCGGTCATGAACCCGTCGGCCAATTTCTTCATGCTGATCGGGCTCGCATGGGCCGCCGTGCGGTGGCGGGAGGTCCTGGCAAACCGCCTGTTCCTCGGGCTCAGCCTCTCGTGCCTGCGCGCTGCCGCGCTCGTGTTTGGCGTGATCCCCCCGGGCCTCGTCGCCCGGGTGCCCTTCCTCGGCAACATAGCCCATGTCGACAACTCGTTTTCCTGCGCGCTCATCGTCGTCTGCGCCGTCCTCTCCGGAGCGGGATGGAGGGAGGCCTGGGAGCGCCTCGGGACGCGCGAGGGCAGGCGCGAGGCATTCGCGGTGCTCGCGCTCCTCCTCCTCGTGTTTGCGGCGTTTCTCGGCACGGCGCAGGCCGGCGTGAAGGGCACCTACTGGAGCCGGACCTGGGGCCAGCTGATCACGGTCCCGGGCTTCATCCATGCGTATGGCTGGAGTCTGCTGGCCGGCGCGGCCGTGCTCCTCTGGGCCCTGCGCCTCGCGCGCCGGCGCGGTTCGGCGACCCCGGCGATCGTGATCTGCGCGATCACGGCGGTCGGCGCCCTGCACTGGCGGATGGGGCTCCAGGTGGGCATGGGCTACCCCGACTACGTGGTCAAGCCGTCCCACCGCGTCGACCTCCTGGCCCGCTCCCCTGCGATTGATGCGATTCTCGCCCGGCGCGAGGCCCCCTTCAGGGTGATCGGCTTCGACAACGACTTCCTGCCGGGCTGGTCGGCGGTCTACGGCCTCGAGGGGATATCGGGGCCGGACGCGCTCATGAACCCGTACTACCGGGCCTTCATGGATGCGGCCGGGGTCCCGCGCATCTGGGACTGGCGCTACATAGTCAAGCCGGCGGACCTCCCGTCGCTCGTGCGGGTGCTCGACGCCATCAACGTGAGGTTCTACCTCGCCTTTCGCGGCGGCGGCAATCCCGCCGCGAATCTCCTGAGGTCCCTCCCGTCGTCGGACATGGACGTCTTTGAGAGCCCTAGCGTGTGGCCCAGGGCGTTCTTCACCGACAGCGCGGCGGTCTACGGCGACCTTCCGCAGTTCTGCTCCTGGCTAAAGGCGGGCGACGGGCGGCCCTTTGCCGCGATCGAGCGCGCCGACTGGGATGCGCTCAAGCCCGTACCCCGGGTCTCTGGCGACCTGGGCACCCGCACGATCGTGCCCGCCGAGGGCTACAGGCTGAGCGCCAACACGACCTCGTTCACCGTCGCCGCGACCGGGCCCGGTTTCATCGTCCTCACCGAGGCCTACGAGCGGAACAACTTCCATGCGCTGGCGAACGGCGTCCGCGTTCCCTGCCTGCGCATCAACCATGCGTTCAAGGGCATCTACGTGGACTCGGCCGGGACCTATCAGGTCACCTTCGAATACTATCCCCGGGGTCTCGCAACCGCGCTATGGCTGTTTGCGGCGGGAATGGGGCTGATTGCGCTGGCGATCGTGGCGCTGGCCTTCCCCCTGCTCGGGCGCCGGCCGTCCCCTGCCTCCCCATACCACCGCATCCCGAGGACGCTCAGGAGCCTGCATGCGCGGCTGAGCCGTGTTTTTTGGCAAAATCGGGCTGTCCGGTGAAACCAAAGGGCCCCCAAAGCGGTCATACCTGTTGCCACGACATCCATGAAACCCCTCCTTTTGGCAGCCCTGGCGATGCTTGTCGCCACTTCGCTCCGGGCGCAGGCGCCCGGCCCGGCGTATGCGCCGGAGCAGCTTGACCAGCTCGTGGCCCCCATAGCCCTCTATCCCGATCCCCTGGTCGCGCTCATGCTGCCCGCGGCCGCGGTCCCCGCGGATATATCCAAGGCCGCCCAGTACCTCGCGGCCAACGGCGACCCGGCTGCAATCGACTCCCAGCCGTGGGATCCGAGCGTCAGGGGCCTCGCGCATTATCCGGAGGTCCTCAACTGGATGAACGCCAACCCCGATTGGACCGGCGCCCTGGGCGCGGCGTTCGCGATGCAGCCCTCGGACGTCATGAAGTCGGTGCAGCAGATGCGGGCCCGGGCAAAGGCCGCCGGCTCCCTCGTCGACACGCCACAGCAGCAGGTGGACATGGACGGGGACGACATCAGGATCATACCCGCGCAGCCGGACGAGATCTACGTTCCCGCGTACGATCCCGACGCCGTCTATGACGTGCAGGACGCGGACACGGGCCCGCTCGTCACCTTCGGAGTGGGCTACCCCGTCGGCGCGTGGCTGGGATTCGAGTGCGACTGGGACGACTTCGGGATCTGGTTTGGTCCGTGGCAGCCGGGCTGGGGCTACCGCAGGGACTGGGTGAACGCGAGTTGGGGGGGCAGGCGCTGGCACGCCGATCCCGCCCGCGGGCATGCGCTCGTGCGCAGCTACTACAGGCCCGGCGGAAACCTCCCGTCCCCGCGCGTCATGGCAGGCGCCAGATTGCCCGCCCGGGGCTCTGTCGCGCGCCCGGCGGAGGCCCCGGCGCAGTCCCGACCCGACTACCGGGGCTACGGCTCCGGTGCGCTGGCGCGCCCGTCGACGCCGGCCCCGGCAAGTCCGCTCTTCGGCGGCTATGGCCGGGGAACGCAGGCGCGCGACTACAGCAACAGGGGCCACACGAGCCGCCAGGCACCCGTGAGGCCCTCGGCCCCGGCGCGCTCGCAGGCGCCGCGCTCGGAGCCAGCGCCCTCGGGCGGCCGGGACCGGCGTTAAAACCCCAGTATTTCCGGCACCATGAACGTCTCCCTCCATTTGACCCGTCCGATAGCGCTGGCCGCGGTGGTTTTCTCGTTGGCCGCGCTCGCGGCCGGCCCGCGGCTTGCAGCCGACGCGCAGGGCCCTGCACCTGCGCCGCGCACCTTCAGCACGCCGGACGAGGCGGTCAAGGCGCTCGCGGCGGCGGCAACGGCGGGCGACCGCGCCGCCATCGACGCCATATTCGGGCCGGATGTGAAGGGGCTCCTCTCGGGCGACCCGAAGCAGGACGCGATCGAATTCAGCGCCTTTGCCAAGTCGATCGGGCAATTCTGGAGGCTGGTCCGGAAGGCTGACGACCGGTTCGTCCTCGACATAGGCGACCAGGACTGGCCGATGCCGATCCCGATCGTGCGCAGGGACGGGAGGTGGTCCTTCGACACGGCGGCCGGGAGGGACGAGATCATCAGCCGGCGCGTGGGCGAGGACGAGTTCACGGCCATCGGGGTCTGCCGGACCTATGTCCAGGCCCAGCGCGAGTATGCATCGGAGGACCGCGACGGGAGCGGAGTTTTCAAGTATGCCATGAACATCCGGAGCACCCCGGGCACCAAGGACGGCCTCTACTGGCACGCAGAGGCCAGCGAGGAGCAGAGCCCCTTCGGGCCACTCGTGGCCGAGGCGCGTGCCGAGGGATACGGGCGAAAGACCTCCGAGGGCGCGCCTCAGCCCTTTCACGGCTACCTCTTCAAGATCCTGTCGGCGCAGGGCCAATCGGCCCCCGGCGGCGCCTACAGCTATGTCATCAACGGCAACATGGTGGCGGGATTCGCCCTCGTCGCGTACCCGGCGCATTGGGGGGAGTCCGGCGTCATGACCTTCATCGTCAACCAGTGGGGCAAGGTCTATGAGGCGAACCTGGGCGAGAAGAGCGCCGATATCGCCGCCGCGATGACGGATTTCGACCCTGACAGCAGCTGGACCCCCGTTGCCGCCCCCTGAGCGGCCTGCAAAAAGCCGCTGTCAACCGGCGGAATTTTTGTGCACGCTTGGGGTTCCTTGAAGGCCTCCGACTTCTTCACCCTCCCTGACTCGCTTGCCGCCTTCCGCGCGTTCTTTGGCGCGGATGCGCCGCCATGGGAATGGCTCGGTTGCATCGGCCCGGCGCTCGCAGCCCACAGCTTTGGGTCCGCTCCGCCAAGGGTTCCCCGGGGCGTACACCTGGAGGGTCCCGTCCACCTCGGCGCGGGGGTCGGCCTCCCCTCCTACGCGACCATCATCGGCCCTGCCTGGATCGGCGCCGGCACGCAGATCAGGCCGGGGGCGTTCATCCGGGGCAACGTGATCGCGGGGGAGCGATGCGTCCTCGGGAACGCCTCGGAGTTCAAGAACTGCCTGCTCATGGACGGCGTGCAGGCGCCCCACTACAACTATGTCGGCGACTCGATACTTGGTAACCGGGCCCACCTGGGCGCGGGAGCGATCTGCTCAAACCTCAGGCTGGACCAGAGGAACGTCGTCATCACCCTGGAGGGCGGGCCGGTCGACACGGGGCTCAAGAAGTTCGGCGCCGTCCTCGGGGACGGGGCCGAGGTGGGCTGCAACGCCGTCCTGAACCCGGGGACGCTCCTCGGACCGCGGTCGCTCGTCATGCCCGCCATCGCCTTCGGCGGGGTGCTCGCCCCGGCGATGATCGCCCGGGTCCGCCAGCAGGTCGTCCTCGTCCCCAGGAAATTCTAGATGCGCACACTAACCGGCATTACGCCTTCCGGAACGCTTCACGTCGGCAACTACTTCGGGGCCATGCGGCCCGCGATCGAGGCCCAGGCCGGGGGTGACTGCTACTACTTCATCGCGGACTACCATTCGATGACCTCCCTCACCGACGCCGCGGCGCGCAGGGCCAACACGCGGGCGATCGCGGTGGACTGGCTCGCCTGCGGGCTCGACCCGAAGCGCAGCGTGTTCTGGCGCCAGAGCGATGTGCCCGAGGTCTGCGAGCTCACCTGGCTGATCGGCAGCGTGACGCCAATGGGCCTCCTCGAGCGCGCCCACAGCTACAAGGACAAGACATCAAAGGGCATGTCCCCCAACTTCGGGCTGTTCGCGTATCCGGTGCTGATGGCCGCCGACATCCTGCTGTACGACACGAACGCCGTCCCCGTTGGCCAGGACCAGAGGCAGCACCTGGAGATGACGCGCGACATCGCGATCAAGTTCAACCAGACGTACGGTGAGACCTTCGTCGTGCCCGAAGCCGTCATCCGGGGCGACGTTGCGGTCGTCCCGGGCCTCGACGGCCAGAAGATGAGCAAGAGCTACGGCAACACGCTCGATATCTTCGGCGACGAGAAGGCGCTCCGCAAGAGGGTCATGTCGATCGTCATGGACAGCCGGACGCCGGCGGAGCCGAAGCCGGACGCCGAGCGCAATATCTGCATCCAGCTCCTGAAGCTGCTGGCTTCGCCTGGCGTCGCGGCGGACCTCGAGGCCCGCCTTCGCGCGGGCGGTCTCGGCTACGGCGACCTCAAGAAGCAGCTCTTCGAGCACTATTGGAATTTCTTCGCCTCCGCGCGCGCCCGCCGCGCCGAGCTCCTCGCAAATCCCGGCTACGTCGACCAGGTCCTCCGAGAGGGCGCCGCGCGCGCGCGTTCCGTCGCCTCCGCCGTGATCGGGCGGGCTCGAAGGGCGGCGGGCCTCGACTAGATCAGCGCCCCGCGCAGGGCGTCAGACGACGGGCGCCCGCGGCGCCTCGATCCTGGTGATGGCCTCCATGATGCGCGCGGCCGTCCTGGCATAGCGCTCCCTGCCGTCGGCGGGATTGTCGTATTCCTGCGGGGACAGGGCCTTGCCATAGGCCACGGACACCGGCGATCCGAGGCGCAGCCTCCCGTCGCGCCCAAAGGCCTCGAAGGAGCCGAAGACCCTCGCCGGGACCACCGGCACGCGCGCCTTGCACGCGAGGAGCCCAACGCCGGGCCGGGGCGCCTGCAGCTCGCCATTCGGCGAGCGCGTCCCCTCGGGGAACACGATGACGACCCGGCCGCTCGCGAGCGCCTGGAGCACGCGCTTGATCGCGTCGAGGCTCGTGCCGCCGTCGCGGTCGACGGGGATCGTCCCGACCGCGTCCAGCCACCAGGCGGCGACTCCCGGCTTCCAGAGCGTCTTTCGGGCGAAGAAGCTCACCTGGCGGGGAAGGAACTGGCCGACCATGGGCGGATCGAGAAGGCTCGCGTGGTTGGCGGCGACGATGTAGCCGCCGCTCTCGGGGAGGTTCTCGAGACCGGCGACGTCCCCCCGGAAGAACATCTGGTGGGCAAGCCTGCAGAGCCCGTAGAAGAAGCCGTAGACCGGCTCCATATCCATTTGAGCGTGCTTTCGGCTCATGGGCTTCCGAGTCGGCGCGCTATGGTGCGCGCCATCTCCTCGGCCACCTCGGCGATCGTTAGCCGGGTCGTGTCAATCGCGGTCGCGCCCGTCGGCTGAGAGAGCGGCGCGGTCTTCCTCGTCGAGTCCAGCCGGTCCCGCTCGGCGACCCTGTCCTGCTGTCCCTCCCTCACGCGCCGCCGCTCGCGCTCCGCCGGGTCGGCATGCAGGAAGAAGCGAAAGTCGGCGTCCGGAAATATCACGGACCCGATGTCGCGCCCCTCCATGACAAGACCGGCGAAGCCGCCCTTCCTGGCCGCGGAGGCCTGGCCGCGCTGGTACGAGAGGAGCGCCGAGCGCAGTTCCGGTATCGCGGCGAAGTGGGAGACCGCCTCGTTGACCTCCTTGCTCCGAATCTCGGCGCCTGGCGCCCGGCCGGAGACCTCTATCTGCGCCTGGCGACCCACTATCCTCGTCCCGAGGCTCAGGTCCGCGAGGGCGGTCCTGACCGAGGCGAGGTTGTCCGGGGACGCCCCTCGCCGGAGCATCTCGGAGGTCACGGCGCGGTAGTAGGAGCCCGTGTCGGCATGGAGGAGGTTGAACCGCCTGCTGAGCGCCTCCGCGGTCGAGGATTTGCCGGAGGCCGCGCCGCCGTCGATGGCGACGATGATGAAGGGGGTGCCGGGCATCGGGGATCAGGCCTGCGCGGACTTTGCGCGTATCGCCTCCAGGGCGTCAAAGAAACCGGGGAACGTCTTCGCGCTGCATGCCGGGTCGCCGATGGAGAGCCACGGGGTCCCGTCCCCGCGCAGGTCGCGGCACCCGAGGATCGCGAAGCTCATAGCGAACCGGTGGTCGCCGTGGGTCTCGACCGTGACACCCTTCCTGAAGGGCCTTGGTCGGATCTCGAGTGAATCCTCCGTCTCGATTACCTCCTGCCCGAGGCGCCTCAGCTCGCCCGCCATCCCGGATACTCGGTCTGTCTCCTGCTTCCTCGTGTGGGCTATGCCGAGGATCTTCGTCGGCCCGTCCAGTATCGGCGCTATCGCGGCCAGCGTGAGGAAGGTGTCCGAGAATCCGGAAAAGTCGTGAGAGACCCCCCGGCGCCGCCCAAACGGCGCAAAGGAAACCGAGATTCCGTCGGTGCTGCCGAGCACGACGGCCCCGCACTTAGCAAGGACCTCCAGGAACCGCACGTCGCCCTGGAGGCTGTCGCCGGCCTGAAGCAGCCCGTCGAGCCTGAGGGTGCCCCCGGCCACGAGCGGCAAGGCCGCGAAGTAGCTTGCCGCGGTCGCATCCGGCTCCACCGCATACGATCCCGGGGAGCGGTAGGCCGCCTGGCCGACTGTAATCGATCCGCTGGCTTCGGTGACCCCCGCCCCGAATTGCGCCATCTGGCGGCTGGTCATCCGCACAAAGGGCATCCTGACGTCGCCGACCGGCGTCACGGCGACCGGCCCCTGGGAAAGGGGGGCCACCATCAGGAGCGCGGAGAGCATCTGGCTGCTCTCGCTTGCCTCGATTGCGACGGGTCCGCCGCGCAGTCCCGACGCGCGGATCTCGATGGGCAGGAATCCCTCGGCGCCCAGGCATCGGATGTCCGCCCCCAGGGTGCGCAGAGCCTCGATCAGACCCTTCATCGGCCGCTTGCGCATCTGGGCCACGCCGTCGATCCGGTAAAGTCCGCGCCCCGAGGCCGCACAGAGGGCGGTCAGGAAGCGCGCCGCCGTGCCGGCCAGGCCCGTGAAAAGCTCCGCCTCCTCCGCCGGGATCTTTCCGCCGCGTCCCTCGACGCGGATCCTTCGCGAGACTGCGTCCTCCTCGACGCTGAAACCGAGGCGTCGCAGCGCCTCGGCCATTATCAACGTGTCCTCGCTGAAGAGCGCCCCCGTCAGGGTGACGGCGCCGTCGCAGAGCGCGGCCAGCAGCATCGCACGGTTCGTGATGCTTTTCGAGCCAGGCAGGGCCACGCCGCCGATAACCGGGCGCGTAAAAGGCTTGATAGCAAGAATATCTGGGATATGTTGGGTCACGGAGCAGGTCGAAACTTGTCGCGGTACGCCCGGCCTCTCTCCAGGCGCGCCGCAACCTCAACAAAGTCGCGGTTGGCAAGGGCAGCCTGCAGGCCCTGCAGGTCGTCCTGAAAACGCCTCAGGGCCCGGAGGACCTCGTCGCGGTTCTCCTCGAGTATGGTCCTCCAAAGCTTGGGGTCCGAGGCCGCAATCCGGGTCGTGTCCCTCAGGCCTCCGCCGGCGTAGTTGCGCCAGCTAGGATCCTGCGTCGAGAGGTAGGCGCAGAGCGCCGACGCAAGCACCTGGGGCAGGTGACTGATGTTGGCGACAATCTCGTCGTGCGTGTCGGGGTCCATGGTCACCACCTCCGCCCCGAGATCCCTCCAGAAGGCGACGACCTTGCCGACGGCCTTGGCGTCCGTCGATCCGGCCGGAGTCACAAAGCAGGTCCGGCCTTCGAAAAGGTCGGCCCTGCCGTGCTCCCACCCGGTCCTCTCGGAGCCCGCCATCGGGTGGGCCCCGACGAAGTGGGCCCTGTCGTTCAGCGCCATGTGCCCGAGGCGGGAGATCTCCCCCTTGACGCTCCCGACGTCGCACACGACCGCGCCTTCCCCAAGCGCGGGGGCGATCTGTCGGACGAGGGACACGATCCTGTCGACCGGCGCGGCGACGACGACCATGTCGGCGCCCCTGGCCGCCTCCTCGGGCGTCTCGAAAGCGGCGCTGCACCACGCCTGCCCGCCCAGGGCGAGCCGTGTCTCGGGCCTCCGGGCCCAGATGACGATCCTGCGGGCAACGCCCCGGGCCTGAGCTGCCCGGGCCACGGAGCCCCCGATCAGACCGGGCGCAAGGACTGTAAGCTGCTCCAGCATGGTCTCCGCAGGGACGCAAAATCCAACCCTCCTGTCGAGCCGTTCGTGGGATTGCGTTTTTGCCCGCGCTCGGGTTGGCTGCAGCCTTCTGAGATGGATCCAACCCCAACCGAGCAGGCGAAGCCCGATCCGCGCGCAGCGCGCGCGCGCTTGATCCTGGTCATCCTGACCCTGGTCATGGTCGCCGCACCCATTGTCATGTACCTTATTCTTGGAAGAGGCTCCCCGCCAGCGCGATGAACAAGACCCTGCTTCCCATCAGGGTTGTCTTTGTCCTCCTGTGCACGGCAGCCGGCTGGCTTGTCTGCTACACGGTCCGGGAATGGGACGCCTACCGGGTGACGGCCTCCTCGGTCGGGTTCTGCATCGGGGCCCTCGTGGTTCTGGTCGACGTGATGCTGAAGGGGTTCTCGCTCCGCGGGCTGTCGGCGCTGACCTTCGGCATCGCCGTGGGATCCATCATCGCGAGCCTGGTCGCGACGTCGCCGCTTTTTGCGGAGGGGGATCCGGAAATGATCTTCCTGGCCCGACTGGCGCTCTTTATGATCTGCCCGTATCTGGGCACCGTGATCGCCCTCCGGGGCAAGGACGAGTTCAACCTGGTCATCCCGTATGTGCGATTTGTGCCGCACGAGGTGGACGTCCCGCTTGTTGTCGTGGACACGAGCGTCCTCATCGACGGCAGGATCGCGCGGGTGTGCGAGACGGGCTTCCTGAGCGCCGCGCTTGTCATCCCGCGTTTCGTCCTGAACGAGCTCCAGTCGATCGCCGACTCCACGGACCCGCTCCGGCAGGCCCGCGGGCGGCGGGGCCTCGACGTCCTCAACGCCCTGCGCGCGATCAAGACCCTCGACATCCGGATAACTGAGAGCGAGGTGGCCAAGAAGGAGGATGTGGACGCCAAGCTTGTCTTTCTCGCTCAGTCGATGCGGGCGAAGCTCCTGACGACCGACTACAACCTGGCGAAGATGGCCGAGTTTCAGGGCGTTCCCTGGCTCAACCTCAACAAACTTTCGAAGTCGCTCCAGCCCGAGCTGATGATCGGCGAGCGTCTTGAGCTTGAGCTGGTGAAGCCCGGCAAGGAGGACGGCCAGGCGATAGGCTATCTCGCGGATGGCTCGATGGTTGTCGTCACGGGAGGCCGCCCCCACATTGGCCAGCATGTCGGGGTTGAGATCATCAGCCTCCTGCCCACGGGAGCCGGGAAGATGATTTTTGCCCGGATGGGCAGCGAATCGGACCATTCCCGATCGGGATAAGGCGATACGCCAAGATTGGTGTGGACTTGGCGGTCCCAGATTTTAGATAACTTCCCTTCCACACGGGGCAGTAGCTCAGTTGATAGAGCGCGTCGTTCGCAACGACGAGGTCGTCGGTTTGATCCCGATCTGCTCCACCATCCCAGTTTCGAACGGCCGGAGGCGCAAATCGGCTATATGGCCTTTAGGCAGCAGGAAGCGGGCTTGGCGTCCTGCAAAGTACGTCTGAAGAGCAGAATGCCGATCCGGGTTTTTGGGAGCATCGCTAAACGCGCACGAACCAGTTTTACGGAAAATGGACGGGTATGACGTTTAGCACATCCTCCCAAGCATGCGAAAGCATGCCCGGACGCAGACTCTTTCGCCAGTGCGCGAGCAAACCGAAGAGGGCGCCTAGAATGGCAATGATGATCACTTTCTTGTTCCCTTGGTACCAGTGGCCAGCGCCAAAAATAATTGCTTGAACCATAACAGCAACGGTGGCGCTTCCTGTTAGAGCGAGAATCTGTTTCTGCAAGTAACCGCGATACACCAATTCCTCGCAGAATCCCGCCGTGATCGACATTATGACCCAGAGGATGACTTCAACAGGACCTTTTGGATTCAGAAATGCAGCAGGCTTCGCTTGGCTTGGTCCAGTCAGGGCGCCCACGAGCATCGCAACAGCGCTCCATACGAGCCAGAAGCCTGCGGCAACGGCGATGTCGAGAAGCACCGATTTCACGGTGCTCCAACGACCGCCTATGAGTTCGCGCACGGGGACGGCACCTTTGCACCGGCCGCCAAGCCAAACGTAGAACCATAGTCCCCATTCTGCGGCAATTATCGCCAAATAAAGGCCGGCATTTCCTCCAGTGAGCTCGCCAAGGCCGCGCTCCGTGGGGCTCAGGCTCTGCGCGTTGTAGAAACCAAGCGAGATCGAGAGCAACAGCAACAGAAGGCCCAGAGAATGCCACAAAGGGGCCACCCTCGAGGTCTTCAATCTTTCCGTCACGTATTTTGCTTCCGTTGCTATTGGACACGCTCGTGAAACCGAGCGATGAATCCGATCCTAGCAATTCCTCGCACTACACGACATGGGGTTCTTGCCCCATCCGTCGTATCGACGGCAGGGCGCCCCCGTGTTTAGCACTCCAATTCTTGGTTCGTAGAAAATGTTTAGCACCCTTTGGTTCGTGCTAAACAACAACCTGGTCCACCATTTTGGAATCGAACGCGCTAGATGTGGCGTTTTCATGACTTCGCTTGTTCCAAGAGCTTGGGATCGGATCTGTGGTTTAGCGCCTGAATGCGGAGGGCTGAGAAGATGACCTTGGGGACCGCGGCTGCATCCATTGCTAAACATCCGGTGTTAAACCTTGATAAACCCAAGCGTTTGGGTTTCAATCTACCAGGGTGAGCAATTGGAAGAAAACCTTGGAGAGATTGATGGCGGGACAGAGTGACGCCAGCATCGACTTCGATGATCTCTGCAACCTC
>CAZNNO010000054.1:0-24173 GCA_964574435.1 uncultured Opitutaceae bacterium
TCCAGCCGATCCGCAGGTTCGCGCTCGACGCCGCCATCCTCTTCTCGGACATCCTCGTCATCCCCGAGGCGCTCGGCCAGGGCTACACCTTCCGGGACGAGGGAGGGATCGCCATGGAACGGCGCCTGGAGGGCCGCTCGGCGATCGAGGCGCTCGCACCCGAGGCCTCCGTGCCGGAGCGCCTCTCTTATGTCGGCGCCGCGCTGGCGATCCTCAAGCGGGAGCTGGCGGGGTCGAGGGCTCTGCTCGGCTTCGGGGGCTCCCCCTGGACGCTCGCGACGTACATGGTGGAAGGCGGAAGCTCCGAGGATTTCGCGCGGGTCAAGGCGCTCTTCTACGAGGACCGGCCGACCTTCGACCTGCTGCTCGGCAAGCTGACCCGCTCGCTCATAGCCTATTTCAAGATGCAGATCGCGTCCGGGGCCGACGCCATCCAGATATTCGACTCGTGGGGCGGCGCCGTGGCGGGCCCCGACTACGAGGCGGCGTCCCTCCAGTGGATCCGGGCGATCATCGAGGCGATGCCGAGGGGGTTCCCGCTCATCATCTTCGGCAAGGGCACGGGGGCGCACCTATCCGACCAGGCCTTCACGGGGGCGCGGGTGCTGAGCGTCGACGCTTCAAACGACCTGTCGGTCGCCCGCCGCAGCCTTCCCGCCAACGTCGCCCTCCAGGGCAACCTCGATCCCGTGATCCTGAACACCACCCCGGCCATCGCGCGCAGGGAGACGGTGCGCCTGCTTGAGTCGCTGCGCGGCGGCGCCGGCCATATTTTCAACCTGGGCCACGGGATCCTGCCCCAGGCGAAGATCGCGTGCGTCGAGGCCCTGGTCGACGCCGTCGCCACGTGGAGGTGACCCCGCCATGAACGTCGCCGTTCTCGGAGGGGGGGTCACGGGCCTGACCGCGGCCTACCGGCTCTCGACGGCCGGCCATCGGGTCCGGCTGTTCGAGGCCGGGCCGAGGCTCGGCGGGGCGGTCCGCACGGAGCGCACGGACGGATGGCTCGTCGAGGCGGGCCCCAACTCGTTCCAGGAGGCGTCCCCCGAGATATCGGCGCTGATCGGGGAGCTGGGCCTCGCCGCGCAGGTCGTCAGAACGGCTCCCTCCGCGAAGAACCGCTACCTCGCGATGAACGGCGCCCTGGTCGGCGTCCCCACCTCGCCCGGGGGATTCCTCTCGACCCCCCTGTTCTCCGCCGGCACCAAGCTGGGGATCCTCCTCGAGATTGCGCGCTCGCCCCGCGAACGCCAGGGGGACGTGAGCGTCGCCGAGCTCATCCGCGATCACTTCGGTGCCGAGGTCCTCGAGCGGGCCTTCCAGCCCTTCATCGGCGGGATTTATGCGGGGGACGCGACGCGACTCTCGGCGAGGTACGGCTTCCCAAAGCTCTGGGAGGCCGAGAGGTCCGTCGGCTCCATCATCCGCTCCGCGATAAAGGGGGCCCGCAGCCGCCGCGCCAAGGGCCTCAAGGGGTCGGCCCCGATCATCTCGTTCCAGGGCGGCCTGCAGGCCCTGACGACCGCCCTCGCGGACAGGCTGCCCGTGGGATCGGTGGCGCTGGATGCGCCGGTCCGCTCGCTTGCTCCCGGCGCTGGCGCGCGCTGGCGCGTCAGCTGGGACGGGCCCGGCGGCGGCGGCTCGGCCGAATTCGACTGCGTCGCCTCCACGCTCCCCGCCAGGAGCCTGGCGGGGCTTGAAATCGGCGCCAGCGGGGCGCGCCCGCTCTCGGGCCTCGGAGCCATCGACTACCCGCCCGTCGCATCCGTTTTCCTCGGGTACCGCAGGGACCAGGTGAGCCATCCCCTCGACGGATTCGGCGCCCTCCTGCCGGCGTCCGAGGGCAGCGCGGCCCTCGGGATCCTGTTTTCATCGAGCCTGTTCCCGGGCCGCGCGCCCGACGGTCATGTCGCGCTGACCGTTTTCGCGGGCGGCGCGCTGCGGCCGGATGTCGCGAGGCTTCCCGAGGGCGAGCTGCTGGACCTGCTTTGCGGCGACCTCGGAAGATACGTCGGGGCGCGCGGCAGGCCGGCCTTCGTGCGGCGCACCCTCTGGCCTCACGCGATAGCCCAGTACAACCTGGGCTATGGGAGCCACATTGACGCCATGGCAGCCTGTGAGAGTGCCAACCCGGGATTCCTCATCGCGGGAAGCGTCCGGGACGGCATCGCGCTGCCCGACTGCATCCTGTCGGGCACATCCCTCGCCAACCGAGTGTCTTGACTCACCGCGGGGGCACTTTACCCTCCCGGACCCTTTTTTTCGATTGGCGAACGACCTTAAAGACACATTGCAGCTGCCCAGGACCGACTTCCCGATGCGGGCCGGGCTGGCGCAGCGCGAGCCGGCACGGGTGGCCCACTGGGAGAGGACCGGCCTTTACGACGCGATCCAGCGCAGGCGCGCCGGAGCACCCGCCTTCGTGCTGCATGACGGTCCGCCATTCACGAACGGCGACGTCCATATCGGGACCGCCCTCAACAAGACGCTGAAGGACGTGACGCTGCGCTACAAGGCCATGAGGGGGTTCCGGACGCCGTATGTTCCGGGATGGGACTGCCACGGGCTCCCGATCGAGCAGAAGGTGACCCGCGAGCTCCGCGAGGCGAAGCGCCAGGTGTCGACGCCCGAGCTGCGCCAGGTCTGCGACGCGTTCTCCGAGTCGTGGATCGCGAGGCAGAAGGAGCAGTTCAAGCGGCTCGGCGTGCTCGCAGACTGGGCCCATGAGTACAAGACCAAGTCCCCGGCGTTCGAAGCCGACATCCTGCGCGTCTTCGCCTCCTTCGTCGAAAAGGGGCTGGTCTACCGCAGCAAGAAGCCGGTCTACTGGTCGATCCCGTTCGAGACGGCCCTTGCCGAGGCGGAGGTCGAGTACCGGGAGCACTCCTCGCCGTCCATCTGGGTTAGGTTCCCGGTCCCTTCCGCCGAGGCCGCCCGCTTCGGGCTGCCCGCGGACAAGCCGCTGAGCATCGTGATCTGGACGACGACCCCCTGGACCCTCCCGGCCAACCTGGCGATCGCGCTAAACCCCGACGTCGAGTACGCGGTCGCGGACCTGGGCCAGGAGAGGATCCTGGTCGCCTCGGCGCTGCTCGCGCAGGTCGCCACGGCCGCGGGGCTCAAGTCGGCGCCCGCGGCGGTGAAGACGGCCGCCGGGCGAACGCTCGAGGGCCTGGGCGCCCGCCACCCCTTCATTGACCGCGCCTCCCCCGTCGTCCTCGCCGACTATGTGACCGTCGACAGCGGCACCGGCTGCGTGCACACGGCGCCGGGGCACGGGGCCGAGGACTACCAGACGGGCCTCAAGTACGGGCTCGAGATCTACTGCCCCGTGGCAGACGACGGCACCTACCTGGACGACGGGCGCGTCCCCGCGGACCTGGTCGGGGTGACGACGCTCGAGAGCGTCGAGGACCTCGAGCGGAGGAAGACCTCCCCGGCCAACATCGCGGTCCTCCGGAAGCTGGACGCGAGCGGCTCGCTGCTCGCGAAGCACAAGTACACCCACAGTTACCCGCACTGCTGGCGCTCAAAGACCCCGATCATCTTCCGGGCCGTCGACCAGTGGTTCGTGTCCCTCGACAAGGCCGGATCAAGGGACGGCGCCCTCGCCGAGATTTCGAGGATCGCCGCCGCCGGGGGCTGGATTCCGGCGTGGGGCGAGGCGCGCATCCGCGGCGCCGTCGAATCGCGCCCGGACTGGTGCGTGAGCCGCCAGAGAGCCTGGGGGGTCCCTATCCCCGCATTCTACGGGCCGGACAAGAGGGCCTTCCTTGACGCGGGCGTCATTCGGGGCGTCGCGGACAAGGTTGCGAGGCGCGGCACGAACCTCTGGTACGAGGCTCCGCCGGCCGAGATCCTGGACGGCATCAGCCTTCCGGGCGGCTGGCCCGAGCCGTCCTCGCTCACCCGCGGGCGGGACACACTCGACGTCTGGCTCGACTCGGGCTCCTCGCATGCGGCCGTGCTCAGGCGCGGCCAGGGGGGCACCTCGTGGCCCGCGGACCTCTATCTGGAGGGAAGCGACCAGCACCGCGGTTGGTTCCAGTCGTCGCTCTGGACCTCCGTCATCGCCTTCGGCTCGGCCCCTTACAAGGCGGTCCTCACGCACGGGTTCATCGTCGACGAGGAGCAGAGGAAGATCTCCAAGAGCTCGACCTACCAGAAACCCCAGACAAGCGACGCCTACATAGCCGAATACGGGGCCGACGTGATCCGCCTCTGGATCGCCTCGCAGGATTTCCGAGACGACATCCCGATCTCGAAGGAGATCCTCTCCCACGTGGGGGAGACCTACCGGCTCATCCGAAACACGCTCCGCTTCCAGCTGTCGAACCTGTTCGACTTTGACCCGCGGCGCGACGCCGTTCCGCCCGAGCGGATGGACGAACTCGACCGCTGGGCGCTTGTCCAGGCGGCCGAGCTCGCCCGGGCCTGCGCAGCGGCCTTCGACGCCTACGAATTCCACCGCGTCTACCAGCTGTGCAACCAGTACTGCTCGGTCACGCTGTCGGCCACCTACCACGACATCCTGAAGGACAGGCTCTACACACTCGGGACCTCGCACCCCCTGCGGCGCTCGTCCCAGTCGGCGATCCACGGCATCTTCCGGACTCTGGTCAGGGTCCTAGCGCCGATCATTCCCTTCACCACGGACGAGGCCTGGTCGTTCGCGGTCTCCGGCGCGGAGTTCGGGGGCGAATCGGTCCACCTGCAGGACTGGCCGGAGGCGCCGCAGGCGTGGGTCCAGGGGGATGATGCCGGCGACTTTGCGTCCCTCCTGAAGATGCGCTCCAGGGTGAACGAGGCGATTGAGCCGCTGCGGGCCGCCGGCAAGGTCGGCAAGTCGCTCGACGCGGCCGTGACGCTCACAGTGCCGGAGTCCGACCCTCTTCGCGGCGCGCTCGAGCGCCACCGCGACTCCCTGCCGGAGATCTTCATTGTCTCCAGCGTGACGCTGCGGTTCAGCTCCGACGGCAGCGAAGCCGTCCAACCCCGTGGGCCTGCCGTGGGCGCCGAGCTCGCGACCGTCACCGTCCGCCACTGCTCGGAGCTCGGCCACGTTCGCTGCCCGCGGTGCTGGCGCTGGGTGCCGACCCTGTTGCCGTCTCCCCTCGCCGATGTTTGTCCAAGGTGCGCCGACGCCTTGAAAAGCCAGCTTTTATAACTTCTGTCAGTAACCCCCCAAGACTCCCCATGGATAAGACAAAAAAAAGCAACACGCCCAAAAGGAAAACACCAGGGATCCCGGTGCGAAAGCCGCCCGCACCCAAGGCTGCCGAACCCGCGCCCGTGACACCTGGTAAACGTCCAACCATGGAAAAACCATCAAAGAAGACTGCGCTCCGCGACAGCATACTCGCCCGGAAGGCGGCCACCAAGCCGATCGCCTTCAGCCTGGACGAGGTGCGCGCAATCGCGAAGACCGTCACGGCGAAGGCAGAATCCGCCGCAAAGACCAACAAGGTCGCGGCCAAGCCCTCGGCCGCCGTGAACGCGGCGCTCGAGAAGCCGGTGAAGCCGAACCACGTCAAGGCCGCGTCGCTCGCCGACATCCTTGGCTTCAACCCGAAGAGGACCAAGGCCGCGGAGGTGATCGAGGAGCGCAGCGTTCCCGAGAAGTTCAAGCGCTACCACAGGCTGCTTATCGACCTGCGCAAGCACCTGACCGAGGGCATCGAGCGCCACTCGGAGGAGACGCTCAAGCGATCGGTCAAGGACGACGCCGGGGACCTCTCCTCGTACGGGCAGCACATGGCCGACGCAGGCACCGACACGTTCGACCGCGACTTCGCGCTCAGCCTCGTCTCCAACGAGCAGGAGGCGCTCTCGGAGATCGAGGCCGCCATCAAGCGCATCCGCGACGGCACCTATGGGATCTGCGAGATCACCGCCAAGCCCATCTCCAAGGAGCGGCTCCTTGCGGTCCCTTTCACCCGGTATTCCGCCGAGGCCCAGAAACAGATCGAGCGCAACCGGCACCATTCGCGCACGCAGGCGGGCCTCTTCGGGGAGGCCGGCGAGGAGGGCGGCGCGATTCCCCAGGAGGACGGCGCCGAGGAGTGATGACCCCGTCGGTCGACCCGGGGGTGTCGCTGAGCTGGCGCTTCCTGAAATACTGGCGCCTGACCGCGATTGCCGCCGCGGTGCTAGCGGCCGACCAGGCCTCGAAGGCCTGGGTAGCCGCCCGCCTGCCCTTCAACACCTACGGCGAGGGCCTGGGGGCCATCCGTGTGATCGGGGGGTTCTTCTACATCGTGCACGTGGGCAACACGGGGGCCGCCTGGAGCATCCTCTCGGGCCGCAGCATCCTCCTGGCCGTCCTTGCGGCCGCAACCCTGGTGGCGATCTTCGTCGGCAGGAGGGCCCTCGGCCTCGCGGGCGGGAGCGCGCAGGTCTGCTTCGGGCTCATGTGCGGCGGCATAGCCGGCAACCTCACGGACCGCCTGCTGCGGGGACACGTGGTCGATTTCCTGGACCTGCACTTCGGCTCGTATGTCTACCCGACGTTTAACGTCGCGGACTCGGCGATCTGCATCGGCGTCGCCCTCTACGCGATCTCCTCGCTCAGGGCGCCCAAGCCGGCACCCTGACGGCTCACTCGACGTTCGCCATCTGCTCGCGGATGCGCTCCAGCTCGTTCTTGAGCTCGATTACGCTCTTCGAGATAGAGAGGTCGTTCGCCTTGCTGCCGATCGTGTTGGCCTCGCGGCCCATCTCCTGCAGGATGAAGTCGGCCTTGCGCCCGATCTCCTCGTCGGACTTGAGGAGCGCCGTCAGCTGCTCGACGTGGCTGCGGAAGCGGGTTATCTCCTCGCTCACGTCGCAGCGGTCGGCAAAGAGCGCGAGCTCGCGCAGCACCCGCTCGTCCTCGACATCGAGCTCGAGCCCCGCGTCGCGCAGGCGCTTCAGGAGCTGAACCCGGTATGCCGGCACCACGGCGGGCGCCCGTGCGAAGACGGCTTCTATGTGCCTGCGGCAGACGCCAATCCGCTCGATGAAATCCACGAAAAGGGCCTCGCCCTCCCTGGCCCGCATCGCGGCGAATCCCCGGAGGGCCTCGTCGAGGGCCGAGAGAAGCTCGGGGCGCACGCGGTCGCTCGAGGGCGAATCCGCCTCCGTCCTCTGGGAGCTCGCGATCTGCCAGAGGAGCTCCGCGGTGGGTTCGAAGGGGATGCGGCGTATGTCGGCCAGCGCCGCCAGCTTGTCGAGGACGGCGCCCACGGCCCCGTCGCTCCAGGAGACCTCGTCGCGCCCGCCCACGGGCTTGTACTCCACGGCGACATGGACCTTCCCGCGGGCGGCGACGCCGCGGACCCTCTCGGCGACCTCGGCCTCGAGATCCACCCAGTCGGCGGGCAGGTTGACGCTGAGGTCGAGGCTGCGCCGGTTCACCGAGCTCACCTGGACGCTCAGGGTCCCGCCGGCGAATGTCGTGGCCGCTCGGCCGTATCCGGTCATGCTTCTCATTTTGCGTCGCCCAGGAGCCTCGCCACCTGCTGTACGTCCTTGTCCCCGCGCCCGCTCAGGTTGACGATGATGATCCGACCGCCGGAGAGAGCCCGGGCGCGCTTGAGCGCGTGCACGAGAGCGTGGGTGCTCTCGAGCGCCGGGATGATTCCCTCCGCCCTGGAGCACAGCTGGAAGGCCTCTAGCACCTCGTCGTCCGTCGCATAGGCGTACTCGATCCGACCCAGGTCCCGGTAGTAAGCGTGCTCGGGCCCCACGGCGGCGTAATCGAGCCCGGCCGACACCGAATGGGTGAGCTCGATCTGCCCGTCCGGGTCCTGGAGAATGAAGGTCTTGCACCCCTGGAGGACGCCGAGCTTCCCGCCCGCGAAGCGCGCCGCGTGGCCCCCCCTGGTGATCCCTCTGCCCCCGGCCTCGACGCCGGTCATGCGCACGCCGGGGTCCTCGAGGAATTCAAAGAAGAGCCCCATCGCGTTGCTGCCTCCCCCGACGCAGGCGATAAGCTCGTCCGGGAGCCTGCCCTCGCGCGCGAGGATCTGTTCCCTAGCCTCGATGCCGATGACCCTGTGGAAGTCGCGCACCATCTCGGGGTACGGCCGCGCTCCGTAGGCCGTGCCGAGGATGTAATGGGTCGTCCGCACGTTCGTAACCCAGTCGCGCATGGCCTCGTTGATCGCCTCCTTGAGCGTCCTCTGGCCGGCCTCGACGCTGCGCACCTCGGCCCCCATGAGCCTCATCCGGAAAACGTTGAGCGCCTGTCTCTCCATGTCGACGGCACCCATGTACACGACGCACTCGAGGCCAAACTTCGCGCAGACGGCGGCTGTCGCTACGCCGTGCTGGCCCGCGCCCGTCTCGGCGATGATGCGCCTCTTGCCCATGCGCCTGGCGAGGAGCGCCTGGCCTATGGCGTTGTTGATCTTGTGCGCCCCGGTGTGGAGCAGGTCCTCGCGCTTGAAGTAGATCTTCGCCCCGCCGCCGAGCTCGGTCAGTCGCTCCGCAAAATAGAGCGGCGTCGGCCGGCCCGCGAACTCGGCCAGGTGCCTTCGCAGCTCGGCCTGGAACTCGGGGTCCCCCCTCGCCGCGAGATAGACGCCCTGGAGCTCCTCGAGGGCCGCCATCAGGGTCTCAGGAACAAAGATGCCCCCGTACGGGCCGAAATGCCCGGACGGATCCGGCTGGGAGAACCGGTCGAGGGTCGGCGAGCCTTTGGTTGACATGCTCCCTCCACCCTTGGATCGCTGGCCCCGCGTGGCAAGTCGCCTTGCGCTGGCTTCTTACTTGTACAATCCGACTTTCCCGGCAACTTTGAACGGACCCCGCCAGCTTTCGGGCGCCTCCGCGCCCGAGCACAGAACCCCGAAGAGCCCCCTCCCGCAGATGAAATCGAAGCTTATTGCACTCCTAATGCTCGCGTCCGCAGCCGCGTTCGCAGCCGACGCAACCCCGCTGGGCATCCAGCTCTGGAGCCTTCGCGCCCAGCTCCTGCCGAACCTGCCCGCCGGGCTGGCCGAGACCAAGGCCCTCGGTTTCTCGATCGTCGAGACCGCCGGGACCTACGGCCACACGGCCAAGGAATTCAGGGCGCTTGCAGACAAGAACGGCCTCACGATCGTCGGCTGCCACATAGACTACAAGCGCATGCAGACCGATCTGCCTGGGGTCATCGAGGAGGTGAAGACGCTTGGCGCCTCCTACGTCATCGTCGCATGGGTCCCCCATGACGGGCCATTCACGGTCGACATGGCGAGGGCCGCGGCGGCCAATTTCAACACCTGGGGCGCCGCCCTGAAGGCCGAGGGTCTGGGCTTCGGCTTCCACACCCACGGCTACGAGTTCAGGCCGCTGGCCGACGGAAGCTCGGCATTTGACGTGATGATGGGCGAGACAAGGCCGGACCTGGTATTCTGCGAGATGGATGTGTTCTGGGTCGTCCAGGCCGGTGTGGACCCGGTAAAACTGCTCCAGAAATACCCCACGCGGTTCAAGGCATTTCACATCAAGGATATACGCAAGGGGGCGCAGACGGGGCTCTACGAGGGCCATGCCCCCGTAACGGACAACGTGGTCGTGGGCCAGGGCAGCATGGATTGGCCCGCCATCGTCGCGGAGGGACGCAAGGATGGTGTCCAGTATTACCTGATCGAGGATGAGACGTCGGACCCGGTGGACAACATCCCCCCCAGCATCGCCTACCTTGAAACGCTCGGCCTGAAACCCTAACCGCACACCCATGGACGCTAAGCGCCTCTTCCTCGCGAGCAGGGTTGCCCTGGTCGTTACCGCGATGAGCTTCGCCCTGCGGGGCGCGGCCGCCAACCACTGGGCCACTCAGTTCAACCTTTCCTACGAGCAGGTGGGCTGGGTCACGGGCACAGCGTTCTGGGGCTTCACGCTCGCGATGCTCTTCGGGGGCCCCCTCTGCGACGCCCTCGGCATGGGCCGGATCGTGGCGATCGCCTTCGTCGGCCACCTCGTCGGCATCGTGCTCACCATCTTTGCCTGGAACTACCTGAGCCTATACGTCGGCACGCTCATCTTCGGCATTGCGAACGGCTCCGTCGAGGCCGCGTGCAACCCGCTGATCGCGGCGCTCTATCCCACTGACAAGACCACAAAGCTGAACCACTTCCATGTCTGGTTCCCGGGCGGCATCGTGATAGGCGGCGTGCTTTCCTACCTCATGGACAAGGCGGGCCTCGGCTGGAAGGCGGAGTTTGCGACAATGCTCCTGCCCCTTGTCGCTTACGGCTACCTTTTCATGGGCCAGCCCTTCCCGCAGACTGAGCGGGTCCAGATAGGCATCTCGTGGGGCTCGATGTTCAAGGCATGCGTGCATCCCCTGTTCCTGCTGATGGTCGTCTGCATGCTGATGACCGCCTCCACCGAGCTCGGGATTAACCAGTGGATCCCGACGATCCTTGGAAATCTGGGCATCTCGAGCATTCTCGTCCTCGTCTGGATCAATGGCGTCATGGCCGTCGGACGCTCGTGCGCGGGCACGATCGTCCACAGGCTATCTCCCCTGGGGACGCTTCTGTGCAGCGCGGCGCTCAGCGCCGTGGGGCTGTACGCCATGAGCAAATCCTCGGGCGCGATGGTCTACGTCGTCGCAACGGTCTTCGCAATGGGAGTCTGCTTCTTCTGGCCCACGATGCTGGGCTACGTGAACGAGAAGTTCCCCAGCACCGGAGCACTGGGGCTCGCGATCATGGGAGGAGCGGGAATGCTGGCCACGAATTTCGCGCTCCCCATAATCGGGAAGTTCTACGACGACGGCATCGCCGCGCGGATCCCGGCGGGCCAGACAACGGCGACGCTGGCGGCGGCGCCGGATGCCGCGCCCTGGATGAAGATTCAGGCGGATGCAGGGCTTGCTGTGCTCCAGAAGATCGGCGTGCTGCCGGTCACGCTGTTCGTCATCTTCCTGATTCTCTACCTGACACGCCCGAAGGCGAAGGCGCAGCAGGCGCCAGGCGCGGCGCACTGAAGGCACTGGGAAGGGCCTCAGCGCAGGGCCATGGCCCTGCCCGCCTGCCAGCCCGTCGTCCACGCCGACTGGAAGTTGTATCCGCCGGTGATCCCGTCGATGTCGAGGACCTCCCCGGCAAAGTGCAGGGCCGGGCAGACGCGGCTCTCCATGGTCGCCATGTCGACCTGCGCCAGGCTGACCCCGCCGCAGGTGACGAACTCCTCCTTGTTCATGCTCTTTCCAGTCACGGCGAACTCCGAGGCGGTCACTTGAAGCGCGAGCGAGCGAATGGCCCCGTTTGACAGGGTCGCCCAGGTTGCCCTCGGGCCGACGCCCGCGGCGGCGATGAGGCGATCCCAGAGTCGAGCGGGGAGGCCAAACGGGCTAGACCCCGAAGCCTGCCTCCTTGGATGGGCGGACCTTTCCGCCTCCAGGCCGGACATGGCCTGCTCCAGCGGGAGGGCCCCCGCCCAGTTGACCACGAGCGTGAAGCGGTACGCCCTTTCGTTGAGCTCCCGCGCGCCCCAGGCGGAGAGTCTCAGGACGGCTGGGCCGCTGAGGCCCCAGTGGGTGACCAGGGCCGGGCCGCTCTCCCTAAGGCGCGTCCCCCGGACGCCGACGGTCGTCGACGAGGCCGAGACGCCCTCGATGCCCTTCAGGCGCGGATCGTCCACATGGAAGGTGAACAGCGAGGGGACCGGCGGGACAATCGCATGTCCGAGGGCTCCGGCGATCGCCAGCCCGGCCGAACCCCCGCCCCCGCCGCTCGCTATCAGGACGCGGTCGGCGAGGACCGTCTCGCCGTTCGAGAGGACGGCCGAGAACAGGCCGCCCCCTGCGCCGGGCGCCCGCGCAAGGCCGGCCAGGGCGCTGCGCGTCAGCACCCGGACGCCGGCCCGCCGCGCCGACTGCTGGAGGCAATCCACGACCGTCGCCGAATCGTCGGTGACCGGAAACATCCTCCCGTCGGCCTCGGTCTTGAGCTCGACGCCGCGCTCCCGGAACCACGCGACGGTCTCTGCAGGCCCGAACCTGTGGAACGGCCCGATCAGCTCCCGCGATCCCCGCGGATAGCCCTTCGCGAGCTCCCCGGGGTCGAAGCAGGCGTGGGTCACGTTGCAGCGCCCGCCGCCGGAAATGCGCACCTTTGCGAGGGTGTGCGCGGTGGCCTCGTGGATGGTCACCTGAGCCAGGGGATCCGCCTCGGCGCATGCGATCGCCCCGAAGAAGCCCGCCGCGCCGCCGCCGGCCACGAGTATTCTCCTGCGCTCGGCCATGTGTGAGCCGGCCATCCGCGCTCAGATCCGCTTCACCGTCACCAGCGTCAGGTCGTCGCGCTGCTCGGCGCCGCCCGTGAACCTCCGGACGCTCTCCAGCACGCCGTCGTTGATCTCCCGCGCGCTCCTCGCGTGGAGTGCGCGCACAACGTCGCCGAGGCGTGCGCTCGAGAACTCCTTCTCCTCCTCGTTGGGAGCCTCGGTGACGCCGTCCGTGAAGAGGACGAGCGTGTCGCCCGGGTCGAAGGGCTCGACCCGGTCCTCGATGGCCGAGGCGAAGAGCTCGTCAGGGACAAGGCCGAGCGGCATGCCCTCCGAGCGGACAAGCTCGGTCAGGTAGTTTCCCGTCGCGGGATCGCGCCTGGCGAAGAGCGGGAGCTCGTGGCCGCCGCGGGCGAACGTCACCTGGTTCGCCTTGATGTCGATCACGGCGTAGAGCACCGTCACGTAGAGGTCGCCGTGGATGTCGGCGCCCATCGTGCGGTTCAGGTCCACGAGGGTCTGCGCGGGCGAGATGTGCCTGGGCGCGATCTGACGGAGGTTTGTGCGGCACACGGCCATGTAGAGGGAGGCCGCGATGCCCTTGCCCGAGACGTCGGCGACCGCCACCCCTAGCCTCGTGGAAGATAGGACGACGATGTCGAAGAGGTCGCCGCCGACCCTCTGGGCCGGCGCATAGCGCGCATCGATGTCGAGCCCGGGAAACACGGTCGCATGGGACGGGAGGAGCATCTGCTGAATCCCACTCGCGATCGACAGGTCAAGGTCGAGCTGCTTGCGCTCGATCTGGAGGCTCAGCGATTCCGAGTTGTGGAGGGCCAGCGCCGCCTGCTCGGCAAGGGACTGCATGAGCGTGCACTCCATCTCTGTGAAGAGGCGGTTGTCGACCGGGTTCGCGACGACGAGGACGCCGAAGAAGCGCTCCCGGAACCTCATCGGCACCGCGATCACCGACCGCACGACAAGGTTCGGGTCATCGTGCTTCACGATGCGCGGATCCTTCGCGGCGTCCGCGATCAGCTCGCCCCGGCCGGTGACGGCGACCCTGCCGGCTATGCCCTCGCCGACCGGGAACTCCTCGGACCTGAGGACCTGCTCGATGAACTTGGCCCGCGTGGTCAGCTTGCCCTTCACATGGTCGGGGAGCGGCCTGTGCGGGGGGAAAAGCCCCTCGATCGCGACGCTGCGCATCGTGTCGGCTGCCGTCCTCTCGAAGATGCACGCGCTCAGGGCGCCCGTGCAGAGGATGGAGGCGTGCACGATCCTCTGGTGGAGCTCCTGGCGGGACAGGCCCTCGCCCAGCGCCTCGGCCATCAGGTGCATGAAGTCGAGGGCGCGCTGGCGGTCGTGCTCGGCCCTCACGCGGAGCTCATCGCGCCTGTCGGATTCGCGCTTCAGCCGAAACAGCATGAGGCCCAGCGTCGCGACAAGAAGCAGGAGGCACGTGAAGAGAAGGGAAAACATCGATTGGGCCCCGGGCCGGATACGAGGCGACCGGAGAGTGGACAGGAGTCTCTAGCCCTGCTCAACGCGGTTCTTCATGAATACAAGAACGTCCTGGAACTTGCCGCGGTTGGTTTCATCGGCCGAGACAAGGTTCTCGTGCGCCTCGAGCACCAAGCGCGCGTTCTCCAGCTCGCCCCGCTCGCCGGTCAACAGCGGGGTCTTACACTGCTCGGCGTTCGCCCCGGCCTCGCTCGTGTCGACCGTCAGAAGCTTGTGGAGCCCCAGGTTCCGGATGAGCTCGAGGTTGCGCTGACCCATCCGGGTGAGGACCAGGGTTCCCTTCGGCGAGCACTTGCGCAGCTCGAGCGCAAACCCGGCGAGCACGCCGAGGAATGTGCTGTCCATGCTGGTGCAGCGCATGAAATCGATCACGAATCGGGTCTTCCCGGACTTGAGCATCTGGTTCACGAAGTCGCGCAGGCACGCGCTGTTAAGGAAGCTGGCCCTGCCCTCAATGCGAATGACAACGGGATCCGAGTACGCGTCGACGAGATAAACCGGCTTGGCCGTGTCGGAAATCACGAATTTGCGATTATTTGGCGAAGGACGTAGGGCAGGATCCCGCCGTGTTGGTAGTAGTCGATCTCGATGGGGGTGTCTATCCGGCAACGGACCGGAACGTCGAGCGTTTCGCCTCCCGAACGGGTGATGTGCAGAGTTAGGTCCTGCTGTGGTTTGAGCGAACGGCCGAGGCCGAGAACGTCGTAGGTCTCGGTGCCGTCGAGCTTGAGAGTAGCAGCGGTCGTGCCATCCTTGAACTGCAGCGGGAGAACGCCCATCCCCACGAGGTTGCTGCGGTGGATCCGCTCGAAGCTCTGGGCCACGACAGCCCTGACTCCGAGCAGCCTGGTTCCCTTGGCCGCCCAGTCGCGCGAGGACCCCGTGCCGTACTCCTGGCCCGCGATTATAACCAGCGGCGTCGCGCGCCTCCGATACTCAAGGGCCGCGTCGAATATCGACAGCTTTGTGCCGCCGGGCTGCAACAGCGTGTTTCCGCCCTCCTCGCCCCCGAGCATGAGGTTCTTGATGCGCACGTTGGCGAAAGTGCCCCGGGTCATCACGCGGTCGTTGCCGCGCCGGGAGCCGTAGCTGTTGAAGTCCTCGAAGGCCACCCCGGCGTCCAAGAGGAAGCGCCCCGCGGGGGACGACTTCTTGATGGAGCCCGCCGGGGAGATGTGGTCGGTCGTCACGGAATCGCCGAAGATGCCGAGGGCCCTGGCCCCCTTGAGCTCCGCGATCGCCGCCGGCTGCATGGAGAAGCCCTCGAAGAACGGGGGCTCCTGGATGTAGGTCGACTTCGGGTCGAAGGAATAGGTGTCGCCCGCAAGCGAGGGGATCTCGTTCCACTTGGGGTTCTGCGAGGCGAAGTCCGCATAGAGCCTTCGGAAGACATCGGGCTTCAGCGCCGCCTGCATCAGTCCCCTGATTTCGGCCAGCGTCGGCCAGATGTCGCCGAGGAAGACGTCCCTGCCGTCGCTTCCCCTGCCGAGGGGCTCGCGGGTCATGTCGATGTCGACGCGGCCGGCAAGCGCGAAGGCGACCACAAGCGGCGGCGACATCAGGAAATTGGCCTTGATGCTCGGGTGGACCCGCGCCTCGAAGTTGCGGTTTCCCGAGAGGACCGACGCGGCGACAAGGTCGTTCTTCACCACCGCGTCCTCGATCTCGGCCTGCAGGGGGCCTGAGTTGCCTATGCAGGTCGTGCAGCCGTAGCCGACAGTCTCGAAGCCGAGGGCGTCGAGGTAGGGCTGGAGCCGCGTCACGGTCAGGTAGTCGGTCACGACCCGCGAGCCGGGTGCCAGCGAGGACTTGACGGCGGGCCCCACCCTCAGTCCGCGCTCGACGGCCTTCTTGGCCAGGAGCCCGGCCGCAAGCATCACCGAGGGGTTCGATGTGTTCGTGCAGCTCGTAATCGCCGCGATGAGGACGCTGCCGTGCCCGAGCGTCGCGGTCCCGTGCCCGTTGAGCGAAACCTCCACCCCGGCGCTCCCGAAGTCCGACGCCTTCTTGCCGAATCCGTTCTCCGCCACGGGCCGCGAGAACGAGCCCACGAACTCCTGCTTGAGCTTCGGCAGCTCGATACGGTCCTGCGGGCGCTTCGGGCCCGCGACGCTCGGAACCACGGTGGCGATGTCGAGCTCGATCTCCTGCGAATAGTCGACCTGGCCCTTCTGCGGCATCCCCCAGAGGCCCTGCGCCTTGTAGTAGGCCTCGTAGGCCGCCACGTGCTCCGGGCTCCTTCCCGTCGCGAGGAGGTAGCTCGAGCATTCCGAATCGATCGGGAAGAAGCCCATCGTTGCCCCGTACTCGGGCGCCATATTGCCGATCGTCGCGCGGTCGACGACCGGCAGCGCCGCCGCGCCCGGGCCGTAGAACTCGACAAACTTGCCGACGACCTTGGCCTTCCTCAGGAGCTGCGTGACCGTCAGGGCCAGGTCCGTCGCCGTCACCCCCTCGCGCAGCGAACCCGTCAGGTGCACGCCGACGACATCCGGGGTCAGGAAGTAGACGGGCTGGCCCAGCATACCTGCCTCGGCCTCGATGCCGCCGACCCCCCAGCCCACGATGCCCAAGCCGTTGATCATTGTGGTGTGCGAGTCCGTGCCCACGAGCGTGTCCGGGTAGTGGACCCCGGCAGCGTCCCTGAGGAGCCCTTTCGCGAGGAACTCGAGGTTCACCTGGTGCACGATGCCGATCCCCGGGGGGACGACCTTGAACGTCTCGAAGGCCTGCATGCCCCACTTGAGGAACTGGTAGCGCTCGCGGTTTCGGGTGAACTCGATCGCGAGGTTCTTGCCCAGCGCCTCGGCGTTGCCCGAGAAATCGACCTGCACCGAGTGGTCGACAACCAGGTCGACCGGGACAAGGGGCTCGATCACCTTGGGGCTCTTGCCGAGCTTGGCGACCGCGGAGCGCATCGCGGCGAGATCGACAAGAAGGGGCACCCCGGTGAAGTCCTGGAGCACGATCCTGGCCACGACAAAGGGAATCTCCTCGGTTCGCACGGCCCTCGGCTGCCACGAGGCGAGAGTTCGCACCGCGTGCTCGGTCACCCGTTTTCCGTCGCAGTTTCGCAGGAGCGACTCGAGGACCAGACGGATCGAGACCGGAAGCCTTGAGACGTCGAGGCCGGACGCGGCGAGGGCCGGGAGCGAGTGGAACGTGAGCGCAGACCCGTTCGCCGAGAAAGTCTGGAGCGTTCCGAAGTGATCGTGCGGCTTGCTCATTTCGCGGCCTTCGAGGTCACTTCGAGATAGCGGCCTTTATCGCGGCGAAATTGGGAAGGTCCTTCGGCGTCGCCGTCTGCTCGGCGTACTTGACGACACCGTCCTTGCCGACGACGAACGCGGCCCGGGCGCTCGTGTCGCCGATACCCGCGAGGCCGTGGAAGATAACGCCGTAGGCGGCGGCCACCTTCTTGTCGAGGTCGCTGAGGAGCGTGACCCCGATCTTGCTCTGCTTCGCCCAGGCCGCCTGCGCGAACGGGCTGTCGACGCTGATCCCGAGGACCTCGGCGTTGAGCCCGGCGTAGTCGCCCAGCCCGGCGCTGACATCGCACATCTCCTGCGTGCACACGCCGGTGAACGCCAGCGGGAAGAAGAGGATGAGCGTCTGCCTCTTGCCGAAGTTGTCGCTCAGCTTGACGTCCTTGAGCCCGTCGGCCGTCGCGCTCTTGAGGTTGAAATCCGGGGCCTTGGTTCCTATTGCAATGGGCATGGTGAAGGATGGGTTTGCTTATGGACTTAGGACATGGATCGCTCCCGGAGGGAGCGAGCCGAAGGAAGGGCTAGCTTGGCGCAGGGTCTCCTTCTCGGCAAATCGTTTTTTCACCCACCGCCGCCGACCGTGACAAAATCCCTTGCCGCCGGAGCCCCAGGGGGGCTTTTTGAGGGACCCCATGACGATCATTGACGAGCTGAAATGGCGCGGCCTAGTGGCCGACTGCACCGACCACGATGCGCTTGCGAGGCGCCTGGCAGGGGGGCCGGCCACGCTTTACTGCGGCTTCGACCCGACCGGCGACTCGCTCCACGTGGGCTCCCTCGTGGGGCAGCTCACGCTGCGCCGCTTCCAGCTCCAGGGCCACCATCCCATCACCCTGGCCGGGGGCGCCACCGGGATGATCGGGGACCCCTCGGGCAAGTCCGCCGAGCGAAATCTCCTCTCGCGCGAGCAGCTCGACCGCAACCTTGCCAGCATCAAGGCGCAGCTCTCGAGGATCCTCGACTTCGACAGCCGCGTGAACCCGGCGCGCATGGTCGACAACGCCTCCTGGACGGCCGGTGTCGGCTACCTCGACTTCCTGCGCGACGTCGGGAAGCATTTTTCAGTCAACGTGATGGTGGCGAAGGACAGCGTCCGCTCCCGCATGGAGGGCGAAGGCGGCATCAGCTACACTGAATTCAGCTACATGCTGCTCCAGGCGCATGACTTCTACCACCTGCGCAGGGAGCACAACTGCGAGCTGCAGATCGGGGGCTCGGACCAGTGGGGCAACATAACCGCGGGCACGGAGCTGATCCGCAAGAAGCTTGGCGTGGCGTCCTGGGGGCTGACGTTCCCCCTCATCACCAAGGCCGACGGGACCAAGTTCGGGAAGACGGAGGACGGCGCCGTCTGGCTCGACCCGGCCAAGACGAGCCCCTACCGCTTCTACCAGTTCTTCATCAACACCGAGGACAGCATGGTGCCGGCGTACCTGCGCAAGTTCACGCTTCTGGCCCGTCAGGAGGTCGAGGCCCTCGAGGCCCTGCACGCCGCAAACCCGGCGGCCCGCGAGGCCCACAAGTCCCTTGCGAGGGAGGTGACCTCGCTCGTCCACGGACGGTCCGCCTGCGACGACGCCATCCGGGCAAGCGAAATCATGTTCGGCGGAGGCCTCGACGGCATCACGGAGGCCCTGTTCAACGACGTGGCCGGAGAGATCCCAACCAAGGACTTCCCGAAATCAAGGCTCGAGGGCACGGGGAGCCCCCTGGTGGAACTGCTCGTCCACAGCGGCCTCTGCTCCTCGAAGGGCCAGGCCCGAAAGGACATCGAGGGGGGCGGGATCTACCTGAACAACGCGCGCGTGGCCGAGCCGGCCCGAAACGCCGCCCTCGCCGACCTCCTGTTCGGGCGCTACCTCCTGCTTCGCAAGGGCAAGCGCACCTACTCGCTTCTCAGGGCCGGGTAGGTCAGAAGAACATCGCCTCTCCCAGGGCGCCCTCCGGCGAAAGCAGGGCCACCGACGCCGGCATCACCGTGCGGCCGGCGCCGAAGTCCGCGTCAAAGCACGCGTGGGCGGTCGCCACGTCCGCCTTCCACTGGAACGACCTCTTGTCGCCATAGGCGAACCTGAGCAGGAACGCCCTCGGGGCCATGTCCGCCGGCTGGCTGATCTCGACGGCCTCTGAGGTGGCGCCGCAGGCGCCGATCCGCTGCCGGATCCACGAGAGGAGGGCGCGGGCCTCCGAGCCGACCCCGGCGCCGTGGCCCAGCGTGATCGCCCTGAGGCCGCTCCCGAGTGCGGCGACGGGATAGCGTCCGAGAAACTGCCCGATCGACTGGCGCACCGGCAGCAGGCGCGCCAGGGCGAGGTCGCGGACGTTCTCGGGGTGCGGCCATGCGTAGCTGAAAGCGTCGTCGGGGGCCGTCGCGCTATCGAGGAGGATGCGCCGGGCCGTGCCGAGGAGGTAACGGTAGTCGGCGAGCTTCGCGGACTCGCTGAAGCGGTGCGCCCAGTAGTAGAGCGGAAGGTCGGTCGAGAGGCAGATCGAGACCTGGCTCTCCAGGTAGACGCGCGCCGAGCGCGGGTAGCTGAGCATCACGAACTCGCAGCAGCGGGTGTCGTCCGCGGACTTGCCGACCGAGCATTCGCCGTAGACCTTGGCGCGCATCGTGGTGACGCCCGCGTCCTCATAAAGGGGGCACAGCACGACCACGCGGCTTGGGTGGCGTCTTGAGAATTTCACGGCCGTGTCGAACTGCGCGACCGCGTCTGCCGCATCGGTATTGAAGCCGAGGTGCAGGACGAGGTTTACCTGGGTCGCCATCGACTGTTCGCCCGCGGGCGAGGGCCTGCCCTCGGAGGCGGCGCCCTCCCACATCCGCTCGAGCCCGCTCGAGATCGAGCCGACGGGAACCTCTAAGCCGGGAAGAGCCTCGAAGATGCGGGACATGGACCGGGGGTCGGCGCCCTCAGGGCTGGCGCCAGACGTGGCCGCCGGAAGCGATAAGCCTGTCGGCCCCCGCGGGGCCCCATGAGCCCGCCGGGTAGTCCTCCAAGCCGTTTCGCCCCTGCGCCTGCCAGAAATTGAGGACGGGGGTGTAGAGCTTCCACGACGTCTCCGCCTCGTCGCCGCGGATGAACAGCGTGCCGTCGCCGATCATCGCGTCCAAAACCAGCCGCTCGTAGGCCTCGGGGGTGTTGGAGCCGAAAGTTGTCGCGTAGCGGAAGCTCATCTTGACCGGCTGGGTGCGCGTCTCAAGGCCTGGAACCTTCGCGTTCAGGATCATGCTGAGCCCCTCGTCGGGCTGTATCTGGAAGGAGAGCGTGTTGGCAGCGAGGTTGAAGCCCTCCCGCTGGGGGAAGATCGTCCCCGGCGCGCACTTGAATTGCACCGCGATCTCCGAGACCCGCCGCGGCATGCGCTTGCCCGACCGCAGGTAGAAGGGAACCCCCTGCCACCGCCAGTTGTTGATCGACAGGCGGATCGCCGCGAAGGTCTCCGTGGAGGAGCCGGGCGCGATCCCGTTCTCCTGCAGGTAGCCCGGCACGCTGGCCCCCCCGGTCATGCCCGCCCCGTACTGCGCGCGGGCCATGTCGGGATCGGGACCGAGCCCGATGGGCTCGATCGCCTTCAGGACCTTGACCTTCTCGTCGCGCAGGGCCTCCGCCTCGAAGGAACCCGGGGGTTCCATGGCCGTGAGGGCGAGCAGCTGCGTGGTGTGGTTCTGGATCATGTCGCGCAGGCACCCGCTCTGCTCGTAGTAGCCCGCCCGCGTCCCGACCCCCTGGTCCTCCGCGACGGTGATCTGGACGCTGTCTATGTAGTTACGGTTCCAGATGGGCTCGAAGATGGCGTTCGCGAAGCGCTGCACGAGGAGGTCCTGCACGGTCTCCTTCCCAAGGTAGTGGTCTATCCGATACACCTGGTTCTCCTCGAATACCGAGCGCAGCTCCGCGTTCAGGGCCCGCGCGGAGTCCAAGTCCCTCCCGAACGGCTTCTCGATGATGACCTTCGAGTGGTGCGGCTTCCCCAGGTACTTTCCGCCGAGGCCGCTCGCACCGAGGTTCTGGATGATCGGGCTGAACACCGACGGGGGGGTCGAGATGTAGAAGAGCGACTGCACCTCGCTGCCGACCCCCTTCTCGATCTCGCCGATGTGCGCGGCAAGCCGGTCGAAGCCCGCCTTCTCGTCGTAGCCCCCGGAGACATAGGTGGTGCTTGCGGCCACGCGCCCCCAGACCTCGGCGTCGAGCTCGCGGCGCGAGAACTGCTTGATCGCGGCCGCGGCGATCCCGCGGAAATCGTCGTCGGGGATCGCCTTCCTGCCGTAGCCCACCAGGTGGAAGTCGGCCGGGAGGAGGTTGTCGTAGCTCAGGTTGTAGATCGCGGGGATCAGCTTGCGCGCCGTCAGGTCGCCGGAGGCGCCGAAGATCACCACGACTGTCGGCGGCGCGCCGCGGTGCTTGCTCAGCCCCTGGAGGAACGGGTGCCTTTCTTGGTCGGACATTGGGTGCGGATTTTTTGCCAAGTGCGCCCCTACGCAAGGGAAATGGTTTCAATAGGGGTCTGCGCGGACCGTTTCTCGTTGCGGGCCGGGCCGGCCAATGGCAAACCGCTGTTACATACCGAGTATGGCAGCACCTTCCATTGCGAGCGCCCTCAGGCGCTCACTGCTGATAAAGATCATCTCCAAGCCTGCTCCGAGCAAGGAGGATGTCGCCTCGGTCATTGAACTCACGGCATCGAAGGTGGTCGAGGCCCTGCAGGCCCAGTCGATGACCCTCTACCTTGTCGAAGGCAACGACATCGCCTTCAAGCAGATCTACTACTCGCCCTCCCTCTGGGGCGACGACAAGAAGAAGGAGGCCAAGTTCAAGGAGATGGAGGGCAAGCTCCTGCAGCTAAAGATCCCGATCGGCACGGGCATCGTAGGCAAGGTGATACAGACCGGCGAGCCGGTCTTCTTCAGGAACACGGAGAGCCAGGCGCCCATGATGGCGACGATGGGCAAGACGACCGGCTTCGAGGTGAGGTCGATGCTGACAGTCCCGCTGAAGACCACGATCACCCTGGGCGCCATCCAGACCCTGAACAAGGAGTTCTCGGCGGGCACGAACGGCGAGTTCACGGAGTCCGACCTCAAGCTCCTTACCGAGGTCGCCGAGTATTCCTCCGCGCTGATCCACAGGATGATCGACCCGAAGTTCCAGCTGGGCGCGGACGACACGGCGCGGTTCGTCTCCAAGCTCACGGACCTCCCGCTCGTCACGAAGATCGAGGACCTCGAGATAGACGAGAAGCTGGTGGAGACGACCGGGGACGCCATCATCCGGCGCGAGGGGGTCTTCCCGCACAAGAGCCTGGCTCCAGGATCCGTGGCCGTCGTCATGACGAACCCCCTGGACTACGCGAAGCGCGAGGCGTTCACCCAGGCGACCGACCTGAGCATTGACGAGGTGCGCGTCGTCTCCGGCACGCTCTTCGAGACCCTCGTCAAGAAGTACTTCAAGGATTCGAGGGCGACGTCGGCCGACGACGTGGACATCGGCTCGGTCACCAAGGTGATCAGCGACGTCTACGAGAGCGACGGGGATGGCGGCGACCTGAAGGCGGTTGAGCTCGAGAGCGAGGACTCCGCTCCCATCATCCAGCTCGCGAACCGAATCGTCGAGGACGCCTACATCTCGGGAGCGTCGGACATCCACATCGAGCCGATGGAGAAGGACCTCCTGATACGCTACCGGATCGACGGCCTCTGCCAGGAGAAGCTGCGCCTTCCCAAGCAGGTCGCCACAGCGCTCGTCACGCGGCTCAAGATCATGTGCAACCTGGACATCTCCGAGAGGCGGCTGCCTCAGGACGGGCGCATCGTCTTCAAGAAATTCACCAAGAAGAACATCGACATAGACCTGCGTGTCGCCACCGGGCCGATGAACTTCGGCGAAAAGGTGGTCATGCGCATACTCGACAAGCAGAAGTCGACGCTGCCGCTGCCGGCGCTCGGGTTCTCAGAGGAGAACCTGGCGAAGTACCGCGAATGCATCCGCCAGCCCTACGGGATGATCCTGCATTGCGGCCCCACCGGCTCGGGCAAGTCGATGACCTTGTACTCCGCGCTGGCCGAGGTGAACACGCCGGACATGAACATCCAGACGGCGGAGGACCCGATCGAGTACACGCTTCCGGGGCTCAACCAGATGCAGATGAACCGCCAGATCGGCCTCACGTTCGCTCGGGCCCTGCGCTGCTACCTGCGCATGGACCCGGACGTGATCCTGGTCGGCGAGATCCGCGACGAGGAGACCGCGGGCATCGCCTCGGAGGCCGCTCTCACCGGCCACTTACTCGTGTCGACCCTGCACACGAACGACGCCCCCTCGACCGTGACCCGCCTCTCCGAGATGGGCATCGAGCCCTTCAACATATCCGCATCGCTCGTCTGCGTCTGCGCCCAGCGGCTCCTGCGGCGGGTCTGCAAGAACTGCAAGGTCTCATTCGAGCCCGGGGGCCGCGAGAAGCAGATCCTCGAGAAGGCGATCGGCTGGAGTGGGCAGATATTCAAGGCCAACCCCCAGGGATGCCCGGTGTGCAACGGCAACGGCTACAAGGGCCGCGTGGGAATCCACGAGCTGATGGTCAACAACGAGGCGCTCACCGAGGGCATCAACAAGGAGGTCGAGGTCGCCGAGCTCAAGAGGATCGCCATGAAGACGGGGATGAAAACGCTCCACCAGGACTCCATGCTCAAGGTGAAGATGGGGCTCACGACCATCGACGAGGCGCTGGCGAACGTGCCCCCAGACCTGATCCTCTGACCCGGTGCCCCCACTGCCCTACGGGAGCACGGTTCTCTAGAGGTAGTTCCAGCCTGTATGACCAAAATGAGGCGTCATTCTAGTCCAATTTCGCTGCTGGAGAGTGAAGCAACTGCGCTTCCCCAGCCCCTGGGGTGTTAGACTTCGCCGGTGGATGAATCACGTCGAGGCTGAGCGCGGATGTATGTCATAGGGACTTTGCTGTGATCATGCGGGTGTTTGAAGAGAAGTGGAGTCGGGCACAGCAACCGGAGACTCAAGGGCAGGCGCCAGGCGCGTCGTATCTGCAAGGTACGGTCTCGAGTTTTCCCTCCGGGGCGCATCGCATTGCTTGACAAACTATAACATGTCAGGCGCATTCAAAGTATGGTAACAAATACTCGTAATTTCCTTCGCTCTTTTACCTCCTACAAAGCCAAGG
>CAZNNO010000055.1:0-23811 GCA_964574435.1 uncultured Opitutaceae bacterium
GTCCGGCTTGACCCAGTAGCGCATGGCGTACTGCCCGGCGCCGAAGACCGTGGCGTTTGCGATGCCCGGGACCCGGGTCAGCTGGTCGAGAATGTTGATGTAGGCGTAATTCGCCAGGAAAGTGCTGTCGTAGGAATCGGTCGGCGAATAGAGCGCGACCAGCATGAGCGGGGCGGTGAGCTGCTTCTGCACGGTCACGCCGAAGCTCGCGACGTCGGCCGGGAGCTGCGGGCTGCTCTGGATCACCCGCATCTGCGTCAGGATCAGGTCGGTGTTCGGGTCCGTGGCGACGCCGAAGTTGGCGGTCAGGCGCAGCGACCCGTCGCTGGCGTTGATCGAATACATGTAGTTCAGGTTGTCGACGCCGCTGAGCACCTGCTCGATCGGCGTCGCCACCGACTGCTCGACCGTCTGGGCGTCCGCCCCCACGAAGGTCGTGGTGATGCGCGCCTCGGGGGGGACTATCTTGGGAAACTGTGCGATCGGAAGCGAGACGAGCGTCACCGCGCCCAGGATTACGGTGATTATCGCGATGACCATCGCGACGATCGGCCGGTTGATGAAGAACCTCGACACGGCGCGGCTACTTGGGGGGCTCCGCTGCCGCAAACGCGACGGGATTCACCGCGGCGCCATCCTTAATCTTCTGAATGCCGTCGACCACGATCCTGTCGCCCGGCTCCAGGCCGGACTCCACCACGACCTGGTGGCCGACCTGAACGCCCGTCTTCACCGTGACGATGTGCGCGTGGTTGCCGGAGTCGACCGTGGCCACCTGGAAGCTCCCCTGGAGCTCGGTCAGGGATCGCTGGGGCACGAGGATCGCGCCCTTCTCCACGCTCACGGCGGCGCGCACGCGCGCATACTGGCCGGGGCGCAGGAGCCCGTCCGGGTTCGGGAACACCGCGACCACCCGCAGCGTCCCGGTGTTGCCGTCCACCTGGTTGTCGATCGCGTAGAATGTCCCCGGCCTCGGGTATGTGGAGCCGTCGGACAGGACGAGCTCGAATGTTATGCCTGCGGGGATGGCCGGTGCGTTTGGGTCGCGGTCCCTGAAGCCAAGGTACGCCTGCTCGCTTATGGGGAAGTACGCCTTTATCGGGTCCACCTTCGACACCGTCGTCAGGGCGCCCGTCGCCGGGCCCACGAGGTCGCCGATCTGGGCCTTGATGAGGCCCGAGATGCCGTCGACCGGCGACGCGACGCGCGTGAAGCCTAGGCTGAGGCGCGCCTGGTCCGCGGCCGCCTGGGCCGATGCGACCTGGGCCCGGGCGGCCAGGCGGGCCTGCACCGCGTCGTCCAGCTCCTCCTGGCTGATGGCCTTGTCGCGTGCCAGGGGAGTGTAGCGCGCAACGTCAAGCTCGGCCTTTCCGAGCTGGGCCCGGGCCTGGGCCAGGACGCCCTGCGCCTGGGCGAGCGCCGCCTCGAACGGCCTCGGATCAATCTCAAAGAGAACATCGCCCTGCTTCACGGCGGAGCCCTCCTTGTAGTCCTGCTTGACGAGGTAGCCCTCGACCTGTGCGCGGATCTGGGCGTTCACGAACCCGTCGAGGGATCCGACCCATTCGTCGACCACCGGCACGTCGCGCTGCTCGACGGTGACGACCTGCACGTCCTGGGGGGGGTTGCCCTGGACCTGGCCCTTCTCACACCCGGCGGTGACACACAGAGCGAGCGCCGCACAAGCCAGTGCAAGGCGACTCGCCCGGACGGTGGATGATTCCATCCATTACCACTTAGGCCATGTGAGATCCAAATTCAAGCGGGCCGAACAAAAAGTTCGGCCGCCAGCCGGCGCGTCCTGCGCGGAACGCTCGGCGGCGGGTGGATTCCCGGGCGTTACCAGGAGTCCGAGCGGAACGGCACGGCGGGAAGCCCCGTGTCGCCGTAGAGGTTGGCCCTCGGCGCGTTCGTCCAAGCGTAGCGCACCGCAACCGGGTCGGCCACCTCGGGGGAGGAGACCAGGAGCGTGTCCACGTCTATCACCGCCGTCGCGGGGTGGAAGACCCTGTCGGCGCCCGCCAGCTCGAGGGCCTTCACGTCCCCGTCCCTCGCGGCGAGCTCGTCGCCGGCGTGGGTGAATCGGACCCGGATGGCGCTGCCCTCGCGGTTCGCGCTGGCAAACACGGGCCCGGATGCCTCGGGCGCCAGCCCGTACGCGTTGGCCCTTGCGATCAGCGCGAGGCGGCGTCCGAGCTCCTGCTTGTTCCTTGGGTGGATGTTGTGGGCCTCGCCTATGTCGATCGTCACCGCCATGCCCGTGTTGGGAAGGCCGAGGGCGGTCGCCTGGGCCTCGCGAAGGCGCGCCCAGCCGCGGTCCTTCACCTCGTCCTCATCGCCGAAGTTGGCGAGCTGCACAAAGTAGAAGGGAATGTCCCCCTGGCCGAAGCCCGCCCTCCACGAGCGGATGAGCGTAGCGAAGAGCTCCGCGTACTCACCCGGGTGCCCGACGTTCGACTCGCCCTGGTACCAGAGCACGCCGCGCAGCGTGGCAGGCTGGAGGGGCGCGATCATCGCGTTGTAAAGGCCGCCGGGAAGGGCGGGCGAGTCGGTCGTCGCGGGCGGCTGCGGCCACGGGAGCGGGTTCTTCGTGCCGGTCGCCTTGGCCTGCTTCTCGGCCTTCTGCCAGGCCTCCATCTCGGCGGGGTACCTGGCAACGCGCTCGGGCGGCCAGTCGCTCATCGCCTTCTTCCACCGCGCCTCGAGGGTGGCGGCCAGCGAGGTGGAGCTCCTCGCCGGATCGCTGATCCACGACTCAATCTGCGTGCCGCCCCACGGGCTGTCGATGATCCCGACGGGAACGCCGAGCGCGCGGTGGATGTCCCGGGCGAAGAAATAGCCGACGGCGGTGAACTGGCCGACCGTCTGGGGCGACGCGGGCCGCCACCCACTCGTCTTCACCGACTCGGCGGGCGCCGTGGCGACGGTCCGCTCCACCTTCAGCTGCCTGATGAGCGGGTAGTTCGCGGCCGCGACCTCGGCCTGCGGCTTGTCGACCCGGTATGTCGAGCCTCCGTCGTCGACCGTGAACTCCATGTTGGACTGGCCCGAACAGAGCCACACCTCGCCGACGACCACGTCGTGCAGGGTGACCGTGTCGGCGCCCGACACGGTCAAGTCGGCTGGCTCGGCGCTGGCGGCGAAGGGGCCAATCTGGAGCGCCCAGTGCCCGTCGGGTCCCGCGACCGTGCGAACGCTCTGGCCGTGGAAGGCTACGGCGACGGCCTCGCCGGCGCGGGCAAGGCCCCAGACACTCACGGGCTTGTCGCGCTGGAGCACGGCGTGGTCCCCGAAAACGGGAGCCAGGGTTATGTCCGCACTGGGCGCCGGCGCGGCGGCGGCGCCCGTGACTGCTGCGACCAGCGCGAGGGCCAGGATGGATGGTCCGAATTTTCCGGGGAGTCTTCTCATAGCATTGCCTGAACGGGTTGGGGTGGGGTAGACGGGTGTGACGCAAAACCCATCATGAGTTCCTTACGGATAACGGTCTGGGGCGAAAATGTCCATGAGCACACCAGTGCCAAGGTCAAAAAGGTCTATCCCTACGGGATGCACTCGGCGATCGCAGCCGGGCTGATCAAGTTCCTTCCCTCGGCCAACGTCACCACGGCGACCCTGCAGGAGGCGGAGCACGGCCTCACGGTCGAGCGGCTCCGGAACACCGATGTGCTGACCTGGTGGGGCCACAAGGCCCACGACCTGGTGGATGACGAGGTGGTGCGCCGGGTGCATGCGCGCGTTCTCGAGGGTATGGGCCTCATCGTCCTGCATTCGGGCCACCATTCGAAGATCTTCAGGGCCCTCATGGGGACCACCTGCTCGCTCACCTGGCGCGAGGCCGACGAGCGCGAGAGGCTCTGGGTGTGCAACCCGGGTCACCCGATTGCCCGTGGGATCGACCGTTATTTCGAGCTCCCCATGGAGGAGATGTACGGGGAGCCCTTTGCCGTCCCGGCCCCTGAGGAGCAGGTCTTCATCTCGTGGTTCGAGGGCGGCGAGGTCTTCCGGAGCGGCTGTTGCTGGCGCAGGGGCAACGGCAGCGTCTTCTATTTCCGGCCGGGCCACGAGACCTATCCCACCTACCATGACGAGAACGTGCAGCGGGTGATCGCCAACGCCGCCGAATGGGCAAGGCCCCGCGGAACCTGGGTCGATTCCTGCCCGAATGTCACCAAGCCCGCCGAGAGGATCTCCGCAAAGTAGGCGTTCGGGTCGAGGGGCGCTGCGCGGTTTGGCTTCTAAGCAACGACGAGTCTGCTACGCTGCCCCCTCCCGGTGACCACTGACGAAAACATCCTTAGGTTTCGCGCCGTCACGGTGCGCTACGGCCCGCTGACCGCCCTGCGCGACGTGTCGTTTGAGAGCCCCTGCGGAAGCTCGACCGCGGTGCTGGGGGGGAACGGCGCGGGCAAGAGCACGCTGCTGCGAGCGGTTCTCGGGTGGCAGGCGCTCTCGGGCGGCGAGATCCGGATCGGGGATGCGCATCCGGAGCACGCGCGCCCGCGGCTGGCCTACGTCCCGCAGCGCCACGCGGTTGACTGGGACTTCCCGATCACGGTTCGCGGAGTCGTCGAGCAGGGCCGCTACCCGTCGCTCGGCCTCTTCCAGAGGCTCGGCCGCGCCGACAGGTCGCGGGTCGACAATGCGCTCGAGGAACTGGGCATCTCCGACCTCGCTGACCGCCAGATACGGAGGCTTTCGGGCGGCCAGCAGCAGCGGGTCTTCCTCGCTCGCGCGCTGGCGCAGGGAGGGGACATCTTCCTCCTGGACGAGCCGTTCGCCGGACTGGACCTTTTTGGCACCGAGGAGTTGACGCACATCCTGCGCAACTGGGAGGAACAGGGGCGCACGGTGCTGGCCGCGGTCCACGACCTCGCCATTGCGCGCGCGAGCTTCACCCGCGGGGTGCTTCTCGACACGACCCTCGTTGCGGCGGGGCCGATCGCCGAGGTGCTGTCGCCCGCCAACATCGACCGGGCCTACCGGCACGGCCGGTGCGTTCACCCGGGTTTGTCCCAGAGGGACGCGGAGGGAAGCCGGCTGTGAACGCCCACGACCTCCTCGTCGCCCCCTTCGCCTACGAGTTCATGCGCCGGGGGCTCCTCTCGGCGATGCTGCTCGGCGCCAGCGGCGGGCTTCTCGGATGCGTCCTCGTGCTCCGCAGGCTGGCTCTCATGGGCGACGCGCTCTCCCATTCGCTGCTTCCCGGGGTTGCCGTGGCGTGGCTCCTCTTCGGGACGAGCACGTCGGCGCTCTTTTTCGGCGGCCTGGTGGCCGGCCTCCTGACCGCTCTCGGGAGCGCGCTCCTGAGCCGGCTGACCCGTGTCAAGGAGGACGCGGCGTTCGGATCGCTCTTCATCGTTTTCTTCGGCCTGGGAGTGGCGCTCATCAGCAGGCTGCCGACCCGCATCAACCTGGGTGACTTCCTATTCGGGAATGTCCTCGGGGTTGGCGACTCCGACCTACGCCTTGCGGGCGCCGTCAGCGCCGGGACGGCCGCGCTCTTCGTGGTCTTCTACCGGAGCATCCTCCTTGAGACATTCGATCCGGTCTTCCACAGGGCTACGGGCGGGCGCGGCGGGCTGGTCCACCTGGGCTTCCTCACACTGACCGTGCTTAACCTCGTGGCGGCCATGCAAACCATGGGAATCGTCCTGGCTCTCGGGCTCTTCCTCCTGCCGGCCGTCAGCGCGTACCTGTGGTGCGACAGGTTCGTCTCGATGCTCCTTCTCTCGATCGGCTTCGCGCTTGCCGGATCGTTCGTCGGCATCCTCGTGAGCTTCCATGCGGGCCTGGCCAGCGGGGCCGCGATCGTGCTCTGCCTCGGCGCGATTTTCCTCTTCTCGGTGCTGTTCAGTCCGCGTTACGGCGTGTTCAGGGCCTTTCGGCTGCGCGTGGCGCGGCCGCCGGCGGCATGAGGGCCTTGCGGGCACTCGCCGCGGCGTGCCTCTGCGCCTGCGGGGCCGCCCGGGCGCAGCCGGGGCCGATCCGCGTGGTCACCCTCAGCACCGTCCTGACCGAGGTCGCGCGCGAGGTCGGCGGGAGCCGGGTCCAGGTGGTGGGCCTCGTCCGGCCGGGCGTCGATCCCCACACCTTCGGCCCGTCACCCGCCGACGTCCGCGCTGTGGTGGACGCCGACGTCGTGATCGCGTCGGGCCTCAACCTCGAGGCCTATCTGGACCGGCTTGTCGCCAACTCGGGCACGAGGGCCCGGATCCTTTCGGTCGGCGACGCGCTGCCTGGGGGCGCGCCGGGCCGCGGGGAGCGCGACCCCCATTGGTGGCACAGCATCGACAACATGATACTCGCCGCCGAATTGGTGCGGGCGGAGTTCACCCGCGAGCTGCCGGGTTCGGGGGATTATTTTTCGGCGAACGCCCTCGCTTACGAGGAGGGCCTCCGGCGCCTCAAGGCGTGGGCGGCCGCCGAGGTCGCCAGGCTGCCGCCGGGCCGCAGGCAGCTCGTGACATCGCATGACGCCTTTGGCTACTTTGCGCGCGACTATGGATTCACGATTCACCCGATCAGCGGGCTTTCGACCGAGAGCGAGGCCGACGCCAGGCGCCTTGCGGGATTGATCGACCTGATCAGGCGGGACCGGATCCCCGCCGTCTTCGCCGAGGACAGCGTGAACCCGAGGCTTGTCGAGAATCTCGTCCGCGAGACGGGCGTCCGTCTTGGGGGCACGCTTTACGCCGACGGGCTTGGGCCGGCGGGAAGCGGGGCGGAGACCTATGAGGGGATGTACCGCCACAACGTGGCGACGATCGTCGATGCGCTGTCCGTGCGCTAGGCCCGGCACGGTCACTCGTCGGCGTCGTTTCCCTTGGGGAAGTTGAACTTCACCTCGGTGAAGCTGGTCCCGCGGATTGTGACGCTTTTCAGCACTGCGTCGAAGCTTCCGGCGGTCTTGAGCCAGTCGGCGCGGCCCTCGAAGAGGGCCGTGTCGCCGACCGTCTCGCCGGTCTCGGGGTTGGGCACGGCCTCGAGCACGACGCTTTGGCGCGCCCCGCCCACGATTGCCGCGATCTCAAGCGCATGGTCGGTGGACCGGACAAAATTCTCCATCTCGCCGTCGAGCACATAGGCCTGGAGCTTTCCCGCCGATGCGTCGAGGACGAGCTCGACGTGATACTCCTCGTCGCCCAGCACAACGGGAGTGCCGGCGTGGGGCGGATGGTGGTGGTGTTTGCGGGGAAGGCCCGAATCTGGGGCCACCGGGGCCTTCGAGCATCCCGCAGCAAGGGCTACGGCGAGAAGGGCCGCTGCGACGAGGGGCGAATGGCGGGTTGTCATTATCTGATAACCGTTTGAAATCAGGCGGTTTGAGGGAAAATCACAAGAACCCGCCAAAGGCCAGACAAACGCGCTCCCACCGGCGACTGGTCGGGGCGTTCGCAGGTCCCAGGGGCGCGGTCCCTTTATGAATTCTTAATGCCATCATGGGTCGTTTTAACTTACGGGACCCGGGAATCCCGTCTAATATGGCGGCCAAGATGACTGATGCCGTGGCCAGCACCCGGGCGCCCGTTGGCGCCAAAGACCGAGCGGACTTCATGGAGCTGCATCCGCTGGCCGGGATCGCCTCATGCTCGGACCTGCCCGAGCGCGAGGGCCTGGGCCCGCCGCTCGAGGAGGAGCTTCCCTCGGGTTTTGTCCTGGACGGGCGCTTCGTGATCCGCGAGGCCATCGGGCGCAGCGCGATGGCGACCATCTACCGAGCCGATGACCAGCTGCGCGGGGGGAGTGTCGCCGTCAAGATCCCGCTCATGAGGGTCGAGAACGAGCCTGCCTCGTTCGGCCGCTTCCAGCGCGAGGAGCGGATCTGCTCAACGCTCTACGGCTCGCTCCTGCTGAAGTTCATACCGGTGGACGACGCCGCTAAGAGCCGCCCGTACTTCGTGACGGAGTTCCTTGACGGATGCACCCTGGCACTTGTCATCCACCGCACGCGCCCGCTGCCGGAGAGGGATGCGCTCAGGATCGCGAGCGTCGCCTGCCGGGCCCTCGGGCAGATGCACGCCCGCAGGATCATCCACCGGGACGTCAAGCCCGCCAACATCATGATATGCCGCGACCAGAGGCTATGCCTGCTGGACTTCGGCCTCGCGGAGGAGATCGACGCCGGGTCGGGCCTCCTCGGCAGCCTGACGCCGCTCTTCGGCACACCCGAGTACATGGCCCCTGAGCAGGTCCGCAACAAGCGCACCGACGAGCGCACCGACATCTACAGCATGGGCGTGATCCTCTACCAGATGCTGACGGGGGTCCTCCCCTTCAAGGGCGACGATCCCTGGGCGGCCGCCCAGCTGCGGGTCACGGGCGACCCGCCGGCGCCGCGGTCGGTCAATCCTGCGCTGACTCCCGAGGCCGAGGAGATAGTCCTTCGCGCCCTCCGGCGCAGGCCCGAGGACCGCTACCCGAGCACCGACGCGTTCCGGGCCGACCTGGACGCGCCCGAGCGCGTCCATGTCACGGGCCTGAGCGGGCGCCTGCAGGCCCCGAAATTCCGGATAAGCCTCATGGGCACGCCGATTCTCGCGGGCCTGATCATCGGGCTCGGCTCGCTGCTCTTCCTGGTCGGGCTGTTCCTCGTGCTCATGCACCGCCGTTAGGCGCCTTCCGGCGGGCGCGTCCGGCCGCCCCGCTGGCAATTGTCGGGCATCTGGCACAGGTTGCGGCATGGTCCCCATTTCGATACTCGACCTCGCCCCTGTCGTCCAGGGGGACAAGCCGTCCGGGGCGCTCCGGCGCACCCTCGAGCTCGCCCAGCACGCCGAGCGCCTGGGCTACCGCCGCTACTGGCTCGCCGAGCACCACAACATGCCGGGCATCGCCAGTGCGGCGACCGCGGTCGTGATCGCCTATGTCGCGTCGGGCACGTCACGAATTCGGGTCGGCTCGGGAGGCGTCATGCTCCCGAATCATGCTCCGCTCGTGATCGCGGAGCAGTTTGGGACGCTCGAGTCGCTTTTTCCCGGCCGCATCGACCTCGGCCTGGGGCGCGCGCCGGGAACCGACCAGGTGACCGCGAGGGCGCTGCGCCGAGGCGGTGCGGACACGGCCGACACGTTTCCTCGGGATGTCGTCGAATTGCAGTCCTATTTCAGGCCCGCCGTGTCCGGCCAGAACGTGCAGGCCGTGCCGGGGGCGGGGCTCGCGGTGCCCATTTGGCTGCTGGGATCGAGCCTTTTCAGCGCGCAGCTGGCCGCTGCGCTCGGCCTGCCCTTTGCATTCGCGTCTCATTTTGCGCCGGACCTGCTCGGGGAGGCCCTGGACCTGTATAGGAGCTCGTTCCGGCCCTCCGACGCGCTCGGGCGACCCTATGCGATGGCGGCCGTGGCCGTGTTCGCGGCGGAATCCGACGCTAAGGCCGCCCGACTCTTCACGTCGCTCCAGCAGAGCTTCGTGAGGCTGCGCCGCGGCACTCCGGGACTGCTTCCCCCTCCCGTCGACAGCATGGACGGCCTGTGGACCCTGGCGGAGCGCGCCATGGTCGGCCAGGCCTTCCGGGAAGCGATCGTCGGGTCGCAGGAGTCGGTGAAGCAGGGGATCGAGGCCTTCGTCGGGCGCACCGGAGTTGACGAGCTGATGGTGACCGCCGCGATCTACGACCAGGAATCCCGTCTGCGCTCGTTCGAACTCGCTGCCGAGGCCGCACGGGACCTCGGCGCCCTCACGCCCGGCTCGGCATCTCGAGGGGAATAATCGACTGGCGGCGAAGCTCGACGCCGCGAAGCAGGGTCAGGATCGCCCGTTCGCCGATCCGGTCTCCAGTGAGGAGCTTATGCAGGGCGTCGACCGCAGGCGTCGGGGCGCCGTCGAGAGCGATCAAGATGTCGCCCTCCACGAGCCCGGCCCTCGCGGCCGGGCTGTCGGGCTCGAAGCCGGTGACGAGGACCCCGGTCTCCTGCTGGAGACGATGGTGGTGGATGAGCTTCCTGAGCAGCGGCACGTTCTGGCCTGCCACGCCGATGAAGCTCCGGCGGATCCTTCCGTCCTTGATGAGCCACGCCGCAACCCAGCGCGCGGTGTTGCTCGCGATCGCAAAGCAGATTCCCTGCGCGGGCCGGATGATCGCAGTGTTCACGCCGATGACCTCGGCTCTGGTATTGACGAGCGGCCCGCCGGAGTTGCCGGGGTTGAGCGCGGCGTCGGTCTGGATGACGTTGTCGATGAGCCTGCCCGACGCCCCGCGCAGCGAGCGTCCGAGGCCGCTCACGATGCCTGCGGTCACCGTCTGCTGGAATCCCATGGGCGAGCCGATCGCGATGGCGATCTGGCCGAGCCGGACCTCGTTGCTGTCGGCCAGCGCAAGGTGGGAGACGTCGTCGGCGCTCACCCGAAGCACGGCGAGATCGGAGTCCGGGTCGTCGCCAACCAGGTCAGCGGACAGCCGCCTTCCGTCCGAGAGGAAAACCCGCATCTCCTTCGCGCCGTGGACGACGTGGCTGTTCGTGACCAGGTAGCCGTCGGGCGATATGAAGAAACCGGAGCCCGAGCCGCCCGGGGCGTTGCCGCCGCGGATCTCGATATGGACGACGGCCGGGTGGGCGGCGGCGACGGCTCCGGACACGGCGTTCGAGTAGGCGTCGATGAGGCCCACGTCCGCGTGCTCGTCATTGGTCAAAAGAGAGGCTATCATGCGAAAAGTGAGCGTGTGAATCTCGATATTGCAACTCGGCCATGGCCAGGCCCTTGGGCCCGGAGGGTGGCTGCCATGCTCCCGGGCTGACAGGCTGTCCCCACCCGGGGGTTAAGTAATTGGTGCCGGGGCCGATTTATTGGACGCAGCGCCTTGTCCATGAACTACCTCGGAACCCCCGCCCCAGGGGCCGGCCAAGCCGGCCTTACGCAAGTTACGCTTGTGCCGTGGCGCCGCGCCCGGGCACCACGATGAACCCGCCGAAGAAACCGACACCCATTGGCCGGCGGGATGCGATGCATCTGATCGCCTGCGGCGCCAGCGTGCTCGCCACGAGCGCCGCATTTGCGGTGCGCGCGCGCCCGGGCGGCCTGGGCTACGCGGCGGCGGTGGCCGCCGTCATGCTCGCCGTGTCGGCGGTGGCGGTCCTCGTCATTATCCCGCGCCTCTCCTCAGGAGCCGGCGGCGAGGCGAGGCCGGACGACGGCAAGTCGGCGGCTGCGAAGACGGAGCAGCTTTACATGCGGACCCTTCTCGAGAACATCCCCGACAACGTCTACTTCAAGGACAAGGAGTCGCGCTTCCTGATGGTCAGCAGGACCTTCCTCGAGAAGTTCGGCGACGGGCGCCCCGAATCGATCCTCGGCAAATCGGACTTTGACATCTTCACCGAGGAGCATGCGCGGCCCGCATTTGAGGGCGAGCAGCGCATCATGAGCACCGGCGAGCCGATCATCAACCTTTCGGAGAAGGAGACAAAGACCGACGGGACCGTCTCGTGGGGCCTCACGACCAAGATTCCGGTCCGCGATGAATCGGGCGAAATCATAGGGACCCTCGGGGTCACGAAGGACATCACCCACCTGAAGGAGACGGAGATGGAGCTTTCACGCGCGCGCGACGCGGCGCTCGAGTCCTCCCGGACCAAGAGCGAGTTCCTGGCGAACATGAGCCACGAGATACGGACGCCCATGAACGGCGTGATCGGCATGACAGGCCTGCTCCTGGACACGGAGCTGGCGCCGGTCCAGAGGGAGTATGCCGAGACGATCCGAAATTCGGCCGACTCGCTCCTGACGATAATCAACGACATCCTCGACTTTTCGAAGATAGAGGCAGGAAAGCTGACATTCGAGCTGCTCGACTTCGACCTCGTCGAGACGGTCGAAGGGGCTCTCGATATGTTTGCCGAGAGGGCGAGGCACAAGGGAATCGAGCTGGCCTGCGAGCTGGCGCCCGACCTTCCCAGGCACCTGAAGGGCGACCCTGGCCGCCTGAGGCAGGTCATCACGAACCTGATTGGCAACGCGGTCAAATTCACCAAGGACGGCGAAGTGGTCGTCCGCGTCTCAAGGAAGAGCGAGAGCGAGAGCCACGCGGTCATAGGCTTCTCGATCAGTGACACCGGCATAGGCATCCCTAGCGACGTGCAGCCCGCCCTGTTCCAGGCTTTCACGCAGGCCGACAGCTCCACGACCAGAAGGTTCGGCGGGACGGGCCTCGGCCTCGCGATCTCGAAGCAGCTTGTCGAGATGATGGGGGGCCGGATCGGGGTGGAGAGCGAGTCCGGGAAGGGCTCGACGTTCTTCTTCGACACGCGGCTTGAGAAGCTGAGCGGTCCGCCCGAGCCCGCGCCGTCCATCTATATCCGGGACCTCTTCGACCTGCGCGTGCTCGTGGTCGACGACAACGCCACGAACAGGCAGATCCTGCGCCATCAGCTTTTCGCCTGGAAGATGCAGAAGGGAAGCGCGGCCAACGGCTACGAGGCGCTCGAGCTACTTCGCAGGGGCGCCGCCGAGGGCAAGCCCTACGATCTTGCGCTCCTTGACATGCAGATGCCCGAGATGGACGGGATGACGCTCGCGCGGGCCATCAAGGCCGATCCGGCGATCAGCTCGACCCGGCTCATTGTCCTCACCTCGATGGGCTGCGCGCACACGAGAAACGAGCTCAAGGCCGCCGGCATCGACGCCTACCTCCTGAAGCCGGTCAAGCAGTCCCGCCTGTTCGACTGCGTGGTCAACGTGCTCGGCCGGGCGGCGGCGGAGCACGTGTTTGCGAAACCCACGAAGAATGAGCTGCCCGCCGTCGAGGAGAAGATGGCCCCGGTGCGCCATATGCATATCCTCCTGGCCGAGGACAACATTGTGAATCAGAAGGTGGCGCTGGCCCAGCTCAAGGGGCTTGGCTTCGCGGCGGACGCCGTGGCCAACGGCCACGAGGTGCTCAGCGCGCTGAGGCAGGTGCCTTACGATCTCATCTTCATGGACTGCCAGATGCCGGAGATGGATGGCTACGAGGCCTCGCGCCTGATCCGCGAGGCCGAGCGCGCCTCGAACGTCAATTGGAAGGCGCCGGTGCGCATAGTCGCGATGACGGCCAACGCAATGGCCGGGGACCGGGAGAAATGTCTGGCTGCAGGCATGGACGACTACCTTTCAAAGCCCGTCCGCAAGGGCGAGCTCCAGGCGGCCCTGCTCAAATGGGCCGTGCCCCAGGGCGGGGAAAGCCCAGCCAGGGCGGCGCTGGTGGCGGAATCGCCCGTCTGCGCCTGAATTGCCCCGGGGGAACCCGCTCAGCCCGTGGCAAAGGCGGGATTCGGGAGCCGATCTCACGGCGGGTTTGCGGCAGCTGGCCACCGGAGACCGGCGGTTCGGCCCAATTGTATTCTGTCTCAGCGGCAATGTATCTATCTAATCATGTAATGGTGCATCATAAGTAATTCTTATCATGCTTATTCAAATTCCCACTCCTGGTCTCCGGCACCCGATCCCGCTGAGCAAAGGACCTTAAATGAAAACAAATCTGGTCGAAACCACCGGCCTATGCCGGCTCGAAATGCGGGCATCGCAGCGGCCTTCGTTCACTGAATTCCATTTGACGGCGACCGTTGAAGGCACGGCGCCCGCCTGGGCCGCCGCCGACGAGCTGTTCAATCGGGTTGCCGAACTCCTCGTCGAGCGGAGGATACAGCCTATCCAGGAGAAGCTCTATGGGCTGACGCGCGTCCGCGACCAGGTGCTCAAGCGGCGCGACACGGCGCTTCGCCACCACGGGCTCGACCGGACGATGCCCGCAACGTGGCTTCAGGGGACTCCGCTCGGGGGCCGCGAATTTGCCGGACTCCAGATCTGGGGCGTCGCGCCTGCCGACGGCGAGGCCTGCGTGACGACCGTGGAGAATCCCGCCACCGGGCGCTGCCGCCTGTGGAAGGGCCGCGGATTCCAGATGCTCCACCTGGCGGCCGTGCGCGGGACGCTGCCAACCGGCCCGCTCGCGGTCGGCCCGGGCGCCCAGGCCCAGCAGGTCTTCAACAATGTCGGCCTTGGCCTCGAGGCGCACGGCTTCACCTACCCGCAGGTTGTGCGGACCTGGATCTACGTGGCACGGCTCCTCGACTGGTACGGGGACCTCAACCGGGTGCGCACGGCCCACTTTCGCAAGGTGGGGCTAGGCGCCGAGGGAGGCGCTCCGTTCCCTTCGAGCACGGGCATCCAATGCCGCTCGGACGACGAGGAGTGCATCGTGGACGTGCTTGCGCTCGCGAGCGACGGCCCGGCGTACGCGACCGCGACGCCGGTGCGCTGCAGCCCGCGCCAGGACCAGTCATTCAACTACGGCTCGGCGTTCTCCCGAGGAATGACCCTCGACATCGAGGGCAAGCGCACGGTCCATATCTCGGGGACGGCAAGCATCAACTCGGCCGGAGAGAGCACGCACCTCGGCGACGCCGAGTGCCAGAGCCTGGAGACGCTGATGAGCATAGCGGCGATTCTTGAGCAGCAGGGCGGGAGCCTGAGAAACATCACCTCGGCGACGCTCTTCTGCAAGAACCGGGCCGCCTGGGAGGCCTGGAGCCGCGTGACCCAGCTGCTGCAGGTGCCCGAGTTCCCGAGGGTCTGCGTGCAGGCCGACGTCTGCCGGGGCAACCTGCTGGTCGAGATGGAGGCTGTCGCCGTTATTTGAGTCGGAATCCCCCCGTGCGGGCGGGGCCCCGGCGCTCTCGGACTTGCCCGCGGGTCAGATGCTCCTGTCGCCGAGGACGACCTTGCCGTGGGGCTGGCCCGATTCAGGGGCCGACGTGTCCTCTGCGGTCACGAAGAAATCCAGGCGATCGCGCGCCGCGCCCGCCGTCGGGGACACTGTGAAGAAGAAGAGCCCTGGCGACGACCCTGTTACCGGCAGGATGCCGGCGTCCCGGACCCGACCCGTCGCCCTGTCGAGGATCCAGAAGTGGTAGCGCTTGCCCTGCTCCACGGCGGGGAGCTGGCGGATTGCGATGAAGCCCTGGTTGCTTCCCGGGTCAAACAGCGCATAGCCGCGCCCGCTCCCGCCCCCGGGGCCCAGCTTAACAGGCAGGTCCTCGGGCTTCTCCCAGAACCGCTCTGCGAGAGAGGCAAGCTGGATGAAGCGCGCGTCCTCGTCCTGCTGTCGGTCCGCCAGGCTCAGCTCGACCGGCGTGCTCTGGCGCGAGTCGAGTCCGACGATCATGACAAACGGGCCCTGCGCCGGCGCGGAGGGGCGCCGCAGGCTCTGAACTGCAATCGTGCCGACGCCAGCGGCGATGACCGCGGCGATGCCCCAGCGGGCGATCGATGCCCAGGGCGGAACCGCCGCGCGCGCGGGTTCGGCGCCGGCCGGAAGCCGGTCGATCAGCCCATCGACCCGGCTGAGCAGGCCGGCCGGTGGCTCGCGCTGCGGCAGGGCGCGAATGAGACGGGAGAGGGTGGACTCGAGCCCGTGGACGAGCTCGGCAAGGCCGGGATCGTGGACGAGCCGTGCCTCGAACGCGGCGCGTTCGCGCGCGTCCAGCCGGTCAAGCACGTAGAGGCAGGCGAGTTCTTCGAGCTCTGGGTTCATTGAGCGGAGTCGTTGAGGGTTGATCGGAGGTCGATGAAGCCGCGGCGGATCCAGGATTTGACGGTGCCCACGGGCTCCGCGAGGCGCTCCGCGATCTCGGCCTGCGTCAGGCCGGAAAACAGCGCGAGTTCCAGGGCGCGGCGCTGGCCCCGGGGGATCCTCGCGAGCGCCTCGCGCAGACGCTCCGAGTCCTCGTGGGCCTCGGCCGCTCGCCGGCCGGTCTCCCCCGCCGAATGGTCGCGCGGCGCCGCGGCCTCGTCAGTCAGCGTCGTGGTCGTCGGGGTCCGCCGGCGCCTTCGCAGCTGGTCAAAGCAGGTTCTGCGCAGGATCGTCACGGCCCAGGTGAATGGACGCGACTTTCTCGAGTCGTAGGAGGCGGCATTTCGCCAGATCTTCATGAAAGTGTCCTGCAGGATCTCCTCGGCGTCGCCGGGATCGCCCACGAGGCGCAGGGCCAGCGAGAAAAGCGGGGCGCTGTAGCGCCCGTAGAGCAGGCGGAACGCCTCGCGGTCGCCGGCGCCGGTCTGCGCTAGCAGGCAGGCCTCCTCGATGATGGCTTCGTTCTCGGGCACGTGCGCCACGGATGGAAGGGAGGCGAGCGGAGCTCAGGGCTTCTTCGCATCCGCCTTTGGGAAGAGGACGGACTCGACCTTTGTCGCAGCGATCTCAGCCGCGCCGCGGACGACGCGCTCGAGAACGTCATCCTCCTGCTGCCAGGGGCGCGGGTTGTAGCGGAAGCGGACGATGCCGAAGTCCGACTTGGCTCCCCGGTCAAAGAGCGTCATCCACGCGTGAAAGGTCAGCTCACCGGGCGCCTCCTCGTAGATGCCTTGGTAGAAGACTCGAAGCTCCGCGTCGTGCGCCGGGGTGTTGGCGGCAAAGCGCTCGACCTTTATGGTCACCGGCCATTTGCGCTTCTCGAACACCTCGGTGAACACCGAGCTGATCCGGTCGTAGTCGGTGATCCTTCCCGGACCCCTCTCGAGCGATTCGACAACCACGATGGTCAATTCCCGCGGCGAGCCCAGCGCGGGAGGGGTGGGGGACTGCGCCAAGCCGCACGGGCCTGATGCAAGATAAAGTGCAAAGAACAGGGCCTGGGCCGCGTTGCGGGAATTCATTGCGGCGGTGTCGGATTAGGGTCTGTCAACACTTCTACGCCATTTTGGAGCGGTCGGATTCAATCCCGGGGGAAAATCCATGGCGACTGGCATCATCATTTCCCTATCTTACTGCAGGAAAATCGGAAACGTTTATTCGCCCCCACGCTCAACGCCTGGACAGGAAGACAAGCGGTACGGCCACCCGCGAGGCCCAGGCGGCTTCTGTGTGCGCCGCGCCGGGGAAGACCCGGCTCTGATAGTTCTCATCCGTGTAGCCATTCTCCCTGAAGAGAACGTCGGCGAACGCCTGGGATTCGCCGTAGAGCGCATCCAGGGTCTCCGTGCCGTGGTCAAAGTAGATCCGGTGGCTGCCCGGTTTGGGAACATGCCGCTCGAGGTAGTCGAACTCGGCCAGCGGGACGGTCGCATTCTTCTCGAACGTGCCGAGCCAGTGCGTTGAGAGGCAGCCCGCCGCGCCAAAGACCTCGGGATACTCGCAGATCGCGTACAGGGACACGATCCCGCCCATGCTTGAGCCCATTACAATCGTGTGGTCCCTGTCCGGCCGCGTCGCGTAGTTTCGATCGATCTCGGGCTTGAGCTCCTGAACCAGGAATCGGAGATAGGCGTCCGCCAGGGGCTCTCCTTTGAGCGATTCCCTGATGAACGTCTCGCGAAACCCCTCAGGCATGAACTGCAGGGCCTTCTGTGGAAAATATTCCCCGAACCGCCGAGGTCCGATCGACCAGATCCCGACAATTATGGTGGCCGGCATCCTCCCCTCCTGGATCAGCCGGGCGACCGTGTCGGCCATGCCCCATGCCATCTTGTTCCATGTGACGTTCGCGTCGAAGAGCATCTGGCCGTCGTGCATGTAGATGACCGAGCAGGGCGCCTTGCCGTCGTAGCCTGGCGGCAGCCAGACATCGACGTTCCTCGGGGACACATACCGCGACGGATGGTCGCGCATGCGCTCGATCCTGCCGGCGGAGACTGCTGGCAAGGATTCGGCGCCCTGCCCGAGAAGGCCTCCGGCAGCGAGGCAGGTGAGGAGAACGATGCGTTTCATTTATGGGCCCATCGGCGGGCGGGTATTGGGGCCCGCGTGTACTTGGATAGTGGCCGGTGAATCGGGCAGACAGCTAATTCTGGGGTCGCAGGGTCGGACTGCTCAACCGACCGCGAATACAGTCCCGAACAACGCCTGATCTGCTGTGGTTGACCACGCCCAGCGTGCCCGAGCCTCGCCGTCCTATTGCGGGTGAGCGCAACCAAAAAGGAGAAGGCCATCCCGGGGGCGCCCGGAGATGGCTTCCCCAAGATTATCATGCATAATGGATTGAGGCAGATCGGCTCCAGCTGGCACAGCCAATGCGAGAATGCCTCTTGCAGGCCGGCAACCGCGCCGAAATCCATGAATCAGAATTGGAGACCTCCTCGGCATCGAATCCGATTTCCGCGCCCCAACGGGCGCAGTCGGGGAAACAGCGGGGGCGCGAATGAAGCGTCGGATGATCAGCTGAATCCAACAGTCGGGCCCGTGCGGATGAAGTCGTTGTCGACGCCGCGGCGTTTGCCGATACGCTGTCCGTGTCCGGGCGACCGGCCTGCATCCCTGCGCGGCCACAGTCGATTTGGGAGTCCACGATGAAAAGACTGTTTATCTCCTTGCTCGCCCTCAGTGCTGTCTGCGCGGGATGCGTTTCCCCGGATCCTTTTTCGGCGGAGGCCCAATGGAACCTTGATAAACGCAAGGAGGCGGACGGGACGCTCCTGGTACTCGACACACCGGGGAACTGGCGGGCGATCTCGTCGGCCATCCGGGCCGAGGTGAGGCGGGAGGCGAGCGGGATGGATCCGCCCGGCAACGTCACCTCGTGGACGCAGTACTGGCGTTCGGGTTTTTCCAGGTTGCGCAAGAACCAGGAGCACCCGGAGAGGTATTTCGCCCTGGTGCTCGACCTTCGCCGCATGTCCGATCTGCCCGACCTCCCGAGGGAGGCTATCGCAGAGTGACCGGAGAGCCGGGGCGACTACCGCCCGGATGCCCGCAGGCGCTCGATCATTTCGCGGGCCCGAGCCAGGTCTGGCTTGGCCCTAAGGGCCGCCTCGAACTCGGCCACTGCGTCCCCGCCGCGGCCGGGAACTCCCATCAGCGCGAGGCCGAGGTTGAAATGGGCCTGGTAATTGTCAGGCCGAAGACGGATCACTGCCTCGTACTCGGCAATCGCCTCGTTCTGCCGGCCGGGGATGCGCGAGAGCAGGAAGGCCAGGTTGTAATGGGCGCGGAAGTTGTCGGGCTCGAGCGTGACGACGGTCTCGTATTCGGACACAGCCTCGGTCTGGCCTCCGGGGGTGCCCGAAAGCGCGATTCCGAGGTCGTAGTGCGCCTCGGCGAGGTCGGGCCTCAGCCGCACCGCTTCCCGGAACTCGTCGATCGCCTCCGGGACGTGAACTGGGGTCTTTGCCAGCGCGGCACCCAGGCTAAGGTGCGGACCGGCCAGGTCCGGCATGACCCGAACCGCCGTCCGGTATTCCTTGATCGCGTCCTGCGAATGCCCGGGAACGCGTTCCAGTTCGTCGCCCTTCTTCACGTGGGTCTCCGCAAATGCGGCGAGTATGCGGACGGTCTCCCTGAACTCGGCAGTCGCCTCGGTCCCGGAAGACTTGGAAAGGGTCGCGTAGAGGTTTGCGTGGGCGACCCAGTTGTTCTCCGTCACGGCGATGGCGTGACGGAAGAGGGCTGCGCCATCCTTCCAGAAGGTCAGCTGCCGCGCGGTCAGGACGCCCAGGGCCGCGACGACCGCGGCCGCCGCGACGCCACGGGCGGCCCGCCCGACCTGCCAATGGTCCGCGGCGTCGGCCGCGCCCCAAACCGCCATGACAAACACGCCTATCAGGGGCACATAGCTGTAGCGGTCGGCCATGGACTGCCCGCCGACCTGAACCAAGCCAATCACCGGCACGAGCGTGCCCGCAAACCACAGCCAGCCGATCAGCAGGTAGGGCCTCGGCTTGACTAGCACAGCCGCCGCCACGGTGATCGCAGCGAGCAGCGTTGCGGCCAGCACGGGCTCCCAGATCGGCGGCTGCTCGGCAAAAAAGGGATAGAAGACGGCGAGCTTGGCCGGCACAAGGCACTTCCCAAGGTAACGGCAGTATGAAATGAGCGCGTTGGAGACCCGCACGGGTAGCGGGAAGTCCTCCGTTGTCGCCACTGCCTCCCCGCCGCCCTGTGCGAACAGCGTGACCATGCTCGCCGCGGCCCCAAGCGCGAAGAAGGGGATCTTCTCGGCAACCAGGGCCCAGCGCGCGGCGCCGGACGACCCGTGCCAGCGCCCGAGGGGCCAGTAGTCGAGGAGCAGCAGGACGCAGGGGAGAGTGACGATCATCTGCTTGCACATCAGTCCGAGGGCGAAGAGGAGCAGGGTGAGCCCGTAATAGGCCCATGCTCCGCGACGGCATTCCCGGAGGGCCCCGGCCCGGGCGGCATACGCCCAGAGTGCCAGCATCCAGAAGGCCGCGCAGAGCAGGTCCTTCCTCTCCGAGATCCAGGCCACGGACTCGACATGGAGCGGATGAAGCCCGAAAAGGGCCGCCACAAGCAGGCTTCGCCAGAGGGCCCCGGTCATCCTGCGAAGGGCGACGAAGAGGATCAGGGCGTTTAGCGCGTGCAAAAGCACGCTCGTAAGGTGGTGGCCCCAGGGACGAAGGCCGAAGAGCTGGCAGTCCGCCATGTGCGACAGCCACGTCAGGGGGTGCCAGTTCGAGGCCTCGGTGCTCTTGAAGGCCCACGCGACATTTTCCGGGGTGAGGCCGCCCGTCACGTGCGCGTTTTGCGTCACGTACACGGGGTCGTCATAGGTGATGAAATCGTGGGTGACGGCGGGCAGGAAGACGCCGGCCACCAGCAGGAATAGCAGCGCACCGAGAACGAAGGACCTGCGCCTCTCGCGTCCGATCAGGATCATTTTGCGGCCCCGGGCAGCAGAAGGCCCTTCATGATGCGCCGCTTTGACTGCAGGTTGCCGATCGATTCCCTGTCGACCAGGAGGATCGCGTGAAGGCTGTCATTCAACGGACGGTAGCTGAGCTCCCCAAACGGCACGGCGCGGGTCTCGGCGTTGAACATCAGGCCGAAGGAATCCCTTGGCCTCCCCACACGGGCGATGAAATCGATGCCGGGAGCGCCTTTCTCGAAGCTGACCACAATGGAGTCCACGTCGTCAGTGTTGAATTCGACGGTGTCCGCGACGCCCGGGGCATATTTTGGCACCTCCACCTCGTCGATCGACTTTCCATTGTCCACGATCAGCTTGCCCTTCGCTACGCTTGCGTCTCCCTGCCTGAGCTCCCTGCGCAGGAGGATGTCAGCTGAGACAAAGAACTGCAGCTGCTTGATGTCGTCCTCCGAGAGCAGATTGCTTGCTATCAGGTCCCTGGTAAACGGGATGTATCTCCCATAATCGGGCGTCGGGGCCGTGCTGCACGAGCCCGCAAGGACAAGGCAAAGCAAGGAGAGAAGCGCGAAGCCCCTGCTGCCGAAATCAGGTTTCATAAGGTGTCGGTTCTCCCAGGGTCGCTCGCGCCGTCTCCGGAGGGCGGAGCGACGCTGCCGATTGAAATCCGGAATGCCCCAAAGGCAAAGAGGTTTCCGCAGCAGGCGTCGAATGGGGTTTCGCTCGCTTCATCCCGAGACTGGCCCTTCATTAGCGAAATCAACATGCCGCCTGGCCTCGAGCACCGCATTGAATACGAGCGCAGACTGCACAGGGTCCTCGCTGGAGTTGAAGAAAAACATGGCCGGGACCGCTCACTCGTGCCGTATCGACAATCGCAAGCGCCGTCTCCGGCCAGACCCGTGCAGCTGGCCACTTGCGATAATGGTGCCGTTGGACAGGCATGGTGGATGGCCATGAGGTCCCCTGGCCACGTTCTCCGAGGCATGGCCAAGCAGTTCCAGGCATTCAAAGGTCGTATTCACGCCACCGCAAAAGGAAGGATGGCGTGCATGTTGGCCGGGATCGCGCGTTAGGAGGCCTGCGGTTCTTTCCCGGCGCCCGACCCTCCCAGCACAGCAGGGGAGAGGCCCAAAGGGCCGGGCACCCGAGCGTCCGCGGCGGGGCGATTCGGGTGGAAACCGAGGGTAGGGAGGGCCTCCATTGGGTTGCATCGATAGGCCTTTGTCCAATCTTCCGGCAGCGGCTGCCTGAAGGACCGAAATTCATTGCGGAGTGGGTGGCGGACCTTATTGAAGGGCCGATGCCTTTCCAGAATCTGCTCGGTAAGCACGCCTGCCCGAAGCCTTGAGGGCGATCCCTGGAGGGCCGCCACGTATTTCACGGATGGATCCTATGAATCGAGGGGCTGCGTCGCCGGACCTTCCGGTGCGCATCCCGTTCAACCGCTCCACCGTTCAGGGCCGGGAGCACGACTACATTCGGGAAGCGGTAGCATTCGGGCAGATTGGCGGGGACCAGGGCTTCTCCCGCAAATGCGAGGCGGCGTTGTCCCGGATATTGGGTGTTCCCCGCGCGCTCCTGACTACCTCGTGCACGCACGCCCTCGAGATGGCGGCAATTCTCATCGACATACAACCTGGCGACGAGGTGATTGTTCCCTCATTCACCTTTGTTTCGACGGCCAACGCCTTCGTTTTGCGCGGCGCGCGGCCCGTGTTTTGCGACGTCAGGCCTGATACCCTGAACCTGGATGAGAAGCTTCTAGGGGCGAAGGTTTCCTCGCGGACAAAGGCCATTGTCCCTGTGCATTACGCCGGCGTGGGCTGCGATATGGATGCGATTGGCGCCATCGCAAGGCGCCAGGGAATCGCGGTGGTGGAGGATAACGCCCATGGCCTTTTCGGCAAATACCGTGGGCAATGGCTGGGCACGATTGGCGCACTGGCCGCGCAGAGTTTCCAGGATACAAAGAACATAACATGCGGGGAAGGCGGAGCGCTTTTTGTGAACGATGGCCGTTTCTCCGAACGTGCGGAGATCATCCGTGAAAAGGGAACCGATCGCGCACGCTTCTTCCGTGGGCAGGTGGCGAAATATTCGTGGGTCGACATTGGGAGCAGCTATGTGATGAGCGATTTGCTCGCTGCCTTTCTCTGCGCGCAGCTTGAGATGTGGGTTGAAATCCAGGCAAAACGCCGGGTTTTGTGGGATCGGTACAATGATGGGCTTGGGCCATGGGCCAAGCGGGTCGGGGCGCGGCTGCCTGTCGTGCCCCGCGAGTGCGAGCAGTCGTGGCATATGTTCTATATTGTGCTGCGTTCAGCGCGTGCACGCGACGCCCTGATCGGCCATTTGAGAGCGCGCGGAATTCTTGCTGCATTTCACTACCCCCCTCTCCACCTCTCGGATTATGCCAAGAGATGGGGGGGGCGGGTCGGCGACTGCCCTGTAGCCGAGAGCGCGAGCGACTGCCTCGTTAGGCTGCCTTACTTCACCTCTATGATCGAAGACGAGCAGAACCAAGTCATCGAGGCTATCGAGGGGTTCAAACATCCGGACTGAGAATATTACTCCTGGTGCCGGCCTTTTTCCCAGGAAGCTGGCCGGGATAGCGTGAGAATCTTGGCCGTGGCGGCTCCGCTATGATCCCTAGGAAAGGGGCGCCAAGACTGTTTCATGCCGCTGTGTCGGCTGGGCCGCGGTTTGACCGGCCCGGAACCCATGCGGTGGCCTATTTGTTCCCCGGGGGTCAGGATGATCCGACCCGTGGGAGGCAACCCTGAGTTCGCCGGAAGATCGAAACGGAAGCACCAATTGGCCGAGATCGCCGAGCTGCAGGCTGCGATCCCAATTGCCAGCGAATGGGGGCTTTCGGCGTGGCCAATCCATGGCTTGCGGTCCGAAACCTAAGCCCACAACCTAGCCGACCCCGTCAGGACCGACCTTGAAACTGGACACCGGGTGGAATGTCACCCGTTAGCGTGATCGAAACTCCCTCTAGAGACATGATGAAGCTAATCTCGCGGCGAGACGCTCTTAAGGCGGCTGTCTTAGGCGCCGTTTCCACGCAGATTCCCAGCGAGCTGTTGCCGGCGGACGTGCAGTCAAACGGGAACCCGGCCATCAAACCTGCCAGCGGTGTCGAAGGGCAGCGCAGGGCTGATCTCGGCAACGGGACCTATGTCAATCCGATCGTCGCCGGCGACCACCCGGATCCGACGGTGCTGAAGGACGGGGA
>CAZNNO010000056.1:0-23507 GCA_964574435.1 uncultured Opitutaceae bacterium
CAGGTGTCGCTCAAGGACGGCTACACGATGGGCATAGGCGGCCTGATCAGCACCAACTACAACAACGGCAGCAACAAGGTGCCGCTGCTGGGGGACCTCCCGCTGATCGGATACCTCTTCAAGCAGGACACGAGGAACAACGTCGTGGACAACCTCGTCATCTTCATCACCGCGAAGACGATCAGCGCCGAGGGCGCGCCGGTCGAGCAGGTCTTCAACTCGAAGGAAGTGCGGCAGTTCGGGCTCAAGCGCTCAGACCTGCCTGGATACCGTGACGGCACGGATCCTTTCCTCGATGAGTCGCCCGAGCCCACAAAGCGGCACTCAGACTAAACATCCCGACACGAAACCGTCCTGAAAAAGGCGATACCATGAAAAATCGAATAAAGTTTCTGCCGGCTCTCCTACTGGGCGCGCTTGCGCCCGCCGCGCTGGCGCAGCAGCTGCCCGTGCTGACGGTTTCCATGACGGAGATAGACGTCAACGGGATCCCTGCCTACGGTGCGAACGCCAACCCCTCGGTCGGCCTCCCGACCAACAGCGGGCAGCAGCTCAACGGCGGCAACGCAGCGTTCGGTTCCTCGCTGAACCTCTGGGGCCTGGCAACGGGTACATCGCCGAACAACGGCTTCACCTACACGTTCTACGCAAACGGAATCCCGATAGGCACCCCGACCCCGTCGTCGGTCTACAACGAGGACTATGGCATCACCTGGACGCCGCCGCAGCCCGGGGTGTACTTCTTCTCGGTGAACGCGACAGACGGCGTCCACACGGCGACGTCCCTTGCCATCGAGTTTTATGTCACCGGCATAGAGATCGTGAGCCCGGTGGCTAACACGATACTTCCCATCGGCTCATCCGTGGTCATCGAGGCGGCGACATCGCTCAACATCGGTCCGGTTTCACGGGTCGATTTCTACGACGAGTCCGGCCTCCTCGGCTCCAGCCGGACCTTCCCCTATTCGATCATCTACACACCGCCTGCCGTCAACCCGGTCAGCCACACGAACGTCAACTTCATTCACGCGATCTCCTACAAGGCGGACGGCGTTACCGTCGCGTACACGGCCCCGAACCAGGGCATCGTTATGGTGACGCCGGTGGGCCCGCTGCCGACGTGCACAATAAGCACGCCAACGACGCCCCCCGCTCCGGCTACGGCGTCAACGATCCCCATCCCCGACTACAATGCGGATGCGAACGCGTACGTTCCCGTGATCGTCGACGCGAGCAGCCCGCAGGGCAACATCCAGCAGGTCCAGCTGTACATCAACGGCGTGCTCTTTGGAACGGTCGCAAATTATCCCTATTCCTTCAACTGGCAGCCAGCGGTCACGGGAACATACGACCTGACGGCGCTCGCCTATGACGACAAGAACAACGTCGTTGCCTCGACAACCAGCTCGACGCCGACGCCGACGCCGGCACCGACCATTGTGATCATAGGAGCCCTGCCTTCGGTGGCCATTACCTCGCCCGCTGACGGGGCGACGATCTCGGGCGGATCGGGAGGAAGCGCGACCGTATCGGCAAGCGCGACCGACACCAACGTCGACGCCGCCGGCAATCCCGTCGGCATTCAGAGCGTGCAGTTCTTCATGGACGGCAACCTCGTGGGCACGGCCAGCAATCCCACGACGCCGGGCGGAAGCGTCTACCAGGTTACGTTCGTGCCGAAGCAGAACATCGACCCCGTGACGCTCAAGGTCGATCCGAGCGTCATAACAGCGGTCGCCACGGACAACCTCGGGTTCGCCAACACCTCCGTTGGGGTAACGGTGACTGTGACTGTCGGGGGCAACACGACCTCGGCGGTCGTGGGCACCCCGCCGACGGTCACGCTGACGGCCCCGGCAAACAACTCCAGCGTCGTGGTGAACACGCCCGTGACGCTCTCGGCCAACGCGGCGGCAACGAATGTCCCCGGAAACGTCAAGCAGGTCGAATTCCTGGTGAACAACACGGTGATCCAAACGGTTACGGCGTATCCCTATAACACGACCTACACGTTCGCGAACCTCGGGACCTACACCCTGACGGCGCAGGTGACGGACAACGACGGCAACGTGACCAACAGCGCCACCGTCACTGTGACGGTCACGATAGAGCCCCCTCCGACGATCAATATCACGTCACCGCTCGACGGAAGCAGCTCGACCGTCTCCAATGGCGTGACGATCAACGCCAATGCGACCGCCAACTCGGGTACGATCTCAAGCGTGCAGTTCTACGAGAACAACGTTGCGATCGGCTCCGCGGTCACGGCGCCGCCCTATACGGCGTCGTTCACGCCGCTTTCTGCGGGCGTCTACACACTGACCGCCATCGCGACCGACAATGCCGGCGAGCAGACAACCTCGTCGCCCGTCGTCATCGAGGCGCTGCCGGCTACCGGGGGCCTTGGAACGACGGAATATTTTGGCCAGTACCAGGGCCTCTCCGAAGGCGGGAAGTTCGCGTTCATCGTCGTCGACGGCGCCTACGGCACCTACATCGGGTACTCGAATTCAGGCACCCCCTCCACGGCGTTCTATTCCGACATCCCGGTGAGCTCCGCGGGCTCGTTCACCACCGCCGCTCTGAGCGGAACCGCCTCGGTGACCGGCGTCAGCGGCAACCTGATCCCGAGCCAGGACATGTTCATCGGAGCGGCCACCCAGTCCGGGGCGGCGAGCGTCGCCTCGGGTTACTACACGGGCAACTTCGGAGGCGTCGCCTCGAGCCAGGTGACCGGGATCGTCGGATCCGACGGAAGCGTGATGCTCTACATGGCAAACGGCTCGTTCACCGATGTCGGCGGGGGCACCGCGGACTCGACGGGGGCGTTCACCATCACGACGGCCGGAGGCAACCAGCTGGTCGGTACGGTCGACCCGAACACCGGATTCCTGACGGCCACTCTTTCCGGGCCGAGTGGCGGCTCGATAATCGCCGCGAGGTCGTCCGCCGGAACATTCAGCGACGGCGTTCTCACGAACATCTCCACGAGGGGACAGGTCGGAACCGGGGCAAACACGATGATCACGGGATTTGTGGTGGGCGGGACCGTCGCCAAGCAGCTCCTGATCCGCTCGGTGGGACCCACGCTCACGACCTTCGGAGTGTCGGGCGCGATCGCGGGCACCCAGCTGGCCGTCTACTCCGGGTCGACCCTGGTCGCCTCGAACACGGGATGGAGCTCGAGCAGCTCCAACGCGGCGTCGGTCATGAGCGCCGAAGGTCAGGTCGGGGCCTTTGCGCTTCCCAGCGGAAGCGCGGACTCCGCCCTCGTCGGCACCTTCATGCCGGGAGCCTACACGGCGGTCACCAGCGGGGTGAGCGCGGACACAGGTGTCGCGCTCGCCGAGGTTTACGACCTTGATACCTATACGCCATTCACGACGAAGAAGCTGATCAATGTCTCGACCCGGGGCATTGTGGGAAGCGGCTCCGACGTGATGATTGGGGGGTTCAATATCAACGGGACAGCGCCCAAGAGGCTGCTGATCCGCGGTGCCGGACCCGGATTGACCGCGCTCGGCGTCGGCAACGCCCTGGCGACGCCTCATCTCCAGCTGATCAATTCCAACACGCAGGGCGTCATCCGCGAGAACTTCACGTGGCAGGAGGGCAACGACAGCGCGCTGCTCAAGGCAGCCGAGCAGGCGACGGGGGCATTCACGTATGCGAACGGGAGCGCCGACTCGGCCATACTGATCACCCTGCCTCCGGGAACCTACACGGCCGTGCTTTCAGGCACGGGTTCCTCCACGGGAACTGCCCTCGTCGAGGTTTACGAGGTTCCCTGATACCCAGGGAGCCTCGCCAGGCGCGACAAGTGGATGGCGATTTTCTGATTTCGGGCTAGTGTCGTGGGGTTGATGTCCACGGCCCCAAGCACCGTCATTCCTCCCGCCCGCAAACCGCATGCGTTTGCGGGCGTTTTTGCGATGCTCGAGCCGCACATGGCGACGCTCGACGAGTTTCTCCAGGGGCAGCTTGCGTCGTTCGAGCCCGAGATCAGGGCCATGGTCAACTACTGCATCGATACGTCGGGAAAGCGGATAAGGCCGGCCTTGGTCTTCCTGAGCGGCTGGAAGGACGGGCAGGGGGTCTCCCCTGACCTGGTCCGCGCTGCGGCCGTCGTCGAGCTTGTGCACCTGGCGACCCTGGTGCACGACGACATCATGGACTCGGCCGATGTGCGCCGGAACCGCCGGACGGCGATGCGGGAATTTGGACCGACGGCGGCGGTCCTTCTCGGGGATGCGCTGTTCGCGCATGCGCTTCACCTGGCGACCCATTTCCCATCGACGGAGGTCTGCGCGGCGGTTTCCGAGTCGACCAGGAGGGTTTGCGCGGGCGAGATCATGCAGACGCTGAGGCGCAGGTCGGCGGACCTGACGCCGGCTGATTACCAGAGGATCATCGACCTGAAGACCGCCGAGCTCTTTCGCGTCTCGTGTTACCTGGGCGCGCGGCTTGCCGGCTCCGAGGACGGCTACGTGGATGCATCGGACCGGTTTGGCAGGCATCTCGGGATCGCCTACCAGATCTACGACGACCTTGCCGATTTTTTCGGACGCGAGGAGAAGATAGGGAAGACGCTCGGCACCGACCTGTCGAGCGGCAAGCTCACGCTGCCGCTTTTCGCCCTCATGGACCGTCTCCCGCCTTTTGAGCGGGCGGCCCTTTCTGACGAGATTGGCGGGCTGCAGCCTGCCAATCCAGTGCTCCGACTGAAGCAGATGCTGGACTACGGGGTATTCGACGCGGTCGAGGTGGCGGTGCGCGAGGAGGTAGCGGCGGCGCGCGCGGCCCTCGCGGAGTGGCCGGGCCGGGCGCCTACCCAGCACCTGCTCGCCCTATGCAATGTCCTGCTCGCGCAAGTGGCCTCCCTAAAGCCTGAAGCATGAGCTCCTTTTGGATGAATCGACCGCGCGCGGGGGCGCGTGGCGTTTCCGCGGACTGTTTCGATTTGCCATTGGTGCTGCACGAGACTTGCTTCTGAGCACCGAATGAACGCCAGCAAGACACTCGAGAAAACGCTGGTGGCGTCGCCCGAGCGCAAGCTCGAGGCTGACGCCGACCTGACGATTGTCCGGCTGGTGCAAGCGGGTGACGTGGCGGCATTTGACCGTTTGATCGTGAAGTACCGCGAGAGGGTGCTCGGGATCATCTATAACATGACGTCCAATCGCGAGGACGCCGCCGATCTGGCCCAGGACGCATTCATAAAGGCGTTTCAGTCCATCCACCGATTCCAGGGGCAGGCCTCGTTCTTCACGTGGCTCTACCGCATTGCCGTGAACTCCACGCTAAGCCACCTGAGGAGGAACAGGCTGAGGTCCTTCTTCAGCCTCGAGTCCATTCGGGAGGATGATCCCGTGTCCCGCGAGGTGATCGACGCCCTGACCGATAAGGTGGGTGCGGGACGGGACACCTTCGTCCGCGAGCTGCAGGAAAAATTGAACGATGCCATGCAGAAACTGTCTATCAATCATCGGACAGTTGTGACTTTATTCGAAATTGACGGACTCAGCCACCAGGAGATTGCGGAGATAATGGATTGCTCGGTAGGAACCGTGAGGTCCCGGCTACATTATGCAAAGCAATTGCTTCAGGCGGAACTCCAACCTTATTTGCCCAGATGAAACGAGATACCGAACGCAAAATCTCAATTGAGGATCTCCTTCGCCTAAAGCGGGCGGAGCGTCCTCCCGCTGAGTTTTGGGCGACATTTGAGGCTCAGATCCGGACCAAACAGTTGTCGGCTATAGTCAGCAGACGGCCTTGGTGGGACCGGTTCTCAGGCGTCTTTGCGGCGCTTAACCGGCACCAGGTTTCAATCGGGGCGGCTTGCGCCCTTGCCCTTGCAATTTCTGGTTATCGCTATGTGGGAGTCCATTCCGATTACGCGAACGCCGGGCGGGCCTCTGCGGCGCAGCCCGCGGCCGTTGCGGCGGTGACGGAGCATGCCACGCAGGCCGCGCCTGCAGCTCCCGCCGTCACGCGCGAGGCATCCGAGCCCGAGGAGTCGGGATTTGCGGCCTTTTCGGCCCGTGACGCAGCCCCGAGGCAGACGCCCGTCGTTGCGGCAACCTCGTCCCACCTGACCCAGGCGCCCGCCGCACTGATAGCCGACTCCATCGCCCGAACCTCCTTTGCCGACGGGATCGCGGTGACGCTTGCCGATTACCGCGAGCCCGTTTCCGACTACGCGCAGCGCTCGGTCTTTGGCTCGGACCGTGAATTCGAGGCATCCTACACACCCGCGCGCCAGCCGCAGGCCGATCCCCTCGCGGGGATGGATCCGGCGGCCGAGCGCCGCGCCCGGCTGCTCGCTCCGGCCCTTCCGGCCGGGCCGCACGCCCTTGCGGTCGACTGGATGAAGGAACGGGCCGCGAGCAACGATCGGATGTACGAGTCGATGGACCAGGGGTCCAACGACCGGATGCTGGTCGGATTCAGGTTCTGACCGGCTTGGCCTGCTGCGGCGGCAGGCACGCGCCGCATCCGTTGGCAAAGAAGTCGTTGCCCTTGTCGTCGACGAGGATAAACGCAGGGAAGTCCTTCACGTCGATCTTCCAGACGGCTTCCATCCCGAGCTCGGGATACTCGAGCACCTCGACCTTCGTGATGTTCTCCTTCGCCAGGATCGCCGCCGGTCCGCCGACGCTGCCTAGGTAGAATCCGCCATGCTTCTTGCATGATGCCGTCACGGTAGGCCCGCGGTTTCCCTTGGCCAGCATCACCATCGATCCGCCAACCGACTGGAACTGGTCGACGTAGCTGTCCATGCGGCCGGCCGTGGTCGGACCAAACGACCCCGAGGCGTATCCTATCGGGGTCTTTGCCGGTCCGGCGTAGTAGACCGGATGCCTCTTGAAATAATCGGGAAGGCCCTTGCCGGCATCCATGCGCTCCTTGAGTTTTGCGTGCGCCGCGTCCCTGGCCACCACCATCGTCCCAGTCAGCGAGACCCGCGTTGTCACGGGGTACTTCGAGAGTTCGGCCCGGATCTCCTCCATCGGGCGGCCCAGGTCGATGGGCACACCGGACGTGTCCTTGAGCGCGCGCTCGGAGGCCGGGATGAAGCGGCCCGGGTTCGAGTCAAGCTTCTCCAGGAATATCCCATCGCGCGTTATCTTGGCCCTTATGTTGCGGTCGGCCGAGCACGACACTCCCATGCCGACCGGGCAGCTCGCGCCGTGCCGGGGGAGCCTGATGACCCGGGCGTCGAGGGCAAAGTACTTTCCCCCGAACTGCGCGCCGATCCCCGTCTGGCGGGCGATCTCCATCACCCTTGCCTCCCACTCGGTGTCGCGGAACGGGCGGCCGAGCTCGTTCCCCTGGGTGGGAAGCGAGTCCAGGTAGTGTGATGACGCAAGCTTGAGCATCTTCATGCACGCCTCGGCGCTTGTCCCGCCTATCACGAATGCAAGGTGGTAGGGTGGGCACGCTGACGTCCCGAGCAGGGGCAGCTTGTCCGCGACGAACTTCGCAAAGCTCTTGGGGTTCAAAACCGCCTTTGTCTCCTGGAAGAAGAGCATCTTGTTCGCCGATCCGCCCCCCTTCGCGACGAAGAGCAGCTCATAGGCCCCGCCCTTGGTCGCCGTGATGTCGATCTGTGCCGGGAGATTGGTGCCGGTGTTGGCCTCGCGCCACATGTCGAGCGGCGCGGTCTGCGAATAGCGCAGGTTCTCCTTGGTGAAACATTCGTAGACGCCTCGGCTCAGCCATTCGGCGTCGTTGGCGCCGGTCCAGACCTGCTCGCCCTTCTTGGCGAAAATGGCGGCCGTGCCGGTGTCCTGGCACATGGGAAGGATCCCCTCGGCCGAGATCTCGGCGTTCTTGAGCAGCGTCAGCGCCACGTACCTGTCATTCGCCGAGGCCTCGGGATCCCCGAGGATCGCCGCGACCTGCTCCAGGTGGCTCGTGCGCAGCAGGAAGGCGCTGTCGCGGAACGCATTCTGCGCCAGATAGGCCAGGGCCCCTGGCTCGACCTTGAGGATCTCCCGGCCCTCGAATTGCGTGGTCGACAGGCCCTCCCTCGAGAGCAGGCGGTATTCGGTCGCATCTTCTGAAAGGGGCAGTGGCTCCTGGTAGACAAACGGTGGCGTAGCCATGCACCAAATTATGACCAAATCTGCCCCCAAGTAAAGGGGACCGTTGGCCGCGATCCCTACCTCGCCGCGGCCATCGCCCGGACAACCCCGTCGAACCGTACGAGGTCGGAGGGCGTGACGACCTCGCCGTTTTGCCTCCGCCAGCCCGCGTAGCTCGGCCAGATACCGCGGGATAGGAAATTGTCGACGATCCTGGCCATTCCATCGACGCTGAGGTAGTCCTTCTGCTCCTTCTCGTCGCGCGTGCGGGAGACGAGGTTTGCCGGGATGGGGAGTATCCTCGCGCTTGAGACGTGCGCGAGGTCATTGAGCACCACCAGGGGTCGCGAGTCCTCCAGGGTGGTGGCCGGCCTCGGGACCTCTCCCCGAATGTACCGGCAGTACTCGATGTGGTTTTCCTCGAGGCCGTCAAACGGCCCGCTCGAGATCCTCTCGGTTCGGCCGTCCTTCCAGGAGACCTCGATCTGGCCCCCGACAGCGTACCTGAGGATGGCCTTCTCGCAGATCATAGTCTCGGAGCTGGCGCTCGCCCCTGCGCAGGCGTGGGAGAGCGCGAACCGGAGCGTGCAGCCGGTGGCGAGGTCGGCCTCGACGAAGAACGTGTCGGCTCCCTCGATGGAATGGGCGCGGTAGAGTTCGGCTCTTACCGCGGCGACGTCGGGCCAGCTGTAGAGCCCAGGCGTTCCGGCCCAGAACAACATGTTGTGCACGAAGTGGGCCATCGCGTTGCCGAAGCACGAGTCGAGCACGATCTGCCCGCCGACGACCAGCCGCCCGGACCAGCCGTTCCGGGCGAAATACCCTGCCGGCCTCGGCCAGAGGGCGCTCAGCGTCCCGCCGCGAAGTGCGCCGAACTCACCCGAAAGGAGCCTCTCCTTCAGCGCGAGACGGCTCCTCTCGACAATGAAATTGAAGCCGACAAGGGATGACTTTCGGGCCCGCCTGTCGGCGGCGATCATCTTCTCCAGCTCGCCGATGTCCAGGGTGGGGGGTTTCTCAACATACGCGGGGATTCCGCGCGAGGTGATCGCGTCGTGCATCTCCGCGTGCAGCTGTATGGGCGCCGCGATGGTCACGTAGTCCAGCTCGCCCTGGCACGCCTGAAGCATCTGGCGGTAGTCCCTGAAGGCCCTGACGCCCCGCCGGGCGAACTGCCAGGCCTCGCTCTCCGCTGCAAACTCGTCGAGCCGGGGGTCGCACGTGCAGACGAGCCGGACCGTGCCGCGCTCCTCGAGGCGCGCCACCGTGTTGTGGTGCGACCCCGCGAATCCCCCCATGCCAATTATTCCGATTCGAACGGGCGGGTTCACACGATCTTGAACTTCGGAAGATCCTGCCCGTCGATGAGCCCGACGGGTCGGCGGGCGGCGTCCACCACGATGAGGTCGTCGATCTTGTGGAGCTCGAAAAGCCGCAGGGCGTCGACGCCCAGCGCGTCGTCACGGATTACCTTCGGCTTTCGGGTCATGAACTCCGAGACCGGCCGGCTGAGGAAATCGGGCCCGGTGAGCGCGGACCTCCTGAAGTCGCCGTCCGTCAGGATTCCGGTGAGCTTCCCGCTCGGCGCCCCCACGAGCGCTATGCTCCCGCTCTTGGCCCTCGTCATGGCCAGGATCGCCTCCTGGATCGTCACGGTGTCCCTTGCGATCGGCAGTCGCGGGCCGCTGCGCATGATGTCGCGGGTGCGCAGGAGCAGCACGCGGCCGAGGTTTCCCGCGGGGTGGAACTTGGCGAAATCCTCGCGGGTGAGGCCGCGCGCCTCCAGAAGCACCATCGCCAGCGCGTCGCCGAGCGCGAGGGCGGCGGTCGTGCTCGCGGTCGGCGCAAGCTTCAGGGGGCACGCCTCCCGCCTGACGCGGTAGATCAGGCGATGGTCGGCGTCCCGCGCGAGGTCGGACTTGGGGTTCCCCGTAAACGCGACATACCTCAGGCCGAAGCGCTTGAGCAGGGGGACAAGCCTCAGGACCTCGTCCGACTGGCCACTGTTGCTCAGCAGGAACGCCAGGTCGCCCTCGTCGCAGAGGCCGAGGTCTCCGTGGAGTGCCTGCGTCGGGTCGAGGAAGCACGAGGACACGCCCGTGCTGTTGAAGGTGGCCGCCAGCTTCCCGGCGATGTGGGCGGACTTGCCGACGCCTGTGAAGATAAGCTTGCCGCCCGCGCCGATGGTCGACTCCACGGCCCGTGCGGTATCAACGAATTCCGCGCCGAGCGCCTTCGAGGTCTCCTCCAGGGCGTCGCACTCTATGCGGATGCACTGCTTGGCCCGTGCAAGTGCAGATTTGGGTGCGATCGCCATCAACGCGGTTTTTTGCGGGAATTCGTTTAGGTTTGAGTCGGGGGGAAGAGAGAGGGAAATTTATCCGGCCGTCCCAGCCGTTCAATCCCATTCGCTCCCAGATGAAATCCCGATCGATCGTCCTCGCAGCCGCGCTGCTCGCGCTGGCGCTGGGGCCGGGCTGCGGGGGAGACGCGGCCTCGCTGTCGTCGGAAATGGACGACTCGTACTACCGCGACGGCCAGCAGATGGAGCGCCAGGGCCGCTGGGACGAGGCTCTGGCGGACTACCTGAAGGTGATCGACCGGCGGGGGGATGCGGCACCCGAGTCGAACCTCGACGCCGGCCTGATCTATCTCAACCACATCAAGGACCCTATTTTCGCGATCTACCATTTCCGGAAGTACCTGGAGCTCGAGCCCAATTCCAAGCAGGCCGTGTACGTGAGGGGCCTCATCGACGCGGCCAAGCGCGAATTCGCGCGCGCCCTACCCGGGCAGCCGCTCGAGAGCCAGACCGAGCACATGGGCGTCGAGGAGCAGGTCGCACGCCTCCAGCGCGAGAATGACGAGCTCAAGGCCGAGAACGCCGCCCTGCGCGCGGGTGCCCCGGTGCCCGAGGTTCACTCGAGCGCCATAGACATAGCGGCGATACCGACGCCGCAGCCCGCGCCGGAATCCGCATCCCCGATCTCGCTGGCCCCCGTTGACCAGGCGGAAAACGGTTCCCAGGCCGGCACCGACGCCACCCAGGACGATGCCGCTCCCCGGACGGCCGCTGCCCCGAAGGCGGCGAACGCGCCCGGCGTGCGCCACCACACCGTCGCAAGGGGCGACACCCTCTTCAGCCTCGCGCAAAAGTACTACGGGAGCCGCTCGAAATGGCGGGACATCTATGGCGCCAACCGCGATCTGCTATCGAACGAGAATACGCCGCTCAAGATCGGCTGGAGCCTGAAGATACCTTAGGCCGATGCCAGGGCCTCGTCGAGCACCGCGAGCATGAAGTCGGCGTCGGTCGTCGAGAATATCATCGGTGGCTTGATCCGCAGGGTGTTGCCCCAGAGGCCGCCCTTGCCGATCAGCAGGCCCATGTCCTTGCACGCCTCGAAGACCGCCGCGCATTCGTCCTTAGCGGGCTCCTTCGTCGTGCGGTCCTTCACGAGCTCGACACCCAGCATGAGGCCGAGCCCGCGGATGTCGCCGATCAGCGAATGTTTCTCTGCCAGCCTGGCGAAGCCGGCCATCAGGTAGTTGCCCACCCTGAGCGAGTTGGCCTGCAGCGCCTCCCTTTCGATCACCTCGAGGACCGCGCGCGCCTGCGCGCAGACCACCGGATTGCCTCCAAAGGTGTTGAAGTGGATCCGCGACGCGAGCGCCTGGGCGATCTTGGGGGTCGTCACGACGGCCGCCAGGGCGCAGCCGTTGCCTATGCCCTTGGCCATGGTGACGATGTCGGGAACAACGCCCTGGGTCTCGAAGCCCCAGAAGTGGGTGCCGGTGCGGCCAAAGCCCGACTGGACCTCGTCGGCGATGCACAGGCCGCCCGCGGCCCGGACGTGCCCGTAGGCGTGCCTCAGGTAGCCCTCGGGGAACACGATTGTCCCGCCGACGCCCTGGATTGATTCCGCGATGAAACCCGCCAGTTTGCCCGAGCTGCCGAACTGGACCAGGCTCTTGACGTCCTCGGCATATTTCCTGCCAGCCTCAGGGTCCTCCTTCCCGAACGGCCCTCGATAGAGGTCGGGGAGCACCGAGTGCTGCACGCCGAATCCGTGCGGGACATTGAACTTCCAGGTGCTGTGGGAGGTGAGGCCCATCGTCGACTGGCTGCCCCCGTGGTAGCCGTTTCGCAGGGCTATCATGTCATAGCAGCCCGTGTAGGCCCTCGCCATCAGCAGGGCCAGGTCGTTGGCCTCAGAGCCCGAATTGACAAGGTACACGACCTTCAGCTCGCCGGGCATCTTGGCCGCGAGCTCCCTCGCGTAGAGCGCTATGTTTGGGTGCAGGTAGATGGTCGTCGTGTGCTGGAGGATTTCGTTCTGGCGGTTTGCCGCGGCCACGATGTGCGGGTGGCAGTGCCCGCAGCTCACGGTCACGATCCCGCCGATCCCGTCAAGGTACCGACGCCCCTTCTCGTCAAAGAGCCACTGGGCCTTGCCCTCCACGATCATCACCGGCCTCTTGTAGTAGTGGAAGATGGCGGGGCTCAGGAACTCCTTGCGCAGCGCCAGCACCTCTTCTGCCGTGGGCCCGGAGTAGGGACGGGGGGCGTGCCCGCATGGGGGGAGGGGGATCGATTTCATCAGTTATCCTTTTGGTGCGAGCTTACGGAGGAGGACGTAGGCGACAAATGCTATCGCAAAGCCCCCGAACCACGCGAAACCGTAGAGGTCCAGGAGGAACGCCGGGACATGGGCGGCGTCCAGGCATCCGACCTGGGCGAGGAATCCGGGCAGGTTCGGGAGGACGGCCAGGAGGAACGAAGCGATCGCGGCCAGGCTCCATCCCCCCGTGTAGCGGTAGAGTCCGTTCGGGTCATAGAGTGACGGGACGTCCAGCGTGCGCCCGCGGATCACGAAGTAGTCCGCTATCATTATGCCCCCGATCGGCCCAAGGAGGGCGCCGTAGCCCACAAGCCAGGTGAAGATATAGCCCGAGGGGTCGGCGACGAGCTTCCACGGCATCATCGCGATTCCGATCAGGCCCGTTATCAGGCCGCCGATCCGGAACGATATCCATCTCGGAGCCAGGTGGGCGAAATCGTTGGCCGGGGACACCACGTTCGCGGCGATGTTCGTCGCGAGCGTTGCGATTCCCAGGGAGACCATGGCGACAATGAGCACGGCGGGGTTCCTGAACCGCACCAGGACCTCGATAGGGTCCCAGATCGTGTGCCCGAATATGACCGCGGTCGCCGAGGTCACCGCGACGCCTATGAACGAATAGAACGCCATCGCCAGGGGCAGCCCGAGGGCCTGGCCGACCATCTGGTCGCGCTGGGAGACTGCGTAGCGAGAAAAATCGGGAATGTTGAGCGAGAGGGTGGCCCAGAAGCCTATCATACCGGTAAGGCCCGGGACGAAGAAGGCCATGAACTGGCCCGCCTTCGGCTGGCCCGGGTCGAAGGCCGAGGGCTGCGAGAGCATCGGCCCGAACCCGCCCGCGGAGCGGTAGGCCCACCCAAGGAACACCATCCCGAGCACGATCAGGAGCGGGGCCTTGATGTTCAGGAGGATCCGGATCGAATCGATGCCCTTGTACACGACCCACATGTTGACGCACCAGAACGCCATGAAGCACACGAATTGCGAAGGGCTGATGCCTAGGGCGCCCGCGGCGCCGCCCGCCAGCGCGGGCGAGAACACCGCAAGTATCTTGTGGATGGCCTCCCCGCCGATCCATGTCTGTATCCCAAACCACCCGCACGCGACAAGCGCGCGCAGGAGCGCCGGGATGTTCGCCCCGCGCGTCCCGAAGGACGCCCGGCACAGCACGGGGAACGGGATGCCGTAGCGGGTGCCCGCATGGGCGTTGAGGAGTATGGGCACGAGGATTATGGCGTTTCCCAGGAAGATGGTGAGAATCGCCTGGCGCCAGTTCATGCCGCCCCCGACGAGCGAGGAGGCCAGCATGTAGGTCGGGACGCATGCCGACATGGAGATCCAGAGCGCTGCATAGCTGCCGGTGCGCCACGTGCGCCTCTCCGGGGGCACCGGTGCCAGGTCCGGGTTCTCCAGGGCGCTCCCGGTCATGCTAGGACGACCCGATCAGCATCCCCGCGAAGAACACGAGCAGGCCCCCGACGATGACCTGGAACGCGGCCGAGAGGAACGGCGTGTCCATGTAGTGGTGGCGTATCCAGGATATTATCACAAGTTCGACCACGACCACGCCGACGGCTATCGTGAAAGCCGCGTGGAAGTCGGAGAGGATGAAGGGAAGTGTGTGGCCTAGGCCGCCCGCTGCCGTCATCAGCCCGCAGACCGCCCCGCGTATGAGCGGGTGGCCGCGGCCGCTGATCGCGCCATCGTCCGAAAGGGCCTCGGCGAACCCCATGCTGATTCCGGCCCCGACGGAGGAGGCCAGGCCCACAAGGAGGGCGTCGCGGCTGCTGTGGGTGGCAAACGCGGCCGCAAAGAGCGGCGCCAGAGTGGAGACGGAGCCGTCCATAAGGCCCGCAAGGCCCGGTTGCACGACCTGGAGAACGAACATCCGCCTCTGGTTCTCGTCCTCCGCGGCTCGGGCGCCGGAGGCGACCTGCTCGGAGTCCAGCTTTTCGGCGAGCTCCTCGTGGCCCGCCTCGACGAGCGCCAGGTCTCCCAGCAGCTTCCGAGTCGCGGCGTCCTCCGTTCTCTTCATCGCGACCTCGTAGAACGTTCGCGAGCCAAGCTCCATGACGCCGACCTGGCGTCGCGCCTGGTCGACGGAGAGCGCCTTCATGAGCCACACGGGCCGCTGCCGGAGCAGGCCCTTGACGTCCGCCCGCTGGATCTGGGGTATGTGGTCGCCGAACCGGGCTCGATAAGTGTCGATCAGTCGCTGGCTGTGCTCGGACTCCTCGCGCTGCATCCGCGTGAGGGTTGCGGCCGTCGCGGGATAGTTTGCGCGGAACCTCTCCGCAAGATCCCCATAGATCCGGCTGTCCTCCTCCTCCATGGATACCGCGAGGGCCAGGATCTCCTGCTCGGTGAGTTTGGAAAAGGCCTTTGCCATTGGGTGCTGGCCGGAAGCTAGGCTTACCGCGAGGCGGGCACCAGCAACAAATCGTTGGCGAGGGCGTGCTTGCGACTTTGCATCCGCACCGGCTGCGAGCCGCGATGCGCCGGGCCGCGCACTTGGCGGCAAGCTCGTGATAGGGAATCGATTATGACGTTTGAGCCCGGCGTGGGCCGAGGCCGGCGCGCGGGCGACGGCGCACGGCACCTTCCCTTCACCCGGGGCGCGAAATCAGACTGTAACTTTTGCATGCCGCTCGGTGTTATAGGCTCAACAACCCCATCCATGCCAACCATCAGCCGGATTGTCGCAACCATCGGCGTTCTCGCCCTGTTGACCGCCCCCGCGTCCGCAAAGATCGAACGCGTCGTTGAGAAATCGTTCCAGGTCCAGCCGGGAGTCCACCTCAGGGTCTCGACGGCCGGCGGGGACGTCCACGTCACGACGTCCTCCGATCTGACGGTGCGCGTCACGGCCAAGGAGCATATCCGCGCGGGGAGCGAGGCCGAGGCGGACGAGCTGCTGAAGAAGCTCGACCTGAGCATCGAGCAAAGCGGGAACGAGGTGGCCGCGTCGGCATCGTACAGCTCGAGCGTGGGCTTTCATTTCGGCAGCTGGCCGCCGGTCCAGGTCGACTTCTACGTCACCGTGCCGGCGAGCGCCTCGGCGGACCTCAAGACGTCGGGCGGGGACATTGTCGTCGGCGATCTCGGGGGATCGGTCAGGGCCCACACGTCGGGAGGGGACGTCAAGCTCGGGAGCATCGGAGGCGAGATAGACGCCACGACCTCAGGCGGCAACATAGCCCTGGAGGAGGGGCGTGGCGGCGTGAGGCTGTCGACGTCGGGCGGCAACGTCTCGGCGAGGCACATCCTCGGGCCGTCCAACCTGAAAACATCGGGCGGCGACATCAGGGTCGACCAGGTCGAGGGCACACTTGATGCCCAGACCAGCGGCGGGGATGTCAAGGCCGGCTTTGGCGGGGCGCTGAAGGGGGACTGCCTGCTTTCCACCTCGGGCGGGGAGGTGAGGGCGACACTCGGCAAGGAGGTCGGCTTCCGACTCGATGCGTCGACGAGCGGCGGGGAGGTCAACGCCGCCGGTCTGACGATAACGATCGACCGCGGCGGAACGGGCAGGAGCAGCCTTGCCGGCCTCGTCAACGGCGGCGGACCCCTCCTTAAGCTCCGGTCGAGCGGAGGCAACATCGACGTCGCAGTCCGCTGAGCGGCGCGCGGGCGCTAGGCCCGGCTCGGCGTGCGCCCGAGGAATCGGCCCCTTGCGGGATCGCCCACGAAGCGGCCTTCGCGCACGGCCACCTGGCCCCGCACCGTCACGATGGCGGGTCGACCCTCGATCTTCCAGCCCTCGAACGCGCTGTAGTCGACATTCATGTGCTGGGTGCGCGCCTCGATCACGCCCCTGTACCCGGGATCGAACACGACGAGGTCTGCGTCGGCCCCCGGCTGGACCGTGCCCTTCCTTGGGAACAGGTCGAAGGTCTTGGCCACCTCGGTGCTCGCCACGTTGACCAGGGTGTGCAGGTCGATCCGGCCCGCCCTTGCGCCGAAGGTGTAGAGCAGGTTGATCCGCTCCTCGAGCGAAGGGATCCCGTTCGGTATCTTCGTGAAATCCGCCATCCCCATCCGCTTCTGGCCCTCGAAGTCGAAGGGCGCGTGATCGGTGGCGACTGTCTGTATCAGGCCGTCGCGAAGGCCGCTCCAGAGAACGGGCTGGTTGCTCGCGTCGCGCAGCGGCGGTGACATGACGTACTTCGCGCCCTCGAACCCAGCGCGCTCGGCGCACGTCTTGTCGAGCAGGAGGTACTGGATCAGGGTCTCGACCGTGACGTCGACGCCCCGCTGCCGCGCGGCGATCGCCTCGTCGAGGGCCTCCTTGCAGCTCAGGTGCACGATGTAGGTCGCGGCGCCGGTCAGCTCGGCGAACGTCATCAGGTGGTGGACGCCCTCGGCCTCCACCTGCGGCGGGCGGCTTTCGTAATGGCTGCCGGTGTCGGTCTTGCCGGCCGCAAGCAGCTCCTTCTGCCGCTCGAAGATCAGCGTCTCGTTCTCGCAGTGGGCCGTCACGACCACGCCGAGCTCGCGCGCGAGCTTGAGGGTCCGGTAGAGCTCCGTGTCGTCCACCCCGAACGCCCCCTTGTAGGCGAGGAAGACCTTGAACGAGCTGATCCCGCGACCGACGATCTCGCGCAGGTGGGACTCCGTCGCGCCGTCAAAGCGCGACACCCCCATGTGGAATGAGAAGTCGCACGCCGAGCGGCCCGCCGCACGCCCCATCCAGTCGCCGAACGCAGCGAGGGTGTCGTCCGCCCGGGCGGGGCAGCACATCTCGATCAGGGTGGTCGTCCCCCCGACAAGCGCCGCCTTGCTGGCCGTCTCGTACGTGTCCTTCGCGAACGTTCCCATGAAGGGCAGCGTTATGTGGACGTGTGGATCGATGAATCCCGGAAACACGTACTTTCCGGTCGCGTCGATGACCTCGGCGCCCGGAGGCGCCTCGAGCCCGGCGCCGATGCGCGTGATCGTCTCGCCCTCGCAGAGGACGTCAGCCCTGGTCCGCGAGTCGGCCGTTATGATTTCCCCGTTCCTAATCAGCAGCGCCATGGTCCGCTCACTTTCTCCACACGTCCTCGAGATGGCCGCCGAACCAGCGCGTGGTGACGGTCTTCTGCTGGGTGTAGAACTGCACGGCCTCTCGCCCCTGGATGTGCAGGTCGCCGAAGAACGAGGCGTCCCATCCCGTGAACGGGAACATGGCCATGGTCGCGGGAACGCCGACGTTTATCCCGACCATGCCGGCCTTGACCCTGTGCTTGAATTCGCGGGCCGCCGCCCCGGACGAGGTGAAGATGGAGGCGCCGTTGCCGAACGCCGACCGGTTCGCCGCTTCGATCGCCTGGCCCAGGTCCTCCATCCGCATCACGTTGAGGACCGGGCCGAAGACCTCCTCGCGGGCCAGGGTCATCGTCTCGCGCACGTTGTCCACCACGGTGGCCCCGAGATAGAAGCCGTTCGGGGCGTCGACAACCGAGACGCCGCGCCCGTCGCAAGCGATTGTTGCGCCCTCCCGCTCGCCGCTCTCGAGCAGGCCCTGCACACGGTCCCTGTGGGAGGCGGTGACCAGGGGCCCCATGTCGGGCTGGGACATCGGCGTGTCCGTCCTGCCGATCTTGATGGAGCGCGCCGCGTCCACCAGCTGCGCGACGACGCTCTCCCCGGCCTTTCCGACGGCGATGGCCGTCGAGCCGGCCATGCAGCGTTCGCCTGCGCACCCGAACGCCGCGGTCGCGAGGGCCTCCACCGACCTGGGTAGGTCGGCGTCGGGCATGACGACGATGTAGTTCTTGGCGCCGCCGTTCGCCTGCACGCGCTTCCCGTTCCTCGTGCCTGTGTCGTGGATGTGCTTCGCCACCGGCGTGGATCCGACAAACGACACGGCCTTCACCTTGGGGTGGGCGAGCAGGGCGTCGACGCATTCACGGCCGCCGTGGACCACGTTGAGGACGCCCTTGGGTAGCCCGCACTTCTCGAGGAGCTCGGCCAGGATCAGCGCGGTCAGGGGAACCTTCTCGCTCGGCTTCAGCACGAACGTGTTGCCGCAGGCCAGCGCTAGGGGGAACATCCAGAGGGGCACCATCGCGGGGAAGTTGAAGGGGGTGATCCCGGCGCAGACGCCGAGGGGCTGGAGGCTCGTCTCGCAGTCGACGCCCCGGGCTATGTTCTCGAGCGTCTCGCCGAAGAGCAGGGACGGGGATCCGCAGGCGTACTCGATGTTCTCGATTCCCCGGTAGAGGCTCCCGCGGGACTCCACCAGGGTCTTGCCGTGCTCGAGCGAGATGCTTGCGCAGAGCCGGTCAAAATTCTCCTCGACCAGGTGCCGGTAGCGAAAGAACAGGCGGGCGCGCTCGATGACAGGGGTGTCCCGCCACCCGGGGAACGCGGCAGCGGCGGCCTCCACGGCGGCGTCCACCTCGGCGGCGCCCCCGGAAGGGCACTCGGCGATCACGTCCCCGGTCGAGGGGTTGTATACCGGGGTCCCCGCGAGCCTGGGGCGGATCCATTCGCCGCCAATGAAAAGGGGGCAGGGGAGCAGATTGGCCGATTTCATGTATTTGGCGCTGAGAGAGCAGGTGACGGGTTCGAGGGCTCGGGAGGAGAATCCATTTCGGGCCTAAGGGCGAGCTGCCACCATCCGACGTCCCTCCATGCGCCGAGCTTGTATCCTATCTTCCTGTAGACGCCCACAAGCGTGAATCCCATCGACTCATGAAACGCCTGGCTGGACGGGTTCGGAACGAGGATGCCGGCATAGACCTTGAAGATTCCCTGGCGGCGCAGGCGCTCGAAGAGCTCGCCGTAAAGGGCTCTTCCGCGTCCCAGCCCGCGGTACCGCTCGTTCATGTAGATCGTCACCTCGACGACCCAGCGGTAGGCGGCGCGCTCCCGGTGCGGGGACGCGTAGGCGTATCCGGCGATGGCGCCATCGACATCGTCGACAAGCCAGTGGTGCCTGCGGCTGACCCTCTCGATGCGCGCGGCAATCTCGCCCGCGTCGGGGGCCTCGGTCTCAAACGACACGCATGATTTCTCGCAAAAGGGCCTGTAGATGTCCGCTATCTGCCGCGCATCTGCCATTTCGGCCGGTCGGATCATCGGCGAGCCCCGGTTACTGGCGTGAGAGCGCGTCGGACTGCTTCACAAACTCGTCGCCGCTCCATTCGCCGTCCGAGGTCACGGCCTTCCCAGCTGCCGCCTTCTTTGCCGCCTTGCGCTCGGACTGCCGGCGGACCAGGTCCGCGTGGGTCGTGAAATAGTCGAGGCTCTTGCCCTTGAAGTCCGCGAGGGTCTCGAACTTGTGCCTCCCCATGAACGCGAGGAGCTCTTCGCACATCGGCCTCACGCACTCGTAGCCGAATTTCATGACGCCCGTGCACACCTGAACGGTGTCGGCGCCAAGCAGGATGAACTGCGCGGCGTCGCTCCCGCTCTCGATGCCGCCCAGTCCCGAGAGCGAACGGCCGGGGAACTCCTTCCTGATCATCGTGGCTATCTCCATCACCATCCGGAGCGCGATCGGCTTAACGGCCTTCGACGAATAGCCCCCGGGCGTCGTCCAACCCTCCACGGTCGGCTCAGGCCGGAGGGTGTCCAGGTTAACACCCATCACGCTTCGAATCGTGTTGATCGCGCTCAACCCCTGGCAGCCTCCCTTGAGGGCCGCCCTGCTGGGCTCCTCGATGTGGGTGATGTTCGGGGTCATCTTGGCCCACACGGGCCGCTTGGCCACGCTCGTCACCCAGCCGCACACCTCCTCGAGTATCTCCGGATCCTGGCCCATCGCGGCTCCCATCCTGCGCTCCGGAAGGCCGTGCGGGCACGAGAAATTGAGCTCGAAGGCGTCCACCCCCGCCGCCTCGCAGCGCTGGACGATCTCCACCCAGGCATCCTTCCGGTACTCCTCCATGATCGAGGCGATCAGGACGCCCTGCGGATTGGTGTCCTTGCACTTCCTGAATTCGTCGAGCCAGATGGCGAAGGGGCGGTCGCTTATGAGCTCGATGTTCTCCCAGCCGATAACCTCCTGCCCGTCCCCGGAGTGGAGCTTGGCGTAGCGGGGCGTGACATTGACGACCTTGGATGAATCCAGGCTGATCGTCTTCGCGATCACGGCGCCCCAGCCCTCGCGGAACGCCCTGTTTATCACGCTCAGGTTCGTGCCCGGGGGGCCCGATCCTATCACGAAGGGGTTCGGCATCCTCAGCCCGTCGACGGTCGTGGCTAATGTAGGCATATGCGTTCGGCGTGGGCGCAATCTCGCCCAGAATACGCTCGTTTCCAAGCAGCAACTGGACCATCCTTCGCACCCCGCAAGCCGACATGAATGCCTCACTTGATCCGAAGCGCACCGTCGCGGAACTGAAGGAGCTGCGGGAGCTTACATCCGACGGGAACGGGGCGCAGCGGGTCGCCTTCACCAAGACCTGGACCGATGCCAGGGCCTGGCTCCGGGACAAGCTCGGGGCGCTCCCCTTGGAGGTCCACACCGACGAGGCCGGCAACCTGTGGGCGACCCTCAGGGGCCGCAGCAAGCGGGAGCTCCTGGTCGGCGGCCACATGGATTCGGTTCCGAACGGCGGGTGGCTTGACGGCTGCCTGAACGTGCTGGCAGGGGTCGAGATCCTGCGGCGCATGGCCGCGGAACACCAGGGGTGTCCCCCCGTGACCGTGCGCCTTGTGGACTGGGCCGACGAGGAGGGCGCCCGCTTCGGCAAGAGCCTATTCGGATCGTCGGCCTGCTCTGGCACGCTCGACATGGACGAGGCGCGGGGACTCAGGGACAAGGACGGCGTGCGCCTGCCCGACGCTCTCCGGGAGATCGGCGTCGACTTTGAGGGCGTGAAGCGCAGCGGCCGCGAGCTTGCCAACGCCGCGGCCTACCTCGAGCTCCACATCGAGCAGGGCCCCGTGCTCCTCGACCTCGGTCTGCCGCTCGGGGCCGTGCTTGGAACCTTCGGCGTCGAGAGGCACGCGATCACTTTCCACGGCCAGGCGGCGCATTCGGGGAGCACGCCGATGAACAGGCGAAGGGACGCCCTCCTTGCCGCGGCGAGGATGAGCCCCGAGGTCTACGCCATCGCCGGCCGCAACGGGGGCGTCTGCACGATCGGCTCCTGCACGACCAAGCCGGGGATCGTGACGAGCGTGGTCGAGGAGTGCCGGATCACGCTCGACCAACGCCACCTCGACCCGGAGGCCCTAGCCAGGATGCTGGACGAGGCCCGCGACGCCGCAGGGCGCTTCGCCGCGGAGGGCAGGGTGTCGGCATCCTGGGAGCGGATATGGAGGATTGAGCCGGTCCCGTTCGACCCGGTCCTTGTCGGTCTTTGCGAGGATTCGATCCGGGAAACCTGCGGCAGCGTCCACCGGCTGCCCTCCGGGCCGCTTCACGACGCGGCCGAGGTCGCCAGGTCGGGCGTCCCCACGGTGATGATGTTCGTCCAGAGCCTGCACGGGATAAGCCACAACAAGATCGAGGACACTCGGGAGGATCACCTCGAACTCTGCGTCCGGGCCTTTGACCGGCTGGCCGACAAGGCGATGGCCCGCATCGGCGGGGGCCGCTGAATTGCCATCCCGCCCAGGCGGCGCCGGGCTCAGTCCCCCAGCCCGAAGAACCTGAGCGTCCGGCGCATCGAGGCCACCAGGGCGTCGATCTCCCGCTCCTCGTTGTAGACGTAGAAGCTGGCGCGCACCGTGCTCGTCAGCCCCAGTCTCTTCATCAGCGGTTGGTTGCAGTGGTGCCCGCCCCTCAGGGCTATCCCGTCCTCGTCGGCGAACGTGACCACGTCGTGCGCGTGGACGTCGCTGAAGGCGAAGCTCACGAGGCCCCCGCGCTCGCCCTTCGGGCCGATGAGGCGGATCCCGCGGAGCTGCGCGAGGCGCTCGTAGGCCTTCCTCGCCAGGTCGCCGTCGTGCCGGCGGATGGCGTCGCGGCCGAGCGAGTCGAGGAAGTCGCACGCGGCGCCGAGGGCAACTGCGTCCCCGAAATTCGGGGTTCCGGCCTCGAAACGCTCCGGCGACGGCTTCCAGCGGCTCTCAAGGAGGCCGACGCTCGAGATCATGCCGCCGCCCCCCTGCCACGGGGGCATCGCGTCCAGGAGCGCGCGCCGGCCATAGAGGACGCCGATGCCCGTGACACTTGCCATCTTGTGCCCGGAGAACGCGAGGAAGTCGCAGCCGATCTGCCGGACGTCGACCGGCATGTGCCCGATGGACTGGGCGGCGTCGATGACCGTCACCACGCCGAGCTTCCTCGCCCGGGCGCAGAGTTCGGCGACGGGATTGATGGTGCCCAGCGTGTTCGAGACATGCGTGAAGGCGAACACCTTGACCTCGGGGGTCAGCACGCGCTCAAGCGCAGAAAGGTCGAGCAGCCCCTCGTCCCCGGTCACGGGAAGGTACCTGAGCGCCGCGCCCGTGCGCTTGGCCACGAGCTGCCAGGGCACAAGGTTGCTGTGGTGCTCCATCTCCGTGAGGAGGATCACGTCCCCCTTCCCGAGGTTCGCCCCTCCCCAGCTGGAGGCCACCAGATTGATGGACTCGGTCGTCCCGCGCGTGAAGATCACTTCCTCCGATGCCTCCGCGTTGATGAACCGCCTCACTCGCTCCCTAGCCCCCTCGTAGTCGTCCGTCGAGCGCATCGACAGGGCGTGGAGGCCCCGGTGGACGTTGGCGTTGTCCGTCCTGTAGAAGCGGTCCAGCACCTCGATCACAGCCCTTGGCTTCTGTGTCGTCGCCGCGTTGTCGAGGTACACGAGCGGGCGCCCGTTCACCTGCTGGTCCAGGATCGGGAACTCGTCGCGGATGCGGTCCCAGGGGGAGG
>CAZNNO010000057.1:0-21834 GCA_964574435.1 uncultured Opitutaceae bacterium
CCGAGCGCGAGAGCGTCAAGATCAAGCTGCTCGAGTTCTTCGAGCGCGAGCTCGCGAAGAAGAAGCGGACGGCGTTCGCGGCGGTGATCACCGACGTCCGGCGCCACGGGTTCTTCATCGAGCTCGTGGAGTCCATGACGTTCGGGTTCGTCTCCTGCGACGCGCTCGGCGACGACTACTACCAGCTGAACCTGGAGGGCAACGCGCTCGTCGGCCGGCGCAAGCACCGCGCCTACGATATCAACGGACGGCTTGACGTCGTCGTCGACAAGGTTGACCGGTTTAAGCGCATCATCGACTTCCGGCCGGCCTGAGGCCCAACCAACCATGAGACACTACGACTTCCCCTCGCATTTCCGCGAACTTTACGACCGCGCCGTGGCCCTCTATGCAAAGGGCCAGCGCGGCGCCGAGACGTTCTTCGACAAGGAGCAGACCGCGTGGCTCGCGTCGAACGGCATCACCCCCCAGCACGTCTACGACTACGCGGAGGATGAGAACGCCGCCGGCGAGCCCGGGTTCGGGCACGCCGTCCTCATCGAGTCCGCGCGCCACAACTACTTCATGAACGTCCAGCACGGGAAGCCCTCGGACGCGGTGCTCGACGAGTCCCGGATGCCGGCGAAGACCGCCACCGCGAAGGGCATCGAATGGCTGCCGAGGATAATCCCGAAGGCGAAGGCGAAGCTCCGCGGCGAGCTGCCGGCGAGCCTCATGTACTGCTGCGGAGGCGACCGGCGCTTCTTCAAGGCGCACGACATCATGCCGTCGGAGTTTCTGGGCGTCGTCTGGCGCAACGGGGAAAACGACGCGGCGACCGTCGACTGGGTCGTCGAGCGGAGCAGGGCGGCGAGGTAGCCCTCGGGCTAACCTCAATCAGGCGCCCGAGCGCCGCCCCAAGACCCATCCGATACCAGGTGAACACCCGCACCGCCGGGCCGCTCCCAAAGGACAGATGCCTACCGACGTACCGGGCCAGCGGCTTGCCGCCCTTGATGACGTAGCGCACCCGCTGCCAGGGGCACATCTCCAGGTGCCGTCCGTCCAGGGGTCCGCCGAGGAAGGGCGCGCCCCGCTCATAGCCGTCAATAGGTTCAGGCATCCCGTTGCCCGGCCCCGCATAGCTGCGGAAGTCAAGGCTTCGGCCCTATCGGGAATTGATATCCGCTCAAACTGCGCTAGGCCATTGGCGTGAGACGGTTCCCAGCTGCAGCAGCGATAGGCGGAGCGCTTCTATGCCCAAGGGGCGCATTTAGCGCAGTTTCGGGCGGGCTTTGGAAGCAAACGCAAAGACCTCTTACCCCAAGAATCTGCGACGAATACCGGCGAGACCGGATAGGGCAATCGCTGTAAGCAGCATCGTGGAAGAGGAATCCGGCACGTTGTTGGCGACTTGAGGCGTGTAAATGGGTTTCCAAGGCTGTGTCTCGGCACCGCCAACCCAAGGCATTGCTCCCTCAAGCACACCATCGGGCGCCTCTGCCGTGGCAACGTCCGAATAATCGCAGCCAATTCCGCCTATCGTTAGACCGCCAGTCTGCAACCCCGAGGGGAGGACGTCTGAACCATCAACGCCGGCCAGAACCACAAATACGCCTGGGTCGAGCACCACCGGACCGGTTATACCGTCGAGCGAAAATGGGTTGATTTCGCTGACAATGGATGCCGCCGTCAGGTTGATGGGAGCCGCACCAAGATTCTCCAGCATGATCGCATCCTGATCCGGGTCGTAGGCGGCGGAATCGATAGACGGATTGCTGTAGAAGACCAAAGGAAGACTGTCCGGATTTCCGAGAGATGCCGGGCTTGTGAGCCACGGTGCCGGTTGGTCGGAACCCGGACCGTACGAAGCGCCAAATTGGGGCTCGTCATTGTATCCTGTTCACACCTTGACCTGAGACTGTGCCCGGGCACCAGCCGCGACGCCAAAGACCACAGCGAAAGAAGACGCCAAGCGGGCGATGTTCGTCATAGTGCGGAAAATCCCGCGCATAATTGCGCCAACGAGACCTCCTGCGCATACGCTCCTTGAAATCCAATAAAATAAAAAGCTAAAACCTAAGATGCAAATATGTTGCATTAATTTAGGTGTAAAGTTCTCCGCCACGTTCGGCTATTTCTAACAAATTGCGGCTTTTGGCAGCCTCTGAGAATCACGCCCCGATACAAGGGTATGCTCAAGACCTGTTAGGCAGAGCCAAAACAAGGGCCCCCCTTCCTCAAGTCGAAACGTAAGCCATCCGACGTTTCAACTAGCGCGCGCCATGACCGCACCAGGGCAATATCACGCCATGCTCTTCCGCGTCCCACACACAAGCGTTTCGCGCCAAAATGTAACGTTCAAAAGCTTCTGCCGACGTTTTCTCGGGGACCGGCAGCGACTCATGCGAAATGCCTGAGGCGGGAAAATGCGAGTCGCGATGGTGACTGAATGGCCCGATCCCATTCCGGCTGCTGCGCCCCACGGCAGGTTGAAATACTTAAAAAAGGCTGCCGTTTTAATTAAAATGCTCTAGAGGAGCTCGCCCTGCCTGGGGTCGGACTTCCCCGCGGGAGCGCTGACGCCGATGAACCTCCCGTAGCGCTCGAGCCAGTCGTCGAGCTTCCCGATGTAGTGGCCCGGGTCGTAGGGCGCGCCGGCCGGGTCGTACAGCGAGAGCGGGCGCGCCCGCTGCCAGTCGCTCGTGCGGCCCTTCTGCCTCTGCGTGATGTAATAGGTCACCCGCTCTCCCATCCTCGGCCGGGGGGACATGAGGAGCGCGGCCTCGGCCGAGGCGCGCCGCGGCTTTCCGCCGCCCGCTATGAAGCGCTCGTAGGCGTCCGGGTTCATCCCCAGCACCTCGCCCTTCGCGACCTCGTCCACGGGGAGGGAGCGCTCCCCCAGCCTCCTGCGGTACTCCTCGACAAGGCCCGCCGGCGACTGCTCCGACACGCCGAGGACGAAGCGGATCAGGGCGCCCGTCAGCCGCTTCAGGAACGGCTCCACGCCCCGCGAGCGCAGCGCGCTCCCGCGAAGCGTCACCCTGCCGTCCTCGAGAAGCGCGTAGTTCTTCGCCTTGTAGCAGAACATCGCGTCGTAGCGGCCGTCGAACTCGAGCTCGATGCCGGGCGGCAGGATCGGCACCACTAGCGCGAGAAGCTCCTCGGGCCTGTCGAAGTAGGCGTCGGCGGACAGGTAGATGCCGTCCGTGTCCGCCTCGAGCATCCGGCACCCGTGCCTGCCGAACTCGTCGATCAGGCCCTGGAGGAGCTCGCGGCCGCGCCGGGTCACCTCCGCCGCGAGCTCGCCGTCGCCGAAGCGGGCCCCGGAGAAGCCGAGGTAGCCGTAGAACGAGTTGATCAGGATCTTGTAGGCGCCCTGGCGCGCCTGGGCCTCGGCCCGCTCCTCGTCGCTCGCCGATGTCCTCGCGATCTGCTTGTACCTGAGCCGGTACTCGAGCAGGCGGCGCAGGAGCGGGATGAAGACCCCGAGGGAGTCGTCCGCGGGGTTGCGGCCGATGTTCAGGAGAAGGCTCGGGTAGAGCGAGGCCACGTCGAAGTGCAGGACGTGGCGGAAGACACCCTCGTTGAAGCTGCGCGTGTAGCCGCCGTCGAAGGGAAGGATCTCGGGCGGCTGCGGGCAGGACTGCCTCGCATGGTAGTACTCCTCCAGGAAGAGGAGGTCGATCTTCACGGTCGTCCCGCGCAGCGTGGCCTCCTGGAGCGCTATCGGGAAGGCCCGGGCCTGCTCGAAGTAGGTGGGCAAGAGGAGGTCGCCCAGCCCCTGCGTCTCCCTGAGGTCGTCCTCTAGGTAGGCGTTGAAGCGGGCCCGGTCGCCCGCGAACGCCTCGGCGATCCTGCTCCCCTCGATGTAGGTGCGCTCCGGGTCCTCCTCTTCGGTGATCCCGAAATGGATGGCCACCTCCTTGAGCCCGTACGAGTTGAGCTCGCGCGTCGTGATGTCGTTGAGGAGCGCGAGCAGGTACGTGTCGACGACCGCGCGCCCCGGCAGGTCGCAGCGCGGGAAGTCGATCCAGCGCTCGGCGACCTTGAGGCGGCTGTTTCGGAAGGTCGCCCTCTGCCCAAAGCGCCCCCAGGCGCAGGGAACCCGCCGCAGCCGGCAGCGCTTCCTCAGGTAGTCCAGGTCGAACTTGAAGATGTTGTGCCCCTCGATGACGTCGGGGTCGATGGCGGCCAGCTCCGTGTTGAAGGCGAGGAGCAGGCGCCTCTCCGCCTCGTCCGTCATCGCGTCGAGCGCCAGGATGCGGCCTGCCGCGCCCGAGCGGATCCCGATCGCCAGCACCCGGTCCCCCGGGCGCTCGGCGTCGCTGAAGGACCCGTCGCTGGAACCTGTCTCGATGTCGACCTGGCAGCGCCGCAGCCTCGCGAAGGCCATGTCCCCGTAGAGGCGCGCCCGGGACTGGAGGAGGAACTGGCTCTCGAGGGGCCGGATCACGTCGATCGCGACCGATTCGCGGGCGACCTTGATGAACCCCTCGAAGGCGCCGAGCGACGTCGCCCGGGCGAGCGTCCCGAGCGCCGCGGCACCCCCCAGGCGCTCAAACTGCACCCCGGCGACGGGCCCCCCGAGCGGGTTGGCGGAGATCCACGCGAAGGGCTCAAACGGAAGCGCCTTCTCGAGCCTGCCGCCCTCGGGTGTCGCGACGCAGACGTGGGCCCCCCCCTCCCCGTCGATCCAGACGCCACAGAGCGTGCCGTCCATGGCGCCCGGCCCCGTCAGAACGGCCGGACGAAGACCATCACGACCGCCGTGATCGCAAGCGCGAGGGCGATCAGCATGAGCGCATCGGCCTGCGCCCGCCTGCGGTAGGCCATGCCAGCGACCATCGAGAGCCCGATCCAGCACACGAGCTTCACCGCCGCCCAAACCGGGAAGCCCAGGTGCAGCTTCGCCAGCATCGCAAAGCCGGTTATGAGGACCAGGAGCGTCGCCACGCCCGTAATCATCAGGACCCGCTTTCGGGTCTCGGCGGGCGCCGCGAAGGCGTAGAACGAATAGGCCAGCAGCACGATGATCGAGCTCAGGTGCAGCACATGGTAGGTCGTAAGGCTCATCGATTTAGCTGGTAGAAAGGTAGATAAACACCCCGCCTGTGCCGTATGCCCAAAGGCTCAAGACCTTTTCATGTCAAGGTGGGCGCCTCCGTCGCGGCGTTTGCTTTCCGATTTACGGCCTAGCAGCTTCCGCGGCGGGTATGGCTCCCGTAATGTTTCCAAGGCAAAGAGCAGTTATTGAAAGCACCTCGAACACTGCAGGGTGTCTGCCCTTGAGTCTGGGACATGTCGGGCCACCGTCAAGTATGCCCTTGAGTATTCTGCTGCCGACGCTCGGCAGCTCAGGAGACATCAATCCCGTCGTAGCCCTGGGGCTCGCCCTCAAGGCGAGGGGCCACGCGGCCACGGTCGTCACCAACGAGCTCTTCCGCGAGCAGATCCTCGCGAGCGGCCTCGACTTCGCGGCCCTCGGCACGCGGGCCGAGGCGGAGGTGGTCATGCGCGACCCGAGGCTCTGGCACCCGATCAGGGGCTTCGACTGCATCGTCGAGCATGCGATACTTCCCAACATCCGGCGCCTCTACCGCATCATCGAGGAGCGCCGCTGCGCCGGGACGGTTGTCGCGGCGAGCACGCTCTGCCTCGGGGCCCGCGTGGCCCAGGACAGGCTCGGGGTTCCGACGGCGACCCTCCACCTCCAGTCCAGCGTCTTTCGCAGCCACCACGACAACGGGAGGCTCGGCTACTTCGACATGGGCCCGGCCATGCCGCTCCTCGTGAAGAAGGCGCTCTTCTGGTTCATCGACACGGTCTACGTCGAGCGCGCCATCGGCCCCGAGCTGAACAGGTTCCGCGCCGAGCTCGGCCTGCCGGGCGTCCGGGGGATCTTCAGCGGCTACATTCATTCGCCCCAGCTTGTCCTCGGTCTCTTCCCCGACTGGTTCGCGGCCCCCCAGGCCGACTGGCCGAGGAACACCCACCTGACGGGCTTCGTCCTCCACGACGCCGGCGGCCGCAGGGAGGCGCATGCCGAAGCGGACGCCTTTCTCGGCGGCGGCCCGCCCCCGGTCGTCGTGACGCCGGGCTCGGCGGCTACGGACCGCTCCGAGTTCTTCAGGCGCAGCGTCGAGGCCTGCCAGGCGGCCGGGGTGCGCGCCATGCTGGTCACCAACCACCCGGATCAGCTCCCCGGGAGGCTGCCGGAGGGAATCCGGGCGTTCCCCTACCTGCCCTTCAGCAGCATCCTGCCGCGCTCCTCGGCCATCATCTACCACGGCGGGATCGGCACCCTCGCCCAGGCCGTGAGGGCGGGAATTCCCCACCTGATCGTTGCGAACGCGCACGACCAGCCCGACAACGGGCAGAGGATCGAGCGGCTGGGCCTCGGGTTCAGCATCCCGCCGCGCAAGTACCGGCGTGCACGGGCGGCGGAGGCGGTCGCGGACCTCGTGGCCTCCCGCGAGATCCGCGGCCAATGCGCCCGATACGCGCCCAGGATCGACAGCGCCCGGGCGCTCGAGCGGGCCTGCGGGCTCATCGAGGCCCTGGCCTAGCCCCGCTCGTGGAGCGGAGGCCCCCCGCCAAATCAGCGCAGCCTGAGCTCGAGGAAGATCGCATCCGGGACGGGATTGTGGCGATAGGCGGCGATTTCGACAAAGCCCAGAGCCTTGTACAGGGCAAGGGCGGCACCGAGCCTCGGAATGGTGTCCAGGCGGAGCGCGCTGTAGCCGAGGTCCCGGGCCACCGAGACAGACGCCTGCGCAAGCGCGCGCCCGATGCCCCGTCCCCTGAAGGCCTCGGGCACAAACATCCGCTTCATCTCGGCAACAGAGCCCTCCAGGGGGCGCAGGGCCACGCAGCCGACATAGGCGCGGCCCTGCGAGGCAAGGAGCAGCGCCCCCGCCGGCGGGCCGTACATGCGGGCGATGGCGTCGAGTTCGCCGCTGAAATCCTGGAACGAGAGGTCGATGCCGAGCCAACGCTGGTAGTCCTCGAAGAGCCGGCGCGCCTGCGCAAACTGCTCCGGCGAGCTGGCGGTAACGATGGTTACGGCCTCCATGGCCCCCCGCCCGCCAGCTCGCGGTAAAAGACCGTCGTGGCAATGAGGCCGCCCCCGGGCAACAGGGCGTAGCCGGGAATGACCCCCACCCGCCTCCAGCCCAGCCGCGCGTACAGGCGCTCGGCGTCGCCCCCCGTCACCGTATCGAGGACCAGCAGCGTCTTGCCGCAGGCGCGCGCCGTCTCCTCGGCCGCGCGCAGGAGCGCGGCGCCGAGTCCCTGGCGGCGCGCCCTCCGGTGCACGAGCATCTTCGCCACGTCGGCGCGGTGCGGCTGGTTCTCGGGCTGCCCGAGGAGGAGCTGCACCGTGCCGCAGACGCCCTGCGCGTCCTCGGCGACAAGCAGTGCGCGCTCGCCGGACGCCACGCCCTGGGCGACGCCGCGCCAGAAGGCCACGGAGCGGTCGCGGGTGAACGGCTGCATGAAGCTAACCGATGCGCCGCCGACGACGCAGTCGAGGAGCACGCCGGCCAGGCCCTCGACGGGCACTTCAGCGGGCGCGGCGATCCGACGGATGGCCCAGGAAGGTGCGGTCATCGCAGGGAGGGGTCCCGGCACTCGACCACGACCGCGTAGCGGGCGGCCCTCCCGGTCGGGTTGTGGAACAGGGTCGGACTGTTGAGCTCCATGGCAAGGCAGTCGCCCTTGCGCAGCCGATGGCACCGCCCGCCCGCCGTGACGTTGATCGCGCCGTCGAGGACCCAGACCTGCTGATGCACACGCGCGTCGCGCGCGCCCGTCTCGAATGCGACGCGGCCGCGGGGCGGGAAGAGCACCTCCACTATCTGCATCGGCTGCGCCGCGCCCTGCGGCGAGACGTTGCGCCGGAGGTAACCCGAGGCCGGGTCCCGCCAGAGCGGCTGGTCGCCGCGCCGCGCCACCGGCCCCCCCGCGGCCTCCCCGTCCGGATCGTTGAAGAGGGACGGGAGGACGACACCGAGGCCGGCGGCGAGCTTCTCCAGCACCACCGCGGTCGGGCTGCATTCGCCGCGCTCGATCAGCGAGATCATGGAGCGGCTGACGCCGCACCTATGGGAGAGCGCGGCGAGCGAGAGGCGCTGCGCGGCGCGCAGCCCGCCCACCCGCCGGGCGATGCGCTGGTTCAGGTCGGAGCCCACATCTGTCATACTGGATTATTTGTCCAATATCTTGGATTTGACGTCAAGCCTGGGGTCCCGGGACGGCGCGGGTGAAGCCGGCCGCAGCCCCAGGCCCGCGAGGCTGCTCAAGGGGCGCCCCCGCCCTCCCCTGACTTGCCAAACCGGAGCCCACCGCCCCGTTCCACGGATGTCAGGTCACCCGGCAGGGGCGTATCCCATGGGTCAAGCCGAAGTTCTTGATGCTGCGGACGCTTCACGCCTATAAGTCCGTTGCCAGACTCCTCCAATGACCAGGCGAAAGGAAAGGCCTCATGATGTGTAAATTGATCGTCTTCAATAATCTATCGGTCGACGGCCGCTTCGTGGACCGGAACGGCAGCATGAGTTGGGCGAAGAACAGCAACGATGAGGAGTTCGATGCGTTTGCGTCGGACAATGCAAGGGGTGGCGGCACGCTGCTCTTCGGGCGGGTCACCTATGAACTGATGGCAGGCTTCTGGCCCACGCGTCAGGCGATCGACAGCCTTCCGATCGTGGCCGAACGAATGAACAAGGGCCCGAAGATCGTATTCTCGAGGACCCTGGAAAAGGCGTCCTGGAACAATACGAGGTTGGTCACGGGCGACTTGGTGGCGGAAATAAGGAAGCTGAAGAAGGAGCCCGGAGACGGGATGGTGATTCTGGGAAGCGGGAGCCTCGTTTCACAATTGGCCCGGGAAGGCCTGATCGATGAATTCCAGATCGTGCTGATTCCCGCCGCCCTTGGCGCGGGGCGCACGATGTTCGACGGCCTCAAGGAAAGGCTGAGCCTTAAGCTCACGCGATCGCGGGTGTTCCGAAACGGAAACGTGTTCCTGTGCTACGAGACCGGCGCATGATTGGAATTCGGCTTCGGGCCGCGCGACGCCCCGCCCTTCAAAAGCCCGCTAGGCGGCCGGCGGGGCAGCGCGGCCCGCTTCCGCCCGGTCCTTCGCTCGCAGCCTCCTCAGCTTGTCGAGGCACGCCAGGGCGCCGACCGGCACCGCGACCGTGATCGTCCAGGCGCCGCCATAGAGGCGCAGGGCGGCCACGCTCATTAGCTGGAGGTTCAGGAAGGCGACCCGCCACTCGCCGGTTGTCCAGTTGAACCTGAACGCCCCTATCCCGAAGACTATGAACAGGATCCACGCCCACTTGTGCCTCAGCCCCCGGGCCAGCGCGCACCGGACGAGCGCGTAGACATTGGCCGCGAAGACGAGCGCCGCAACGAGCAGGACCAGGTAGTGGACCGGGCCCTTCCCCTCGAAGGTGAAGTCGTCCGGGTCCTTCGCCGAGTTGTCGAGGGCGTTCACGGCGAAGCCGGTCATCCGCAGGTCGCCATTTTCGCGCAGCCAGGCGAAGCGCGCCTGCACCCACTGCTTCGAGTACTGGTACCTGTAGGTTATGTCGTAGCTGGTCACCCCGTTCGAGGACGTGGTGTTGAAGTCGACGGCGCTGATCTCCGGCTCCGGCTCGTCGGGTATCGCGTTCGCCATCCTGCGAAACTCCCCGTCCAGGTCCCGGCCCTTCAGCTCGTCCCTGAGGCGCGCCCTGACGAGGTCGAACCGCCGCGCCTTGAGGTCCGAATAGGCCTGCCTTGACGCCTGCTGGACGTCGGCGGGCGCCACCTTGTCGACGATCGCCACGGGGGAGCAGCCGGAGGCGGCCAGGAGCGCAAGCGAGACGAGGGGGAGGAGGAGGTTCTTCATGGCGGGTCGTTCCTGCCGCCTACGAGCCGATGATGCTCGAATCCAGGTGCTGGATGATCAGCTCCTGCACGGTCGCGAGGAAAAGGTAGCACATGAAGGCCCGGCGCACCGGCTCCTCGAGCCCGGCCATGTCGATGTCGCCGGTCTCGAGCGCCTCGTCCCCGAGCGTCTTCAGGCGCCGCTCGCGAAGGTGGAGGCGGAAGGCGGTGCAGGCGCGCACAATCGGCTCCGCGTTGCTCTCGTCGAAGGCGACCACGCCCTCGGTGAAGAACTCGCCGCCGAACAGGGAAAGGAGCGCACGCAGGTCGCCGTTCTGGCCCTCGAGCAGTTCGCCGATCCAGGCGCCCCGGAATTCCTGGTCCATGTCGTGGAGCGCCTGGGGGGCCGCCAGGGTCTTCTCGAGCTCGAACGAGAGCTCCCGGATTACGTCCAGGAGGGGCGCCACGACCGGGAGGCTGAGCTTGACCTCAACGCGCTTCATCGGGCTCGAGCACCGCGGTCAGGTGCCACTGCTGCAGGGTGAAGACGTAGGCCTCGGCCGTCTCGCGCACGCCGACCCAGACAACGGAGCGCCCCTGCTCGTGCACCTCGAGCATGTGCTTGCGCGCCCGGCTCTCGTCGAATCCCAGCACCTTCTTGAAAACCATCACGACGTAGGACATCAGGTTGACGGGGTCGTTGAGGACGACCACCCTCCAGCTGGCGTCCACCTGGAGTTCCGTGGACGGCCGGGCCTCCGTTCGGGTGTGGGAGCGTGACTCAGGCACAGGAATTTGGACGTCCGGACACCCTCTCAGGCCTTCTCGCGGACGGCCGCTTCAACCCTGGCTTCCGATTCATCGATGGGCATCTTGAGCGTTTCCGGGGCGCCGCGCCACTTCATTTCTACGACGCCCTCGCGGAGCCCGCGCGCGCCCACCGTGATCCGCAGGGGTATCCCGATCAGGTCGGCGTCCTTGAATTTCACGCCCGGCCTCTCGGCCCGGTCGTCGATGAGCACGTCGGCCCCCGCGCGCCCGGCGGCGGCGGCTATCCGGCCCGCGATCACGGTGGCGTCGGTGTCCTGGGGGTCGAGCAGGCAGACGAGGACCTGGAAGGGGGCGATCGCCCAGGGCCAGATGATCCCGTCGCCGTCATGGCTCTGCTCGATGACCGCCTGCAGGGTCCGGCTGATGCCTATGCCGTAGCAGCCCATGACGAAGAGATGCCGCTGCTTCTTGTCGTCGGTGAATCCCGCGTCGATCCTCTCGGAGTACTTTGTGCCGAGCTTGAAGATGTGGCCCACCTCGATGCCGCGGCGCACCTTGAGCGGCCGCCCGGCGAGCGGGTCAGGCTCGCCCGTCTGGACGCGGCGGAAGTCCCCGAAACCGGTCACCTCGAGGTCGCGCGATACGTTCACGTTTCGCAGGTGGAAGCCGTCGCGGTTCGCCCCGGTCGTGCCGTTGCCGACCAGGCGGACGGCGTGGTCGGCATAGATGCCGGCGAGCGCGGGCAGGTTCCGGATCGTCCCCTTTACGGCCCCAAGGCTGCCCGGCTTCGCCCCCATGACCGGCTCGATCTCCTCCGGGGTCGCCGGGCGCAGCAGCGTGAATCCGAGCGCGCCGAGCTTCGCCTCCTCGAGCTCGTCGCACCCGCGCAGGATGACGGCGAACGGCCGGCCGTCGCCCAGGTAGACGAGCGTCTTAAGCTGCCGGTCGGCGGGGACCCCGTGCGGCGGGGCCTCGAGGGCCGCGATCGTGACCACGCCCGGGGTCGGAAACTCCTCGAGCGCCCCGGCGGGCGCCGCGTCGGCGAGGCCCTCGGGCACGAGGGCGCTGCGCGCCTTCTCGCGGTTCGCCGCGTACCCGCTCTCCTCGTTGTAGAACAGGTCGTTGTCACCGACCTCGGCCGGCACCATGAACTCGTGGGAGAAGCTGCCGCCCATGACCCCGGTGTCGGCCTCGACGGCGATCGCCTGCGCCCCGATCCTCCGGAAGAACGCCTCGTAGGCGGCCTTCATGGCCAGGTAGCTGCGGACCGCGCCCGCGTCGTCCGCGTCGAAGGAATACGCGTCCATCATCACGAACTCCCTCGCCCGCATGAGGCCGAAGCGCGGGCGGATCTCGTTGCGGAACTTCGTCCCGATCTGGAAGAAGCTCTTCGGCAGGTCGCGGTAGCTGGAAATCTCCGCCTTGACGAGCGGGGTGATGACCTCCTCGTGCGTCGGCCCGAGGACGAACTCGGGCTCGCGCGGCGCCCGCTTGCCCTCGCCCGCGCTGTCGGCGCGGAACATGATCTCGCGCACGGGGCCCCAGCGCGGCCCGTCGGACCAGAACTCGGCCGGGTGGATGTGCGGCATCGAAAGCTCGATCGCCCCCGAGCGCTCGATCTCCTCGCGGCAGATCCGGGACAATTTCTGCATCACGCGAAGGCCCAGGGGCAGGTACGTGTAGAGGCCGCCCCCGAGCTTGCGCACGAGGCCCGCGCGCAGGAGCAGCCGGTGCGAGGCTATCTCGGCGTCCGCCGGGCTCTCCTTCAGCGTGGGTATAAAATAGCGCGACCAAAATTTCATGCGTAGGGGACAGCCAAGAAAGGGGCGGGGCAATTGGCAACACGCGAAAACGTTTGTTGCCAATTGGCCGGCGCCGCCTTGGCCTTCCTCCCAAAATGAGCGCCCCCCCAAAGGAGAGGAAGCCGTGGCCGATGAAGTGGATCGTGGTGTCGATCCTGGTGTTCATTCCCCTATACACCTACCTGACACTGCACTTCCGTCGCCACGGGCCCGCCTTCAACCCCTACCAGGACATGCGCGACCGCGCCGACGTGATCCGGCTCCTGAAGGCGGGATACCGGCGCGTCGCCGTCGACGCGAGCCGGCCGGCCGAGCTGGCGCGGCCGGCGGGCTCCGACGGCTCGCCGGCCCCGGGCGGCCTTCCCGAGGAGCTCAGGAAGACCCTGGTCGAGACCCCGCTCCTCCCCCTTGAGATAATCTCGGTCAGCGCCCCGCCGACGGCCGTCTCGGGAATCGACTACTCGGTCGCGCTCACGTACACGATCCCCGACAACAAGCGCCAGCTCTCGGGCGCCCACCTTTACGAGCGCCAGGGCGAGATCGTGATCGTCGCGGACTTCGAGCGCCTCGCCGGGGGGCTGCTCGCGAGGACGCGCGACGGCGCCGCCGAGCTCGACATCCCGCCCGGCTCCCTGAAGCCCGGCACCTACCGCGTGACGCTCGTCGGCGAGCGCGCGTCGCGGGCGTGGACGCTCACCGTCCGCTGAGCGGCGGGTCACGGGGGGCCCCAGAGGTCCCTTGACGTGCGGCGCCACTTCGCCGAGAACGCGATGCTGAATATGAGCAACGGAAACGGCCAGCCGTCCCCCGCCGCCCCGTCGTCGGCCCAGGCGACAACCATCAAGCCCACGGACCTGCGCGGGATCCTCCAGTACGTGCCCAGGTTCCAGGGCCAGATATTCGTCATCGCGGTGGACGGGTCGATCGTCGCCGACGAGAACTTCGGCAACCTGCTGGTCGACATCGCGGTGCTGAGGAGCCTCGGGATCAAGGTCGTGCTCGTGCACGGGGTCGGCCACCAGCTCCAGGAGCTCTCGGCCCTGCGCGGGATCCCCATCTCGAACAGCGACGGCACGGGCGTCACCGACGCGGCCACCCTCGATCTCGCCATCCGCGCCTCCTCGCGCGTCTCGCACGTCATCCTGGAGGGGCTGACGGGCAGCTCCCTCAAGGCGGCGATAACGAACGCCGTCCGCGCGGTGCCGGTCGGGATCCTGAAGGGGGTCGACCAGCAGTTCACGGGCAAGGTCGACCGGATCGACAAGGACCTCCTTGCGGCGCTGATCGAGCGCCAGGTCGTGCCGCTCGTCTCGCCGGTCGCCTTCGGGCCCGACGGCAAGTCGCTGCGGATAAATTCCGACCTCCTTGCGGCCGAGGTGGCGGAGGCCCTGCACGCGACAAAGATCATCTATCTTGCGCCCACCCCGGGTCTCGAGATCGAGGGCGACGTCCGGCACGAGATCTCGGTCGACGCGCTGCGCAAGCTCCTGAGCGAGCACCCGGAGCAGATTGCGGACACGAGCCGCAGCAAGGCGGCGCACGCCGTCCGCGCGATCGAGACCGGCACGGCGCGGGTCCACGTCGTCGACGGGCGCGTCTTCGACGGCCTGCTGAACGAGATATTCTCAAACGAGGGCGTCGGCTCGCTCGTCTACGGCAACGACTACCAGCAGATCCGCAAGGCGACCCGGCGGGACGCGCGGCTCCTCTACAACCTGACGCGCAATGCCGTGAAGCGCGAGGAGCTGATCCACAGGACGCAGCAGGCGATCGAGAAGAACATCGACCACTTCTACGTCTTCGAGGTCGACGAGGCCGTCATCGCGTGCGTGACCCTCATGTTCTACCCCGACCAGCCCGAGACGGCCGAGGTCGGCTCGCTCTACGTCCTTCCGTTCTACCACAACCGCGGAATCGGCAAGAAGATGGTGGAGTACGCCTGCCTCCAGGCAAAGGAGCGGGGCGCGAAGCGGATCATCGCGCTGTCGACGCAGAGCTTCGGCTTCTTCAGCAACGTCTGCGGGTTCGCGGAGAGCACCAAGGAGGCGCTTCCGGAGGCGAGGCTCAAGCTTTACGACGAGAACGGGCGCAACGCCCGGGTCCTGACGAAGGTTCTCGCGTAACCTTGGCCGGGCGCAGGCGTCTATGGGTATGAACATCATAAAATCCATGAACACATCCAATACCAAGAGCCCAGCCTCGAATCGGCGCCTGCTCCTTCTGCGCGCCCTGGCAGGCGCGGCGGCCCTGGGATCCGTGACGGCCCTAACCCCCGGCTGCGTCGTGGCCGTGCGCCCCGCGCCGGTCGCAACCGTGTACGCCGAGCCCGAATACGTGCAGCCCGGCGAGGTCGTCGTGAGCGAGGATCCCCCCCCTCCCATCGCCGAGGTGGTCGGCGTCGCCCCCGGCCCCGGATTCGTCTGGGTCGGAGGCTTCTACCACTGGTACGGCGGGCGCTGGGTGTGGAACCGCGGCCACTGGGGCCGCCCGCCCCATCCCGGCGCCGCCTGGGTCCATCCGCGCTACGTGATCCGCGGCGGCACTCGGGTCTACATCGCCGGCTACTGGCGCTAGGCGCCCCCTTGCGGGCCGGCCCGCGCGGGCCGGCCTAGTCCCGCACCTCGACGACCGCCTGGATCTCGGCGGTCGCCCCCCGGGGAAGCCCGTTGACGGCGACCGCGGCCCGGGCGTGGCGCCCCGCCTCGCCGAAGACCGCGACAAACAGGTCGCTCGCTCCGTTGATGACGGCCGGGCTGTCCGCGAACCCGTCGACCGCGTTCACGTAGCCGCTGACGAAGACGACCCGGGCCACCCGGTCGAGCGACCCCAGGGCGGCCTTCACGTTCGCGAGCGTGTTGAGGGCGCACGCCTGCGCCGCCTTGGCGCCGCTCTCGACCGTCTGCTCGCGCCCCACCTGGCCGGAGTGGGTGAGCTTGCCGCCGGCGACCGGCAGCGTGCCCGCGCAGTAGAGGAGGTTGCCCGTCCGCACGGAGGGCACGTAGCTGCCTGCGGCCGCGGGCGGCGGGGGAAGGGCCAAGCCCAGCTCGGAAAGCCTGGATTCTGGATTGCTCATGGCGCGAGTCTTGCTCGCCCGGCCCCAACATTGAAACAAAAACTTGCGTTGCACGGATGGGCCCGATCCTCCACACACTCCCCAGCCAACGGCCACCGCATGGTATCACGCCTCTTTAAGCTCGAAGACCGCGGCTCGACGCCGTTCCGGGAGTTCCAGGCGGGGCTGACGACGTTCGCGGCGATGGCCTACATCCTCGCGGTCAACCCGTCGATCCTCGCGAACACCGGCATGGACAAGGGGGCCCTGGTGACGGTCACCGCGATAACGGCGGCGGTCGCCACGACCCTGATGGCCCTTTTCACGAACTACCCGATCGCGATGGCGCCCGGCATGGGCATCAACGCGTTCTTCACGTTCACGATCTGCCTGGCGAACCACGTGCCCTGGAGCGAGGCGCTCGGGATGGTGTTCATCAACGGCCTCATCTTCCTGTCGCTCTCGGTCTCCGGCGTCCGCGAGAAGATCATCGCCTCGATACCCCTCGGACTGAAGATCGCGGTGACCTGCGGCGTCGGCCTCTTCATCGCCTTCATCGGCCTGCAGAAGGGCGGCGTCATCATCGCAGACCCGGCGACCTACGTCGGGCCGGGAGACTTCACCGCGGGGCCCGTCGCCCTCTGCCTCGGCGGCATAGTCCTCACCTCGCTCCTCGTGGCCCGGAAGGTGCCCGGGGCGATCGTCCTCAGCATACTCCTGGTGACGATCGCCGGGCTCTTCACGTCCAACGGGGCGGGCGGCCGGGTGACCGACCTGAGCCGGGGGATCTTCGCGTACCCGGACTCCGCGGCGCCCGTTTTCTGGAAGCTTTCCTTCGGCTTCCTGACGAGCTGGTCGAAGTTCCAGACCGCCCTGCCCCTCATCTTCACGCTCCTGCTTGTCGACATGTTCGACAACATCGGGACGCTGATCGGGGTGACCAAGCGCGCCGGCCTCCTGGACCCGCAGGGGCGCCTTCCCCGGGCGGGGCGCGCGCTCCTGGCGGACTCCATTGCGACCATCCTCTCCGCCCTCTGCGGGACCTCCACCGTGGTGAGCTACATCGAGTCGGCGTCGGGCGTGGAGGCGGGAGGCAGGACGGGCCTGACCTCCATCTGGGTCGCGATCTTCATGCTCCTGGCCCTCTTCCTGACGCCGCTCATCCTGGCGATACCCCCGTGCGCAACGGCGCCGGCCCTCGTGATCGTCGGGATCTTCATGATGCAGTCGGTCGTCGAGATCGACATGACCCGCTTCGAGACGGCGGCGCCGGCCATCCTGACCATCTTCGCGATCCCGCTCACCTTCAGCATCGCGAAGGGCATCGGCATCGGGCTCATCTGCTCGGTGCTCCTCGGCGTGGGCCTGGGGAGGGCGCGCGAGATCCCGCCCATGGGCTACGGGGTCGCGGCCATGTTCTTCCTCTCGTTCTTCAAGATCTGGCCCTTCAGGTGACGGGCTGGCGCGGCGCTCCATGTCGAGGACAACGGCCCGGATTGTTTTCCTGCTCACCGGCGCGTTCTTCGCGGTGTTCTTCGTCTGGCCGATCCTGCAGATCCTGAAGGGGGGCTTCGTCGACGCGGACGGCCGGATCACCTTCGCGTTCCTCGGGACGCTCCTGACGGACCCGACCTACCTCCGGGCGCTCCTCAACTCGTTCCTCCTCGCGTGCGCGGGGACTACCCTGGCCCTCCTCATCGCCCTGCCGCTCGCCGTCGTCTCGGACAGGTTCCTCTTCCCATTGAAGGGCTTCCTCAACTCCACGGTGCTGATCCCCATGATCCTGCCGCCCTTCGTCGGGGCGATAGGCATCAAGCAGATCTTCGGCCAGTACGGGGCCGTGAATGCCCTGCTTATCGACCTCGGCCTCAGGCCCCGCGGCTGGACGTTCGACTGGTTCGCAGCGAACCAGTTCTGGGGGGTGGCGGTCGTCGAGGCGCTCTCCCTCTATCCCATCATCTACCTGAACGCCGTCGCCGCGCTCGCGAACATCGATCCGGCCATGGAGGAGGCCGCGCAGAACCTGGGCTGCACGGGCCTGCGCCGCTTCCGGCGGATCACGCTCCCGCTCATCCACCCCGGCCTGTTCGCGGGATGCACGATCGTGTTCATCTGGGTGTTCACCGAGCTCGGCACCCCGCTTGTCTTCGACTATTCGAGGGTCACGAGCGTCCAGATCTTCTACGGCCTGAAGGACATCGGGGGCAACCCGTTCCCCTACGCGCTCGTCGCGGTCATGCTCGTTTGCTCGATCCTAGTCTACGCCGTCGGCAAGGGGATATTCGGGCGCTCGAGCCACGCGATGATGGCCAAGGCCACGAGCTCGGGAGGGGCCCGCGCCCTGTCCGGGCCCCCGGCCTGGCTCTGCACCCTCCTCTTCTGCTCGGTCACTCTGGTCGCCATCCTGCCCCATCTCGGCGTCGTGCTGATCGCCTCGTCAAGGGACTGGTACGCGACCGTCCTGCCGCGGGGCTTCACGCTCGACAACTACCGCGCGGCGCTCGGCCACGAGCTGACGGTGCCCGCGATAGCCAACAGCCTTAAGTTCGCGAGCGTCTCCACCGTGATCGACGTCTTCCTCGGCATCGCGATAGCCTACGTCGTCGTCCGCACGAGGATCGCCGGCAGGCACGTGCTCGACTTCATGGCGATGCTGCCCCTCGCGGTCCCCGGCATCGTGCTCGCGTTCGGCTACCTTGCGATGTCGCACGAGGGCCAATTCTTCGACTTCATCAACCCGGTGCGCAACCCGACCGTCCTGCTGATCGTCGCCTATTCGATCCGCAGGCTTCCCTACGTGGTGCGCTCGGCGGCGGCCGGCTTCCAGCAGACCAGCCAGACGCTCGAGGAGGCCGCCGAGAACCTCGGCTGCCCGCCGCTCAAGGCGATGGTCAAGGTCACACTGCCGCTCATCGCCGCGAACCTCATGGCGGGGGCGCTCCTCGCCTTCGCCTTCGCGATGCTCGAGGTGAGCGACTCCATAATCCTCGCCCAGAAGATGGTCTATTTCCCGATCACGAAGGCCATCCTCGAGCTCTTCCAGCTCCTCGGGGACGGCAAGTTCCTCGCATGCGCGCTCGGGGTCTGGGCGATGGTGTTCCTCGGTACCATGGTCGCCGCGGTCAGCGTCCTCCTCGGCAAGCGCCTCGGGGCGATCTTCCGGGTGTGAGCGCCCGCGGCGCGAAATCCGGATGATACTCCTCCTGATCGTCTCGGTCATCTGGGCATTCTCGTTCGGGCTCATCAAGGGCCTCGGTGCGCTCGACCCGACCGCCATCGCCGCGCTCCGGCTCGCCGTCTCGCTCCTCGTTTTCGCCCCCTTCTTGCGCCGGGGGCGCATGGGAGCTGCGCAGATGGCGAGGCTAGCCCTGATCGGCGCGGTCCAGTTCGGCGCGGTCTACATCCTCTACCTGCGCTCGTACGCCCACCTCCATGCCTACGAGGTCGCTCTATTCACGATAACGACCCCCATCTTCGTCGCGCTCGTCGACGCCCTCCTGGAGGGACGGTGGTTCGCGCGCTATGCGGCCGCGGCGGCGCTTTCGGTGGCGGGGGCGGGCGTGGTCCTGTGGAGGTCGATGGGCGACTCCGGGATCCTCGGCGGCTTCGTACTCGTGCAGCTCTCAAACCTCTGCTTCGCGGTCGGCCAGCTGGCGTGGCGGCGCGAGCGCGCCCGGCTGCCCAAGGGGGCCGGCGACGCGTCGGTCTTCGCCCTTCCCTTCGCGGGCGCGCTCGCGCTCACCCTCGCCGTCTCCGCGTTCACGACCGACTGGCGCCGGTTCTCCCCGGGGCCCGCAGAGTGGGCAACGATCGCGTACCTTGGCGCGGTCGCCTCGGGCGCCGGCTTCTTCCTCTGGAACGTCGGCGCGACGCGCGTGAACGCGGGCGCCCTGGCGGCGTTCAACAACGCCAAGATCCCCCTTGGCATCGCGTGCTCCATCCTTGTCTTCGGCGAGGCGGCCGACCTGGGGCGTCTCTTCCTCGGCGCCGCGCTGATGGCGGTCGGCGTCTGGGTCGCCGGCGCAGGGCGCGAGGCGCCGGTCACTTGAACTCGAGCCCCCAGGTGCGCCTCGCGTAGCCGTAGGCGACGGGATGCACCGAGGCGAGCGACGCCAGGGCGCCGCCGAGCGGCGGCGCTCCGTAGCGGTCCTCAAAGGCCTCGACGCGGCGCTCGAACTCCGAGAGGAGCCGCTCCCTGGCCTCGGGCTGGGCGAAGGAACGGGCAATCGAGTCGCGGCCCATGGCCAGGATCTCGGCCCAGGAAAGGTGGAAGAGGGTCACCGCCGTGTAGTACTCGTCGGTCATGTTCGAGTCCCACATCCCCCGGTCGTCCGTGTTCAGGCAGACCGGCACGCCGGTCCTCAGGTACTCGGGGAAGGGATGTGCCGCAAGGTCGGGCACGTACCCGAGCAGCCTGTTCGAGATCAGGTTGATCTCGACCAGCACCCGGCGCGTCTGCTGGAGGAGGAGGAGCGTGTCGGGGTCCTTGATGAGGTTGACGCCGTGGCCTATCCTCGAGGCCCCGAGGAGCAGCGTGTCGCGGACGTGCCGGTCGGGGCCGTCCATCTCGCCGGCGTGGATCGAGAGCGCGAGGGTCGGGTAGCGGGCGCGCATCCGGCGGAACGTGTCGAGGAAGCGCGACGGGTAGCCGGCGCCGTTCTCCTCGATTCCCGCCAGGTTGAGCCCCACCCACAGGTCGCGGTGGGCGTCGACGAAGGCGTAGGCCCGCTCGAGGCGCTCCTCCGCGTCCGGCGCGAAGCGCAGGATCGTGTGCTGGAAGCGCACGGTCACTCCCGTCGCGGCGGCGTCCGGCTGGGACAGGCGCCGCCTTACGAAGGCGACCGCCTCCTCGTCGGGAATGACCCGCCCGTCGTTGTCCACCATGCCCGTCGCGTTGAACTGGGTCTCCAGGTAGGCGAGGTGCTCGGCGCCGAAGGCCCTCATGTTCTCCACAAGGAGCTCCATCGCCACCGGCAGGCACTGGTTCAGCTGGCCGAGCCTGGGCCAGATATGCGAAAAGAACTCGAGGCGGCCGTCCCCCGTCCCGTCGAGGCGCAGGCTCGCGCACCAGGCCAGCCGCTCCTGCGGCGACAGCGCCGCGAGGGGGACGTACTCAGCCTTCGCGTTGTCGGCAAGGAGCGCGTACGCCTTCCCTCGGATAGTTCGGAAGCGCGCCCCGGGGTCCACCGAGTCCGGGGCCCCCGAGAGCCGGGCCCGCGTATAAAAGCTCTCCCCGCCGTTTCGGGCGGGGTCGGTGCAGACCGCGAAGATCCATTCCGGTCGGTTGGCCCCGGCGGCGTGGTTGTGCAGGTCGCCGCCCTTCGGCATGTCGTAGAGAAAAGCGTAGAGCTGGGCGGGAGTCGCGCGGGCGGCTATCTCGTCGAAGCGGGGGCCGAAGTCCGCGGCGCGGGCGGCCGTCGCGGAAAGCAGCGCGAGCATGGCCGCCCGCCAGAATGCAGGGGATTTAACGAGCATGGGAAACGGAAGCCCCGCCTGCACGGCCGCGCAAGCCATCTCCGGGGGCGTCAAAGGACGTCGAGCTCGGAGCGCGCGGCGGCCACGAGCCTGTCGAGGCCCGAGCGCACGGAGGCGTCGGTCGGCCCCTCCACCAGGAAGCGCAGCTTGGGCTCCGTGCCCGAGTACCGGACGAGGACCCGGCCCGCCGACCCGAGCTCCGCCTCGAGCGCCGTGACGGCCGAGGCCAGCGCCCCGAGGGACTCCATCGGTTTCCTTTCGCGCACCGCGAGGGCCGCCGAGGCCTGGGGAAACTTCCTGAGGATCCGCCTGAGCTCCGAGAGGGGGCGCCCGGTCTCGGCCATCACGCCGGCGATCTTGAGTGCGGCCGCGAGGCCGTCCCCGGTCGGGCCAAAGTCAAAGTTCAGGATGTGGCCCGAGGACTCGCCCCCTAGGCAGGCGCCGAGCTCGCGCATCCTCTCGGCGACATAGCGGTCGCCCACCGCCGTCCGCACCACCCGCCCGCCGGCGGCCTCGACCGCCCGGTCGAGCCCGAGGTTGCTCTGGACGGTGACGACGAGCGTCTTGCGCGGCAGCGTCCCGCGCGCGAGCGCGTGGGTCGCGAGAACCGCCAGCACCTCGTCCCCGTCGACGATCGCCCCCAGCTCGTCGCAGAGCACGCAGCGGTCGCCGTCGCCGTCGTGGGCCACCCCGAGGCGGGAGCCCGTGGAGACGACCAGCCTGGCGAGCGCCTCGGGGTGCTCGCTGCCGACAGCGTCGTTGATGTTGTGCCCGTCCGGTCGGTTCCCGAGGCAAATCACAGCGGCGCCGAGCGCCGTGAAGACGGTCGGGGTCGACGCGCAGGTCGCGCCGTTCGCCGTGTCGATCGCGACCTTC
>CAZNNO010000058.1:0-21666 GCA_964574435.1 uncultured Opitutaceae bacterium
TGCACGCCGTGCGCGCCGCCTGCCACAAGCGCCCCGTCGACGTCGAGCAGATCACGATGCTGGTCGAGGATGTCATCGACGCCATCGAGGCGAGGTTCGAGAACGAGATCCCGTCCCAGGCGATCGGCGAGGGCGTGATGCAGAGGCTGCGCAGCGTCGACCAGGTCGCCTACGTGCGCTACGCAAGCGTCTACAAGGAGTTCCGCGACGTCTCCGAGTTCATGAGCGAGATAAGCGCGCTGGGTAAGACGAAGAAATGACGATGGACCGCGACGAGCTTCGTCGCCTGCACTACATAAACGCGCTCTTCGCGCATGTGACCGGCAGGGACCTGTTCCTCGCAAAGCAGATCAAGTGCGCGATCGCGTTCAGCCTCGCGGACCTGGAGGCCCAGACCGCGGCCGACCCCGCGCTGGCCTCGACCTACTCGGAGGCCTTTAATGCCGCGGCGGCGCGCCTCCTCGGGAAGCTGCACTCGCGGCTTCCCCGCCACGGATTCTTCCACTGGGACGCGTCGCTCACGCTCCAGTCGGGGACACCCCTCTTCGCTCGGGCCGAGGTCATGGCGGGGCTGCGCAAGCTCGCCCCGTTCCGGGAGTCCACGCTCCTGATCACCAACCTGCGGCCCGCCGTCCTACCCCCGGAGAGGCGGGAGACGCCGCGCCGCCGCCGCGAGTACGACGAGCTGCTCTCATTCCTGCGCGAGCTCACGGCGGCCCGATCGACGCACGGCTCCGAGCTGACGCTCTTGTTCTTGTGACCCGTGCGCATTCGGGCAACCTCCGGACAGGCCCGCCCCCCCTATGAGCAGGACACTCTTCCAGAAAATCATCGACCGCGAGATACCGGCAAAGATCGAGCATGAGGACGAGCGCTGCATCGTGATCCACGACATCCAGCCCCAGGCCCCGGTGCACCTCCTCATCATCCCGAAGAAGCCAATCCCGCGCCTCGCCGAGGCGCAGGCGGGCGACGGGGCCGTGCTCGGCCACCTGCTGGTTGTCGCCGGTGAAATCGCCCGCAAGCTCAAGCTTGGGAACGGCTTCAGGCTCGTCGTCAACAGCGGGCCCGATGCCTGCGAGAGCGTTCCCCACGTCCACGTCCACCTTCTCGCGAAGCGCCAGATGGGCTGGCCCCCGGGCTGACACGCCGGCCGGCCCCCCGGGACGCCTAGGGAGGTTGCTCCTCCCTGAAGGACGCGGCCTCGAAGGGCTTGAGGACGCTGTCCCTCTCCGCGTTCACCTTGGCGCCTGTCTCGGCCCCGAAGGTGTAATAGCGCACGGCGTACTGAAAGACGACGAGCCCGGCCCCCGGGACGTACTTGCAGCGCATGAGGCTCCACTCGGCAAACTGCTGCGAGGCCGCGTTCGCGCCAAAGACCAGGAAATCCAGCACCAGATCCTTTGTCGCATCGACCTGCAGGAGGCGGGAGCGGTTCGAGGGGTTGCTCTTCGCCACATTCGCTTCGACGATCTGCAAGTAGTTCGCCGGGTCGCTCAGGTCCTTCAGCACGCGGACCGAAACCAGATGGCTCCAGTGCTCCATGGCCTCCCCGTCAGGTATGTACTCGCGCAGGGGGATCGGTGAGTCGGTCGCGAATATCCGATAAAACCTCCTGTCTCCCAGGCTGACGAACGGCGCCCGTGCGGCGGTCGCGGGGGCTGGCGAGCGGGTCTCGGGCGCGGCCGGGGTTGGCGTCACCGCGACCAGACTGCTCGCCTCGATGGTGCCAACCTGGCCGTTGCAGCGTATGGTGACCGTATTCCCGGCGCGCGCGATGACTTCCACGACGGTCCCGGCCTTGAGCGACGTTAGGCTGTATCCGGAGCGCATTATTGCGTTTGCCGGGAGCGTCACCTCCTGCGCAAGGCAATCACCGATCGCCAGCAATGACAGCACAAACAGGAATAGCGGACGCTTCATTGGCATTTCGTTGCCTTTCGCTCCCGATGATCCGCGACTGCGCCCGCCGCGTCTACCTGAAACGCCTCAATCCCACGGCAACCTCCCGAATGCGTAACTGTCTTTTTTAAAGCCCCTTAGAAGATTAGTTGGCTCCAGGGCGTTCCCTGGGGCCGGGGCTGCCGATTCGGGAAGGCCGACGGAAGCCCCTTCGGGTCATCCGACGGCGGTCGCGGCAAGCGTCGTGATCTCCTGCAGCCCCGGCGGATCGTGGGCCATGGGGAACCGCCGGCAGACGCACGCCGCCGTCGCCGCCGCAAACCGGACGATGCCCTCGTCTCCCAGTCCGCGGACGAGCCCGTGGATGACGCCGCCGCGAAACGAGTCTCCCGCGCCGAGCGTGCTCTTCGGCACGATGCCGAACGGTTTCAGCCTTTGGATCCCGCCCCGCCCCCTGGCGTAGAGCAACTCCTCGGAGCCGAAGGTGAATATGACGAGGCCCGCGCCCTCGCCCGCATACGACCGCAGCAGCTCCTCGACCACCGCCGTCGGGTAGTGGCTGCGCAGAAACTCGCCCGAGACAACTGTCGCAGCGGCGCCGCGGTGCAGCGCGCTGTCCGGTTCGCAATCGATCGTCACGTAGGGCCGGCCGAGCTCGCGGCAAAGCCGGGCGACCTCCAGCGATTGGCTTCCGAAGAAGGGGTCGAGTCCCACGATGTCGGCTCCGTCGACATCGGCGCGCTCGGGATCCGCCCAACGCCGCGGCCCGCGGAAATACTGCCCGAATCTCCCAAAGACCGCCCTCGTCTTGCCGCCGACAAGCACCAGGTCGCGAACGCCGTCAAACGAGGCGTCGTAGCGCAGGCCCCGGCAGTCTATCCCGCGCGGTTCCAGGAAACCCAGCACGCCCTCGCGGGTCCGACGCCCAAGAAAGGGACCGCCGACCTTCACGCGGTGCCCCCAGTGCGAAAGCACGAGCGCCGAGTTGCCGGTTTCACCGCCCGGCACGACATGCGTCTCCTCGATCTCCGCGTAGCCGTCCGCCTCCGGGTAGTCCCCGGCCAGCCGGTGGATCGTGGAAAGGACGATAATGCCATAGAGGTAGACGTTTGCGGCATCGGAGCCGGGAGGCGTTTGCATGGGCTGAGGGCGTGACCGCGGAGCGTTCCTGGCCTGGGAGGATTCCTCTCGCGGGCGCCCAGGTCAGGCCGGCCCTCCATCGTGGGACGGATTTCCCGCGGAAACGAGACCAGACTCGCGGCTCCCGCCGGTGGGGCTGGCAGCGCCGGGTCCCCGGGTCCGGCCGGCCCGGCCGCCCACGCCCCCCCTGCCGCAACCGAGGCTCACGGCGCCCCGGCCTGCCCGTAGGATCCGTCCGCAAGCCTCGAGACGTAGCCGCCGGCCTCAAGGACGGCCAGGGCCGCAGCGACGGCGTCGGCGGCTATCCCGGTGTCCGAGGCCAGCCCGGCCGGGGTCCGCGGCTGCCCCCCGCGCAGGTGATAGAGTATCCGCGCCTCGTCGGCACCCAGTCCCGCGCCCGGTGTCCCGGACCCGGCGACGGGCGAGGGCCTGAGTCCGCCGAGGTACTGGATCTCCTGCAGGATGTCCTCGACCCTCGTCAGGAGCGCCGCGCCGTCTCGGATGAGCTGGTTCGGGCCCGCGCTTGTCGCCAGGTCGATCCGGCCGGGCACCGCGAAGACGAGCCGTCCCTGCTCGCCGGCGAACCTGGCGGTCGCCATCGCCCCGCCCCAAGGGTCGCTTTCAACCACCACGACCGCCTCGCAGATGCCGGCCATCAGGCGGCTGCGCATCTCAAACGAGTCGCGGTCGGCGGCCCTCCCGAAGGGGAGCTCCGAGAGCACGGCCCCGGTCTCGGCGATTCGGCGGTAGAGCGCGAGGTTCTCGGGGGGGTAGATGATGTCGATCCCGGTGCCGAGCACGGCCGCCGTCCTGCCGCCTGCGGCCAGGGCCCCCTCGTGCGCCGACGTGTCGACGCCCCGCGCCAGCCCGCTCACGACGCAAAACCCCCTTCGCGCAAGCTCGGAGCCCAGCCGCTTCGCGACGCTCTGCCCGTAGGTCGTCGCCCGCCGGCTCCCCACGATCGCGACGCACGGGTTGTCGAATACGTAGTTTCCCTTTCGATACAGTCCGAGCGGCGGGTCGTGGATCTCCGCCAGCAGCACGGGGTACCCGGGATCGCCGCGGCCGAGGAAGGCGACGCCGCTCTTCTCCATCCGCGCCTCCTCCCTTGCAGGGTCGAAGTGCGCGCGCCAGTCGCGAACCGATGCGATCGCGGCCGGACGCGGCCCAAGGACCGCCTCCAGCCTCCTCCTGTCCGCGGACAGCGCGGCCCGCGCGTCGCCGCCGAAGCCGTGGAGCAGCTGGTTCTGTCCGATCGGGCCGATCCCCGGCAGCGCGTTCAGCGCCAGCAGCGCCTGCCTCTCGGTCAGCTCGCTTGGCATGCGGCGGACTCCCGCAGGGCCGGCGCCAGGAATTCGAGCAGCTCGAGCGTCCGGACGGCGGCCTGCCCGCGGGCACGCGCAAGCTGGTCCGCGGCCATCCCGTGCCAGACGCACGCGCGGCAGGCGGAGCCGAGCGGATCGGCCGGCGCCTGCGCAAGGAGTCCGCCGGCAAGTCCCGCGAGGATGTCCCCGCTTCCGCCCCTCGACAGAACGGGCCCCCCGAACAGGCAGTGGTAGACGGCGCGGCCGCTCGAGACGCGGGTGACCGGCCCCTTTGCGGCCACGGTGCCCCTGACGGCACGGCAGAGGCCCCTCAGGTCCGCCCCGCCGGCGATCCGGTCGAATTCGCCGGCGTGGGGCGTCAGGATCCTCGGCGCGCTCCCGGCGCGCACGATCTCGGGCTGGAGCGCATCGGCGTCGATCACAAGCGGCGCCGTGCTGGCCCTGACGACCCCCATGGCGAACGACAGCGTCTCCGGCTCCCTGCCGAGGCCAGGGCCTATCACGAGCGCCGTCGCGCGCTCGGCGCCCCTCAGGACCTCCGCCAGCCCCCCGAGCGCCAGCCCGCCGGCGGGCGTCTCCGGAAGCCCGACCCACATGGCCTCGGGCGCGCGCGCCGCAAAGACGGGCGCCAGCCGCTCGGGCACGAACGCCGTGACCAGGCCGGCGCCGCTCCTCAGTGCGGAAAGGGTCGCCATGAGCACCGCTCCGGGGAAATCCCTCGAGCCTCCGACAACGGCGACGTGCCCCTGGCTGCGCTTGTCGGAAGACGCGGGCCGAAGCCCCGCAAGCGGCCCGAGGATGGACGCCAGGACAACGCGCTCGCCCGCCTGCGCGCCGCCCGGCTCCTCATCGCCCTGGAAGAACCCCAGGTCGAGGTACCGCGGGCGACCGGCGTTGGGGCAGCCGAGGAGCGGCGACTTGACCGAGCCCGTTGCGTAGGTGAAGTCCGCGCGGAAGGCCCCGGCCCCGGACAGCCCGCTCGGGAGGTCGATCGATGCGCGGAGCCGGATTGCGCACCCCTCCGCTGCGGCGATCGCCGTGAGGGCCTCGGCGGGAAGCGGCGCCCTGTACTGGTAGCCGAAGATCCCGTCGAGGCAAAGGTCGTACCCAGGCGGCAGGCTGTCGGCATCGACCGCGCGCACGCGCCCGCGGCAGGATTCCGAGAGATCCCTCCAGGCGCGGGCGGCGGGCGGCCTGAGCGCCCTGGGGCCGAAGGCAAAAACCACGTCCGCCGCCGCTTCCGGGAGGCCCTCAAGCAACGCCCGGGCCGCAATCAATGAATCCCCCGCGTTGTTGCCCTTTCCCGCCAGGACGAGCAGCCGGCACGAGGCCGGCAGTCCGCCGATCTCCGCGGCGTCCCTGGTCACGGCCCCGGCAGTCGCGCGCCCGGCACGCGTCATCGCGTCCCATTCCCGGCAATCGTCGCCGCCGAATAGCCGGGCCTCGAGCGCGCGGGTTTCGTCAGCAGAAAGGACCGGATGGCTGGGAATGGGCGACGCGGGCATGGCGGGTCCTATTTCTGGTCGGCAGGAACGACAGGGACCGCCGGCGCAGTTGGGCGCTCGGAATCGGTGATCGCCTTCCAGTTCTCACGATTCACCTCGGCCAGCCATTCCTCCCTCTGGCGCGCGGTCTCCGTGAACTCGAGCGGCGACTCCGTGACGACCCCGTGCGTGAGGATGGGCCGCGTCAGGGCCGGTATGGAGCGGAAGTAATAGGCGTCTCCCAGCTTGGTCACCTCATAGCAGTCGGAGAAGCCTTTCGTGTCGGCGCTCCAGAGCGCCACCTCTGTGGTCCCGTCGCTCCAGACCGCGTACCTGTCCCAGGCCGCAAACACGGCCTCTATCGTCGTTAGCCGCGGCGCCGGAGCCGGCCTCGCGGGCATCGGGGCCGGCGCAGCAGGAGCCGGTGCGGGAACGACAGCCTCGCGCCTCGGCAGCGCCAGCACAAAGAGGGCGCCCAGCACAAATCCCAGTGTCACCCAGGAGGGCACCTGGGACGGTTTGGCCGGGGCCGGCTGTGAGGGCGTGTCGTCGTCCACGGGGATTGCGTCCGGCTAGGCCCGGACCAGCGCAGCAACGGCCATCGCGACCAGGTCCGTGTGGGACAGCGTCAGGATGACGTGGGTGGCCCCGGCGTCCCTGAGCAGCGCCTGCCCCTTCTCGTCAAGGCGGACGAGCGGCTGGTGCCTCGGGCCGTGGTAGACGGAGACCGATCGCCAGCCCAGCTCCGATCCGATTCCTGTCGTGAAGCACTTGGACACGGCCTCCTTGGCTGCGAACCGCGCCGCGAGGTGTTTGTGCGGATGGGACATTCTTGAGCAGTACTCGCGCTCCTCGTCCGTGAACACGCGCGCGAGGAAGCGATCGCCCTGCCGCTCGAGGACCCCGCGGATCCTCTCGACCTCGATCACGTCCGCGCCAAGGCAGACCAGCATTCCGCCAGGGGGCAGGTCAAGGTTCACGGGTTCATCCGCGCCTTCATCTCGCGGACGGCCTCCTCGATGCCGGTGAACAGCGCCCGGCTCAGGATGCTGTGGCCGATGTTCAGCTCATGGAGGTGCGGGAGGGTCCTCACTTCCGCGATATTCACGTAGTTGATCCCGTGCCCGGCGTTCACCTTGAGCCCGAGCTCGTGTGCGCGGGCCGCCCCCAGCCTCAGGCGCTCGAATTCCAGGGCCTGGCGCGCCGTGCCGCAGGCGTTGGCGTAGGCTCCGGCGTGCAGCTCCACAAACGGCGCGCCCAGCCTCGCGCTTCCCTCTATCTGGGCAGGGTCCGGATCGATGAACAGGCTGGCCTCGATCCCCGCGGCGGACATCGCGCCGATGCAGGCCCCCACCTTCCCGGCGCCCCCGACGACATCAAGGCCGCCCTCGGTCGTCACCTCGGTCCGGTTCTCCGGGACGACGCAGACCGCCTGCGGCCTCAGCTTGATCGCGATGGCGATCATCGGCTGCGTGCAGGCCATCTCGAGATTGAGCCTCGTGGACACCGTCTCCCGCAGGCGCCAGACGTCCCGGTCCTGGATGTGCCTTCGATCCTCCCTCAGGTGCACTGTTATGCCGTCCGCGCCGGCGCGCTCCGCCCTCTCGGCAAGCGAGACGGGATCGGGCTCCACAGCCCCGCCTGGGGCGCCGGCTGCGTCCTTGTAGCGGGCCTGCCGCAGGGTCGCGCAGTGGTCGATGTTCACCCCGAGGAGAATCATCCCCGCATCCAAGCAAAGATAGGCCCGACGGCCAATCATCAAAAGTGGCTAGATATCCGAGCGTTTGCGGTAGACAACCTGGGTCTTGGACTGCAGGAAGCCGAGGGAGGGAAAGAAGGCGTGGCTCTCGATGCGCTTCGCATTGCTGCGGACGACAACCGTTTCCGCCGAAATCTCCGTGGCCCACGTCTCGGCCGCCGCGACAAGGTGGCGGCCCACCCCCCGCCGGCGAACCCCCTCCGTGACCACGAGCCCGACGATCTCGACGCGCAGGCCCGACTCGACGGCGACGCTGCTGTGGGCCTGGAGCCAGCCGCAGACGGATCCGTCCGGGAGCTCGGCGACGATCACACGCTGGTCGTCGCGCCCGAGGACCCTCTGGAGCCTCTCGCGCACGGCCTTCACCTCCGCCGGGTAGCCCAGCTCCCTCGAAAGGGATGCGAAGGCCTGCGCGTCGCCGATCTTCGCCGCGCGCACCTTGAAATCCATCGCGTTCCCGTCGCCCCGGTCAGCCTCGCTGGGCCATCGGGACGTAGTCCCTTTTCACAGGGCCGACGTAGATCTGCCGCGGCCGGTAGATGCGGCCCTTCGGGTTCGACGCGACCTCGCGCCAGTTCGCGATCCAGCCCGGGGTGCGGCCGATTGCGAAGATCACCGTGAACATGCTGGTCGGGATCCCGAGCGCCCTCATGATGATTCCGCTGTAGAAATCGACGTTCGGGTAGAGCTTCCGAGACAGGAAATAGTCGTCCTTGAGGGCCGCCTGCTCCAGGTTCCGGGCGATGTCGAGCAGCGGGTCCTTTATCCCCAGCTTCTTGAGCACGTCGTCGCAGGCCTTTGCGATGATCTTGGCCCGCGGGTCAAAGTTCCGGTAGACGGCGTGCCCGAATCCCATGAGGCGGTTGGACTTCGTGCCCCCCTTTGCCGCAGCTATGAATCGGGTGCCGTCGTCGCCCTCATCGTAGATCGCCTGGAGCATCTGGAGAACCGCGACGTTTGCGCCGCCGTGGAGGGGGCCGGAGAGCGCGCAGATACCGGCGGAAAGCGAGGTGAAGAGGTTGGCGGCGCTCGATCCGACGGTCCGAACCGTTGAAGTGGAGCAATTCTGCTCATGGTCGGTGTGCAGCAGGAGGACCAGGTTAAGCGCCCGGGCGACCTCGGGCTCCGCGACGTAATCCTTGTACGGCTCGGAGAACATCATGTGCAGGAAGTTGTCGCAGAAGGGCAACTCTTGCTTCGGGAACACGTAGGGCAGCCCCTTCTGGTAGCGATAGATCATCGCACCGATCGTCCGGATCTTCGAGATCGCTATGGCGGCCGCCAAGTCGAAGTTCGCGAGGTCCCTCTCGAAGTTGTTTGTCGCCAGCTGCGGGTAGTGGGCCGCGAGAGCGGCGACGATCGACGACAGTATCGCCATCGGCGGCGCGGCCGTCGGGTAGCCCTCGAAAATCTTCTGCATCTGCGTCTCGAGCGCGGCATTCTGCCGCAAGCGCATCCCGAACTCCTTCCGCTTCACCTGGTTCGGGAGCTCACCGTAGATCACGAGGTAGGCGGTCTCGACGAAATCGCTGAAATTGGCCAGCTGCTCGATCGGGATGCCGCGGTGCCTCAGGATGCCGTTCTCACCGTCAAGGAACGTTATGGCGCTCTCGCACGAACCCGTGTTCCCGTAGCCCTGATCATAGCAGATATACCCCGTGTCAGCGCGCAGCTTGCGCGTGTCGATCGCCTTCTCGCCCTCGGTCCCCACCATCACGGCCAGGGGGTATTCCTTCTCGTCAAGCTTTAGCAAGGCGTTTTGAGGCATGACCCCACCAGCCAAGCTAGAAACGGGCCGCTTGCAAAGAAAAGATAGGACCCGGCCGATGAAATCGGCCGTCTTATCGCTCGATTAGAGGGGCTGTGGCTGACGCCGCGAAATTGCGATAGACCTGCAACCCTTTGGCCTGGCTCTTTTCCGGGTGAAACTGGGTCGCAAACAGCCGGCCCCGCCCGATGGCGGCCGCGAACGGGGAGCCGTAGTCGCATTCCGCGAGGACGAGGCCCCGGTCGTCGGGGACGCAGTGGTAGCTGTGGACAAAATAGAACGACTCGCCGTCTTGCGCCAGGCCCTCCTGGAGGGGACTGCCGGGCTGAAGGAACCGGACGGTGTTCCAGCCCATGTGGGGCACCTTGAGCGGCCGGGGAAGCCTGAAGCGGACCACCCGGCCCGCTAGGATGCCAAGACCCTTCACCCCGCCCTCCTCGGACTCGTCAAAGAGCGCCTGCATGCCGAGGCACACTCCCAGGAACGGCCGCTCGAGCCTTATCCATTCCCGGACGGCGCCGTCGAGTCCCGACGAGCAGAGCGAGAGGACGCAGTCGCGCAAGGCGCCGACACCGGGGAGCACAAGCGCCTCCGCCCCGGACCCGTCAAGCTCCAAGGGCGTGCGCACGACGACCGGCGCCGCGCCCACGGCCTCGAGCGCCTTCGTGACGCTGCGCAGGTTGCAGATGCCGGTGTCGATGACGGCTATGCGGGCGCTCATCGCCTGGCGATCACAGGCTGCCCTTGGTCGACGGAAGGAGGTTGGCTGCCCGCGGCTCGATCTGGGTGGCGGCGTCCAACGCCTTGCCCAGGCCCTTGAACACGGCCTCGGCGATGTGGTGGGGTTCCTCGCCGTAGAGAAGCTCGACATGGAGGTTGGCGCCAAGCGCGTTGCTGAACGCGCGGCAAAACTCCTTCACGAGCACCAGGTTGAAATCCCGCACGAACATCGACTTCGCCTCGACCCTGTATTCGAGCTGCGGGCGCCCGCCAACGTCCACCACCACGCGGGCGAGCGATTCGTCCATGGGAAGTATGAAGAAGCCGTAGCGGCGGATTCCGAGCTTGTCGCCCAGGGCCTTCTTGAAGGCTTGGCCCAGGACGAGGCCGACGTCCTCGACCGTGTGGTGATAGTCGACGTCGACGTCGCCCTTTGCCTTCACCGACAGGTCGAACAGGCCGTGTTTCGCGAGCAGGGTCAGCATGTGGTCGAAAAACGCGACCCCGGTACTGACCTTCGACTCGCCGGTTCCGTCGATCGCGAGCGTGATGGAGACAGCCGTCTCGGCCGTCTTTCGGGAGACGGTCGCTACGCGTTTGGAGGTGCCTTTAGCCATGCTTCGAGTGTTTCAGCGAGGACGAGCATTTCGTCATCGGAGCCGACGCTGATCCGCAGAAACGAGGCGGTCAAGGCGTCGCTCGGGAAGTGGCGCACCAACACCTTGCGCGAGAATAGGAAATCGTAGGCGGCCCTTGCGACGGCGGGTCCGGTGCGTCCCAGGCTGTCGCGGGGCTCCGTGCAGAGGAAGTTTGCCTCGGACGGGAAGGTGAACCAGCCCAATTTGCTTTTATAAATATCTAGATTATAGTCTCTTGTAGACTTTATCTTCTCGACCAGGCCCCTGTGGTGCTCCGGGTCGGAAAGGGCAGCGAGAGCGGCTGCCTGCGCGAGGCGGCTCACATTGTAGCTGTCGCGCACCTTGTCGATCAGGCCTATCACCCCGGCGTCCGCCAGCGCGTAGCCCACGCGCATCCCTGCAAGGGCGTACGCCTTGGAAAGCGTCCTGACGACGACGAGGTTCGGGTGGCCGTCGAGAAACCCGACGGTGTTCTCGCGGGCGAACGGCGCGTAGGCCTCGTCGACGATCACCATCCCCCCGAAGCCTTCGAGGATCCGCGCGATGTCGGAATTCGGGAACCCCACCCCCGTTGGCGCGTTGGGGGAGGTGAGGAAAAAGGCCCGCGCGCCCGAAGAGGCGATCCTGTCGACGGGCAGGCGCATGGCGCGGTCCAGCTGCAACGGCGTCGCGTGTCCGTCCTGGATGGCGACGAGCACGGGATAAAGCGAGTAGCTCGGCAGCATGAAGGCCGCGGCCGCGGCCGGCCCGCAGAAGCAGCGCACAATCAGGTTGAGGATGTCGTCCGACCCGTTGCCAACGCAGACATTCGAGGCGCCGACCCCATGCATCAGCCCAATCGCCGCGCGAAGGGCCGCGCTGGTGGGGTCCGGATAGAGCCTTAGCGCCGCGCCGTCCCGCCCCACCTCGCGGGTTATGGCCTCCACAACCCTGGGGCTGGGCGGATAGGGGCTCTCGTTCGTGTTCAGCTTGACCCACCCCGGCCCGCTGGGTTGAAGCCCGGGGGTGTACGCACGCAGATTCGGCACGTGGGCGAGCGCGAGTCGCCCGGCGGTTGTCCCTGTCATCTTGAGCCGGCCCGCCCGACGCGCATCGCGGCGGAGCGGCCGTGGGCGTCCAGTCTTTCCATGGCCGCGAGCGCGGCGACGGTGGGTTCCGCCCTGCGCATGCTCGCCAGGTCGTAGCGAAGGACGCTCGTGCGCCGCAGGAAGTCGGTCACGCGAAGCCCGCTCGAGAAGCGGCCGGCCCCGCCGGTCGGCAGGACATGGCTTGGCCCCGCCGCAAAGTCCCCCAGCACGGTCGGCGTCAGGTTTCCGATCATGACCGCGCCCGCCGTGGTCACCCTCCCCACCAGCCCGGCGACCAGCGGCCTGCGGACCAGGAGCTCAAGGTGCTCGGGCGCAACCCGGTTGGCCACCTCGGCCGCCTCGGCGAGATCGGACACCTCTATGGCCAGGAAGCCGCTCTCGAGCACCTTGCGGACCCTGTCGGAGCGGGTGAGGCCGGCGAGTTGCCTGCCGATCTCGGCGTGCACCCCTGCGATGACCGCCGCCGAGGTCGCGACCAGGTAGATTCTCTCGCGGCCGGAGCCGTGCTCCGCCTGCGCCAGCAGGTCCGCCGCGGCAAAATCGAGCCTGGCGCTCCCGTCGGCGATTACCATGACCTCGCTCGGCCCGGGAAGCAGGTCAATGCCAACGAGCCCGAAGACCTGGCGCTTTGCCTCGCAGACGTAGGCGTTCCCCGGCCCGAAGATCTTGTCCACTGCGGGTATGGTCGCCGTCCCGTAGGCCATGGCCCCGACCGCCTGGACGCCGCCAACCCGGTAGATCTCCCGGACTCCCACCAGGTCCAGCGCCGCGAGCAGGTCGGGCGCGACACGGCCCCCGGCGCCCGTCGGCGTGAAGGCGGCGATCTCCGGGCAGCCGGCGATCCTTGCCAGGGTCGCGGTCATCAGGACCGTCGAGACAAGCGGCACCTGGCCGCCCGGCACGTAGATTCCGACGCGGCGGATCGGGTCGAACTTCTCCCCGGCCTCGGCCCCGTGCCGGTTCCTGGCCGACCAGTCCTTCGGGAGGGACCTCCTGTTGAACTCCTCCACCGAGGCGCGCACCGCGCGCAGGGCCCTGCGGCGCTCGGGCGCGAGCTGCCGCGCCGCCGCGGCGATCTCCCGCGCGGTCACCCTGAACTCGCGCGGCCTAAGCCTGGCCCCGTCGAATCTGAGGGCGCCGTGCGCCACGGCGGCGTCGCCGCGCGAGCGAACGTCGGACAGGATCGCGGCCACCGAGCGTGCAATCCTCCGGGGCACGGCGGCGCCCCTGCAGAATGCGGCAAGTTCGGAGTCGAATCGCTTCGACGCAAATGAGAGCGTTCGCACGGCCTATTTCCCGCGCTTGTCGGCCCCCCCGGCCGGGTCGGGCCCTCCTGCCGGGACGGACTTGGCCGGCGGCAGGTCCGGTGCTGCAAACAGCCCGGAGCTCAGCGGCTCGTTGAGAACGACACTGTCAAAGGAGGCCGTCGCGACGAGGTCCTTCCCCGACGCGGTCTTTGAGGTGCTGATGATCTTCTTCGGGAAGCGTATCCCGTCCACGAGGATCTCGCCGCTCTCGCGGAACGACTCCGCGCCCCTCACGGTCAGCACGAGGCGCCCCGTGTCGCGGTCGAAGTAGCGCTCGTAGACGAGGTCCGGGCCGTGCGAAAAATCCACCCGCTCGCAGTCGACCCCGTCGATCGTTGCCGGCCCCTTGTCCTCGACCGAGCCGCCCTCGGGGCTGCGGTAATAGTACAGGTTCTCCCACGTGTTCGCCCGCAGCGTCTTGATGTCGGCGGCCGGCAGCCAGGTCAGGCGGTACTTCGACGGGTCGGAGTTCAGCTGCCGGAAATCCCACGCGTCGTAGCCGTCGAGGACGGTCGTCATCGTCTGGTCCGGCCCGTGTATGACCAGGCGCTGCCTCATGGGTTTCACGAAGATCATGTCGAGCGTCGCGTGGATCGTGCCCGTGTCGGCATGGTCGGGATCGAGCCGGTCGAGCGCGCCGACGTAATGGATCGACCTTATCTCGTTCAGCGTCGACTCGGGCCCCAGGTACGCCCGGGCAAGCCCGAGCACGGCGGGCTCGGCCGGTGCGGCGCCGGGCGCCAGGAGCAGGGCCAGGAGGGGGAGGATTCTGGCGGGCGCCATCGACATCACCTCAATGACAGCCAAAACCAGCGCGAGGTCGAAGAAAATTCACTCCCACTCGATCGTGGCCGGGGGCTTGGAGCTTACGTCGAACACGACGCGGGAGACCCCCCTCACCTCGTTGGTTATCCGCCCCGAGATCTTCTGGAGCAGGTCGTACGGCAGGCGGGTCCAGTCGGCCGTCATGGCGTCGGTGCTCTCCACGATGCGCAGCGCAATCACATAGGCGTAGTTTCGCTCGTCGCCAACCACGCCGACGGACTTCACCGGAAGAAAGACGCAGAATGACTGCCAGACCTTCCAGTACCAGCCGCTGGACATCATCTCCTCCTGGAGCACCGCGTCGGCGGAGCGCAGGATCTCAAGGTTGCTCGCCGTGATCGGGCCGACGACCCGGACGCCGAGGCCAGGACCTGGGAACGGCTGGCGCCAGACCACCTCGCGGGGAAGCCCGAGCGCGCTTCCGACCCTGCGGACCTCGTCCTTGAAGAGCTCCCTGAGCGGCTCGAGCAGCTTGAGCTTCATCCGCGCCGGCAGTCCGCCGACGTTGTGGTGGCTCTTGATGAGGGCGGCCGGATTGTCCCCTATGGCCACGCTCTCGATGATATCCGGATAAAGAGTCCCCTGGGCGAGGAAGTCCGCGTGCCCGATCTTCTTGAGCGACTCCTCGAAAACGCCGATGAAGGTCTTGCCGATGATCTTGCGCTTCTTCTCGGGCTCCTCCACCCCCTTGAGCAGGCGCAGGAAACGGGCCGAGGCGTCGACCACCCTCAAGTCTATCTTGAAGTGCCTCTTGTAGAGCGACTCCACGGTCTCCCTCTCGCCCTTGCGCAGCAGGCCGTTGTCAACGAAGACGCACGTGAGCTGGCGTCCGATCGCCCTGTGGATGAGCGCTGCCGCGACCGACGAGTCGACGCCGCCGGAGAGCCCCAGGATCACCCGCGAGCCGCCCACGGCCGAACGTATCTCCTGCAGCGCATGCTCGATGAAATCCTTGGTCGTCCAGTCCTGCCTGGCATGGCAGACGCCGGCCAGGAAATTCTGGAGGACCTCGATGCCGCGCTCGGTGTGGAACACCTCGGGGTGGAACTGGATAGCGTAGAAGCCCTTCTTGTAGTTCTCGATCACCGCGAAGGGTGAATTCTCGGTCCTGCCGATGGCGGTGAAGCCCGGCGGAAGCTTCATCAGCTTGTCGCCGTGCGAATTCCAGACGCGGAGCTTGCGCGGGAGACCCGCGAAGAGCCTGCCCCGGCGGTGGATCTCCAGGGTGCCGTGGCCGTATTCGCGCCGCTCGCCCCGGGCCACCTTTCCGCCCAGCATGTGGCCCATCAGCTGGAGCCCGTAGCAGATCCCGAGCACCGGCACGCCGATCTCGAAGATCCCCGGGTCGGGGATGGGCGCATTCGCTGAAAAGACGGAACTCGGCCCGCCGGAAAGGACGATCCCGATCACTCCGTCGGCCTTAAGCTTCAGGGCGGGTGTCGAAAAATGGTAGATCTTCGAGTAGACCTGGCACTCGCGGATACGCCGCGCGATCACCTGCGTGTATTGCGACCCGAAATCAAGGACTGCGATGGTCTGCGGCATGAGCTGGATTGAAGGAGGAGAAGAAGATTCCCGGCGGGTGGCGAAGAGCAAGTTAGAACCTCAGTCTCGCGTTCTCGTGTCCGCATCGCGGGCATTTGCACAGCTCGGTCCCCTCGGGCGCCGTGTAGAGGCGGTCGCATCTGATGCAGTGGAACGTGGTCCTTCGCCGCTCCCTGTCGTAGCGCATCTGGTCCCTCCTGTCGTAGAAAAGCCAGAGACCCAGGAAGACCGCGGCGACAATGACGCAATAGATGACGGCGGCGGCGGTTAGCTCGAACATTGGGCCGTAATCCAAACAAAAAGCGCGGCGAAGGTAAACTTCGACGCGCTGGAGTGGTCGGGCGGTCCGGCGGCGGCCTCAGCTCGTGGCCCCTGCATCGGGCGCCGAGGGGTTCTCGGCGCCTGGGTTGGCGGCCTCGGGCGCGGCCGCCGCCTTCGGCTTGCGGTTCTTGCCGGAGGACCTCCTGCCCTTCGATTTCTTGTAGCCGGTGTCATCGGCCTTGACGAACTCGATCAGCGCCATCTCGGCCGCGTCGCCAAGGCGCTGAGGCCCGAGCTTGTAGATGCGCGTGTACCCGCCGGCGCGGTTCTCGAAATCCTTGTACTTCTCGTTGAAGAGGAGCGTCACGGCGTCCTCGTCGCGGATGTCGCGCAGGACGAGGCGGCGCAGGTGCACCGCGTCCTTCTTCTCGGCCTTCCCGGCGGCGTTCTTGGCCTTCGTGATCATCTTCTCGATGAACGGGCGAAGAACCCGGGCCTTGGTCAGCGTCGTCTGGATCCTGCCGTGCGTGATGAGCGCCGCGGCAAGGTTGGACAACATCGACTCGCGGTGTTCGCGGGTTACGCCCAGCGAGGCGTGGTGTTTGTTGTGGCGCATGAATCAGGCTTCCTTCTTCGCATCCAGGAGGCGCTCATCGAACTTCATGCCAAGCGAGAGGCCGAGAGCCTCGAGCTTCTCCTTGATCTCGTTCAATGACTTCTTTCCGAAGTTGCGGTACTTGAGCATCTCCTGCTCGGTCTTCATGGCGAGCTCGCCGACCGTGGTGATGTTGGCGTTGTTCAGGCAGTTCGCGGCACGGACCGATAGCTCGATCTCGTTGACGGACATGTTGAGGAGCTTGCGGAGCTTGTTCTGCTCCTCGCTCACCTCGCTCTGCTGGCTCTCGAACTCATAGGCCTCCTCGCTCACGCGGTCGAACACGTCGAGGTGGTGGTTCAGGATGGATGCGGCCTGCTTCAGGGCGTCGTCAGGCGTGATGCGCCCGTCCGTCCAGATCTCCAGGATCAGCTTGTCGTAGTCGGTTATCTGGCCGACGCGGGTGTTCTCGACCGCGTACTTGACGAGCCGCACCGGGGAGAACAGCGAGTCGATGGGGATGACACCGATCGGCTGCTCCTCCTTCTTGTTCTGCTCGCCCGGGCAGTAGCCGCGGCCGGTCTTGATCTCGATCTCGGCCTCGAACGTGCGCTTCGTGTCGAGCGTGCAGATGACCTGGTCCGGGTTGACGATCTGGATGTTCGCGTCGGCCTGGATGTCACCGGCCGTGACCGCGCCGGCCCGCGTGACCTTGATCCCGAGCGAGATGGTCTCGCGCTTGTGGGAGACGATGAGCACCTTCTTGAGGTTGAGAACGATCTCCGTTACGTCCTCAACGACGCCGTCAATGCTCTGAAACTCGTGGTTCACGCCCTCGATCTTGATCGAGGAGATGGCGGCTCCCTCGATCGAGCTCAGGAGAACGCGGCGAAGCGAGTTTCCCACGGTGTGCCCATAGCCCGCTTCAAAGGGCTCGGCTATGAACTTGGCGTAGGTCGGCGTTGCACCGTCCTCAACCTTGGTGAGTTTGGAGGGGAGTTCGAATTTTCCGAGGCGTTTTGGCATGGCGTTGAACTCTGAGTTTGAGTTGTGAGTGTTTGTTGTGAATTCCGGCTTAGAAGCGCGAGTAGAACTCGACGATAAGCTGCTCGTTAATGTTCTGGTCCATTTCGTCGCGCTTCGGGAGGCGCACGACGCCGGCCTTGAACTGCTCGGCGTTCAGAGAGAGCCAGCCCGGAACCGTCCGAATCCGGTTCTCCTCGAGGTTGCGCGTCGCCATCTGGCGGGAGGCGGGCGCGTTGCGCACGTCGATCTCGTCGCCCGAGCGCACATTGTAGCTGGCGATGTCCACCTTGCGCCCGTTCACGCGGATGTGGCCGTGGTTGACGAACTGGCGTGCAGCGGCGCGGCTCTTGGCGAGGCCAAGGAGGTAGATGACGCTGTCGAGGCGCGTCTCGAGGAGCTGCAGGAAGCGCTCGCCCGTCACGCCGCGCTCGCGCTTGGCGATCTCGAACATGCGCCTGAACTGCCTCTCGAGGAGCCCGTAGGTGTAGCGAAGCTTCTGCTTCTCGTTCAGGCCTACCGAGTACTCGGAGTTCTTGCGGCGCGACTTCGGGCCGTGCTGGCCCGGCGGGTAGTTGCGGCGTTCGAGGGCCTTGCCGGAACCTATGATTAGGTGGCCGAAGCGCCTGCTGATTCGGGTCGAAGGACCTGTGTAACGAGCCATTGTCTTAAGATGGAAAGGGTTAGTAAAAAGGAGTTTGCCCTAGACGCGGCGCCGCTTGCGCGGCCGGCACCCGTTGTGCGGGATGGGGGTCACGTCGACGATCGAGGTGATCTCGAGGCCGATCGCCTGGAGGGCCCGGATCGCGCTGTCGCGGCCGAGGCCGGGCCCCGAGACGCGAATGACGACGTCCTTGAGGCCGTGCGACATCGCGTTGCGGGCGGCGTCCTGGGCCACGATCTGGGCGGCATAGGCGGTCGACTTGCGCGATCCGCGGAAGTTGCACTTACCCGCGCTGGACCAGGCGATCACCTGGCCCTTGGGGTCCGTGATCGAGACAATCGTGTTGTTGAACGAAGCGAGCACGTTGGCGAATCCCGACGTGACGTTCTTCGAGCCCTTGGCCTTGCGGACCTTGACCGCGCCAAGCTCCTCCTTGAGGAGATCCTCGGCCGTCGGCTGCTTCGCGACCCCGCCGACCATCTCGGCGGGCTTTGCGTCGGCGGCGGGCGCCGCGGGCGCGGCGGCCGGGGCGGCCGCTTGCACGGCGCCTTCGGGGGCGTCTGCAGGCTTGCCGGCCTTCGGGGCCTTGGGCGCCTTTTCTTTCCTGGGAGCGGACTTTTCTTCGGCCATGGCTTAAATGGGTTATTCTTTGGCTTTTGTGACGCCGATTGTCTTGCGCGGGCCCTTGCGTGTGCGGGCGTTCGTGCTGGTGCGCTGGCCCCTGACGGGGAGGCTCTTGCGGTGGCGGACCCCGCGGTAGCAATTGATGGCCTGGAGGCGCTTCAGGTTGCCCGCTATGTCGCGCCTCAGGTCGCCCTCGACGACCCACTTGTGCTGAGTTATGACATTGAGGATCTTGTTCAGCTGCTCCTCGGTGAGGTCCTGGGCGCGCATGTCGGGCTTCAGGCCAGCCTCCTTGACGACAAGGTCCGCGCGGGTGGGACCGACGCCGTAAATGTAACGGAGCGAGTAGGCTACCTTCTTCTTAGCCGGGATTTCTACACCTAGGAGACGAGGCATTGTGTGTGGGTTATGGAGAGTTGTGGTTTGATTAATTCTTCTGAAATTTCCTGCGTTCAGGCCGACTTGGCCGGAACGAGGCCGGGAATCGTGAGGATTTCCGGGCCCTTGTCTGACGTGAGCACGGTTTGTTCGAAGTGCGCCGAGGGCGTTCCGTCGGCGGCGACGACCGTCCAGCCGTCCGGGAGTATCCGGGTGGCGTAGCCCCCCAGGTTGACCATGGGCTCTATCGCAAAGGTCATGCCCGGTGCGATCCGCTCCCCGGTTCCGCGCCTTCCGAAGTTCGGAATCTCGGGCGGCTCGTGCATTTCCTTGCCGACGCCGTGGCCCACCATGTCTCGGACGACGCTGAATCCGTGTCCCTCGACGAAGGTCTGGATCGCATGCGAGATGTCGCCTATGCGATTGCCAACCTGCGCCGCGTGGATTCCCACGTCCAGCGCCTCCTGCGTGACGCGCAGGAGCTTCCGCACCTCCGCCGAGACGGGGGAAACCGGGACGGTGAACGCGTTGTCACCGATGTAGCCGTTGTATTCGAGGACGATGTCGAGCGAAACGATGTCACCCTCGCGCAGGACGCGCTTGAAGGAGGGGATTCCGTGCACCACCTCCTCGTTGACGGAGATGCATGTGTGGGCCGGGTACCGGCGCGAGCCATGCTCGTATCCGAAACAGGCGCTTCGCGCTCCGAGGCGCGCGATTTCCGCGCGGCCAACCTCCTCCAAGTCCATTGTTGTTATTCCAGGCCTGACAAGGGGCTTGAGGGACTCAAGCACCGATGCGGCCATGGCGCACGCTTCGCGCATCCTGGCGATCCCCTCCTTGTTCTTGACGGGGATCATCGGACGGCGCCGGCCCCCTCTGAAAGGAGGCCGAGTGTGCGGTAGTGTTCCACGACTGGACCGGGGGCGCCGGAGCCGGCAACCGCCGCGTCGATTTCCTCGTCGCGGGCGCCGAGCCATTCGTCGAACACCTTAGCTTGGAGCAGCGTAGCCGGGAAGTCCGTGAGGACAAATCCCGCATCAGGTTTGCGCGCGAAGAACCAGCGGCGCAGATGCGCCAGCAAGGAGGCTTCATTCCCGGCGGCAGGGCCGCGGGACCGCGAAATCCCCCGCTGCATAAGGCCGGCGGGAGAGACGTGCTCTATCTGCAAAGAACGTGCCCGGTTCATGATATCTTCCGTGCGAAAATCACTTGAACCGAGCAGAAGGAGTTTCGTTCGGGCGGGAGAGCCCAAATGGGAAAAGAGGTCAAGTGTCGCATCCATCCGGACCTTTGTAAAGCCCAAAGGGGGATCATTATCCGCCCCACCAGCGCCGCGCAGCCCAGATGACGATCCCAAACAGGAAGATCGATCCGACCGCCGCGCAAAGCTTCCCCACCGCCTTCAGGTCCAGGGCGTCCCCCAGGGCCCCGGCGCGGCCGTCGGCGGCCCGAGCGCGGATGCGGCCCTTCTTCAGGAAACCGTCGTAATGGCGCTGGAGGAGAAAGGTCTCGATCTGGCGCATGGTGTCCAGGATGACGCCCACGGTGATCAGCATCCCCGTGCCACCGAAGAAGTAAGCAATCCGTGGGGGCACATTGAGCTCGAAGAGGAGAACGTCCGGCATGACGGCTATGACCGTCAGGAAGATCGCGCCCGCCAGGGTGAGACGGGTCATGATGAAGTCGAGAAACTGGGCCGTGGGCTCGCCCGGGCGCACCCCCGGGATGTAGCCGCCGTACTTCTTCAGGTCATCGGCGATCTGGATGGGCTTGAACATGACCGACACCCAGAAATAGCTGAAAAACAGGATGAGGAGCGCGTTGCCGGTGTAATACGTCCAGTGGCCGCGCAGGAGGTTCACCGAGAAATCGGTCAGGAAGCGCAGGTTGAACGCCGCGCCCAGCTGCGACATGATCTGCTGGGGAAAGAGAAGGATCGCCTGCGCGAAGATGACGGGCATGACGCCCGAGTAGTTCACCTTGAGGGGCAGGAATGAGCTCTGCCCGCCCATCACCTTGTTGCCCACGACGCGCTTGGCGTACTGCACGGGGATCTTCCGCTGTCCCTGCACGACCATGATTATCCCCATGGTGACCGCAAAGAAAAGGAGGAGCATGACCACCGCCAGGGGCATGCTGTGGCCGGAGTTGGTGCCGACCGGCCCGAAGAAGAACTGGTAGGTCTGGGCCGCCGCGCCCGGGAGGGTCGCGAGGATGCCCACCGTGATGAGGAGCGACACCCCGTTGCCGATTCCGCGCTGGGTTATCTGCTCGCCAAGCCACATCATCAGCATCGTCCCGGCCGTTAGGTAGATGACCGACGTTATGAGAAACCCCGCCCTGCCGACCGTCACGATGTTTCCGTACGTGGTGACGTCGTAGCCCGGGAAGAGCTTGCCGGGGTTTTCCAGCGCCAGGATCGTGAGCGTCCCCTGGACCACGCAGATGAGGACCGTCGCGTAGCGCGTGTACTGGGTGATCTTCTGGCGGCCGACGTCTCCCTCCTGCTGCAGGCGGCTGAGCGCTGGCACGACCGCCGTCATCAGCTGGAAGATGATCGACGCGCTGATGTAGGGCATGATGCCGAGCGAGCAAACGGCGCCCTTCAGGAGCGCCC
>CAZNNO010000059.1:0-21238 GCA_964574435.1 uncultured Opitutaceae bacterium
CGGCCGATCATTTCGCTGAAGTCCGAGGCCTTGATGCTCTCGCTGAACTGCCGGAGCAGGTCTTCGACCGATTGGTCGGTCGCTGGCCGCCGGCTCGCGGCCGCGAGGCTTGCGAGCTCGCTGCGGATGCTCTCCGCGTTCCTGTTGAGCGAGACTATCTGGGCTGCGTTCTGCGAATTGAACGCGTCAATCGCCAGGCGCGTCTCCTCGCCCGGCGCCGTGGCCCTGATCACCGAGGCGAGAGCGTCCTGAAGGGCTGTCTTCTCCCTTTGGTAGACGCTGATGTGCTCCGCAAGCTCGGCGGGAACGGAGGCTATTCCCGGCTGGCCCCCGGCCGACGTCCCGATCAGGACGTTGGATCCGGCGATCAGGGTGGTGTCCGTGGGCAGGCCGCCCCTTTCCTGGGCCGCGGCGATTGTCCGCGGAGACCCGACCTCGACATTCCCCTCCGGGAGGGGCCTGCGCAGCAGCCCGCCCGTGTTCTGGCCGAAATACTGGGAGGCGTATTTCGCCATCACGGGCATCATCTTCTCGAAGTCATTTCGCTCCTGGCGAATGCTGAAGCGGGCCTCCCAAAGCAGCTTGTGCACATGCTGCTTCCAGAGCGCCTGGAAGTCGTAGGCCAACAGGACCACAAAGTAGCGGTTGTGCTCGATCTCGCCGATCAGGTCATCGCGCTCGACGCGTCTCGCCGTAATTTCGTACCCGGCGGGAGGCGTGAGCTCCGAGTCGTAGCCCAGGATCACGGCATTCTGCAGGTCGATGACGTCCCCCTCGATCCGGGTCGGAATGTTCGGATCCGGATCCAGGGAGCTTCTCCGGAATGTGTCCAGCGTCATGCTGCTCGTCGGAATCGAGGGTTGCATCTCGAGGCCCTTGTCCCCGCCGGCCAGCGGCGTCGCGCCGCTGAAACGGCTGTAAAAAAAGTTCTCCGACCTTGGATCGACCGTTCCGCTGGTCATTCCCCAGTAGACCATTATGAGGAGCCTCGCCTTCCCCGGATCCCGGGTCGGGATGAAGCCCTGCGCGGAGAGCGGACCGGCCAGCGTCCGCGCCACCTCCATGAAGCTCACGTCGTCGATCGTCGGGTCCTTTATCCGCCCGCGGTAGAATCCGCCTTCGCCAAATGCGTAGGATTCGCTTTGGAACGAGCCGTCGGCCAGCCGCACGCGCGCGTAGTCACCGCTCGTGGCCGCCGAGACTGCCGTGACGGTGTCGCCGCTCTGGCCGCCCCGCAGCCGAAGGGGAAGGAAGCAGACCGCCCCGCAGATCAATGCGGGAAGGGCCGCCAGACGTATCGATATTGACCTGCTCATACTCGGTCGTGCCGCAAGGCTTTGAGAGGGTGTTGGCGCCGGCTTGTTCTATTTTATTTCGAGTCCCGTAGTGGACCCGCGAACCGCCCCTGGTCTCTTGCGCCTCATGGTCGCTGAAGAAAAGCGGCGTCAGCCTTGGAATGCCTGGAATCCATCAATTCGAAGGGCATCCTGGGACGAGGCCGGTCATGGCACCTCGTAGACTTCCGCCAGGCCGACCCCGGTCGTGCCGTTCACGCCGGAGATCTGCATCGTGTAGGCCCCTGGCGGCAGGTTGACGACCTGGGCGCAGTCGGCGCTGCCCGAAGCAAAGGCGAAGGCGCCGACGGATGCCGCGACGCTCGCTATCTCGGCGGGATTGGAGCTCGTCCCCCAGCCCGTGTTGGAGGCGATGACCGCGTTCGAGCTGTTCGTTACCGTGAGGCTCGGCTGCGCCAGGGCGCCGCTGACCCCGAATGCCGTGAGACTCGGCCCGTCGCCGCGAACGAGCAGCTCCTCGGTTCCGCTGCCCCCGATCACGAAGCCGGGAATGAGTATGTTCCCGCCGGTGCCGACCTGGGCGCGGGTGGCGATGTTGATCAGCCGCGTGCCGCTGTAGGACACCTCGTAAACCTCCGCCAGCGCCACTCCGGTCGTGCCGCCCACGCCGGAGACCTGCACCGTGTAATTGCCCGCCGGCAGATTGACTATGACCGCGCAGTCCGCGCTGCCCGCCGCCAGCGCAAAGGCTCCCACCTGCGCCGAGACGCTCGCGATCTGGGTCGCGTTTGCGTTCGTGCCCCAGCCCGTGTTGGAGGCGACGACCACGTTCGAGCTGTTCGTTACCGTGAGGCTCGGCTGCGCCAGGGCGCCGCTGACCCCGAAGTCCGTTAGGCTCGGACCGTCGGCGCGGATCAGGAGCGTCTCCGTGCCGCTGCCGCCGATCACGAAGCCGGGGATCAGGATGTTTCCGCCCGTGCCGACAAGGGCGCGGGTGGCAATGTTGATCAGCCGCGTGCCCGAAGAGCCCGTGTTGATGTACAGGTTGCCCGCGGCGCTGGTCACCGACCCCTGGGCGTTGGTGACAGTGACGGTGTAGGAGCCCGCGTTGGCGGACTGGGCGTTTGAGACCGTGTACGAGGAGCCGGTCGCCCCCGGGATGGCCGAGCCGTTGAAATTCCACTGGTAGGACAGGGTTCCCGCGCCGGACGCCGAGACCGAGAAGGTCGCGCTTCCGCCGGGGGACGCATACTCGTTTGAGGGCTGGGTCTGGATCTGGGGAGCCCCGGAGAGACTGCCCTTGCGGATCACGTTGTTGCTGGCGTCCGAAACGTAGATGTTGCCGCTCCCGTCGACGACAACGTCAAATGGCTGATCAAACAGCGCCGCGGCTCCCGTGCCATTCGAGTAGCCTGCGACTGTCGGCGTGCCTCCCAGGGTGGTTACGACGCCGGCCGGCGTTATCATGCGTATCGTGTTGTTTTTCTCGTCCGCCACGTAAAGGTTGCCGTTCGCGTCAACCGCGATGCCCGATGGCGCGTCGAACTGGGCCGCCGCCCCCGTTCCGTCCGCGCTTCCCTGGTTGCCCGCCTTGCCGGCCACCGTGCTCACGACGCCCGCCGGCGTTACCTTCCGGATCGTGCCGTTGCCGTAGTCCGCGACATAGAGGTTGCCGCTTCCATCGATCGCAATCCCGGCAGGCAGGTTGAACTGAGCGGCGGGTCCTGTGCCATCGGCGCTGCCGATGGAGCCCGAGGTTCCCGCCAATGTCGTCACGACGCCCGCCGGCGTGATCTTTCGAATATCAAAGTTCCGCTCCTCCGAGACATAGACGTTGCCGCTCCCATCGACCGCGATGCCGGATGGGTAATAGAAGGTCGCTGCGGATCCCGTCCCGTTGGCGTCGCCGGACATCCCGGGCGAGCCTGCTAGCGTCGTGACGACGCCGCCTGGAGTGATCTTGCGGATCGTCTGGCCGGACTGGTCCGAGACATAGAGGTTGCCGGCGCTGTCCCGGGCGACTCCGTAGGGGTAATTGAACTGGGCCCCAGCCCCGGTGCCGTCCGCGTTGCCCACATTTCCCGGCGTGCCCGCCAACGTGGTTACGGCGCCGGACGGCGTGACCATCCGGATGGTGCAATTGTCATTATCCGCAACATAGAGGTTTCCGCTTCCATCCAGCGCCATGTCCGTCGGGTACCAGAACTGCGCCGCTGGTCCCGTTCCGTCCGCGTAGCCCTCTCCGGGGGATCCCGCGAGCGTGGACACGACATCGCCCGGGGTGATCTTGCGCACCGTGAAGTTGTACAGGTCCGCGACATACACGTTCCCGTTCGTGTCCACCGCGACATCGTATGGAAAATCGAACTCGGACGCGGTCCCCGCGCCGTTCACGAAGCCCGTGAGCTCCACGGCGCCCGCAATCGTGGTCACGACACCGCCTTGCGTCACCTTGCGGATCGTGTCGTTCTCGACGTCCGCAACATACACGTTGCCGCTCCCATCGACCGCGACCCCGGTCGGGTATTGGAACTGCGCAGCGGCTCCCGTGCCGTCCTTGCTGCCTATTGTGCCCGGCGTCCCCGCAAGCGTGGACACAACGCCGGCAGGCGTGATCTCGCGTATTGTGCAGTTATACGTGTCGGCAACGTACACGTTGCCGCTCCCGTCGACCGCGATGCCGTACGGATTGTTGAAGTGCGCGAGGGTGCCGGCGCCGTCGTTGTGCCCGGAAACCGCGGCAACTCCGGCGAGCGTGGTCACGACTCCGGCCGGGGTGATCTTGCGGATCGTGTCATTAAGCTGATCCGCAACATAGACGTTGCCGCCCGTGTCCACCGCGACATTGCCCGGCGTTGCAAACTGCGCAGCGGGCCCTGTCCCGTTCGCGCTGCCGGACACCCCGGCCGTGCCGGCAAGGGTGGTCACCACTCCCGCGGGCGTGACCTTTCGGATCGTGTCGTTTCCCTGGTCGGAAACATACACATTGCCGCTAGAGTCAACCGCGAGTCCCGCAGGGGCATTGAACTGCGCTGCGGCTCCTGTGCCGTCCTTGCTGCCGGTCACTCCCGAGGTGCCGGCCAGCGTCGTTACCACGCCGGATGGCGTCACCTTTCGAATTGTGTTTCCAGCCTCGTCCGCGACATAGACGTTCCCGCCTGAATCAACCGCAACGCCGTCGGGATAGAAGAATTTGGCCGCGGGTCCCGTCCCATCCACGTCTCCGAAGACGTAGGGGCTTCCTGCCAGGGTGGTGAATGTATAGGGCGTCGCGTAGTTGCTTTGGGCCCAGGCGGCCGGGACTGCCAAGGTCGCCAATAGGGACAGGCGACCCAGCCAGGACAGCGCGGCCGATTGGAGGGAGTGGGAAGTGCTCATTCGATTTGTATGTGGTACGTCCGGCCAACCTGAAGTAACTCGGTGACCTGCGGGTAAATGGAGGCGATTTCGTGGCTCGGCCGGCCGGGTATGCGACAGGGACTTTGCTCACAATGTGCCAAGCAAGCCACATTTATTACAACATATGGCAGATGAATTACTTATATCTCTATTATGCATCATTCGTAACTGCGGCCCTGGGCGATTTGGGTGACTGCAGCAAATCTCCGGGTCTTACCGCGGCGCGGATTGGGTGCCAGGCCCAAAAAATTCCCTCGCCCTGTGGACTACTTGTCCGCCCCTGCGCCGGGAAGGCGGTAGCGCAGAAAATCACGCGTGACTCCCAGGCGGCGGGCGGCTGCCGAGACATTGTCGCCTGATTCCCTCATCGCCTCGGCAATCAGGTCGTCTACCGCCTTGTCGAGCGAGAAGCCGCCCTCGGGCATCCGCCACGCCGGGTTTCGCCAGCTGGCCTTGAGAGCTGTCAAAGGGGCTCCCAAGGCCGCAAAGTCGAATTCCGAGCCCTTGCTGAATATCACGGCCCGCTCGATCTCATGCTCAAGCTCGCGCACGTTTCCCCGCCACGCCTGCGAGAGCAGGCGCGCCTCGCCCTCGCGGGTGATCGTGAGGCCCTTCAGCCTGTGGCGGCCCGCTATCCTTTCGAGAAGGTGCCGCGCCAGGGGGATTATGTCGGTGCCGCGCTCTCGCAGGGGAGGAAGCGAGACCCTCAGGAGATTCAGGCGGTGGAAAAGGTCCTCCCTGAATTCCCCCTGACGCACGAGGTCGCCCAGCAAGCGATTGCTTGCCGTGATCAGCCGGACATCGATTGAAATCTCCCTCGTCCCGCCGAGCCGGCGCAGGGTCCCCTCCTCGACCGCGGTCAGAACCTTGGCCTGGGTGGCGCTCGACAGGGAACCGACCTCATCGAGAAGCAGCGTGCCGGTGTCGGCGGCCTCAAACAGGCCGATCCTTGCCTGCTTCGCGTCGGTGAAAGCGCCGCGCTCGTGCCCGAACAGCTCGGCCTCCGCGAGCGAGTCGGGAAGCGCAGCGCAGTTGAGCATGATGAATGCCCTTCCGGCCCTCGGCCCGTGGCGGTGCAGCCACCGGGCGACGACGCTCTTTCCGGTTCCGGTCTCGCCCTCGATCAGGATGGGCGGAAGCCTGAGCCCTAGACGGCGCTCAGTCGCCAGGATCGTCTCCAGCTGCTCGCGCACGCTCCTCAGGCTCTCGCCGAAAAACAGGCTTTCGGCCTCGGCAACGGTCTCCGCGGCACGGTGCTCGGCATCGCGCGCGGCGATTCTTTGGCTGCGGCACCGGGCGAAGGCGAGGGGAAGCTCCTCGGCCTCAAAGGGCTTGGAGAGGTAGTCGCCCGCTCCGAGACGCATGGCCTCGACAGCCTGCTTGATTCCGCCAAAGGCCGTCATGACCACCACTCCCGTGTTCTCGGAGAACGCACCCTCGCGGAGCAGGCCCAGCACTTCGCCGTCGGGAAGGTGCAGGTCGACCAGGGCGAAGTCGAACCGGAGATCGCGAAGCAGCCGGCGCGCCTCGTCCAAGCTCCCCGCCTCGCTAACCTCGGCGCCGAGGTGGCGCAGATATCCCGCAAGGCGCTTCCTAAAGGGCGCATCATCCTCCAGGAGGAGCACCTCGCTGCCTGCCGACAATGCCTTCTCGTCCAGCATGCGAGTCATCCGGCGCGCGCCGGTCCGGCGTCCCTGGGAATCCCGTAATCAGCGCAACGCCCCGCGCCCGAGGGTGCCCCGGCTCGCGGCGCATCATGGGTCCTTCCGGTTCGCTTCATGGCGCAAATCACAGGGGGGAAGGGCAGTCGTGTCCATAGTCGACACGACCGGCACAAAGGGCTTCGCATGGAATGGCCGCCCAGGGTTGCCCCGCATCGGGCAAGCGGGGGTTGGTGGCCTCTCTGGGTCGCTGTGTCACTTCTTCGGTTCGGTCAGGAATTCGATAAGCGTCGGCTCGCGCACCTCCACGTTCCCTTCCGGAACCCGTGTCCGCTGTATCCCGTTGCTCGGCTGGCCAAAATACTGCGAGGCGAACCGCGCCATCACCGGCAGGGCCCTGTCGAACTGGTTGCGGCGTTCGCCAATGCTGAAGCGCGTTTCCCAGAGCAGCTTGTGCTTCTTCTGCCTCCAAAGGAGCTGGAAGTCATAGGCCATCAGCACCACGAAGTACCGGTTCTCCTCGATCTCCGCCAGCTGATCACGCTGATCCGTGCCCAGTGCCGTGCGCCCGATATTCACGCCATAGTCGGTGCCGATCAATGCGCCGCTGTCCGTATTGTATCCGAGCATACCCGCGTTCTTGAAATCAATCCTGTCGCGCATCGCGTTCGACAGGGCTAGCTGGGCGAGGCCCGCGGAGTACACGGCCTGCGCCTCGTCATATTGGCCCTCTGCGAGGAGCAGCCTGTATTCCTCGACGTCCTGGTGAAAATTCTGGTACATCGGGTCCGCTTCGCAAGGCGGCGGAACGGCTGTCGTGCCCCAGTAGAGCATGATGAGGAGCCCCGTCCTGGCCGGTTCCCGCGCGGGACGATAGCCCTGGCTTGCCAGCAGCGGGGCAATGACCCTCGCCACGTCCATGAAACGGAACTTGTCGATCGTTGCGTCCTTGATGTCGCCGCCCCAGTTTCCCCCTTCCCCGAATGCGAAGTATTCAGGCTGGAATGACCCGTCGGCCTGCCTGGCGCGAGCGTAGTCCCGGCTCACCCGAGAAGAGACGGCCGTCACGCCGTTGGCGTCATCCGCCTTGCAGGCCGCCGGATGGCCGGCCAGCAGGAATCCGCAGCAAAGAGGGAGCCAAGGCGGCGGTTTCGGCGCCTTCATTGCTTGGGCCCGGAGAGAAGTTCAATCAAGGAAGGGGCTCGCACCTCCACGCTTCCCTCCGGGACCCGCGTCCGCTGCAGCCCGTTGCTGTCCTGGCCAAAATACTGCGAGGCATACCGCGCCATCACCGGCAGGGCCCTGTCGAACTGGTTGCGGCGCTCGCTGATGCTGAAGCGCGTCTCCCAGAGAAGCTTGTGCTTCTTCTCCTTCCAAAGGAGACGGAAGTCATAGGCCATCAGGACCACGAAATACCTGTTCTCCTCAATCTCGGCGACCAGGTCGTTCCGGTAGCGGCCGAGCGCCGTGTGCGATATATTGTTCCCGTAGTCCGTGCCGATCATCCCCTCAATGCCGTAACCGAGCATGCCGGCATTCTTGAAGTCCAGGCGGTCGCGCATGCGGTCCGTGATGGCAAGCTGCGTCAGCGCGGCGGTAAGCACGCCGTCCGCGGTCTGCGGATCGGATTGGAGCAGCCGCTTGTATTCATCCATCAGCACCTGGGCGTTCGCGAGCGCCGTCTTATATTCAACGTTGGGAACAGCCGTCGTGCCCCAGTAGACCATGATGAGCAGCCTGGTGCTGGCGGGATCCTTCGCCGGGAGATAGCCCCGGTCCGAAAGCGGGCCCGCGACAATCCGCGCAACGTCCCTGAAGCTCAGCTTGTCGGCGGAGTAGTCGTTGATCTCGCCTGGCCACTTTCCCCCGTCCCCGTAAGCATACAGTTCAGGCTTGAAGGAGCCGTCGGGATTCTTGGAGCGAACGTAATCGGCGCTCACCTTCGACGAGACGGCGGTGACCCCATCGACTTCATCCGCGGCTTGGGCCGCCGGACGTGAAGCCAGGAGCGCGCAGCCCGCAACGAGCCAGACGCTCGATCCCAGGGAAATCATAACGGTCATTTTTTGAGATCGGAGATGAACTCGATGAGTGTGGGTTCCTTCACCTCGACGCTGCCCTCGGGGACCCGCGTCCTCACGAGCCCGCCGCTGGCCTGGCCGAAATACTGGGAGGCATACCTCGCCATCACCGGCAGCGCCTTGTCGAATTGGTTGCGGCGCTCGCTGATGCTGAAGCGCGTCTCCCAAAGAAGCCTGTGCTTCCTCTCCTTTAACAGGAGCTGGAAGTCATACGCCATCAGGACGACAAAATACCTGTTCTCCTCAATTTCGGAAATCAGGTCGTCCCGCTCGAACCTCATTGCGGTCCTCCTCAGCCCGAGGCTGTAATCAGTACCGATTTTCTCGTCGTAATTATAGCCTATCATTCCGGCGTTTGCAAAATCGATGCGGTCCCTCCGCTTGTTCTCGAAATCCAGCTGCTTGAGGCCGGCACTGAGCACGTTGTTGGCTTCATCCACCAGGCCCACCTCCATCAGTATCCTGTATTCCGAGAGGGACTGCTGGTAATTGTTATACAGAGTGTCCTCCTCGTAGGGCGGAGGAACCTCCGTTGTTCCCCAGTACACCATGATGAGAAGCCTCGTCGTCTTCGGGTCGGATGCCGGGAAATATTTCCGGCTGGCCAGCGGGGCGGCTATCACCTTCGCAACATCGATAAAATGGAGCTTGTCGATTGACGCATCCTTTATCTCGCCGCCCCAGTTTCCCCCTTCGCCAAAGGCATAGGCTTCGGGCTGGAACGAACCGTCGGCGAGCTTGGTGCGAACATAGTCCTTGCTCACCCTTGATGCGACCGCTGTGACCCCCTCGACGCCCTCCTCAGCGCGGGCGGATGGCTTGCCAGCCGTCAGCAGGGCGCCCCCCACGAGGAGCCAGGCGATCCTTTCGGCAAGATTTGGGGCGCGCATGGGGGTGTCCTGTTCAGTCTGTCCGTTTGCTCACGGCGTGCCAACGCAACACGAACCATAATAAGGCTTTCCCCATGAACAACTTGCTCGAATTCGATTCCCGAGGCAGTCCTGCCAGGCGCCTGGGTTTGGGTGAATAGCGCAAACTTTTCCCGACGCCCTTCTCCGGCGTTGGGTGTAGTCTCCCAGGCCGAATTTCCAGGCCCCCCGGGCGGAGCATCTCGGCTAGCGGGCATCGCGGCAATCCGCCGCCGCGCCCCATTCGACCAGCCATTGTCCTTGCGCTGCCACAATCGGAGTTGCCCATTATTCCCCATGCGCGCTCATACGCGTCTCCTCCTTGGCCTGGGTCTCGCGCTTGGTGCCCTGCCGGTTCGGGCTGAAACCTGGCGGACGGCCAGTGGCCAGCCGTTTGACGGAAAGCTGAGCGGGGTCTTTGGCTCGATCGTGGCCGTCTCGGGCAGGGGGGGAACCGCCCTGATCCCGGTGGGCAAGCTTGACGACGCGGGGCTCGCCCGGGTAGCCGACTTCCTGGACGGGCCGGGCAAGGCGCCATCCCCTTGGTCCGTCTCGTCCGAGAGGGTGGCGAAGGGCCTTCGCCGCAAGCTCCAGATCATGAAGGACGGCAAGCTGGCCGCCTTCGATCCCGGGGCGCGGCCCGAGCCTGTCATCTACCTCGTGTACTTTGGAGCCCATTGGTGCCCGCCCTGCCGCGAATTCAGCCCCAAGCTTGTCGCCGCTTACCGCAGGCTGAAGGAGATCGCGCCCGACAGCTTCGAACTCGTCTTCGTCAGCGACGACCGCAGCGGCGACGAGCAGGTGGCGTACGCACGGGACGTCGGCATGCCCTGGCCTATCCTCAGATATTCGGATGTCGGCAGCGTGCCCGCAATCGAGCGCTGGGCGGGCCCGGGTATCCCGGACCTGGTCGTGCTCACCCGGAGCGGGGACGCGATTCTCAACAGCTACGTTGGCGCCGAATATGTCGGGCCGGAATCGGTCCTGGATGCGGTGGAGCCCCTGCTGCTCGCGATGGACGGGGATTCCCAGGCCTGCCGGCGCGAGCTGCACCGCCTTTCTGTTCTGCGGCATGTGCGCGCCGCGGCCGGTGGGTCCTGCAATCCGAAGCCCTACCTGATCGCGCTGGATGCCTCGCGCTACCAGACCCTCGAGATAAAAAGGGTGTCGGCGCTGCTGAGCATTGATGAGCACGGACGCGTGACGGATGCAAAGATAGAGCCGCAGCTGCCGTCGGTCCTCGAGTATCAGCTGGAGCAGGACACCCGCGACTGGCTGTTCCTGCCGGCGGTGGCCGACGGCCGCCCCACAGCCGCCCGCGTCAACCTGCCGATCCAGTTCTAGCGCCGGCCGGATTTCAGGACCCGTGCCGCTTCAGGCAGCCCGCGTTCCGGAGCCACCGGGCGAATCATTCGGCGCGCAGGACCGTCGCCGGGTCGACGTTTGCGGCACGCCGCGCCGGCAGAAGGCAGGCCGGAACCGCGACGGCGCCAAGAATGACCGCCATGACAAGGAGCGTCGCACCACTGAGCGCGGGAATGCCGAATAGGATGCCCTGCATTGCGCGGCGAGCCGCCCAGGCGCCGAGGAGCCCGAGGGCGCCCCCCAGGGCCACAAGGCGCAGGCCGGCCGCGAGAAACTGCCCGCAGACCTGGCCGGGCCGGGCGCCTATCGCCATCCGAATGCCTATCTCGCGCAAGCGCTGCGTGACCGCATAGCTGAGGACTCCGTAGGTTCCGACCGCGGCGAGGAGGAGAGCGATGCCGGCAAACAGGCCCGCGAGGATGGCCGGGGATCGGCGCACGACTAGGCTGTCGTCGATGCGCGCCTGGACCGGCCGCAGGTCCTCGATGAGGATCTGGGGATCGATCCGGCGAACCGCCTTTTGAAGCATTGGGGCGACGGCATCCGGCGGGAGGGAGCTGCGGACGACCAGGGAGAAGACGGGGGGCCGGCCATAGGAAAAGGGGAGGTAGACCATCCCCGTGCCGGGTTCCTCGGTTAGCTCATGCAGCTTCACGTCGCCGACCACGCCGACAACCGTGATGAGGTCGTCCTTGCTGAGGGAAAGCCCGATTGAGATGCGCCGGCCCACTGCGCTCTTTCCCGGCCAGTAGCGCCTAGCAAAGGCCTGCTCCACGACGCAGACGATCGACTTGCTGCGCTCGTCCGAATCCTCCAGGAGCCGGCCCTCAATGAGCGGGATGCCCATGATCCTCCAGTAGTCGCTCGTGGTCGCGGAAATTTGATGGAGCGGCAGCGCCTCGCCCGTCTTCGGCGTGATCCCTTCAATGGCGACCGGTCCCTCCGGGATCATCCTGGGGGCGAAAGGCATCCCGCCGGTGACCGCGCTCTCCTCGATTCCCGGAATGGAGCGCACCGCCGGCAGCAGCCGCTCGACAAATTGGGCGGGAGCGCCCGCTTCCTTGTAGTTCTGGCCGGGCAGCGAGATGACCCCGGTCACGAGGTTCCGAGGCCGGAATCCTGCCGGCGTCTCAAGGACCCGCTTGAGGCTCGCTGCCAGCAGGACGGCGCACGAAAGCAGGACACAGGCGAACGACACCTGAGCCACAACGAATAGGCCCCGGATCCGCTGGATCCTCCTGCCCGAGGTTCCGCCGTAGGATTCCGACTGCAGCCCGCCGGCGACCCTTGAATGAAGATTGAACCCGATGACCGGCAGGGTGAGAAGGAGCCCGGCAAGCACGGTGGCCGCGAGCGACGCCCCCGCAATCCGGCCGTTGAATGCGACCAGCTCACCCAGCGGGAGCAGGTTGGTGCCGAGCGAGCGCAGAAGATGGATTCCCCATGTGCCCACCAGAAGGCCGAGGGCCCCTCCGCCCAGCGCAAGGAGCGCCGATTCCGCGAATGCATCGGCGATCAGGTGGCGGCGCCTGGCGCCCAGGGCCTTTCGCACCGCTGTCTCCCTCACCCGCCCGCCCGCCCTGATGAGGAGGAGATTCGCGAGATTCACCGATCCTATCAGCATAAGGCAGAGAACCCCGCCCTCCAGAAGGATGAGGGTCGGCCTGATCCCCCTGACAAGGTCCTCCCTGAAGGGCAGCACCCTTGTGCGGTATCCGGCGTCCGTGATCACCTTCGCAATGGGGTCGTCCTTCAGCTGCAGGGCGTTGAAGGAGTCCATCTGCGCCTGAGCCTGCGCAAGGCTCACCCCGGGCGCCAACCTCGCGACCATCGGCCCGCCATTGTTGGTGTGGCGCATCCAGGGATTGCGCCCATAGGGGCCGTAGGACATGGGGCGGTAGAACTGGGCGCGGCTCGGGGGAAAATGAAAGCCGGGGGGCAGGATGCCGACGACCGTGACCGCCGCCCCGTCATTCTGAAACTTGCTGCCAATGACATTGGGATCCGAATCGAAGTAGCTGCGCCAGAAGCCGTCGGTGATCACCGCGACGTTGTCCGCGCCGTCCACCATCTCCGCGTCGGTGAATGGCCGGCCCTTGGAAAGCGGCACGCCGAGCGTTGCAAAGAACTCAGGCGAAATGAGCGCAATGTCGACGCGGCTCGTGTGGTCAGCCCGCCCCACGACCACGCTCGTCTCCTTGTAGATCGACAGGGACGAGAAGGCCTGGATCGCCCCGCGCCGGTCGAAATAGTTCGCGATCGAGTTGATCGCGCGGGCATCGCCCGCCAGCGGATAGCTGTTCATGATCGTCACGAGCCTCTCGGAGTCGGCCACGGGAAGTGGGCGAAGGAGCATTGCGTCGATGACGGCAAAGATCGCGAGATTGGCCCCGAGGCAGATCGCAAGGGTCGCGACCGCCGTGGCCGTGAATCCGGGAGACTTGAGGAGCTGGCGCAGCGCGCACCTAAGGGTGATGATCATAGAACGAGGGCGGTGTGAAACTCTGCCGCGACCCGGAGGGGGCGGTAAACCGAAATGGGACCCTCAACCGGGCGTCAACGGGCTGGCCCCCGCGCCTCGGGGGATTGAAGACCCATTGGGAGGCGGCTGTCGCTGCCGCCCACCCGAATTCCCTCCTCGAGGCCGACAGGATTCGCGGAAGCCGGGCCCGGCCCGAGCGATCCACGATGAATTCGATCTCCGCCGTCCCGCTGGGACAAGTACTTGGGTCAACCGACGAGGGAAAGACGGGATCGACCCGGTAGAGCGGCACGAGGCCCTCATCAAGCCCGTCGCTGCCGCCGATCCCGCCGCCTCGGAGCTCCGCCACGAGCCGCGCCAGGGGATTGGAGTCGGCTTCGGCCCCCGCGTCCGCCGCGTTGAATTCGGCGCGCTGCTTCAGCGGCTCCGCCAGCCTGAGGGGCCCGGCCAGCGGCCGGCCGGCCGGCGACGAGGCCGAGAACACGCACAAGTCGACCGCGGCGGCGAGCGCCTGCCCGAATTCGGGGTCGCTTGCCTCGCTGACACGCAGGTTTCGCGGCGTCCCGTTCTCTTCCACGGTGAAGAACACCGTGGCAGACCCGCTTTCACCCTTGAGGAGCAGTTCGAACGGCCAGACCGGATCAACCACCGCCTGCAGTGTGACGTCGTCAAGCGGCGGCTTCCCGTCGGCATCCGAGATCAGGTTCGCCGTGAACAGGTTTGCCGCGCCTGCGCCCAGCGCGTCGAACGTTATCCTGCCCTCGACGTGCGACCCTATGGGCAACTCGCCCTGCATCGCCGGGCTGAACTCGCACCGGCCGAGCATGCCCAGCGCCGGCAGCACGAAATCCACGTGCGACGCCCTCAGGATGCGCGGATTCGCCTCGTGTCCGTTCGCAAGGACCTCGCAGGAATAGAGCACCCTGCCGGGAAGCCTGCGGTCGAAGAGCACGTCGGGAAAATCGACGGCGGGCCAGCTCAACGGCCTCGCGGCCTGGGTGGGCGAGAGCTGCGGGATCTCGCCATTCGGCGGGACCCCCCCTAGCCTTCCCCTGCCAAGGGGATTGTCGGGCGAAAACACAACCGGGGCGTCCACGGAGCAGGCGACCGGCCTCCCGGAATAGAGCGCCGGCGTGAAGAGCCATCTCTTCGCAGCTTCCAGGGCCGCATCCGCAAACTCGGGATTCGTCGCCTCAAGCACGCGGGCCGACCCCACATTTCCATTCTCGTCGACGATCAGGCGCACCACGACCCTTCCCTCGATCCTGTTCCTGAGCGCCCGCGCAGGGTAAACGGGCGGGCACCAGGTGCGCAGGAAGGCAGGCCCGTCGACGGCGATCTCCGGCCGCGCGCTCGCCCCCGCCGGCTCGGCCCGCGCCATCCCCTGGGCCCCGGCCAGCAGCACGATCCCAAGCGCTCGCCCAGCGAGGCGGGCTAGACCTTTGGCAAAATGAAGGAAAGCGCACATGGGGGCTTCATGCATGCTGGCACCAGGCGGACGCAGCTGCTCAACTGCAGAGCGCGTGCCACCTGTTGCCAAACGCGCACGTCGTTGTCAGCAGGCGTCATCCACAAGCGGGCCAGGCGGCTTCAGGCGTTCCGCGACCCGGTTCCGGGACCGGGCCATCCCGCAAGTGGGACCATTCTCGCTCCTCCGGGTGTATTCACACAGCAGGGACGAATGACCTCGGCCGAGGGTGCAAAGCAGGCGCCCGCGTACAGGCGGCGCGAATCCCTAGTTAGCGAGCTGGGGTATAAGCAGCGTCTTTGTGAATTCACCCAGCCGGCGCACGACTTCGACAAAACTGTCGTAGTCGACCGGCTTCTGGATGTAGGCGCTGCAGCCGAGCTCGTGGCAGCGGTCGACATCGCGGGGGTCATCGGCCGTCGTCAGCATGATGACAGGAAGCTTCCTGAGCCTCGGCTCCGCCTTGACGCGCCTCAGCACCTCGACGCCGTCCACCTTTGGCATCCGTATGTCGAGCAGCAGGAGGAACGGGTTCCCGCGCACCGATCTCTCGATGTGCCGGGTGAAGCCGAACAGGTAATCCAACACGGCCTGCCCGTCCCGGAATTCCACAAACTCGTTCTTAAGCCCGACCTGGGCCAGGTTCTGGCGGATCAGGATCGCGTGCCCCTCGTCGTCGTCGACTATCAGGATTGTGGGCAGCGTTGTCATGGGTTCGGAATTCGCCTCCGGGAGCCGGTCAATCTGCAGCGGCTTCACGTCCGGCCCGGCCACAATTGAAAGACGCTCTGGCGTTGTCGAGTTCCATGGCCCCTGTTCCCTCCCTGCTGCAGGAGCCATTCCAGAGCCGCCAGCCCCTTTCGCAGGGGCCACGCATCACGACGCCGACAATTGCGCAATCATATTCCGTTGATGGACATTATTTAATGATTACGGTCGGGCCGCATCGACCCCGGCCGATGACGCTACCCTGCGCATGAGTCAATTTCTGCGCATCCTCTGGACTCCTCCCGCGACGCAAGTGGCCGGGGAAAAACGCGCATCAGCTCCAGCAAGATTTGCTTAGGCTATGGCAAGCCATGCGCAGCCTGTGAGAAAGATACACGCTAGCATCACATCGTCCGCGATGTCCCATTCCCCACCCATTCAGCAGATCCGCTCCGCATTCAAGGCAATGCGGATCACGGCGGCCGCCGTCGCGCGACGCGTCCGGGATGGTTTGGTTGTGCCGGAAGGCTATGAGGACGACAGCGGGTTTCACTTTGGTCCATCCAAACGGCAGGAAATGGCCGCCACAGCCGGTCAGGCGGATTTCCTGGTCTGGTCCGGCCCAGGCGGCGCAGAACCTGTTCGCCTTGGAGTCGATGCGGTTCGGGTCATTCGAAAGAGGATTTCCGCCGATGAAAGTCTGCGCTTGCTCAATACTGACCGGGGATTCGCCCTAATGGCCTCCGGGGAGTCGAGCGATCCCTCTTCGTAGCCAGGACTGGGATCCCGTTTTCATCGACGCGCCGGGCATAAATTGGCGCCGGTCTTTCGACGAACCGCCGGAATTCGAAGTAGGATCCCCTACTGGGCTGCCAAGGTCGCCGAGGAGCGCCCATCAGACGCGGCCCAATAAAGACCGCAACCCGTTATGGCACAATATATCGCGGCGCCATTGAAATCAATATGCAGGCCGACCGAAATTCTTCGCCATTTTCTTGCCTTATTCCATTGGCACATCGTGCGCACTCACCGAACCAGACGCCGTCGCCCCGGGGCCAGAAGCCTTCCACATAAGACATTCCAATGCAAACGCATCACCTCCTGTTTCTCGAGTCGATACCCGGCGAAAAACGCGCGATTCGCCAGGCGCGAGCCGCGCGCTTCCTGTTTGGCATCCTGAAGACGGCTTCCAAACCGGCGGCGCTGGCCGTGTGGGCGTCCATTGCAACAGGAGCGGCCCTCGCACAGCCGATCGAGGGAAGCATATCGGCGTACTCCCGGACTATCGCCTATAACGTCAATCTCCCCGAGCCGTCGCCGGTCACCTCAACGCAGACGGAGAATTGGTATGCCACCCCCGCTTCCCCACTGAGCGTCAGCACCTCTGCGACCGAATCAGCAAATGCAGGCTATGGCTCGTCATCGGGTACAGCCACAATGAGCGAAACAGCCACGTGGGCCCCCAACGGGACTTCAGGCACCTTCACCTCGGACTACTCTTTGTCCACCACACAAGAGGCGAGCTACGTTGCCGTGGCAGTGAACAATATACCATTCGGGGGAAATCCGGACGATTTGTATGAAACCGTCGGGACCCCTCCAAACTGGGGCTTCGAATTCAAGGCCACGGAGTCCGGGAACTTTGTCCTGGATTACGACGTCACGATGACGGGCGATCTCTTCGGACTGCAGGGATTCAGCATGTTCGGCATAGCTTCACCGTCTTATCCTGGCCTTTGTCTCTACACAGGCAACGAAGACCCCAGCAGCAGCGGCGTGTTTGTGGCCCCCGTCGTCGCCGGGTAGACCTATACGCTGGGACTGGAGGAACAAAGCAACTACGGCGGCAGCGCCCTCGACGCCACAGGCTCGGTCAATGCCGTATTCAGCTGGACGCTGCCCGGAGCCTCGCAATCCGTTCCCGACGGCGGCATGACCCTCTGCCTTGTCGGTGGTGCGTTCGCAGGACTCGCCATGCTCCGCCGGCAGCACGCCTGGCGCTAGCCGCTCCTGAGGCCCCTGCGGCCGGGAGCGGCATTTGGCTTGGCAGCGTGCGTCTCTCATCGCCGCCGGCCGGCCCTCCCTCTGTCCCTTGAGCGCTGTTCCCGCCCTGGTGCCCGGGGCCGGACTCGAACCGACACTTCCTTGCGGAAATCGGATTTTAAGTCCGAAGCGTCTACCATTCCGCCACCCGGGCTGGGGTGCGTACAATCTCTGGGAATCGGGGAGCGGATTGCGAGCCTTGAAGCGTCAGCCGCCCCCGGATGGGACAAACCCGTACGCGCGCTCAACCTTCGCTATCCGGATCGTGTAGCCTGCGTACCAGGTTTTCCGACCCGCATCCTGGGCCTCCCGATGCTCCAGGTTGGCTTTCCAGCGGACTATGGCCGCCTCATCCGACCAGTAGGAAACCGTTATGCCGAAGCCGTCCTGCCCCTTCGCGCTCTCGATGCCCAGGTACCCAGGCTGGCCGGCGGCGAGTTCCTCCATGCGCCCCGCCATTTCCCCGTAGCCCCTGTCGCCGTCCGTCCGCTGCGAGGTGAAAATCACGGCGTAATACGGGGGCTTGGGGGTCTCGGCGGTCGGCATCGGCGTCAGCGTTGGGGGCGCGGAAAATAGGCTTTCCAACCGCGCCGGGAAAGGACGAACTTCGGCGGTAGATGAACCATCAATCTGCGAGGGCGTTTGCCGCATCAATCCTGGCTCTGGCCTTTGCCGCACCGGCGTTCCCCTGGGGCGCGGAGGGCCACAGGGCGATCGCGCTTGTCGCCGAGCAGAACCTGTCCCCGGATGCCCGCCGCCACGTGGCGGCGATTCTTGGAAGCGACGACATGGCATCCATCGCCTCATGGATGGACGAGCTCCGGAGCGCCTATTTCCACACGGGGCCCCTGGGTTCGGATCCCGAGGCGCTCAAGTTCAACGCCGAGTTCCCGCATAACAACGAGTGGCACTACGTCGACCTGCCCCTCGGCACGGCGGCCTACGAGCCCGGCGACCCGTTTGCAAACGACCACGACGTGGTCCACATGGTCGGCGAGGCCGTCAGCGTCCTCGAAGGGGCCGGCGACAGGAGGATCACGAAGCGCGAGGCGCTCTGCATGCTCGTCCACTTCGTCGGCGACCTGCACCAGCCGCTCCATGTCGGCAACGGGTACTTCGAGGTGGCCGCTGGCGGCTCCGTGACCCTCGTGACCGACCCGGCCGCGGCCAAGGGCCTCCCCAATGACAAGGGCGGAAACACCGACTTTTTCGGGCCCTCGCGGTTTGACGAGCTGCATGCCTACTGGGACACGGACCTTGTCGACAAGGTGGCGGGCTCTAAGGACCCGGAGGCGATCGCGGCGGTCCTCGAAAAGAGGGCCTCGGAGGGCGCCACGGCCTGGAAGAGCGCCGGGGACTACCATCACTGGGCGGAAGGCTGGGCCACAGAGAGCCTTGCGGCCGCCCGGACAGCCTATTCGGGCATCGTTTTCGGCGCCGAAGCCCCCGATTCAAAGGGCGGAATCAAGAGTATTAAGATCACTTTCCCCCCCCATTATGACGAGGTCTGCGTGCCCATAGCCACAGAGCGGCTGGCCAAGGCGGGCTTTCACCTCGCGGAACTGCTAAACGCAATCCATTGGTCAGATTAAAGGGGGGCGCAGCCACAAAAGACTCGCCCGCCCCAGAGGGCCACGGGTAAATTGGGTCCAAAGATACAAACCCCCTTACCCATCATGAAAACACACAAAGCATGGCATCTTAGCGCCGCTGCCATACTCGCCTCATCCCTCATTCCATCCCTTCGCGCCAGCGAATCGGATATTAAGATACCGGACCTGAACGCCGTATCGTTCTTTGGCGGAGGACTTAGCGGATCAGCGGTGCTGATGACGGGTCTCGTCGTCTGCGCCGCCGGAATGATCTTCGGCTGGATCCAGTACATCCAGACACGGAACCTGCCCGTGCACTCCTCGATGTCGGCCGTGTCCAACATCATATGGGAGACCTGCAAGACGTACCTGGGCCAGCAGGGCAAGTTCCTCGCCGCCCTCTGGCTGCTGATCGCCGTGTGCATGACGTATTACTTCTACGTCCTTTCCAGCCAGTCGGCCGGGCACGTGGTTGTCATCCTCCTGGCCTCGATCCTTGGAATTCTCGGGAGTTATGGTGTGGCCTGGTTCGGGATCCGGATCAACACGGTCGCCAATTCGCGCGCGGCCTTCTCCGCCCTGAAGGGCAACGCCCTGGCGACCCTCCTCATCCCCCTGAAGTCGGGCATGAGCGTCGGCCTCCTCCTGGTCGCCATCGAGCTCTTCTTCATGATCTGCATCCTCGCGTTCCTGCCGACCGAGCTCGCGGGCTCCTGCTTCATCGGATTCGCGATCGGAGAATCCCTCGGGGCCTCGGCCCTCAGGATCTGCGGCGGCATCTTCACCAAGATCGCCGACATTGGAGCGGACCTGATGAAGATCATTTTCAACCTGCCCGAGGACGACCCGCGCAATCCCGGCGTCATCGCCGACTGCACGGGCGACAACGCGGGAGACTCGGTAGGGCCGACGGCCGACGGCTTTGAGACGTACGGGGTCACCGGCGTCGCTCTCATCGCCTTCCTTGCCCTTGCGCTTGTCTCGAACCCGGCGCTCTGCGGCACGCTGATCGTCTGGCTCTTCGCGATGCGCATCCTGATGATCATCACCTCGCTCGCGAGCTACTTCATCAACGCCGCCCTCAACAAGGCGCTCTTCGGGGGCAAGAGGGACTTCAACCTGGAGCAGCCGCTGACAAACCTCGTGTGGATCACTTCGCTTGTCTCCATCGCCATCACCTACGTCTCGACCTATCTCCTGCTTGCCAAGCACCCCCTGTGCCCGCCGGACCTCTGGTGGGTCCTGGCGACGATCATCTCCTTCGGCACGATCGCCGGGGCCCTGATCCCCGAGTTCACGAAGATCTTCACCTCGACCGAGAGCCGGCACGTCAAGGAGGTCGTGACCTCCTCGAAGCAGGGAGGGGCCTCGCTCAACATCCTATCCGGATTCGTGGCGGGCAACTTCTCGGCGTTCTGGACGGGGCTCGTCATCCTCTCGCTCATGTTCGGGGCGTACCTAATCTCGAGCCAGCCGTCGCTCCTTTCGATCATGCCCGAGGAGTTCCGCTTTGCGGCGCCGATCTTCGCCTTCGGCCTCGTGGCCTTCGGTTTCCTCGGCATGGGCCCGGTGACAATCGCGGTGGACAGCTTCGGGCCGGTGACGGACAACGCGCAGTCGGTCTTCGAGCTCTCGCAGATAGAGTCCAAGAAGGACATCTCCGCGGAGATCGAGAGGGACTTCGGGTTCAAGCCGGACTTCGCCCACGCCAAGCACCAGCTTGAGAAGAGCGACGGCGCCGGGAACACGTTCAAGGCGACGGCGAAGCCGGTCCTGATTGGAACGGCCGTCGTGGGGGCGACGACGATGGTGTTCGGCATCATCATGCTGCTCAAGAGGCTGCATCCCGACACGATTGAGCGACTCTCGCTCGTCCACCCCGAGTCGATGATGGGCCTGCTCATGGGCGGCGCCGTAATCTACTGGTTCACGGGCGCCAGCACGCAGGCGGTCGTGACGGGCGCCTACCGGGGCGTCGTCTACATCAAGGAGAACATGAAGCTCGACGCCACGACGGCCTCGGTGGCCGCCTCGAAGGAGGTCGTGCGCATCTGCACGCAGTACGCGCAGAAGGGGATGATCAACATCTTCATCGTCGTGTTCTGCTTCGCCCTGTCGCTCGCGTTCTTCGACCCGTACTTCTTCATCGGCTACCTGATCGGCATCGCCTTCTTCGGGCTCTTCCAGGCCATCTTCATGGCCAACGCCGGCGGCGCCTGGGACAACGCCAAGAAGA